>NZ_JAFBFD010000036.1 GCF_016909125.1 Enterococcus lemanii | reverse complement strand
TGTACCCATGCCGAACACAGAAGTTAAGCTTCTTAGCGCCGATTGTAGTGAAGGGTTTCCCTTTGTGAGAGCAGGACGTCGCCACGCTGTATTATTTTAATACCATTTCATTATGGGGATTTAGCTCAGCTGGGAGAGCATCTGCCTTACAAGCAGAGGGTCAGCGGTTCGATCCCGTTAATCCCCATATGAGTCGTTAGCTCAGTTGGTAGAGCATCTGACTTTTAATCAGAGGGTCACAGGTTCGAGCCCTGTACGACTCATTTCCAATTCAACCCGCGGGTGTGGCGGAATTGGCAGACGCACTAGACTTAGGATCTAGCGCCTTTGGGCGTGGGGGTTCAAATCCCTTCACCCGCATGAACAAATTATTAGCCGGCTTAGCTCAGTTGGTAGAGCATCTGATTTGTAATCAGAGGGTCGAGGGTTCAAGTCCTTTAGCCGGCATTTTAAATAAATTGCGGAAATAGCTCAGTGGTAGAGCACCACCTTGCCAAGGTGGGGGTCGCGGGTTCGAACCCCGTTTTCCGCTTTAGCCAATTCTTAAGCCGGGGTGGCGGAACTGGCAGACGCACAGGACTTAAAATCCTGCGGTGAGTGATCACCGTGCCGGTTCGATTCCGGCCCTCGGCATTTCATTAGTTTAAATATTGCGCCCGTAGCTCAATTGGATAGAGTGTCTGACTACGGATCAGAAGGTTAGGGGTTCGACTCCTCTCGGGCGCGTTAGCAATAAACGGGAAGTAGCTCAGCTTGGTAGAGCACTTGGTTTGGGACCAAGGGGTCGCAGGTTCGAATCCTGTCTTCCCGATTTCAATTTTCTGGGGCCTTAGCTCAGCTGGGAGAGCGCCTGCTTTGCACGCAGGAGGTCAGCGGTTCGATCCCGCTAGGCTCCATATCATTTGAATAAATGATTCTTTATTTCGCGGTGTAGCTCAGCTGGCTAGAGCGTCCGGTTCATACCCGGGAGGTCGGGGGTTCGATCCCCTTCGCCGCGATTTTTTTAGAGCCAGGACCTTTAGCTCAGTTGGTTAGAGCAGACGGCTCATAACCGTCCGGTCGTAGGTTCGAGTCCTACAAGGTCCATTGGGCATTGTATACATTATTACGGAGGATTACCCAAGTCCGGCTGAAGGGAACGGTCTTGAAAACCGTCAGGCGGGTAAAACCGTGCAAGAGTTCGAATCTCTTATCCTCCTTTTTATTTATTTTTATATTATCGCGGGATGGAGCAGTTCGGTAGCTCGTCGGGCTCATAACCCGAAGGTCGTAGGTTCAAATCCTGCTCCCGCAATTGCTTATTTAAAGCAAAGTTTTAGTGGTTTGGTAGTTCAGTTGGTTAGAATGCCTGCCTGTCACGCAGGAGGTCGCGGGTTCGAGTCCCGTCCAGACCGTTTTTATTTTTTTGGCTCGGTAGCTCAGTTGGTAGAGCAATGGATTGAAGCTCCATGTGTCGGCGGTTCGATTCCGTCTCGCGCCATTACCCTTTTGCGGGTGTAGTTTAGTGGTAAAACCACAGCCTTCCAAGCTGTTGTCGCGAGTTCGATTCTCGTCACCCGCTTTTGGAAAAATTTAGGGCCTATAGCTCAGCTGGTTAGAGCGCACGCCTGATAAGCGTGAGGTCGATGGTTCGAGTCCATTTAGGCCCATTATATGAATTGGTCCGTTGGTCAAGCGGTTAAGACACCGCCCTTTCACGGCGGTAACACGGGTTCGAATCCCGTACGGATCATTTTTAAATATTTATTACGGAGGATTACCCAAGTCCGGCTGAAGGGAACGGTCTTGAAAACCGTCAGGCGGGTAAAACCGTGCAAGAGTTCGAATCTCTTATCCTCCTTTTTATTTATTTTTATATTATCGCGGGATGGAGCAGTTCGGTAGCTCGTCGGGCTCATAACCCGAAGGTCGTAGGTTCAAATCCTGCTCCCGCAATTGTTGAATTAGACTTAGTCTTTGACAACAAAAATCGAATAACAAAATCCACCATATGGTTTGGTAGTTCAGTTGGTTAGAATGCCTGCCTGTCACGCAGGAGGTCGCGGGTTCGAGTCCCGTCCAGACCGCCATGCGGGTGTAGTTTAGTGGTAAAACCACAGCCTTCCAAGCTGTTGTCGCGAGTTCGATTCTCGTCACCCGCTTGATTTTGTTATATCGGGCCTATAGCTCAGCTGGTTAGAGCGCACGCCTGATAAGCGTGAGGTCGATGGTTCGAGTCCATTTAGGCCCATTTATTAAAACCTTTATTGGTTTTGGGGAAGTACTCAAGAGGCTGAAGAGGCGCCCCTGCTAAGGGTGTAGGTCGAGAAATCGGCGCGAGGGTTCAAATCCCTCCTTCTCCGTATTTTTTGGTCCGTTGGTCAAGCGGTTAAGACACCGCCCTTTCACGGCGGTAACACGGGTTCGAATCCCGTACGGATCATCTTTTAAAGCATTCATTTTTGAATGCTTTTTTTGTGTTCAAGATGGGCGAGCAAAGGTATTTTTTAAGGTATTTTTTGGTGAAAAATATTTATATCCTAAAATCCCGCTCTCCTAACGAGGCGGGATTTTAGGTGAGAAGTTAGAGAACTTAATTAATGAGGTTGAATTATGACAACAAATGCACGGATAAAAATTGTAAAATATAAAAGCAAGATAATATTTAATGTGATTTTACAAATAACCATATCATTCAGCATTCCCTGGTTGAATCAAATTATTATTGATGATGTATTATTACATCAAAGGATGGACCTTATTTGGAAAATTAGCTTTAGTTACATCTTTTTTGCTGTTTTGAGTGTTTATTTACATATTGTTTTACCCAAATTAATGATTAAATCAAAAGAAGAAATTAGCATGAAACTTAGAATTGATTTGATCAAAAAAATTCTAGATGATGAAATTAGCGATTATCCGATTTCTGAAAGGGGAAAAGTTATCACTTTATTAGAGAACGATATTAATCGGATTTCGGATTTTTTAATTTTTGGACTTAAAGATATTCTTTCTCAAATATTAAGTTTATTGGTTACAATCACTATCTTATTTTATGTCGATTGGAGAATTGGAATAATATCAATCGCTGTGATTCCCTTTTACGGGCTCTTACCTATGATATTTAAGCCTCAATTGGTTAGTCTGAATACAGATGTTCAAAATAGAGTTACGGATATGAACTCTTTAATTCAAGATATTTTGAGTGGTATCATACAAATAAGGATTTTTAATAAACAGAAACACTTTTTAAACAGGTTAAAAAGTGTTTCTACCAATCTTATTGATAAAAAAACAAGGTATATAGTTATACAAAAACTTGCTAGCGCTACAATAATAATTTACTGGTTAGCAATGCTATTAGTTTTATGGATTGGTGGATACCAAGTTTTAAATGGAAGTTTAACAATAGGTGTACTCTTGGTACTCATAAATTATATAGATAGAATTGAGTGGCCCGTATCAAGAGTGTCAGAAGTATACTCAGAATATCAAAGTTACTTAATATCAAGGAACAGGTTAAATGTTATTTTAGAAAAAGAATCAAAAGATAAACTATCTGAAAACCTAAAAAACATATCTCTAGAGACAATAGATCAAATACGTTTTGATAACCTAACCTTTTCATACCCTAATTCAAAAAAAAATACTTTTAAAAATATAGATATTTGCTTAAATAAAGGCGACTCTATTTGTTTTGTAGGTGACAGTGGAACAGGTAAGTCAACTCTTCTAAAATTATTATTTGGATTTCATCAAGCAACGGAAGGGAATATATACATCAATGGTAGCAGTATAGATGATGTTAACCTAATTCAATTTAGAGAAAAAGTAGGCTATCTGTCTCAGGAGAGTTACTTATTTGAAATGAGTTTACTTGATAACATTTTAATAGGATCCGTTGGAGACGATTCTGAAGATGAGGTTATTTTAGCTGCACAAAGAGCAGGGGCTCATTCATTTATAACAGAGTTAGACAACGGATACCAAACTATATACGGAAAAGATGGAGTAGATTTGTCACTAGGACAAAAGCAAAGAATAGCTCTATCTCGAATATTTTTAAGGAATCCTGATGTCATAATATTAGATGAACCGACATCCAGCTTAGATAAAAAAAATACGGATCAAATTATTGATTCTATAATACATAACTATGGAGACGATAAGATTGTCGTTTTAATTACTCACAACGTTGAAAGTATTTCAAAGTTTAATAAGATATTAAAGATTGATAACATGGGGATTGAGACAGTAAATGAGGTATAAAAGAAAAATGATCAATCTTTTGTTGTATAGGCCTATATATCTCTACTGACTGGTAGGACAGTATTTGTTTGCTCTGGAGATATGTTGGATGATGAAAAAAAGATAGATTTTTGCATAGGAATTAAACGGTATCCTTTTGAGTCACGTAAATGTCGAACAACTGTCTCACTTAATTTGATAAATAATATTAAGTAAAAAAACCTCCTATCATTTAAATTTACGGTATAATAAAAATGAAATAAATGATAAGAGGTGTTTTCTTTGAGTGAAGAAACAAAAGAAGTAACCCTGTTTGGGAGTAAACCTAATATTTTATTGATTTTATCAGATGATCATGGGTATGGCGATTTGTCTTTTCAAGGGCGGAACGAAGATGTTCATACACCGAATTTAGATCGCTTGAGAAGTTCAGGCATGTCGTTTGAACAAGGATTTGTAAGCGCTCCGATTTGTTCGCCATCTAGAGCGGGCTTAATGGTGGGAAGCTATCAGCAACGTTGGGGAGCAGAGTGGTTTGGCAATTCGAGTTTTGCGCCGAATGATTATCAAGCGATTCCTGAAATTTTAAAACCAGCAGGCTATCAAACCGGGTATTTCGGTAAAGTTCACTACGGACCAGATACGCCAGGTAGTCGTAGTTGTCCAGATCAACACGGTTTTGACTCGTCTTTTTATGGCTTAGCAGCTCAAGGAATGGGGCGTCTACATTACTTAACACACGAGCTTGATGCGGTTGGGAAATATGGTGACGCAGCGTATTATCACGGGATGCACGCGATGTATGAAAATGGTGTACCTGTTGCTTGTCATGAACATTTAACGCGTGAATTTGGGCGACGAGCGCGTGACTTTATGACTGAAGCAATTCAAGCCCATGACCCGTATTTTTGCATGGTCGCGTTTAATGCCGTTCATAATTTTACTTGGCAATTGCCAGAAGAAGAGTTGGCTAAAAGAGGCTTAAAGGCGCACCCTGATTTCGATCCGATAGTTGATGAATACGTTGACTGGTATGATGGCGCGATTTCACCGAATTTAGAAAATGGGCGAGAATATTATTTAGCGCAACTTGAGATGATGGATGAAGAAATTGGCCGTTTGTTGGATCTTTTAGAAGAGACTGAAACGTTGCAGAATACTCTTGTTATTTATTTAACCGATAATGGTGGTTCTGCTTGTAATTTTGGAAATAATGCACCGTTAACCGGTTCAAAATATACGTTGTTTGAAGGTGGGGTTCGCGTGCCTTATTTAGCGAGTTGGCCTCAAGTGATTCCAGCAGGAAGTGGCACCCAAGAACTGACTTCAAGTTTAGATTTACTGCCGACTTTTGCCTATGTAGCCGGTGCGCAATTACCAAATAACCAACCGATTGACGGTGTAAATTTATTTGAACGTTTTTCTGGAGTTGGTAAAGGGCATGATGCTTTATTTTTTGATACCGGTTTTCAGTGGAGCGTTCGGACACAAGATTGGAAATTACATGAAGTTCATGATGATGAGAATTCACAAAATGCACGAAAAATTATGCAAGAAGTCGAACATACCGATATTGGTTGTGGTCGCAGTTTGTTTTCACTAAGAGATCATTTAGCTGAAACACCTGAAAACGACTGCTTGTCACAGTATCCAGACAAAGCGGCGGAACTCGCGCAGTTGTATCATGAATGGTATCGGAAAATTCATCAATAAAAATGATGTAAGCCTCTTTTTCTTAAGAGGTTTACTTTTTTATTTAAAATACAAGCAAAATCCTCGATTCTTTGTTATAATGATATCCGTTGCAAGTTCCCGAGAGGATTCACTTAAAGAAAGTGAAGATGCCTTGTAACCGAAAATATATCAGGGGGAATCAAAATTGACAGAAAGACGTTTATTTACATCAGAATCCGTTTCAGAAGGGCATCCAGATAAGGTGGCCGATCAAATTAGTGATGCGATTTTAGATGCATTATTAGAAAAAGACCCAATGGCACGTGTGGCTTGCGAGACATCCGTGACGACCGGTTTAGTTTTAGTTTTTGGCGAAATTTCAACCACGGCGTATGTGGACATCCAAAAAGTGGTGCGCCAAACCGTCAAAGACATTGGTTATACACGCGCGAAATTTGGCTTTGATGGCGACACGGTAGCGGTGTTAGTTGCCATTGACGAACAATCACCAGATATCGCACAAGGCGTGGATACAGCGATTGAAGTGCGAGAAAACGAAGGAGACCCATTGGATCAAATTGGGGCAGGGGATCAAGGTTTAATGTTTGGTTTTGCAGTCGATGAAACACCAGAATTGATGCCGTTACCCATTGCTTTAAGCCATCGTTTAGTGAAGCGTTTGGCTGATTTGCGTAAATCCGGTGAATTAACTTATTTAAGACCAGACGCAAAATCGCAAGTGACGGTTGAATACGATGAAAATCAACAACCAAAACGTGTGGATGCGGTCGTAATTAGTACGCAGCATGATGAAGCGATTGATAATGAAACAATTCATCAAGACGTGATGGAAAAAGTGATTCAAGCGATTATTCCAGCAGAATTACTTGATGATAAGACCAAATATTATATTAACCCAACTGGGCGTTTTATAATTGGTGGTCCGCAAGGGGATGCCGGGTTAACAGGTCGTAAAATTATTGTCGATACTTATGGTGGTTATGCGCGTCATGGTGGTGGGGCTTTTTCTGGAAAAGATGCCACAAAAGTTGACCGTTCAGCAAGTTATGCGGCACGTTACATTGCCAAAAATATCGTCGCTGCCAAATTAGCTAAAAAAGCGGAAGTTCAATTAGCGTATGCCATTGGAGTTGCTCACCCAGTGTCGATTGCAATTGATACGTTTGGCACAGGTGTCGTTTCAGAAGAAAAATTAATCCAAGCGGTTCGTCAAAATTTTGACTTACGTCCAGCTGGAATTATAGAAATGTTAGATTTGCGTCGTCCAATTTATCGTCAGACGGCTGCTTATGGACATTTTGGTCGTACAGATATCGACTTGTCATGGGAAAAAACAGATAAAGTGTCTGCTTTATTGGCAAGTGTGAAGGAATAAAAGAGGCGACCTCTGCTATTTGTAGTTATTGACTAACAAATTAGTAGAGGTTGTTTTTTTACGTTCAAATGAAAAAATGAAATGGGGATTTGCATGAAAAAAGAAACAAATGTGAAAGTAGTGACGATTGCAGTCTTTGTGGCGACGTTTATGACGGCCATCGAAGGGACAATTGTAACCACGGCAATGCCAACCATTGTGGGTTCATTGCATGGGATCGAGATTATGAACTGGGTTTTCTCAATTTATTTATTGACGAATGCGATGTTTACACCAATTTTTGGAAAGTTATCGGATAAAATCGGTCGTCGGCCAATTTTTATTTTAGGAACGGCTATTTTTATTATCGGTTCGGCTTTATGTGGCTTGTCTAATACGATGTTAACTTTAATTATTGCGCGCGCGATTCAAGGAATTGGTGCTGGTGCCATGATGCCCGTTGCGTTAACGATTTTAGCTGACATGTATTCAGCAGAAAAACGGGCAAAAATGCTTGGTTTAAATAGTACGGCTTGGGGAATTGCTAGTGTTGTTGGTCCTTTAACGGGTGGCGTGATTGTTGATACGATTGGCTGGCATTGGATTTTCTTTATTAACGTGCCGATTGGACTTGTTTTAATTGGTTTAGTTTCTTACTATTTAGTTGAAGAAAAACGGACAGTCGCAAGTAAGAAAACAGATATCTTAGGGAGCATGCTTTTAATGACGATGCTACTAACGTTATTGCTGGCTTTCCAATTCCTAAGTGAGACTGGGTTTGATTGGAAAGTGATTGTGATGTTTTTACTGACAGTCATTGCAACGTTTCTGTTTATTCGAGTTGAAAAACAAGCGGAAGATCCGGTTATTTCACTTGATTTATTCCAAAGTCGCGTCTTTGTTGTGGTTAACTTAGTGGCAGCATTCATTAGTGGCTTTTTGATGGCGGTTGAAGTTTATATTCCCATGTGGATGCAAGGTGTATTAGGTTATAAAGCTGGAATCGGTGGATTGGTACTGGCGCCACTTTCGATTTTATGGGTATACGGTTCTTCTTTAGCGAGTCGGTGGATGGTGCAACACTCAATTAAACGGACACTTTTTTATACGTTGATTATTTCGTTGGTCGGTGGTGTGAGTCTGTTATTGCTACCTTTACATACACCGTTCTTTGTCTTCTTAATGATTTCAGGTGTCACGGGAATTGGTGTGGGGGCGACGATTGTAGCAACGACCGTCAGTGCCCAAAACAGTGTTAGTTTTGACCAATTAGGAGTCGCGACTTCTTTTAATACGTTGTCAAAAACGATTGGACAAACCATCATGATTTCGGTTTTTGGTTTGATTTTAAACCAAGTGACGCGCCAACAGTTAACGAAATCCAACTTAACCAATGACCCGGACATCATGAATAAATTGGTAAATCCACAAACGGCAAAAAATTTACCGACGGATTTATTGCAACCATTACGGGAAATTTTGCACCAAGGTTTGTGGGGGATTTATTTAGCAGGGGCCTTATTAGTCGTCGCTGCGTTACTACTGAATCAATTATTAAAAGCTGACGAAAAATAGAAAAAACTTCAAATAAGAGCGTGCACCTAAATTTTTTAAATTTAATAATAAATAAGTGAGAAGGAACAAAAATGACATTTAACATTTTTGTTCCTTCTTTTTTTCAATAGATAAAATAAAATGAGGCTCATAAACGGTGTCTAGCAAAACATCAGTGGCTTCTGGAACGAGTGGGTTTAAATAACCTTGCATGCTTGCTTCGCCTCCGTCTTGTGTCGTAAAGAAAACATAAATCGACCATTCACCATCAGGCATATCCCAATAAAGCGTTTTCTTGTTGATGAAAGAAGTCAAATCAATCAAAGTGTCTTCTTCTATTTCTTTAAAAGCTGTTTTCCTAGCAGCAACAACCGATAAAATTTCAGGTTGAAAAGCATCGTGAGCCTCTTCTTTAGTCGATTCGGCGTCTAAGATACTTGGTCGACCGGCTGAAACTAGCCAATCAAGCATAATCCCCGCATTTTTTTTAGGGCCAACAAAATCTAATTTTGTAAAATTAAGAAAGATTTTTTGTAAATGTCGATGATTTTTTTCGATTTCACCTGCAGCATAGCCAGTTGGAAAATGTTTATCATCTAAAATCCAAAACGTCATGTCGCGCTTTTCACACTCTTCAATGATAAACGCGACATCTTGCCACCATTTTTCTTGTAAAAAACCTTCATGTGGGCGTGATTCAATACAGACGGAGCGGATACTGGCTTGATGAATTTTTTCCATATAGGTTCGAATGACACTTTCTTCTTCTCCATGCATCCAAAGAAAAGGCATCACATGACTATCGTATTTATTGTTTAGCAATTGCTTGATATTGTTCATCTGTCTACCTCCTTGTATTTTACGAATTCTTAAAATACTGTTATGATAGGGATATAGTACAATGAAAGCGTTAACCAGAACAATGACAAAAGAAACGGAAGAGACTATCATATTTTATGATATGTATAAAAGGGGGATAAAATGGATTTCACGCAGCTAGACCAACAACTCACCAAAATATCTGTCAAAGAAGCTTATTATCAAAAAAATCCCAGTTTATCAGAAATTTATAGCCATTTAACTACCGAGCGGCTCAATGACATTGACGTCTATGTCTTTAATAAATTAATTCCTGAAAACCAAAATTATCAAATTGTAAAACAAAATCGGTTTACGCCAGTGCCACTTCACGTTCATAGCTTTATTGAATTGAACTATATGTATGCCGGCGAGTGTATTCAGTATATCGACGGCAAAAAAGTCCATTTAAAAAGGGGCCAAATTTGTTTAATTGATACGTCTGTGCCGCATGCAATTGAAGCAACCGGCGAAGACGACATCTTAATTAACCTTTTGATAGAAAAGGATTATTTCCGCAAACAACTGAGCCAAGAAAATTTTGAAAGTGGAATTGTTTTTGACTTTATTTTAGATGCTTTATCTGAACGACAAACACACAATCAATATATAGTCTTCAAAGATAATCAAAATCAGCGCATCCACATTACGATGCAACAAATTTTATTAGAACACTATCAACCAATGATTGGAAATTTTGCTATAATTGAAAAATTAATTGCTGTTTTAATTTTGTTATTGATTCGGGAATTTGACTACGAGACAAATAAGAAAAGTCAAAAAAGTAAAGAGCAAATGCTTCATATCTTACAATACATTGAAGCACATTACTTAGACGTTTCTTTAGCGGAACTCGCACAAGTCTTTAATTACTCACCAGCATATTTAAGTACATTGATTCGCAAAGAAACGAGTAAAAATTTTACACAATTAGTCATTGAGCGCCGTTTAGAACATGCAAAAAAATTAATCATGCAAGGAACGATGCCTGTTTATCAAGTTGCAATCGAATCAGGCTTTTCAAATATCACTTTTTTTTTATAAGAAATTCTTACAACACTTCGGGTATCACCCAGGGACAATTGCTCGGAGTGAGATTGAATAGTAAGGTTAAGAAAATAAAAAAGTACACCCAGTAACGAATTTTTGTGAGGTTGTTATTGAGTATAGTTCATAAGAATTTTGTCAGGCTCTCTTTTTAAAAAAATGGAAAATAGTTGCTTTTTTTAAAATTGATCAACGAAAAAATTGAAAGTAGCGGTGAATATCGATGTTTCAAGCACAAGCAAATAAAATTTTTGAAAAATACAATCCTGTTTCAGAGGCGATTCGCTGTCCCTACGGCCGAGCGGGTGTGCGCAAACAAGTTGATGACTATGTCAGAGCAGCGGTTAATTGATATGGCATTATTAGCCGAGAAGAGCTCGTTGTTATTTTTAAAGGACAGATTATTTATGATAGTTTTTTCAGCTCTTTTCCGATAGAATTTGGACAAGGTATAAGAGAGGCATTCCAAGAGATGTATGATGAGGCATTAAAACATGGAATCATCACGTGTTTGGACTAAAGTAGATGAGCGCGCGGATGTTACTGGCACACTGATTGTAGAAAAATAATCAGTCAACAAAAAAGCACAACGAGATTCGTCACTCGTTGTGCTTTTTCTTAGTTTTGCTGTTTTGCTTTCAAAACAAAAACATTGCTATCAAATTCGTCAATATACCCTTCTTTTTCAAAGTGTAATTTCGCGACCAAATGTTCACTGGCAATGTTTCCTGGATGGATGAGGCAAATAATGTCTGAGACGGGAAATAAATCTTGGAGGTAAGGAATAAAATACGAAAGTGCTTCAAACATATACCCTTGACGTTGAAAATGCGGGCTTGTTGTAAAGCCAAGGGTGATGGTTTTCCCTTTTTTGGCTAAGAAAATATCACCAACAAGTTCATTTGTTTCTTTTAAAGCTAAAGCGATTTGCATCTGCTGATCGCGGACCGAACGCTGCATATTGCTTTTTATAAACACGTCTAATTCTTCAAGAGTGGTGTCTTCCCAGTTTTGAAACTTTTTACAAACCGGGTGATTGCGGTAATAGTGCAAGCTGCTTAAATCCTTCAATTGAAATTGGCGTAAAGTTAACCGTGGCGTATCAATCATCATGGTCGTTCACCTCTTTATTAAGCTTGATACTTTCAATCTACCACAAAAAATAACAAAAGACGAAGCATAACTTAAG
Source organism: Enterococcus lemanii (assembly GCF_016909125.1). GTDB lineage: Bacteria > Bacillota > Bacilli > Lactobacillales > Enterococcaceae > Enterococcus_I > Enterococcus_I lemanii. Next base: position 20,381 of record NZ_JAFBFD010000036.1, on the reverse strand, counting down.
TTGTTAGAGGAATAATCGTCAGTCGATATTAGATTTGCTATAATAATAGAAAATGAAAGGGGTGGTTAGATGCCGCTTTGGTTGAAATTTAAAGAAAGATTCATCAATTTGCGCAATTATTTTCCTATTTACTTTCAAAGTGTTTTTTTCTTACGACTCTTACAAGTAATTGTCGTTTTACCATTATTGTCCTACTTATTTATCCAAGTATTAAAAGTTACAGGCTTAACAAGTATTACTGAAAATAATTTGATGGTAGCGATTCAAAACCCACTTGCTTTAGTTGTTATTGCGCTAATTGGCTTAACTACTGTCTTTTTTATTTATTATGAACAAGCATATTACGTTGTTTTAGCTTATTTGCAACGGAGCCATCAAGATTATCACCTGCGGACGGTGTTAAGAAAAATCCATCGCAAAGCTCGCTATTTTTTAAGTTTTCAAAGTCTGTTATTTTTATTGTACTTTGTTTTAATCTTGCCGATTGCCTCGCTTGGTATGAGCGCAGGGTTGGCCGACAATTTGTATCTACCGCATTTTATTGGCGATGAGCTGGTTAAATCAACGCAAGGTTTTTTTATTTATTTTGGTAGCCTACTTGTTTTATTTTATTTAAGTTTGCGCTTAATTTATACCGTTATCTTTTTTGTAATAGAAGAAGAATTATCCATTTTTGGTGCGATTAAGAAAAGTTGGCAATACACAAAAGGAAAATGTTTAAAAACAATTGGCTTTTTGGTTATTACTTTAGGCATTTATGCATTAATGATTGGGTTAGTGACGGCCACGCTTCTTTTACCATTAATCGTTATTGAACCTTTGCTTTCTGTTGGCGCACCATTTGTAGCAGGTTTTATTTTGACGCTTTTACAAATTGTACTCTTTTTTTCGTTTGGTTTTTTACAAATGGTACTAGCAGATGGCCTTTTGTGTTTCGCTTATCCTAAATTAGAACAGGCTTCACCGCTGCAACCGACAAGTAAACCTTTCTTATTTAAAAGACCTTTCTTTTTTTATGGCGCCCTAAGCCTTTTTTTTCTAATCGCTTTTGGAGCAAATGCCGCTTCTTTAACAAAAATTTTGTATCAACCCAATACTCAAATCGTTGCCCATCGAGGTTATATGGCAGGTGGGGTGGAAAATACCATTAGTGCCTTACAAGCAGCCGCTAAGCAAGGTGCCGATTATGTTGAAATGGATGTCTTAGAAACAAAAGATCATCAATTAGTCGTTTTTCACGATCGCACGCTCTCTCGGTTAACGAATCGACAAGAAAGTATTAGCGAGTTAACCTTAGCTGAATTACAAGAAATAACGGTTCATAGTGGTGGCTTTGAAGACAAGATTCCTTCATTTGAAGAGTACGTGCAAGCCGCAATTACGGCTGAAATGAAGTTGGTTGTTGAGTTAAAGTATTATGGTTGGGAATCGCCAGAAATGGAAGCAAACGTGGTGAAGATCCTCCAAAAATATAACGTTACGCAAAGCTATCTAGTTCAATCTTTGAAAGAAGAAAGCATTGTCAAAGTCAAAGCGCTCGATCCCAATATTCGAACGGGTTATTTAGTGGCTTTTAATATTGGTAACTTACCTGCGACGTCCGCTGATTTTGTTGTCATTGAGGAATTTTCTTTAAATGAGCGCCTAGTTGAGCAAGCGCGTCAAGTAGGTAAAGGAATAATGACGTGGACGGTTAATGAAGAAGAGCTTGTTCGTCGGGCATTACGTTTAAATATTGATGGCATCATTACGAACGAACCTTCTCAAGCAAAACGCGTTCGTCAAAGTTTTGAAGAAAATCGGACCCTCGTTGAACGGGTCAAAGAGTTACTGTAGAAATAAATAAAAAATATGATACCAAGACATGATTTTATGTTTTGAGTATCATATTTTTTTGATTTAACTACCTGTAGACTGATAATGTTTGCGTGCATGCCGCCAAATAAAACGCGTTGGAAGTACAAATAAATAAGCAAAAAATGGCACCCAAGCATAAAAAATTTGCTCTGATTTTCCTAAAAGGTAAAGGAGCGGATAATACTGAATGAGCGCCAATGGTAACAAATACGTTAAAAACTTCAAAACAGCTTCACCATAAAAAGCAAAGGGCGCTTTACCAAATTCTTTTGTTCCATCCGTTAAAATATTAAAAAACTCTAGATTTTCCGTTGTATAAAAGCAAATGGAACCATAAATAATAAATAAACAAGTATAAACAAATGCGCCAGTCAAAACCAAAAAAATTAAATACCAAATCGGTAACGGCGGTAATTGCGTCAAAACAAGAACGAGTGTAACAAAAGCGACTAAAAAACGTCCAACGCGAGTAAACTCAATCGTCATCATAAAAATTTGAGCAATTTCTGAAATTGGTTGGACAGTGACGCGATCAAAATCCCCTCTTTGAATCAGTGTACCAAGTGTATCAAAACCACGTGCAAATCCTTCAGCTAAAGAAAAAGCTAAGTTAATAATCGCACCAGCTAACAAGACTTCATTGCGCTCAAAGCCCATGACAGCAACTCCTGGTGGCATTAAAAAAAGAATCATAAATAAACTCGTAGCGGCTAAACACGCTTGACCAAAAGAAACAAAGAAAAAGGAGAGGCGGTGTTGTAATTGCCGCCGCAAATGTAAACTAAAAAATTTGAGATATAATTTCATCCACCATACACCTCCAATTTTTGTAATTCTTTTTGGATTAACCAGTAACCAAGTCCCGTTAATAAGCCAAACCAAATCGCTTGGAAAAATAACGTTGAAAGAATCGGGACACGCCCTAAATAGATAAAAAAAGGAGCAGATTTGATACTGTAAAAGAAAGTCGTTTTTAAAACCGTCTGCATCACGACTGGAAAATAAAGATAAGGAATATTTCCACCATCTAAAAAATCAAATAAAGAAACAAATAAAATGCGCACACCTATCGCTTGTTTGCTTTTCATCACAAGAGCGACCATGACGTTTCCGATGGCCAGCTGTGTCAAAAAAGCAAATAAGAGAGAAATGAAAAAACCAAAAAAGGCCAAAGAATTTTCTGGTAGTGCAAAACGGTAAGGTTCCGGCAAGAAAAAAGCAATTAATAAAAGTGGGATTGCTCGCAAAAGTGTTCGGGATAAACGATAAGCGCCATTTCGAACGAACCATTGCAAATAAATATTTTGAGGGCGTAAAACACTATATTGCACGTCGCCACTTTCAACTTCTTGGAAAAGTTGGTTGTCCATTGTCCAGACGGCATTCATTGCAATGAGTGCTTGATTCAACCAAAAGTATGTCGCAATTTCTTTGGCCGTCATGCTACTTTGCCCTAAAAGTTGAAACAAAGTAATCAGTAAAAAGCCCCAAATAAATTGCGTAACTATCCCAGAAATAGCAGCACCGCGATATTGAAGTCCGGCATTCATTCGTAGTTTAAATAACATAAAGTAGCCCCTCATACGCGGTACTCCTGATATAAATTCAAAATCACATCATCAATTGTGGGCTTAAAAACTTCTAAGTGATCAATAATAATCGTTTGTTGTAGCGTGCGAATCACATCCGCCAGATTGGTATTTACTTGTAAGAAGGCTGTACGCTGCGTCACTTCTAAAATGGTATAAGAAGCATGCGATAAAAGTTCGCCTTGGAATTGTAATTGAATCCGTTGGGGCCCACCGTACTTTCCTACCAAAGCGTCTAATTTTCCATCATATAATAATTCACCGTGCCCAATCAAAACAACCCGTGAGACAATTTGCTCGATATCTTGCATATCGTGCGTCGTTAAAATCACGGTTACTTGGTATTTTTGATTGATTTGTTTAATAAATGCGCGCACTTTTTGTTTGGAATAGGCGTCTAGTCCAATGGTCGGTTCGTCTAAAAAAAGCACTTTTGGTTGATGCAATAAAGCGGCGGCAATATCACAACGAACGCGCTGACCAAGACTTAATTGGCGTACGGGTCTTTGGATGATATCTTCTAATTCAAATAAGTGGATAAACTCGCTTAGACGTTGTTCATACTGAGCAGTAGGGATTTTATAAATTTCTTTGAGTAATTCAAAAGAATCGCCTACTGGTAAATCCCACCATAATTGTGTACGTTGCCCAAAGACAACACCGATGTTTTTTGCATGTTGCTTGCGCTGAGTAAATGGGTCTAAGCCTGCAATTGTAATTTTCCCTTCATCTGGGGCTAAGATGCCAGATAAAATTTTAATTGTGGTGCTTTTTCCGGCACCATTTGGGCCAATATAGCCCACCATCTCTCCCGTTTCAATTTGTAACGAAATTTTTTTTAGTGCGTCAATCTGCCGGTATTCGCGCTTGAAAAAAGCGGCCACGGCTTGCTTAAAACCCGCTTTTCGAATCGGTACACGATAAGTCTTTGAAACATTTTTTAGGTGAATCATGAATACTTTTCCTCCTTTTTATTAAAAAAAGAGTCATGACGGATTACCCAGCGGACTCACAATCTAATATTTTAACAAAAGCTTTCCTAAATAGAAAGTAACCGCTTTTTTGAAGGAGGTTTTTCTTTGTGTAAAAAACGAATAATCAAACGTTTCAAAGTGTTAATTGTTATGAAATAATAAGAATAGATCATTAAGTTCAAAAAATCACTTGCTAAATGGAGCGAAATGCCGTATTACTATATTAAATAAACTTTTTTTAAAGGGGCTTATCCATATGACATTCTTAAGCGATATCGAAATTGCGCAACAAACAGAAATGGCACCAATTAAAAACATTGCTGAAAAACTAGGTTTAGCAGAAGAGGATTATGATTTATATGGCAAATACAAAGCCAAACTAAATATTTACCAATTAGACAAAATGCAAGCACAACCTAATGGCAAATTAATTTTGGTGACAGCCATTACGCCAACGCCAGCTGGTGAAGGGAAAACAACGACTTCCGTTGGTTTAGCGGATGGCTTGACGCGTTTAGGAGAAAAAGCGATGCTAGCTTTACGCGAACCGTCATTAGGTCCTGTTTTTGGGATGAAAGGTGGCGCAGCAGGTGGCGGTTATGCCCAAGTTGTGCCGATGGAAGACATTAATTTGCATTTTACCGGCGACTTTCATGCCATTGGTGCCGCCAATAATTTATTAGCTGCCTTACTAGATAACCATATTCACCATGGCAATGCATTAGGAATTGACAGCCGCCGAGTTACTTGGAAACGGGCAGTCGACATGAACGATCGTCAATTGCGTCATATTGTGAGTGGTTTACAAGGGAAAGTAAATGGTGTTCCAAGAGAAGATGGGTTTGAAATTACCGTTGCTTCTGAAATTATGGCTATTCTTTGTTTAGCCAATAACATGACCGACTTAAAAGAGAAGCTAAAACAAATCATTGTCGGTTATAACTATGAAAGCCAACCCGTAACAGCCGGCGATTTAAAGGCAGAAGGAAGCATGGCGGCATTATTAAAAGAGGCGATTCATCCTAACTTAGTTCAAACGTTAGAACAAACACCTGCCCTTGTGCATGGTGGCCCGTTTGCCAACATTGCTCACGGCTGTAATAGTGTACTTGCAACAAAGACTGCTTTAAAATATGCGGATTATGTAGTGACGGAAGCTGGATTTGGTGGCGACTTAGGGGCTGAAAAATTCATTGATATTAAATGTCGAGAAGCGAATTTAACGCCAGATGCGGTTGTTTTAGTTGCAACGATTCGCGCCTTAAAGATGCATGGTGGTGTAGCTAAAACCGATTTAGCCACTGAAAATACCGCAGCGGTTGAAGCCGGACTGCCAAATTTAGAAAAACATTTAGCCAACATGCAAAATGTCTTTGGCTTACCAGTTGTCGTTGCCATTAACCAATTCCCAACCGATACGCCAGCAGAACTAGAAGTTGTAAAAACGGCTTGTCAAAAATACGGCGTTGATGTGGCTGTTTCTGAAGTTTGGGAAAAAGGCGGTGCTGGTGGCGTTGAACTCGCACAAAAAGTCATCGAATTGGCTAAACAACCAAATAATTTCCAATTTGCTTATGAATTAACCGATTCAATCGAAGAAAAATTAAATAAACTCGTTCAAAAAGTTTATGGTGGCAAGCAAGCCCAATTTACATCTGCGGCTCGTTTTGAAATGAAAGAATTAGAACGTTTAGGTTTTGGTCATTATCCAATTTGTGTGGCGAAAACGCAATATTCGTTTTCAGATAACCCGACATTAATTGGTGCCCCAAGTGATTTTGATGTCACGATTCGTAACTTAAAAGTCTCTGCCGGCGCTGGTTTCATCGTAGCTTTAACCGGTACAATTATGACGATGCCAGGCTTACCTAAAGTACCAGCAGCCGAACGCATTGCAGTTGATGAAAACGGCAATGTGAGTGGATTGTTTTAAGTGTAAATTTGGATGAGAAAGACCATAGCGAGTGCAATGGATGCATTCGATTTGTCTCTTGTATAGCAAAAAAAGTCAACCTTACTGTAAACAAGTTTGACTTTTTTTGTGATTAAGAACAAGTAAAGTCAAACTTTATTTAAAGAGAATGTGTTCGTTTTTTTATTGTGTTACCGTTTTCCACATAAGTTTTTAATTTCAGCTTTGTAGACTGAGTAAAAAGAGGAAAAGGAGCGAGTCAAATGACTGCGATTGTTTTTGATGTAGATGATACTTTGTATGATCAAATGGCACCGTTTCAACAAGCGTATGCGAAAAATTTCGCCTCACTTTCAGTCGATTTAACCGAGCTTTATTGTGCGAGACAAAAGTATAGCGATGCGGCTTTTTATTATTCGCAAAGGGGATTAATGACCCAAGAGGCGATGCAAATTTACCGTATGCAAGCTGCTTTTTTTTCACTTGGCATTGAAATTTCAGATGAGGTTGCGTGGCAATTCCAAATGGATTATGAACAAGCACAACAAGAAATTACCTTATCACCTACGATTATCAAAGTTCTTGATTATTGCCAAGAGCAAGCAATTCCAATGGGGATTATTACAAATGGACCAGCAAATCATCAACAAAAAAAAATCGACCAACTTGAATTAGAGCGCTGGATTCCACGTGAAAAACAGATCATTTCAGGTGCCGTGGGGCTAAAGAAACCTGACAAAGCGATTTTTGATTTGGCAAAAAAACAAATGAAACTATCGGGTAAAAAAGCCTATTATGTCGGTGATTCTTTTGAAAATGATGTGTTAGGAGCTAAAAACGCAGGCTGGGAGACGATTTGGCTAAACCGGCGCCAACACTCGTTTTCAAGTCAAACACAGTTGGTTGACTGGTTAGCTAAAGACGAAGCGAATTTACTGGCGATACTGCAAGCAATCGTAGCGTAGTATGTTAAAATAAAGAAAATAAAACAAATAGAGGTGGGCCTATGTTTTTTGAGAAACAAAGTAAATGGTTATTTATTGGCGATTCTGTCACGGATGCCGGGCGCGATTATCAAAGAAAGGTTGGTAGTTTTGATAGTTTAGGACAAGGCTATGTTGCAATAATCGCCCAAGCTTTGACCGCACTTTATCCAGAAAAAGAAATCATGGTCATCAATCAAGGGATTAACGGGCACAAAGTCACGGATTTAGAGGCTCGTTGGCACCAAGATGTTTTAAGGTTAAATCCAGATTATGTCTCAATTATGATTGGCATTAATGACGTTTGGCGCCATTTTGATCAACGGTTTGTCCATCCCAATGACTTGGTTGACTTAGAAACTTTCCGATGCACGTATCAAGATTTAGTTGAACAAACGAAGCCACAAGTCAAACAAATCGTTCTAATGAGTCCATTTATGTTTGAAAATAACCTATCCGATCCGATGTTTGCTAAACTTGCAGAATATCAAGCCGTCGTTAAACAATTGGCACGAGAAAATAACTTGCTTTATGTCGATATTCAAGCCGCTGTCAATCAGTATTTAAAAGTGCAGTCGAGCTATATTTTATCTAATGATCGGGTGCATCCGAATCAAAATGGCCATTTTTTACTAGCACATACTTGGTTAAAGGCCTTACAATTTGACTGGAGAAGTTCAGATGGAAATTAAAAAAACAACTGTCGAAAGATTGAGTCCCATTTTAAATCAGATTTTTGAAGAGCAAACACTGGTAGCCGATTTTCCTTTGATAGCCGATCAAATGTATGCCTTTGCCGCTTGGGAAAATGATCAGGTCGCGGGTGGAATTGTGGCGAAACAAACGTATGAATCACTATACGTTCAACTTTTAGCAGTTAGCCCAAGCTATCGTGGCCGACAAGTCGGGAGCCGCTTACTTGAAGCAATCGAACAAATCGCTCAAGAGCAAGACTTGATTCACATTACATTAACGACCAAAAGTTACCAAGCACTAGATTTTTATTTGAAGCATGGTTATGAAGTCTTTGGTGAAGTAGCGGATTTACCGATGCGAGGTGTCACGAAGTATTATTTAAAAAAACGCTTAAAAGATTAGCGAAAGAAGGGATAGGTATGCTCGAATTACCTCAAAAAGGCATGGTTTTGAATAACAAACTAATCACCGAAGTTTTTGGTTGTCAATTTGAAGGCGGCATTCGCAAATCAAAGAAAAATCACCTGCTCGTTCTAATCAATGATCCTGCGCAAAGCTTGTATCAAAATCGTTGGGAAAAAGACGTGTTTTATTTTACCGCAATTGGGAAAAAAGGCAATCAGAGTCTCGAAACGCCTTGGCAAAATCGTGATTTAAGCCAAGTCAACATCGCAGGACAACGCGTTTTTTTATTCGAAAAATTAAAACCTGCCCATTATCTTTTTCAAGGGGAAGTCGTTGTCGGACAACCAGTGACTGAAATCCAACCCGATGAAGCCGGCCACGCCCGCGAAGTCTTTGTTTTTCCAGTTCGGTTGAAAAGTTGAAGGCAGATTCACTAAACTTGTTTGTTTTATCTATACATGTTCGAATGAATTTGCTATAGTAAAAGGAAATAAAGTGGGGTGTGGGGATGAAGGAAAAGTATTTTCAACTATTAAAAGGGCAATTCACTGAAAAAGAAGACGTTTTAACAGAAATGATTAACTTAGAAGCGATTTTACAATTACCCAAGGGGACAGAACATTTTGTTAGCGATGTTCATGGGGAATACGAAGCGTTTAATCACGTATTGCGCAATGGTTCAGGTAGTGTGCGGGCAAAAGTCGAAGAGTCACTTGCAGGTTATCCACCAGAAGCGGTCACGGATTTGTGTACCTTAATTTATTACCCACGCGAAAAAACAGCGCTTGAAAAAACACGACACGAGGACAAAGAAGCGTTAAATCAGTGGTATCGCGAACAAATCTATCTCTTGAGCCAAGTGACCGTTTATGCTGGTCGCAAATATACGCGCTCGAAAATGCGTAAATCTTTTCCACCAAAATTTGCGTATGTTATTGAAGAATTGTTAAATGAAATGACGAATAAAAAAGATAAAATTGATTATTACACCTCAATTATTGATAAAATTATTGAACTCAATCAAGCCAGTCGCCTCATTCGAGCATTGGCGGCTTCGATTCAGCGTTTAGTCGTCGATCACTTACACGTTGTCGGTGATATTTATGATCGAGGCCCCCAACCCGATGACATTATGGAACGTTTAATTGGTTTGCACTCCGTTGATATCCAGTGGGGCAACCATGATATCGTTTGGTTGGCCGCTAAGGGGGGCTCTCGGCCGGCTTTAATGAACTTGATTCGAATTCAAGCACGTTATGGCAACTTAGCAATTTTAGAAGACCGCTATGGCATGAACCTAAGAGCTTTGATAGAGTACAGTCAAAAATATTACACGAGTTTACCAACTTTTGAACCAATGATTGATGCGAACGATCATTGCTCAAAAAATGAACGCCTATTATGCAACCAAATTCAACAAGCTTGTGCCATTTTGCAATTTAAACTCGAAGGGCAACTAATCAAAAGAAGACCTGATTTTCAAATGGCGCACCGTCTTGTGTTAGATCAAATTGATTATGCGCAACAAACGATCACGATCAAAGGCCAAACCTATCCTTTAAATGATTTCGTTGCACCGACAATCGATCCACTTGATCCATGTCGTTTAACTAGTGAAGAAGAAGGGTTGTTAGCTCATTTACTGACGAATTTTCAAGATTCGGAAAAACTGAGTCGCCATATGGACTTTATGTTTGAAAAAGGTCAGATGTATTTGTGTTATAATCAAAACTTGTTGTTCCATGGTTGTATTCCACTGCATGAAAATGGGGACTTCAAATCGCTTCGCATCGAAAATCAAAGTTATGCCGGCAAAGAATTGCTTGATTTTTATCAAGAACAAGTGGCCATTTGTTATCAAAATCCAAAAGTTTATGATGACTTGGCAACGGATTTAATGTGGTACTTATGGGTAGGTGAATGTTCTTCTTTATTTGGTAAAAAAGACATGACAACTTTTGAACGCTATTATATTTTAGATAAAAGCAGCCACTTAGAAGAAAAGAACGCTTATTACGAACTGCGTAATGAAGAAGCGATTTGCCAAGAAATTCTTCAGGCCTTTGGGTTACCTAAAGACGGCCATATTATTAATGGACACACGCCGGTAAAAGAAAAACAAGGCGAAAGCCCGCTAAAAGCCAATAAACGCTTAATTGTGATTGATGGTGGGTTTGCTAAAGCGTACCAAAAGACGACGGGAATTGCCGGCTATACGTTATTATCAAATAGCTATGGGATGCAACTAGCAGCTCATCAACCGTTCACCTCTATCCAAGATGCCGTCGAAAATGGCACCGATATTCATTCGGTCATGCGTTTAATCGAATCGGTGGAAGAGCGTAAAAAGGTGGCCGAAACGAATATTGGTCAAAAATTAAAACAAGAAAGCCAAGATTTACTTTATTTATATCAAAATTTTGATCGCTTTTAAGAAATAAGGAGGAAATTTTTATCAATCCGTATCAATTATTAGCTGAAAAATTTGGCTACTCCGAGTTTCGACCTGGCCAAGCAGCCATTATAGAGAAAGTTTTAAAAAAAGAAAATGTATTAGGGATTATGCCCACAGGTGGTGGGAAATCGATTTGTTATCAACTACCCGCTTTAATGCTTGAGGGGTTAACCCTCGTTGTCTCTCCGCTAATCTCTTTAATGAAAGACCAAGTCGATCAACTCAATGAGATGGGAATTCCAGCGACGTATATTAATAGTACCTTGTCCCCGCAAGAGACAAGCCAACGCTTTCGCCAAGCTGCTCAAGGCGAAGTGAAATTATTGTATGTGGCACCTGAGCGAATGGAATCTTATGATTTTCAAGAAATGTTACGCTATGTTCCTTTAAGTTTACTAGCGGTGGATGAAGCCCATTGTATTTCACAATGGGGACACGATTTTCGTCCGAGCTATTTCCGCGTGGCTGAACGAATCCAACAATTTGATCAACGGCCCCCAATTATTGCGCTAACAGCGACTGCTACGCCACAAGTTGCGCAAGATATTTGTGAACGATTAACGATTCCTTTTGAAAATGAAGTCAAAACGGGATTTGCACGCGAAAATCTTGCTTTTCAAGTCGTTAAAAACCAAAAAGATACTTATTTGCTACAATATTTAAAAATGAACAAAGACCAAGCAGGCATTATTTATGCGAGCACTCGTAAAGAAGTGGATCGTCTGTACCATTTATTAAGTCACCAACAAATAAAGGTTGGTAAGTATCACGCTGGTTTAAGTGAAGTCGAGCGTTCAAAAAATCAAGAAGACTTTATTTTTGATCGGACCCAGGTGATTGTGGCAACGAACGCGTTTGGTATGGGGATTAATAAAAGTAACGTACGCTTTGTGATTCATGCACAAATGCCAGGTAATTTAGAATCGTATTACCAAGAAGCCGGGCGTGCCGGACGCGATGGTTTACCGAGTGAAGCGATCTTGATGTACGGGGCACAAGACGTACAAATTCAACAATTTTTTATTGAACAATCTGAAAGTGATCTCACCTATCGTCAAAGCGAATACGTGAAATTACAAGAAATGAATCAATATGCACACACGCAAATGTGTTTACAGCGTTATATTTTGCGCTATTTTGGTGAAAATGGCACCGATTGTGGTCGTTGTAGTAATTGTCTTGATGAACGTGAAGTCGTTGATATTACCGTTGAGACGCAGAAAGTTTTGTCTTGTGTCAAACGGATGGGGGAACGTTTTGGTAAATCACTTGTTGCCAAAGTACTCGGAGGATCAAATGACCAAAAAGTCAAGCAATGGCGTTTTGAGGCATTACCAACTTATGGTTTAATGAAAGATTGGACGCAAAAAGACTTAACAGGTCTCATTGATTATTTAACAGCAGAAGGGTATTTAACCCCATCTGACGGCCAATTTCCAACGTTAATGGTTTCGCCTTTAGGGGTAAAAGTCTTACGAGGCGAAGAAACAGTCAGCCGCAAACAAACCGTTGTGAAACAACTCGTTGAAAATGATGCATTATTTGAAGAATTACGACAACTACGTTTAAGTTTAGCGCAAGAACAAAATTTACCCCCTTATATTATCTTCTCGGATCAAACATTAAAAGAACTCGCCCAAAAACAACCACAAACAGCACTTGCTTTTTTAGAAATTAAAGGGGTGGGGCAAAATAAACTCGAGAAATATGGTGAAGCTTTTTTAGCTGTTTTAAAAAAATAAATAAAATGTATAACCTTTGAAACCATCGTTGATAAAACGATGGTTTCAAAGGTTATTTGTTTATAAGGTAAAGCTTTTACGCTCAATAAGTTCTGCCCCAACTAAAACTGTTTTTGTTGTTTTTCTTGGATAAAGTAGTTGATCAACAAGCATGTCAATTGCAGTTCGCGCTAATTCTTCCACATCGATTTTTAAGGTCGTCAAAGGAGGAGAGACAAATTTAGCAATCTCATTGTCGTTAATGCTGATTAACTCTAATTTATCTGGAATTAAAATACCAGCCTCGTTAAATGCTTGCAAAGCTCCAACGGCAATCGTGTCTGATGCAACAAAAATGCATTCGGGTAAATGCTCTTTTCCTAAAGTCTCAATCATTTTTTCTGTTAATTTGGCGCCTTGGTGAACAGTAAATTTTCCACCAGAAAAAATATATTGGTCCTCCAATTTTTCTAATTGAGTTAGGTATTGTCGGAAAATGGTTTCTCTAGAATCTTCTTCATCATAATCAGAGTCTGGGTTATGATAGGCACCGCCAATAAAGCCGATTTTTTCATAGCCTTTTTGTATAAATAAATCAATCGCGTGACGAGTCATACGATCCGTATCAGGCTTAACGGTATCAAATAATTCAGGTTGAGAATTCATTTCAAGAAAAACACCATTTGGACAAATTTTCTTTAATTGATAAATTTCCGAACTAGAAAATCCGCCAATACCAATGAAACCTGCTATGTTTTTAGGTAGCGCTTGAATACCGTCCTCGTGCTTAATAGTAACAATGTCTAAATTATTAATTTGTGCATATTTTTCAATCGATAAACGCAATTGGTGGAAATATAAATCTTGGAGCTCTTCTTGATTGGTCATCCAAAATAATAATGCAATTTTTTCGATGGTTGTTTTAATTTTAGAACGGTCATAACCGAGTTCAATTGCAGTATTGATTATTTTTTTTCGCGTTTCTTCCCCAATGGATAAGGAGTCGTCTCCTTTTAATAAGCGAGAAACCGTGGCTTGTGAAAATCCGGCCGCTTCTGCTATTTTTTTTATAGTCACCATATAATCACCTCGACTTAAGTATAACGGATACACTTGATTTAGTAAATAAATTTACGAAATTTTCACACTAGATAAAACGCTTGATTTCGCGCTGTTGGAAAGATATTAAGAAAATATAGTTAAAAAAATTATCTTAATTAGTAAAAAAATGTTTACAAATAGACTAAATTAATTTACTATAAGGTTGTAGGTAACGTTTTCAAAAATGAAAGGGGTCTTTAATAATGAAAAAAATGACAGGTTTATTATTGTTTAGTGCACTCGCATTTGGTTTAGGCGCTTGTGGTCCAGGAGAAGGGACAACAACAGGCAAAACAAACACTAAGAATAAAAATGATTATGATTTGCTTGTTTGGGAGGATCAAGATAAAAAAGGTGGAATTGAAGAAGCAGTTAAACAATTTGAAGAAGAAAATGATGTGAAAATAAAAGTAGTTGAAAAAGCTTACGCAGGTCAGGTTGAAGATTTACGTTTAGATGGGCCAGCTGGGACAGGAGCAGATGTGATTACAATTCCAGCCGATCAAATTGGAACGGCCGTTACAGAAGGATTGTTAGCAAAACTAGATATCGATGCGGCAACTCAAGAATTATATACTGAAGCTGCGATGCAATCGCAAATCGTCGATGGAAATGTGTATGGTTTGCCTAAAGCGGTTGAAACTCAAATTTTATACTACAATAAGGCGCTTGTTGCAGAAGCTGATTTGCCAACAACGACTGATGAATGGTTTGATTTTTCTAAAGAAATGCTAACCAATAATCAATATGGATTACTGGCTTTATGGGATCAATTATATTATGCCCAAGGAATTATGAGTGGGTATGGTGGTTATGTCTTTGGTCAAGAAGCGGATGGTACCTTTAATTCTGCAGATATTGGGCTAGCAAATCAAGGAGCCGTTGAAGCCGGTGAATATATTCAAGAATTCTATCAATCGGGCGTCTTTCCAACAGGTATTATTGGAGAACAAGGCATTAACGTATTAGACTCTTTATTTACAGAAGGTAAAGCAGCAGCTGTAATTTCAGGACCATGGAACTTGACTCCTTATAAAGAAGCGGGCATTGATTATGGTGTGAAAGAATTGCCACTATTAAGTAATGGTGAGCATATGGGTTCATTTATTGGCGTGAAAAGCTATAACGTTAGCAGTTACTCTAAAAATACAGAATTAGCGCAAAAGTTTGTTGAATTTATTACGAACGCTGAAAATTCAGCTGTTCGTTACGAAAAGACATTAGAAGTTCCAGCTGTGATTTCATTAGCGGACAATCCTTTAATTCAAGAAAGTGAAAGTGCTTTAGCTGTTTCTAAGCAATCTCAATTTGCGAAATTAACTCCAGGAATTACTGCGATGAACGCTGTCTGGGAACCTACCGATGCCGCTTTACAAACAATTGCAACAGGTAAAGGTAAACCGAGTGAAGTTTTACCACAAGCTGTTGAACAAATCAAAGCATCAATTGCAGCCAGTAGCAATTAAATGAAACGAAAGGTAAAAAGGTGGCTGTAAAGTCACCTTTTTCCATAAAAGAGGAGGATGCTTGATGGAGAGCACAGTAAACACAAAGACTACACAAGCAAAAAAAGCATTACTGTTATCAATAATTCCCGGAATGGGTCAATTGTACAATCGCCAAAAATTAAAAGGACTCCTATTTCTGACAATTACCGCTTTGTATTTTATCGTCTTTGCGGATTTATTTAATATGGGGATATGGGGACTAGTTACTTTAGGCACGGAAGTCCCACGTGATAACTCTATTTTTTTACTAGCAGAAGGCTTAATTGCGTTGATTGTTATTGTATTTGGTTTATTTTTTTATTATTTAAATTTACGAGATGCCTATAAAAATGGAGAATTACTTGATCAAGGCTTGAAGGTTAATTCGTTAAAAGAAAGCTATCATGCGCTTTTGACAGAAGGCTATCCCTACTTGTTGAGTAGCCCAGCTTTCTTTCTATTAGTTTTCTCAGTTATCTTCCCGATTTTATTTAGTATCGCTTTAGCTTTTACCAACTATGATCTATATCATTCTGCGCCAGCAAATCTAGCGAATTGGGTTGGTTTGGAAACATTTAAAAAAATCTTTACCGTGGATATTTGGCGTGCGACTTTTTTTAATGTTCTAGGCTGGACTGTTATTTGGACGCTAGTTGCTTCAACTTTACAAGTAAGTTTAGGTATTTTTTTAGCGGTTGTTGTTCACCAAAAGAAATTACGATTTAAAAAATTTTTCCGCACAATATTAGTATTACCATGGGCAGTTCCAGGTTTTGTGACGATTTTGATTTTCGCAGGCATGTTTAATGATAGTTTTGGAGCAATTAATCAGTCCATTTTGAGCTTTTTTCATATCGCTCCAATTCCTTGGATGACGGATGCAAATTGGACGAGATTAGCACTCTTAATGATTCAAGGTTGGCTTGGTTTTCCATATATTTTTATTGTCACAACGGGAACATTGCAATCCATTCCGGAAGATTTATATGAAGCTTCAACGATTGATGGTGCAACTGCCATTCAACAGTTTCGTAAAATTACATTGCCATTATTGTTGTATTCAATGGCTCCAATTATTATCACTCAATTTACTTTTAACTTTAATAACTTTAATATTATTTATTTGTTTAATGCAGGAGGCCCAGCTGTTCCAGGGTCAACAGCTGGTGGGACAGATATTTTGGTTTCTTGGATTTATAAATTGACCATGCAAAATAGCCAGTATGCATTGGCCGCAGCACTGACGATTTTATTATCAATTTTCGTTATTGGGATTGCTTTATGGCAATTTAAGCGCACCAATTCCTTTAAGGAGGAAGTATAGTATGAATAAAAAGATAAAAAGTATGAAAGCTCAAAACAATGTCAAACTTGTTTTATCGTATTTGTTTTTGATATTCATGGTTGTTATTATTATCTATCCGTTGCTTTGGACAATTACCGCAAGTTTTAATCCTGGAAATAGTTTAGTTAGTACCAGTTTAATTCCTAAAAATCCAACAACAGCGCATTTCTCCCGTCTTTTTTCAAACGACGGAACGTTATATTATGGTAAATGGTATTTGAATTCATTGAAAGTGAGTCTTTTTACAATGCTTCTTTCATTAATCTTTGTCTCAATGACTGCTTATTCTTTTTCAAGGTTTCGTTTTAAAGGTCGAAAAAATGCGTTAGTCTTATTTTTACTTTTACAAATGATTCCTCAATTTAGTGCATTAATTGCTATTTTTGTCTTAGCACAAATGCTAGGGTTGATCAATAGTCACTTGCTTTTAATTTTGATTTATGTAGGTGGCCAAATTCCAATGAATACTTATTTGTTGAAAGGTTATTTTGATACGATACCACTTGATTTAGATGAAAGTGCTAAAATTGATGGCGCAAGCAACACACGTATCTTTTGGCAAATTATTCTACCACTTTCACGTCCGATGCTAGCGGTCGTTGCGATGAATGGCTTTACTGGACCACTAGGTGATTTTGCGTTGTCTTCAGTACTATTACGTAATCCAGAATATTATACGCTGCCAATTGGTTTATACAAATTAGTTACTGACAAAATGGGGGCGAGCTACACTACTTTTGCTGCAGGAGCGATACTAATTAGTATTCCAATCGCTCTTGTATTTCTAGCATTACAAAAACATTTTGTCACAGGCTTAACAGCTGGTGGCACGAAAGGATAAGATTGATAAAATGACACGTTACCAAAATGAAACTCGTTTATTGCATGGCGGAGATTATAATCCAGATCAATGGTTAGATCATCCGGAAATTTTAGAAAAAGATTTGGAACTGATGAAAAAATCAAAATCGAATACTTTTTCAATTGGCATGTTTTCTTGGAGCCAGCTTGAACCAAGAGAAGGGGAATTTCATTTCGAATGGTTAGATAAAATTATTGATAACATTGGCGAAATGGGAGGAAATGTTATCTTAGCAACCCCAAGTGGCGCCAGACCAGCTTGGATGTCAAAGAAATACCCAGAAGTATTAAGGACAAATAATCGTCGTGAAAAAATGTTACATGGTGGTCGCCACAATCACTGCTTCTCTTCTCCGCTTTATCGCGAAAAAATAAGCATCATTAATCGAAAGTTAGCCGAACGTTATGGTGCTCACCCAGCATTGTACATGTGGCATATATCCAATGAGTACTCTGGGGACTGTCATTGTACTTATTGTCAAGAAAATTTCCGCTTATGGTTAAAAAACAAATATGGAAATTTAAAGAATTTAAACGATGCGTGGTGGGGTCCATTTTGGAGTCATGCTTACTCAGATTGGTCTGAAATTGAATCTCCGTCAAGTATTGGTGAGACAATGGTGCATGGGCATAATTTAGACTGGAAGCGATTTGTAACAGATCAAACAATTGATTTTTATGAACACGAAATTAAAGATATTCGTCAGTTAACGCCAGAAATTCCAATTACGACAAACTTTATGGCAGATACCCACGATTTAATTCCTTTTCAAAGTTTAGATTATGGAAAATTTGCATCGCACGTTGATGTAATTAGTTGGGATTGTTATCCTGCTTGGCATAATGACTGGGAAACAACAGCTGATTTAGCTAGTAAGGTTGGATTTATTAATGATCAATATCGTAGTATGAAACAAAAATCTTTCTTAATTATGGAATCAACGCCTAGTGGTGTAAATTGGCATGAAGTGAATAAGGTAAAACGACCAGGAATGCACTTATTATCATCCATGCAATTTATTGCCCATGGTTCGGATAGTAATCTTTATTTTCAGTGGCGTAAATCACGAGGCTCTTCTGAAAAATTTCATGGTGCAGTCGTGGATCATGATAATAGTGAGGAAAATCGTGTATTTAAAGAAGTTGCTCAAGTTGGAGAAGTGCTTGAAAAAATGAAAGAAATTAAAGGCAGTTATAAAGAGGCAAAAGTTGCGATTATTTATGATTGGGAGAACAATTGGGCTTTAAATGATGCACAAGGATTTTCGAATGCTTCAAAACAATACCCTCAAACGCTCCAAGCACACTATCGTTATTTCTGGGATCAAGATATTGCTGTCGAGGTAGTGACGTCCGATGCAGATTTGTCAAAATATACCTTAGTAATTGCACCAATGCTATATTTAATCCGTGAAGAAACAATGACGCGCTTTGCAGAATATGTTAAAAATGGTGGAACATTAGTTTCAACGTATATTACTGGGTATGTAAATGAATCAGATTTAACTTATCTGGGTGGTTGGCCAAAAACACTTCAAGAAATTTTTGGTTTAGAAGTCAAAGAAACGGATACGCTTTATCCAAAAGACAAAAATCAACTTATCTATCAAGGACTGCCTTTTGAAATCCATGATTACTGTAGCATTCTTGCTTTAAAAGAAGCTAAATCACTAGCGAACTACACAAAAGATTTTTATGCAAATACACCTGTAATTACAAAAAATAATTATGGTAAAGGGACTGCCTATTTTATTGGTGCACGCACAACATTTGATTTTCTAGAAGCCTTTTATGCAGAAATTGCCCAAGAAAAACAACTGTTGAATAAATGGGTTGTTCAAGGGGATAAAGAAGTTTCCGTTCAATCACGCGATTTTGAAGATTATACTTATCAATTTGTTATGAATTTTTCAGAACAATTGAAAGAAATCCAAGTAGCTAGTAGCGGGATTGATTTAATTACCGGAAAAGAAAAAAATAAAAACTTACAATTACAACCTTATGAAGTATTATTAATAAAAGTTAACGAAGGATAAATTTTCTTAGAATAATAAAAAGCACCCTATCAGATAGACGCTTTCAAAAAGCCGACTTCTGATAGGGTGCTTTTAGTTATAAACACAAGGTTCTTTTTCTCTTTTTAAACCCGTTCAATCGTTTCGTGATCAATCGAACGTTGGGCGGCTAGAGCGAGTTTACTAGCGAGGACGCTGGACTCTAAGTTTGAGACAGGGGTTTTATCGGTTTGAATTGCTGCGATAAAATCAAGCAATTGTTCTTCATCGCCAGGTTCCATATTGGTTTCTTCATGGTTATTTTGATAAGTTAACGTTTCGGCTTTTAGGCGATCGGTCACGATAATTTTGTTCGTGACATCATCAAAATAAAGTTCCCCCTTCGTTCCGAAAAAGTGGAATTCACGTTTATAAAAAGCCGCAAATTGACACAATTGATAGGTGGCTTTGGCTTTGTTTTCGTAACGAATCATCACGGTTTGGTGATCATCAACATCGACTTCGCTATGAAAGACACAGCTATCTGGCCAATTGTCTGACCAAGAAATTTTCTTTTCTTTGGCTAGGTTTTGAATGCTTTCTTCACAAGTCTCGTTGATTGGACAATTGGCGCAATGCAAGTCGTTGGCGACAGGTTGGCCAAATTTTTTATAAGCCCCCACTTCGCCAAAAACCATCAAATCGCCAAAAGCCACGACCTTTTCTGGCCGGCTGTCTAAATACCAATTGACTAAATCGAGTGAGTGGGTTGCTTTTTGTAAAAGTAAAGAAGTTGATTTCGCGCGTGTACGGTGCCAATCGTGAAAGTATGCATAGCCACCGTATTGGACGTGGTCAATTACATCCGCCATAATCACTTGTCCAATTAAACCACTAGCTAGCATTTAATTCTTGATTCTTCAAGCTCGCAATCATTCGAAGCATCCCTTCTGCGCCACTTTCCGACCAGTACTTCCCTTGTCCCTTCATGCGATAGGTAT
>NZ_JAFBFD010000035.1 GCF_016909125.1 Enterococcus lemanii | reverse complement strand
ACTTAATTATAAGGGAAACAGATGCTTTTTTGTTATAGAAAGAAAAAGGGTGTTCTTACCAATTTCTTAGTAACAACACCAAATATTATAGACCCGTTTTTTTCACCCCATCTCAAACTTCTTCATCCAAAGCGGCAAGGCAGCACTAATTTCCGTCGGTAAGACAACATAATTTTCCTTCGCCAACGCATCACCAATTAAACTATGTAAATAAACAGCAGCTAGGACACTAGTAACCTCTTTCGAAAATTGTGCTAAAAAACTTCCAATGATGCCACAAAGAGTATCGCCGGTGCCTCCTGTAGCCATGGCTGGATTGCCTAAAGGATTCAAGTAAGTACCGATTTCACCCGCGTAAATCGTTGTTTGATGGCTTTTTAAGACCACAATTGCCTGTAATGCTGCTTGTTTGGCTTGATTGTTTGCTACTGTTTGTTGGGCAATCTCAATTTGACTAACTCGTTGCCATTCCATTTGGTGCGGCGTTAAAACCGTTTGCGTGGGAAACGGGAGTGTTAACTTTTCTTGTGCGAAAAGCGTGAGGGCTGACCCATCAATCACTAGCCATTGGTGCTTTTGTTGATTTTTCAAAACGAAAGCAAGCAGCGACAGACTAAAGGAGTTTAGCCCTAAACCTGGTCCGATGATAAGCACATCGCTTTGTTTGAGGAGGGTTTTTAGTAACGTTTGGCAAGTCCAATCAATCACCATTGCTTCTGGTAGACGAGCATGTAAGGCTGAATGATTGTGCACATGGGTTGCGACGGTGACTAATCCAGCCCCTGCTTTTACACAACTTTCAGCGCTCATAATAATCGCACCACCATACTGTTCATTTCCACCAATCAATAATACCCGTCCGTAATGCCCTTTATGTGAATTACGGGCTCTTTTTTTAATTATTTTTAAGCAAGAAGCATCTAATGTTTCCATCTTTTTCCCACCTCGCTCTTTTTCTTTATTATAGCCTTTTTTAAGAAAAAAACCGTAAAAAATTCCCTATTTAAAACAAGAAGTGGTATCATAATAGATGTAGAATGAACAATTTGGAGGGAACAACATGACAATTGATTGGCAAAAAGAAGTTGAGAAACGTAAAGACGACTTACTCAATGACTTAATTGAAATTTTAAAAGTAAAAAGTGAACGTGAAGACGATAAAATTACCGCAGATGCGCCATTTGGACCAGGACCACGCGATGCTTTACTACATATGTTGGCTTATGGCGAGCGCGATGGTTTTGTTGTAAAAAATGTCGATAATTATGCAGGACATATTGAGTACGGCGAAGGAACAGAAATTTTAGGAATTTTTGGTCACATGGATGTGGTACCAGCAGGCGATGGCTGGGACACGGATCCGTATGTACCAGTTATTAAAGACAATAAAATTTATGCACGTGGTTCGTCTGATGACAAAGGACCAAGCATGGCCGCTTATTATGGCCTAAAAATTATTAAAGAGTTAGGTTTACCGGTGTCAAAAAAAATTCGCTTTGTCGTAGGATCAGATGAAGAGAGCACTTGGAAAGACATGGATTATTACTTTGAGCATGAAGTAATGCCAGATTTTGGTTTTGCGCCAGATGCGGAATTCCCAATTATCAACGGTGAAAAAGGGAATATTTCAATTACGCCACAATTTGCAACAACAAACGAAGGCGACTATGAACTCGTGTCATTCAAAGCCGGTTTACGTGCCAATATGGTTCCACAAGATGCCATTGCTGTTGTTGTAACAGATTCAAATGAAAGTGCCGTGGCTTTAGCCGAAGCATTTGAAGGCTTTGTGGCAGAAAACCCAATTTCAGGGACTGCCGAAGTAAATGGTGGTACGGTTAACATTAAATTAATCGGAAAAAGTGCACACGGGGCACACCCAGAAGCAGGGATTAACGCGGCAACTTATTTAGCTGTCTTTTTAAATCATTATGAATTTGGAGCAGGCGCGAAAAACTTCTTAGCCGCAGCAACTTTAATTCATTTAGACGTTTATGGTGAAAAGTTAGGCGTTGCTCACCAAGATGAGAAAATGGGTAAATTAACAATGAATGCGGGCTTATTTGATTTTGAAGCTGGCCAAGAAGCCGCAAGTATTAACTTAAACTTCCGTTACCCACAAGGAACAGGCCAAGACACTTTAGAAAAAGGAATTCAAACAACAATGGGCGAATTCTTAACGACTCTCGTTAGCCAAGAACACCACTCAGGTCCGCATTACGTACCAATGGAAGACCCACTTGTTTCAACTTTATTAGCTGTTTATGAAGACCACACTGGTGAAAAAGGTTATGAGCAAATTATCGGTGGTGGAACTTACGGCCGCTTACTTGAGCGTGGTGTTGCTTTTGGCGCAATGTTCCCAGGGTATACCGATACAATGCACCAAGCCAATGAATTTATGAGTTTAGATGATTTGTATCGAGCAGCCGTAATATATGCTGATGCTATTTATCGTTTAGCAAAGTAATAACCGACTAATTGAATAATAAATAGAAAAAAGAGGACTTGAAAGAAATCATTCGTTCATCGATCTTTGACTTTCAAATAGCTAGGATCAGTTTATGCATCCTAGCTATTTTTTTATATATTTTAAAAAAATAGACAGGGAGATGAGAAAATGCGAAAAAAGGATGAGGGGGTATTTCGAACGTTTTTCTTCTTTTTTTTAAAGCAAGGGAAAAGAAAGGATAAAAAGCACTCGAAAGTATTTTTTGTTTGGTTGTTACTTTCTGTTATGGTTATGTCAAATATGCTTAACCCAGTCGTATTGGCTAGTGAACAAGCTTCGATTGCAAGTATTTCGCAAAATCAAACCGTCACTCAAAATCAAAAGTTCTTGTTTAATTTTTTTAAGAAAAAAAAGGCCAAAAAGGTTAAAAAATCAAGCCAACTCATTCAGAAAAAAGTACGACAAGAAAGCAATGAAACACTAGCGAATCTTGAATATGATGGGATTCAAACGATTGAAATAAACGACAATAAACCGACATTTACTAAAAAAGCGTTGTCCTTGGATAATAAAGCTTGGGAGAAATACGGAGAATTAGATGACTTAAATCGAGCAACGTTTGCTGAAGCGATGTTGAATCAAAGTTTAATGCCGACCAAAAAAAGAGGGGATATTTCAAAAATTAAACCAACCGGATGGAAAAATAAAAAAATAGGGAACGGTTATCTTTACAATCGCTCGCATTTGATAGGTTATGCTTTATCAGGTGAAAATGCCAATTGGAAAAATTTGATTACTGGCACGGCACAATTAAACAGTCCAGAAATGCTACGGTTTGAAATGGATATAAAAACATATCTTGAGAAAAGTTCAAACAATTATGTTCGTTATAGCGTCATTCCTGTATTCAGAGGCGAAGAGTTATTAGCAAGAGGCGTGCATCTAATGGCACAATCGATTGGTAGTGATGACATTCAATTAAACGTCTATATTTTCAATGTACAAGATGGCGTGACACTTAACTATCATGATGGATCGAGTCAAACGGAAGCGGAAGTCGCAGAAGAACGTGAGGCTACGAAAATTGCAGCCGAACAAGCTGAAGCACAACGTTTAGCTGACGAACAAGCATTAGCCGCGCAAAAAAAAGCAGCCGAAGAACAAGCGTTAGCAGAGCAGTTAGCCGCCGAACAAGCTCAAGCCGCAGCTGAACAAGAAGTTGTACAAGCCGTAGAACAAGCCGTCTATATTGCACCACAATCCGGTACAAAATACCATTTTTCAAGCACGTGTCGTGGTTTGAAACAAGCGAATTCAGTTGTTGAAATAAGCTTGACGGAAGCTCAAAATCAAGGCTATACGCTTTGTGGGTGGGAAGATTAGTGGGTGAGAAAGATTGACTACTCTAAGTCTTTTTACTTTACAGAATTCTTCTGAGTCGTTAACATGGAAGTATCTATTATGATTTTATTTAAACGAATCGTCGACTAGCTCTTGTAAGAAATTAGCACAAAAGAAAGAAGGAGAGAAATATGGGATTTTTATGGACATTAGTTGTAGGTGGGCTAATTGGTATGGCTGCAGGTGCAATTACTAAAAAAGGCTCTTCAATGGGTATTATCCTCAATATTGCAGCGGGTTTAATCGGTTCTTCGATTGGGCAAGCCTTGTTTGGAAACCGCGGACCGTCAATGGCTGGAATGGCGCTCATCCCTTCTATCTTGGGCGCGGTAATTTTAGTGGCAGTTGTCTCATTCTTTTTGGGAAAAAAAGCTTAAAAAAAGACCACCCTCTGATTTCAAAGAGGGTGGTCTTTCAATTATTTAAAGATTGGAACCTTCCATTTGTTCAATGCTAAGAAGTGTTCCAGTTGACGCTTCAGCTAAAAAACCATAAACAACTAATTCATCGTCTTCATAACGAACAATCCCACCACTGTAGGCTTTTGCTTCTTGAACGACTTGGTCAATAAAAACGGCCTCGTGTTCAATCCATGATCCTTCAATGGGCCCTTCCGCTAAGAAGGCTTTTTTGACTTGTTCTAAAATTTGATCAGGTTTTTTATTTTGATGTTTTTTAATATACAACGTGCCACATACACCAGCTGCAATTCCAATTCCTGCACCAAGAACAATCCCGGTTTTAAATGGTAAAAAACGATGCTTTTCCGACATTGAGTAAACCTCCTTATCAAATGAAATCCTTTTACTCAGCTTACTCGTTCATTTTACCATAGTATCTAAAAATCCGATAAGAAAACGCCAAATTTTTTTGTTTTTGCGTTATAATATAACTATTCAAAGAATTAAGGGAGGCGAATGTTTGAGTCAATCAAACACAATTATGGAAGAAAAAACATTTCAAAGAATTAAAGAGTTAACCGAACTTCAAGGGACAAGTGGTTTCGAACATGAAGTTCGTGCGTATATGCGAGATAAAATGAGCCCCTTTGTAGACCGCGTAGAACAAGATGGTCTAGGTGGGATTTTTGGCATTCGTGAACACGAAGACGCCGATGCACCAAGAATTATGGTTGCCGCTCACATGGATGAAGTTGGTTTTATCTTAACACAAATTACCGATCGTGGTTTGTTCAAAGTGATGCCTCTTGGTGGTTGGAATCCTTACGTGGTTTCTGCACAACGTTTCACTTTAAAAACAGCAAAAGGTGATTATCCTTGTATTTCATCTTCTGTTCCACCTCATTTATTACGTGGAACAAGTGGCCAAAAAGGGGTTGAAGTGACCGATATTTTATTCGATGCTGGTTTTGAGTCGAAAGAAGAGGCGATGGAGTATGGTGTGCGCCCGGGTGATTGGTTAGTTCCGACCGTTGAAACAATTAAAACAGCCAATGGTAAAAATATTATTTCAAAAGCTTGGGATAACCGATATGGTTGTACGTTAGTTTTAGAAGCATTAGAAGCGTTAAAAGACGAAAAATTAAATCATACTTTAATTGCTGGGGCAAACGTGCAAGAAGAAGTTGGGTTAAGAGGCGCGCAACCAGCTGCTAATAAATTTAAACCAGATCTATTTTTTGCGGTGGATTGCTCACCAGCAGATGATACAGTAACAAAAAATGGCACATTTGGTCACTTAGGTGAAGGAACATTATTGCGTATTTTTGACCCAGGTATGATTATGTTGCCTAAAATGAAAGAATTTATTTTAGATACAGCAGAAACACACAATATTCCTTACCAATACTTTGTTTCCAAAGGTGGCACGGACGCAACAGCAACGCATACGTCAAACGAAGGAATTCCAAGTACGGTGATTGGGGTACCAGGTCGTTATATTCATACACATCAAACCATGTTTAGCATTAAAGACTTTGAAGCTGCTCGTGAAATGTTAATCCAAGTTCTAAAAGGATTAGATAAGTCAACGGTCGAAACAATTATTGCTGGAAAATAAAAATAAAGGATGGAACCAATGATTATTCCAAAAAGTTTAGAAGAGTTCGCTACTTACGTTGAAAAAGGTCAAAGCATCTTTTTCTTTACAGCACAGTGGTGTGGGGATTGCCGCTTTATTCACCCAATCATTCCAGAGTTGGAAGCTGAATTTTCAGATTTTCAATGGATCGAAATTGATCGCGATAAATTTATTGATGTTTGTGCAGAATGGGGAATTTTTGGCATTCCGAGTTTTATCGCAATTAAAGATGGTCAAGAATTAGGCCGTTTAGTCAATAAAAATCGCAAAACAAAAGAAGAAATCCAAAGTTTTATCCAAAGTTTACCGACAAATAAATAATTTAGGGGTGTGAGTAACATGGAGCAAACGTACAAGCGTGTCTTAGTTGGAATTGATGGGTCGGATCATGCATTTGAAGCATTTAAAAAAGCTGTTGAAGTCGCACGTCGAAATGAAGGCGAAGTAATTGTTGCTGCGATTATTGAACAACAATTACCGACAATCATGGGAATGTATCCGGTAGGGGAGTCTTTTTTAGAAGAAGAAAGTCAGCGCAAAAATCAGTTACTTGATGAATGTCTAACTTATGCCCAGTCAGTAAATTTCCCGTCAGTTAAGAAAGTTTTGACTTATGGCCAACCAAAAAATTTACTAGCTACGGAATTGCCACGTGACTATCAAATTGATTTGATTATGGTCGGGCAATCAGGCTTAAGTCAATTAGAAAAGATGATGATTGGTAGTGTCGCTAGTTATGTTATCCGTAAGGCACCTTGTGATGTTTTAGTCGTCTCCACTCCAGAAGAAAATCAATAAAAAACGAACGAAGAGGCCGACCATTTCGGTCTTTTTGTTAGAAAAGAGCTGAAAATGAAAAAGAAAATATTCCTAACAACGAGTCTATTATTTAGTACCATGGTGATCGCCGCTTGTACCCCTAAGACAGAACAAACACCAGAAACAACAAGTCAAACTGTTGTACAAAGCGTTTCTTCTGAAGTGCAACAAGAAGAAGCAACCATTTCTCTACAAGTTGATGGCGAAGAAGTCGAAAATAAAACAGTCACTTTTGTAGCAGGAGAAAGTCTATATCAAGTGATGCAAGCAAATTTTGATCTAGTTGATCAAGATGGTTTTATTACTAGCATTAATGGTCAAGCCCAAGATGAAGCAGCCCAAAAATATTGGATGTACGATGTGAATGGTGAAATGGCTTTAGTTGGCGCAAAAGATTTAATTTTAGAACCTGGCGATCATGTCGAATTTAAACTAGAAGAGATGAAATAAGGTCAAAATTCTGCTACAATGAGCAAGGAAAAACATTTAGGAGGAACAATTTTGATTTTTGCATATAACCCAAAGTTTGTTAGTGACACATTAATGGTCATCGTGGCAGACGATAAGAACTTAGAGCAAAGTACGGATCGTCGTGGAAACGTGGCTCGTTTGACAACAGCAGATGGTCGTGTAATTGGTTGGAATTTTTTCGAGATTTCAAAAGAAATGACCATTGATGGAACAGGGCAAGTAACCTTGAGTGCTGAACAAATTGAACAGTTGAATCAAATCATGCACGCGCAAGGTTTTGAAGAAAGTCTCGTCGCAGATTCATCACCTAAATTTGTGGTTGGATTGGTTAAAACGTGCGTCCCACATGAAGATAGTGATCATTTATCTGTCGCAGAAATTGAAGTCGATCATGGTGAAGTATTGCAAATCGTTTGTGGTGCAGCGAATATTCGTAAAGGCTTAAAAGTCGTTGTCGCAAAACCAGGTGCGATGATGCCAGATGGTTTGTTAATTTGGCCAGGAGAATTACGCGGTGTTGCAAGTTTTGGAATGGTTTGTTCTGCAAAAGAATTAAACTTAGCCAACGCACCAATGAAGCGTGGAATTTTAGAATTACCAGCCGATGCCATTGTTGGTGAAGCTTTCCCGATTGGTAAGTAAAAAGGCCAAAAGCGACAAATAACCTAATGATTATTACAAAGAAACAGGCTATGACAACGGTCACAGCCTGTTTCTTTGTGTCAGATTGATACTATTGGTTGGGTTGTAATTGTTGGACTTCTTCTTGTTGCAAAATGGATTGGTCAACGTTTAGCTCAACTGTGACGGTTTGTTCTTTATCCCCACGATAGAAAGTAATTTCCATCGTGTCGCCAACTGCTTTTTTATATAAAGCTGCTCGTAATTCCATACTACTTGTAATCGGGTTGCCATCAATTGCTGTAATCACGTCGTATTGTTCTAACCCAGCTTTTTCGGCCGGTGTTGCACCATTGACACTGCGAATGACAACACCACTTGTAACAGATTCAGGTAGACCTAAGATTTGGCGTTGTTGTTGGACAGAGATGTTACTTAAGTCAATCATTGAAACCCCTAATGCCGGGCGAACAACTTGGCCTTTTTCTTCTAATTGTTGAATAATCGCCACGACGTCATTACTTGGAATCGCAAAACCCATCCCTTCAACGCTAACACCAGAACCGCTAGAGCTTGCGATTTTACTAGAGTTAATTCCGATGACTTGGCCACCAATGTTGACTAAAGCGCCCCCAGAGTTACCAGGGTTAATGGCAGCATCCGTTTGAATCGCATTAATGCTGACAAGCTCACCAGCATCATTTGTACTTTGAACAGGTCGGTTTAAAGAAGAGATAATCCCTTGAGTCACGGAGTTAGCATATTGAGAGCCTAAAGGAGATCCAATTGCAATGGCTGGTTCGCCAACTTTTAAAGCATCAGAATCACCAAAAGTAGCGACGGTATCGACTTTATCCGCTGCAATTTTAAGAACAGCTAAATCAGTAAAAGCATCGGTACCAATCAGTTCTGCTTCAACTTTAGAGCCATCTTTTAACATGACTTCAAGCCCTTGTTGCCCATCAACGACGTGGTTATTTGTAACGATATAAGCAAAATTGCCTTCTTTTTTATAAATCACACCGCTGCCTTCAGATACGGCTTGTAAAGTATCATCCGTGTTTTTTTGATTTCTTGAACCGAAAATATCTTCCAGACTATTGGATTGAGATCCTTGTAAATTAATAACAGATACAACGGCACCTTGCACTTTTTCGACAGCTTGTGTGATGTCGCTGGTTACGCCAACCTTAACGTTACTAACCGTTGCGCCACCTTGTGTTGTGGTAGTATTCGTTGTACCAGAAGAACCGTTACCATTAGGGGTACCAAAAGCGTAGAAACCCCCAAGGACTAACATTCCTCCAAGAATACCGCCAGCTAAACTAATACCGAATTTTTTAAATAAATTATTTTGATTAGGTGTTACATCTTTACGAGACATAGAAACTCCTCCTTATTTACTAAGTTAATTATAGTATAATCTTCTTAACAAGGATAAGTCTAGCAAGAGAATTTGAATAAATTATGAAAAACTTCTGTCAAAAAAAAATAAAAAAATGAATAATTTGCAAACAAAAATGTGGAAAAAAACGGGGAAAAGCTGTGAAAAACTAGTTGGAAAGTTATCCACACCGCTGTGGACAATGCGGATAACTACTAAGTAAACACATGTTCTTATTAAAAAAGTGATGAAAACAAGCTTTTTTTAAGCTGATTTTGTGGATAAGCCTGTGCATAATGTGTATAACATTGTTAAAAACTTAAGAAAAAATTAAGCCAAGGAGATTGCTAAAATGAACATTAAAATTATAAGCGTTGGAAAATTAAAAGAAAAGTATTTAATTCAAGGGATTCAAGAATATGTAAAACGTCTGGGTGCTTATGCCAAAATGGACCTTATTGAAGTAGCAGATGAAAAAGCACCAGAAAATTTAAGTGAAGCGGAAATGCGTTTAGTTAAGGAAAAAGAAGGCGAACGAATATTAACTAAGATCAAAGAACAAGAATATGTCTTTGCCTTAGCAATCAATGGCAAAAATCCAAGCAGTGAAGAATTTGCCAAAACGATCAATCAACTAGGCATTCAAGGCAAAAGTCAACTCGTTTTTGTAATCGGCGGGTCACTTGGACTAAGCGACACGGTTTTAAAACGTAGCAATGCGCAAATTTCTTTTGGCAAAATGACATATCCTCATCAATTAATGCGTTTGATTTTGGTTGAGCAAATTTATCGTGCCTTTCGGATTAATAAGGGCGAACCGTATCATAAATAAAACAATATTGACAAATCTACCTTCTTTTGAGAAAATCAGAGAAAGAAGTATGGGAAAACAAAAAAATTATTAGAATGATTTCTAAAGAGGCTAACCACGTCTTGTGATACGCAAGCAATTAATAGAGTGAGATTCGTAACGGAATCTCGCTCTATTTTTTATGTCGAAAATTAGACAAAAACGACGGTGGAGAAGAAAAAAGTGTTTGAAGTGAAAATTAATTTTCAAGTAATCAAAAAAGAGGAAGAGGCGATTAGCATAAGGAATCTAGTGGCGAATGAATGGATTCGCTAAATTTAAATAGCGAATTTTTTTGTTGACAAATCGATTTGATTGCTTTATCTTAAGTTAATAAGTTAGTAAGTACTTACTTACTTTAAAGAAGAGGCGAAGGGAAAAAAGGTTCTTTAGCGACAGGAAATGGCCTTTTAAAGCTCGCTGACTCCACAAGAGTGAAATCATGCATTTCATTCCACTATGGATGAAATTAACTTAAAAAGAGAGAGGGATATGGATGTCGGTTATTGAGGTAAAACATGTGACGAAAGACTACGGTCATGGACGAGGAATATTTGATGTTTCTTTTGAAATAATGGAAGGAGAAGTCTTTGGCTTTCTAGGGCCGAATGGTGCGGGGAAAACAACGACGATCCGCCATTTGATGGGTTTTTCGAAAGCGCAAGAAGGCGAGCTTTACATCAACGGAAAAAATTGCTGGAGTTCTGCCGCCATCATCAAACAAGATGTTGGTTACTTACCGGGAGAGTTGGCTTTTCCCAAAAACATGACAGGCGATCAATTTATTGCATTCATGGCTCAAGAAAGACAAATTACGGATATGACACGGACAGAAGCATTGAAAGAATTATTCGAGCTAGATACCTCGGAAGCAATCAAAGAAATGAGTCTCGGGACGAAAAGAAAGCTCGCGGTCGTCACCGCATTCATGCACAATCCGAAAATTTTGATACTTGATGAACCAACATCAGGACTAGATCCGGTAATGCAAGAACGATTCATTCAATTCGTTTTAAATGAGAAAGCAGAAGGAAAAACGATTCTTTTATCTAGTCATATTTTCAGTGAAGTCGATGCGACGTGTGATCGAATTGCCATCATCAAGGATGGCGTCATCGTATCCACCATTGAGGCGTCTCAGTTAAAGCAAAATTCAAATAAGGCCTTCAAAATTGAATTTGCTAGCTTTGAAGATTATCAAAAGTTCCTTACTAAAACAGCTTTTGTTATTCCTATCGAAAGACCAGAACAAAATCAAGTGAAGTTGAATATAACGGATGAAAAAATCCAACAGCTTTTCATTGAACTAAGCAAAGTAAAGGTGAACTTTATCTCTGAGATTAAATTTACGCTAGAAGATTATTTCATGGATTTCTACGACCGTAAAAAAACGGTAGCTGATGGAAAGGAGAACTTGCAACATGGCATATATTGATATCAATCACCTGACAAAAGATTACGGCAAAGGCCATGGGATATTTGATATCTCGTTAGAAATTGAAAAAGGTGAAATTTACGGTTTCGTTGGTATAAATGGTGCTGGAAAGACAACGACCATTCGGCATATGATGGGATTTTTAAAACCAGATGAAGGGAGTGTCACAATCAACGGCCTCGACGCGACGAAAAGTAGTGCCGAAGTTAAGCGTTACGTTTCTTATATTCCAGGAGAAATTAACTTTCCTGGCAATACATCTGGAGAAGAGTTTTTAAAAGAGCAAATTTATCTTTCCGGTCGGGGAAGTTGGGAGCGCGCTCAAGAATTGAGCGACTTGCTCCAACTCGATGCGACTGCGAATGTGCGGGCCATGAGTAAAGGGATGAAACAAAAAACAGCGATTGTTTCCGCCTTTGCTTCGGATGCAGATATTTTAATCATGGATGAACCGACTACGGGTTTAGATCCATTGATGCGGGATGTTTTTCTAGATTTATTAAAAGAAGAAAAGCAAAAAGGAAAAACAGCTTTTATGTCTAGCCATATCTTCCAAGAAGTAGAGGAAGTTTGTGACCGCGTGGCTGTGATTCGAGATGGTAAAATCATCGATATTATCGATATGAAGACCATTCGTTACAATAAAAATAAAATTTATCGTATGGAGTTTAAAACACCGGAAGATTTTGAACGTTTCTTAGGATTAGGCTATGAATTGAGTCAAGTCAAAAAGGATGACTTGCAAGTGTTCGTTCAAATCAATGATAAAGAAATTAACCGCCTGATTCTTGATTTGAAAGCATTTGATCTCGTTTATTTTAAAGAAATGAAAGTAACTTTTGAAGATTATATTATTAAAGCGTTCAAGGAGGAAATATAGATGTTCTCAAAGCCAATATTTAAACAAAGTATTCGTTCCAATTGGAAGTTATGGGTAATTATTACCATTGTCGCTTCTGTTATTTTGTCTGGTTTTATCATGGGCTATGATGCGGCCGGTTATGCGTCGATAGCAGCGGCATCGGAAGGGACCGTTTTCTCAAATATTCTTTCATCGATGACTAGTCTTTTGGGAAGTTTGGAGAACTTCTATAAGTTGATTGCTGTGATTCTCGGAATTGTCTATGTTGTTTTTACAGCCAATAATCTGGTGGTAAATGAGGTGGATTCAGGGTCGATGGCCTATACTCTTTCAACACCGATTAAGCGTTCAAGTGTGATATTTACTAAATCACTGTATTTGATTGTGTCGGTAGTACTAATGTATGCCATTGTTTCTGTGGCTGGGTTAGGAGCGAGCCAACTGAAATATGGCAATGTGACTGGCTATGCAATCACAGACGATGTGACCGCTGCGGCAGATGTTTTGAATGTGAAAGAGCGCTATTTATCGGAACGCTTGTATTTAATCAAAGAAGATGAACGAGCGATGCGTGAAGCAGCGGTGGCACGTAATATGGATACCGAAGCTTATGCGATTTACTTGGCGGATGCCATCAAGTACCGATCTTATGAAGAGGCAGCAGTCATTATTACGAATGAGCGTCGGGATCGTTATGCCGGCGATAAAGATATGACAAAGGACGATATTGAGATTACAACCGATGAATTGGTGCAAAATCCAGCGATGATTTTGGAAAGTAATGATGCATTAGCCGCTGGCGCACGGGTCCAAGGGGGATCAATCAATGATTATCATCAATTTATTGTAGAAGAAATCGCCGCGCTAGAACTCAAGAAAAATGCCGATGCGAAGGCGACAACAAACGAAGAAAAGAAAGACACCGAAACACAAACTCAACCTCAAGTAGTGGTAACACCAGACAACACCGAGCATTTGTTACAAGCAGTTGTTGATTCAACTTCAAGAACTTTAGGTATTAAGAGTAGTCAAATCAGCGATAATTTGACGTTGATTAAAGACCCTAAGGCTTTACAGGCTGCAACTGAGGCAACTGGTTTAAGTCAAGAGCAAGTTGTGGTACTGGCGAATCAGGCGATGGTGTCAGGGGCACGCTCGGTAGATAAGGCGATGGAATTTGATGTCGAAGCTTATTTCTGGTTGAGTATTGGCCTCGCACTTCTCATTTTAGCGATGAGTGCGATTGCTTTCTTCGCATCCACCTTGTTCAATCATACCGGTTTAGCTTTGGCAATCGGAGGTGGTGTGCCGTTTGCTTTCTTCATGATTACGATGGTACGACAATTAATGGATAGTACGGATGCACTGAAGTATCTCACCATTACAAGTTTGTTTGATACGGATGCGATCTTAACGAATGGTGAGTTTGGCTGGGGCTTGGTTGCTTTAGCAGCAATCTCTGTTGTCCTTTATGCCGCGGCGAATGTAATCTTTACGAAGAAAGATTTACCGCTTTAACCAAAAGTTAAAGGTGGTGCTACAATTAGGTTTACATTCTTTGGATCGATGGTAAAATAAAAAGATAAAGGCCAGATGCTGGCTGAGGGCAAGGAGGCTGGAGGATGACACGGCGACTAAGTAAAGAAAAGCGACGCTTACAAATTTTAACAGCGGCCAAAAAAGTCTTTATTGAAAAAGGTTTTGCCGGAACGACAACGGCTGAAATCGCCAAAGCGGCGGATATTTCAGAGGTTACTCTTTTCCGTAATTTTCAAAACAAGCAAGAGATATTCATGGAATGCATAAAGCCTGTGATCTATACGACGATGGAAGAAACCATCGAAGGGTCTACCAATTTGGTACCGATTCAGAAATTGGAGCAAATTTTGTACGAACGTATTCAGCTGATTGCAAAGCACGCGGATATCATCGGTTTAATCTTGCGGGAAGCACCCATTTTACAAGAGTGGGGCGAGGAAAACATTATTGAAAAAATCCAAGCGATGTTGCGCGGAATCATGGATGAAATTGGCGTATCGTCTGCCAAACAGCCGATTGTGATGCGAACACTGTTGGGAACAATTATTTCTTATACCATTATGCCAGCTGAGAATGATCGTGAGATTCAGGCACATGTCAAGAGTATCGCTAATTTTATCCAACAAAGTATAAGTTAAAAGGATGAAAAAGCAGCCAAAGTAGCTTAAAATGCCATGCCTTCCTTTAATTAGACGGTTGCAAAAAGTTTGATTTTTCTAAAGAAGATGATCTAGATGACTTGTTGAGGTCATCTTCTTTCATTTTGAGCTACTATAACAAAACCGATTCTGTCATCGTTCCTCATGGTGTGCGCTTTAACTCTATAAAGATTGCTTAAGCTTTGTACGTGGTAGATTAGCCGGTATGTTATAATCAAAATCAGTAGAAAACGTCGTCTGGTATCCGTGGAAATTATGGGTTCAATCATAGAGGAGAGAGTTGAATGAATGGGAAGTTCAAGAGGCCAAGCTTTAAGAAAAGGCCGAAAAATAAGGATGAGCAATTAACTGAAAATGTTAGAAAAAATGATATAGAAGAATTGGAATTGAATTCTGAGGAAAACGAGAAGGAATTTAAGTTGTTTTTCAATGAGGTTCTTAGCAAATTGCCAAAAAAAACGTCGTCAATCATCAATAGCACCTATGATAAAACAAAGGGACAAGCGGAGAAAATTTTGGCTGACAGTAAAGAAAAATATGAAGCAATCTTTGATGAGTTTCTTGTAGGTGTGGATGAGGAGGTTCGAAAAAAGGCGTACGCTACCATTCATGCTGCAACATTGACCGCAGCAATTATTGGCTGTTCACCGATTTCATTTTCAGATGCCATCCTACTGGTTCCGGTTCAACTAACAATGATGGCTCGATTGCATAAACTTTTTGGTCAATCATGGTCGAAAAATATGGCGTCTGCATTATCTAAAGAACTGATTGTCGTTGGACTTGGTAGAAGTGCGGTTGGTAATTTGATGAAGCTAGTTCCAGGAGTTGGAACGGTCGCTGGTGCAGCAGTTAATGGAGCGGTAGCAAGTACAATTACAGGAACACTAGGGTGGATAACCGTAAAGATGTTAAATGATGGTGAGGATATTTTTGATGATTTGACTTCTTTTAGAGGCCAATTTGATATTTTATTTAAAACACTTCGAGAATCAAATAAATCAAAAAAATAGAATAAGATGAAAACAAAATTTTGACTTTAATTTAAACCAAAAATACGATGAAAGTAGGGATGAAGATGAAACGAATTTGTCGAGAGCAAGTGATTTTTGAGATGAATCAAACCAACCGGCCAGTTTTAACGGTCGAAAGTGGCGAGACCGTTATTTTTGAGACCCAAGATTGTTTTTCTGGCGAAGTTCAAACGAGTCAAGATACAGTGAGTGGGATTAATTTTGCTAAAGTCAATCCGGCAACCGGTCCGTTATTTATTCATGGTGCTCAAGTAGGGGATACATTAAAAGTAACCATTAACAAAATTGACATCGCCAAAACCGGTGCGGTCGTGACGGCTCCTGGCTTGGGGCTACTTGCCAAAGGGATTGAGCAAGAAGAGACGATTATTAGTCAAATCACCGAAGAGAGAACGGATTATTTAGGTTTTTCAATTCCATTAACTAAAATGATTGGTGTGATTGGAACAGCCCCGTTAGGCGAAGGCATTAATACGGGAACGCCACACGACCATGGTGGGAATTTAGATACGACGTTATTGACGGAAGGGACGAGTATTTATTTACCAGTGAATGTAGAAGGCGCGTTACTAGCGTTAGGAGATTTGCATTCTTCAATGGGGGATGGCGAAATAATGGGATCTGGTCTAGAAGTAGCGGGCGAGGTAGAGGTTCAAGTAGAAGTCTTAAAAAATGCCAAGCTTCCCTTACCGTTTGTTGAGACCGCTGAACTTTATGCGACCTTGGCTTCTAGAGAAACGATGGAAGAAGCCAGTGAGCTAGCTTTGAATCAAATGGTTCAATTTTTACAAGAAAAAGTTGGTTTTACCTTTAATCAAGCAGGCATGTTTTTATCACTAGCGGGGAATTTAAAAGTTTCCCAAAGCGTGAACCCGAATAAAACGATGCGGGTTGAAGTGAAAAAAGAAGTGCTTGCGTCAAAAAAATAAAATAAATTAAATGCCACCTAAAAAGGTGGCATTTAATTTATTCATCAGGCAAACATTGAATTAACTGTTCAAGGTGCGTGATTGTTTCATCAGGTAAAGCATTGTATCCGTCATTTTTTTCATTTGTTGTTCGAATAAAATTCAAACGGTTTTGTAATGAGTGGCGAATTTGATTGAGATAATTTTCATCATTAAATCTTGGTGTAAACGCTTCAATTGGTAA
Source organism: Enterococcus lemanii (assembly GCF_016909125.1). Lineage (GTDB taxonomy): Bacteria > Bacillota > Bacilli > Lactobacillales > Enterococcaceae > Enterococcus_I > Enterococcus_I lemanii. The sequence goes on along the minus strand of NZ_JAFBFD010000035.1, from coordinate 17,487 downwards.
GTAACTCAAGCCGGTGAGTGGTCCAAAAGAGACAAAGTTGGCTGATTCATCAACCACTTGTTCAATCACGCCCAATGTATCTGCTGGACGAACTTTTTTCCCATTAAAATAACCAGTATTGAGAATATAACAAGCCGTTTTACCTTGTGAGAATAAATTACGGAACTTTTGATAGTCCTCTATTAAAGGGTAACAACGAAACGGATTAGCAAATGGTTCAATCACAAGCGAAGTCAAGTCGACCCCACCTGGAACATTTTCAGCAGTCGAACGTTTTGTTGCAAGGGTTACCCCAAACACAGCTGCTAAAATTGGGTCGTCGACGCGAATAATTGGTGGAAGACTACTATCTTTCATAATCCAGTATACTCCATCGAGGCGCTCTTCAATGTGGTTTACTCGGTTTGGTGTCGCAAATTGAGATTTGACGGCGCGACCGTTGTTATTACGAATGTCTTCTGTGACAAGTACTCGCAAGTTATTTTCATCTAAAGTAACGCCAACATTTTGACAAGTAACAATGTACTGAATATTTTGACTATCCATTGGGTAATCTTGTGTTTTATCAAAGTAGGCTGGTTCCAATGCCGTTGTTGCTCCAGTTTCATCGTGAATGATAAAAGCATCGTCATGTAAGACTGTAACTTTAGAAGAATGCCCATGTTCAGCTAACGTGATGGTTGATTTTCCGGAGCCAGATAGGCCAAACGCAGCCATCGTATACTTTTTATCTGGTAGTTGGTACTGCTTTAAACCACCATGGCAAGCAATATAGCCGTTGCGATGTGCCGTAGCCCAAGCTAAAGTTAAGGTCCCTTTTTTTAGTTCCCCTAAGTAACGTAAACCTAAAATAGCCCCGACATTTTGACGTGGATCAAAAATGGCTAACCCATTGGGGAAATCGGGGTGTTGCCAATAAGGATCGGCGTAAAGATAAATATCGTTTTCATGGTAAGTATCGGAATCTTGGTAGCGCTTTCTAAAGTGGTCGTTCATGATTTGAAAATTTAAAAAGTAAGAATAAAAATTCGCTTCAAAGCCAGCCGGAAGAAGTAAGTGGGCTTCAACCATAAAATCTTCAGAAAGGCCAACAATCGCATCGCCTCGATAAAAATCTCTTGTTGAACTGTGATACAACGCTTCACGCAAAAGGTCTTCATAATACTTTTCGTCAATTCCAGGCTCACCAATAATTCGTCTAGCAGCTGAAGTGCGACCAACAATTTCGCCATCGTTGCTGACCAAAACTTTGGCTTCTTTAGGTAAGCCAAGCATCTCTGCTTGATAAACGGGCAGGTCAGTAACAATTGTTTTTGGGCATTTGGCAGCAAGTGTGTAGGCTTGCGTTAGCGTGTCGACTGGAGTGACTTGATTGCCATAAAAGGCCGTTTCAATTAATGATTTAAAACTAGAAAATAAAGGATTGCTCTTTTTAATGGTCTGGCGAGCATGATTTTTAATTGTACTCATTAATTCCACCTCTCTTTACTGTGCAAAAGACAACAAGACAATTGGCAAATAAGTAACGGAATGATTTCAAGTGTTCTTTTAATATTATTTTAACACAAAAAAGATTATTGTACTTGTTTGAAGGCAATGAAGTAAGTGTCAATAGTTTTGCGGTAAAAATATTTTACCATTATTTCCGCTAGATTCTCGTGCCGAAATCCTCTTCTCTTATTTGACCGGTGCACTTGACAACGAGCCTCCGACTTTGGATGGCCTGCCAGAAAAACGCGTCACCAATGATGCGTCAGGCCAAGCATCGTAATCCAAAGTCGCTCATTATCAAGTGTTCGCAAGCCACCTCAATCGTTTTTTCTTTGTTTAGTAGGGCACCATAAGCGCTCGTGCCAGCTTACTCATGCTTGTTGAAGATTTTTCACTGCCAACAATTTTTGCTTAATGTGCACCCAGATGAGCTTCTGATTTATTCCATTTTTTCGATGTCGCCACTCTCACTGCCGCTTGTTCTTGCTTTCTTTTTTCGGGTAATGAAAGGCTCGGTGTTAAATCTGAAAGAAACCATTCATCTAATTCTTGATTCTTCAAGCTCGCAATCATTCGAAGCATCCCTTTTCTCGAATAGAAGTGCCCAAATGTTTTTCTTTTGAAATATTGTCTGTATCACTCTTTAAAAACTCTACCAAATCATTTATAATTGTTTCCATGAAGACCATCCTCTTTTTGTTATTGGCTGCTAAACCTAACATTAAGAATAATGGTCTTCTTTCTTTTTTTCTAGTCCTACCGCAATATATTTTACACTTAGGGCAATGAAATTTATATGATAAACCGCATAACACAAGAAATGTATCTTTGCAAAGGATGCCTAGTAAACGGTTAACAAGTTTTTAACATAGGTATTCTTCTTTAACTTAACTAAGCAGAAGTCGCCCATCCTCTATAGGTGGGTGATGAATGCTGTTCGGTATGAGGGTTATCGTGGGTAACTCGAAAACCGACATATAAGACTGATTGCCTTTTTGTTTCGTTCTGTGTTACAATCAGTCTATATAAGAAATGAGTTGATAAAACAATGGAGTTAGACACTAACAATCATTCAGTATTTCTTCTCTATTATCATCTTGTACTGGTAACTAAATACCGTAGACAAGTGATTGATGAGGAAATATCTGAATTTGCTAAAATAACTTTTGAACGAATTGCAGAGCCCTATCGTATCACGCTCGTTGAATGGAATCACGAGAAAGACCATATTCATATTCTGTTCAAAGCACAACCAAAAACAGAATTGACAAAGTTTATCAATGCTTATAAAAGTGCTAGTTCCCGATTGATAAAACGAGACTTTCCAAGAGTAAAACAATCTCTTTGGAAAGAAATGTTTTGGTCTAAAAGTTTCTGTCTTTTGACGACTGGTGGCGCACCAATTGATGTCATCAAAAAATATATTCAGAATCAAGGAAATAATCATAAATAGGGAGTAGGTGAACTTCATGGAACGACTAAAAGCCTATAAGTTTAGAATTTATCCAACGGAAGAGCAAGAAATCTTCTTTGCTAAGTCTTTTGGTTGTGTCCGTAAGGTCTACAATCTGATGCTTAGCGACCGAATGAAAGCTTATGAGGAAACGAAAAAGGATTCTGCCAAAAAAATGACCTTTCCAACACCCGCTAAATATAAGGAAGCATTTCCGTTTTTGAAGGAAGTAGATAGTCTTGCATTGGCGAATGCACAGCTCAATTTAGACAAAGCCTATAAGAATTTCTTTCGTGATCAATCGGTTGGTTTTCCAAAGTTCAAAAGCAAGAAAAATCCTGTTCAGAGTTATACTACCAATAATCAGAATGGCACCGTGGCTTTGATTGATAATAAATTTATCAAAGTTCCTAAGTTGAAGTCTTTCATCAAAATTAAGCTCCATAGACAACCGAAAGGAATAATCAAATCTGCCACTGTATCACGTCATTCAAGTGGTAAATACTATATTTCCTTGTTGTGTAAAGAAGAAATGGTCGCTTTCCCTAAAACCGATTCTGCTATTGGCGTTGACCTTGGCATCACGGACTTTGCCATTCTTTCTGATGGTCAAAAAATTAGTAACAACAAATTCACGTCAAAAATGGCAAAGAAACTAAAACGTGAACAGCGTAAGTTATCAAGACGTGCATTATTGGCTAAGAAGAAAGGGGTGAATCTTTTTGACGCGAAGAATTACCAAAAACAAAAGCGAAAAGTCGCACGATTACATGAAAAGGTTAGCAATCAACGGAACGACTTTTTGAATAAGTTAAGTACAGACATTATCAAAAATCACGATACCATCTGTATTGAAAACTTAAACGTAAAAGGGATGTTGCGTAACCATAAACTAGCTAAAAGTATTGCGGATGTCTCATGGTCTAGCTTTGTGATAAAACTACAATACAAAGCGGACTGGTATGGGCGTGAAATGATCAAAATAGATAAATGGTTTCCTTCCAGCCAAATCTGTTCAGAATGTAGACATAAAGATGGCAAGAAAACGCTCGAAATCCGCGAATGGACTTGTCCTGTTTGTCATGCGCATCATGACCGAGATATCAATGCCAGTCTCAATATTTTGACGGAAGGTCTGCGACTAAAACAATTGACTTAGATGTAATCAAGAACCGTAGGAACTACGGGGATAGCTTGGTAAATAAGAGACACCGCTGTGAGTAAAGAAATACGCTTGCAAGTATGCTCTATTCCCAAGAAGCGCCCACTTCAAGCGTCAAGAACCGACAGGTTTAGCTAAGTGGTGAGTAGTTCACATGTTTCTATGATACGCTACGTATAGATTATTGTCATATAATCTCACTAGTGGTACAAAGATCATTTCGCACTAAAAAACCTGATCAATCACTATCTAAACCAAAAAAAGTCCTTTATACTGAATCAAGGATGACTTATCCAAGACCAATAAAAAAAGGACCCACACATGGATAAGTATAACAAAAAAACAGCCTTTAAGAAATGGGTTTCTGCAATAGAATTTAACGAACTATCAAAAGAAGCCCAAATAACCATTAAAAATTTTGATTATTATCACAAGAAACTCAATTTTGAAACAACGCTCAAGATTCTCTTGCATGCAGTTTACGAAGAATTACCGAGTTATCGTGAAATTGGACGCGCGTTCATGGACAAACGATTGTGCCAATAAATGGGCATCGATTCCCTTTCTCATAGCTCTTTGTCTCGCAGGGGGACAGAAATTCAAACAGAGGTTTTGATGGAAATCTTTGGAAGGCTCGTACAAAAAGTTGCGCAACAACGGCCAAGTTCAAAAACCTCTAGCCTTCAATTGATTGATTCAACGACCATTCCCTTAAACAAAACATGGTTTCCTTGCGCGGAATTTCGTCAAACAAAAGCAGGAATTAAGTTGCATTTAAACCTCTGTTACTTGGATAAAGACAACCAATATCCCGAAAGTTTTACGATAACAAATGCGAAAGAGCAAGACCGAACGCAGCTTGAATATTTCGTGAACAAAGCGGAGGCAACGTATGTCGTTGATCGTGGTTACTTTGACTACAAGTTACTCGATCGTTTACATCATGATGGTTATTTCTTTGTCACAAGAACAAAGTCCAACACTCGAATCACTGTTTTAGACCAATTAAGCGTCGAACAACCAGAAACCATTGATGGGCAAATCATCAGTGACCAGCAAGTTACTCTCGGTGGTGGTGTGGGCTATGTGACCGAGCGTTTTCGACACGTCACCAATCGCTTTGATGTTTCAGCCAGCGAAGTCGCCGATATGTATCAAGCAAGATGGCAAATTGAGTTGTTTTTTAAGCATTTAAAACAAAATCTAACTATTAAACGACTTTATTCGCAAAGTGAACAAGGCGCGATTAATCAAGTGATTCTGACTTTGATCGCGACGTTGCTTACGTATTTAGTCAAGATTGAATTAAACACGACTGCCACCCTCTTTCAATTAAAAAGAGCCTTTCACTATCTAAAGTTTGAGTCTGTGAATCAGTGGCTCGATCAATTTCGTTCGAGTAGTTGATCAGTTAGATGTCGTTGTCACTTCTGTTTTAGTTGAATAATGGATAAAAATTTCTGGAAAAAGGTCATCCTCTGCGCCAGCACTTGTTTTTTTAAAATTTTTGAGGAGTTATCATTTTCAGATAATTCTGTTAATTATAAAATGTTTTCTGTGCACCACTAGTGATATAATCTATACAATGAACAAGCGCATAAAGGACAATCTGCTTTTAGCTGCATGAAGCTTTTGCGTAATGAAGGGAATAAGAAAGATGAAAGTAACAATGAAAGATGTCGCTAAATATGCGGGTGTCAGTTTAGGAAGTGTTTCAAAAGTCATTAATAAAATTCACGTAAAAGAGGCCACGCGTGAAAAAGTTTTAAAAGCCATTGAAGAATTAAATTATGAGATTGATGAAAATGCGCGTGCGTTAAAAACCAATCGTAGTCATACCGTGGCGCTTATCTTACCAAGTATATGGCATCCTTTCTTTTCGGAATTTGCGTATCATATTGAAGAATACTTGAGTAAAAATAAGTATAAGTTATTTCTTTGTAACTCTGATGGCGATGCAGAAAAAGAAAACGAATACATTCAAATGGTTCGCCAAAGTAAAGTTGATGGGATTATTGGGATTACTTATTCTGATATCGATCGCTATGTCTCCTCACAATTACCTTTTGTGACTATTGATCGCCACTTTTCTGAAGAAGTGACGTATGTGACGTCTGACAATTTTCACGGAGGCGAGATAGCAGCAGAGGAATTAGTAAAACGACAATGTAAAAAACTGGCTTTTGTTGGGGCTATTTCTGTTTATCCGACAGAAACGCAAAATCGGAAACATGGCTTTATTCATTATTGCGAAACCAATCAAATCGATTTTGTCAAATTTACGCCTTTAGAACCGATTGACTATTTATCAGGAGAATTAGAAGATTTTTTGCGAGAAAATACTGAAGTGGATGGGATTTTTGCAATTAATGATCTCGTTGCCTTGCAAACAATCCAAATTATGACGAAGTTAAATAAAAAAGTAGTCGAAGATTATCAGATTATTGGCTTTGATGGGATTCGTAAAAACAATGAATTTCCATACGAATTATCAACCATTGCTCAACCAATTGAAAAGATGGCAGAAGCTGCAGTTCAGACGTTACTTGCGCTAATTACCGGAAATAGTTTTGAACAAAGGACGATTTTACCAGTAACTTTCAAGCCAGGTAAAACAACCATTAATAATGAATGAGAGGGGGGATTTTTTGAGTCAAACCATTTTTTTTGAAATAAATCTAAAAAAAGGAGTTGACAGAAAACGCTACCAATGATATTATCTGTTTGTAAATGAAACGTTTCATATTTTTTTAAAACAAACTTGAAACGTTTCAAATGAAGAGGGGGAAAACAAATGAAGAGTAGAAAAAGTTGGAAATATGTGGCATTGGCAGTTACAGCACTTGCTTTAGGCGCTTGTGGTAAAGGCGACCAATCAGCAAAATCAGGCAACCCAGGAGATATTAAAGTATGGGTTCAATTTTCTGATGAGACCGCTGAAGGAAAAGCTTGGAAAGAAATTATTGATGGATTTAATAAAGAATACGAAGGCCAATATAAAGCTGTAACGGAATTCATTCCCCGAAGCGGAAGTGGTGGCGGATATGAAGATAAAGTGAACGCAGCTGTTACAACGAATACTTTGCCAGATGTAATCACTTTAGATGGTCCCAATACTGCAGCTTATGCTAAATCACAAGTAATCGCTCCTTTAGATGAATATTTAGACGATGCAGATATGGATGACGTGTTGGATAGTATTAAACAACAAGGAACTTACGATGGGAAATTTTATGCTTTTGGTTATTCAGAATCAAATGTAGGGGTTTATTATAATAAAAAGATGTTTGCGGAAGCGGGAATTGCCGACAATGAATTACCAACGCTTGAAAACCCTTGGACATGGAGTGAATTTGAAGAAATTAGTAAAAAACTAAAAGATAAATTTGCAACACCAGCAATTGACTTACAACTTGCTTCTCATGATGAGATGGCGACCTACGCTTATACACCATTCATTTGGTCAAATGGCGGTGAAGTTGTAAATGAAGATGGATCAGAAGCAGAAGGGTATTTTAATTCAGACAAAACAGTTGAAAGTTTAGAATTTATTCAAAATTTAGTTAAAGAAGGCATTACAACGATTACCCCAATTGAAAAAGGATTTGAAACAGGGAAATACCCAATGTTATTAAGTGGGTCTTGGACAATGGCCGATTTAGACGAAAACTATCAAGAGATTGAATATGGTATTTTACCTTACCCAGTATCAGATACGACGCAAAAACTTGTTTCACCAACCGGCAGTTGGCAGCTAGCGATGACGACAAAAACGACCGAAAAAGAAGCAGCGGCAGCCTTAGTTAAGTATGCAACGAGCACAGAATCAAGTCGTATCATGAGTTTAGGAAATAGTGTTTTACCAATTCGTAACTCAACGATTGAGATTTTAAAAGAAGAAGTATCCGAAGGGATGCGGATCTTAATGGAACAAAACCAAGTATCAGGACGTGCACGCCCAGTATTAGTGGCTTATCCACAGTTCTCACGTGCCTTCCAACAAGCAATCCAAGATATTAGTTATTTTAAAGAAAACCCAGATGTCCAAAAAGTTGCAGACGCAAGAGCAAAAGAAATGCAACAAGCGATTGAGAATTCAAAAAGATAACAGCTAGCTTTTCAAGTGGGTTCGAGTTTTACTTGAACCCATTTGTTTAAAAAAAGGGGGATACAAATGGATAAGAAAGCAACACTAAAAGATAACTTAATTGGGTATGGTTTTTTAAGTCCAGCCATCATTTTATTAACTGTTTTTTTATTAATACCTGTTGGCATGGTTTTTTACTACGCCTTTACAGATTATTACTTACTAACACCTCATTTGCGTCAGTTTATCGGTTTGCAAAACTTCAAAAAGTTAATTGAGGATCCTATTTTTTTAAAAAGCATCTGGAATACAATGAAATTTGTAATTTGGATTATTCCAACTCAATTAGGGGCAGCTTTAGGTTTGGCATTGATTATAAACAAACAAAGAAAAGGCAATATATTTTTTAAAGTTGCTTTTTTTGCACCAGTTGTTATGTCACTCGTTGTTATTTCGATTCTTTGGCTTTATTTATTGAATCCAAATGAAGGGTTGATTAATACCTTATTACTAAAAATAGGCATTTCAGCTCAACCATTTCTAACGAGTCCAAAACAAGCAATGTACACGATTGTTTTTGTTTCTGCTTGGCAAGGAGCAGGCTATCAAATGTTACTATTCTTAGGTGGGATGCAAAATATTCCACAAGATGTGTATGAAGCAGCAGAAATTGATGGCTTTAGTAAATTTCAACAATTTCGTTATATTACAATGCCATTATTGAAACCAACAACCATTTTTGTCGTACTAACAACCTTAATCTCTGCTTTTAAACTAATTGTTCAACCAATGGTAATGACGCAAGGAGGACCGATGAATTCGACAATGACCCTTGTTTATTACATTTATCAAACCGGTTTTACTGATCGAATGGTTGGTTATTCTAGTTCGATTGCTTTAGTATTTACGACAATGATTGGTTTAATCACAATTGCGCAACGAAAATTAGTTAAGGAGGATTAACAGATGAGACAAAAATTTGGGCCAGCAATGGTGCTTGAATATACCTTATTATTTTTATTAGCCGCCCTTTTTATATTTCCAATGTTATGGATGGTCGTTTCGTCAATGAAGCCCGAAGCGGACGTTTACAATAATTTAAGCTCGCTAAAAGCTTTTCTCCCAAGTTTGAACCCTGCAAATTGGTTTAAAACGTATCAAGAAGTTGTTAGTCGCTTTAGTATAGGGACTTACTTGATGAATAGTTTATTTTATAGCCTGACTTTCGCGGCAGGTTCCATTTTAATTAACTCTTTAGCAGGGTTTGCATTTGCTAAAATCAATTTTTCAGGAAAAAAAATAGTTTTTGGTATCATGCTAGCTCTTTTAATTATTCCAGTTGAAACGATTTTAATTCCTCAGTTTACGATTGTGAATACACTAGGTTTAGTCAATACAAGACTAGCTGTAATCTTACCAGCAATGGCGAGTGTTTTTAATATTTATCTTTTCAGAAATTTCTTTATCGCAATACCGGAAGAAATTATTGAGTCAGCCTATTTAGATGGTGCGACGATTATTAAAATATTTTTCAAAATTATGTTACCAATGTCAAAACCTGCGATTGCAACGGTGGGTGTACTATCTTTTATTAGTAGTTGGAATGACTATATTTGGCCGTTAATGGTTTTAACAGACAGTAGTAAATTTTCAATGCAAGTAGCGATTACGACCATCAATACGACACAACCAGTGTATATTAACCAAGTGATGGCTGTATTAACAATTTCAACAATTCCATTAATTATTATTTATATTGTGGCGCAAAAATATATCTTACAAGGACTTGGCGGTTCAGGTACTGGTATAAAATAGGAGGAGAAAGAATTGCACTTAACAGCAGTAAAAAAAGCAAATGAATTTATTAAAGAACATCTACAAGAAATAAATCCACTTTATCGTCATCATTTTCATCTGATGGGTGAAGTTGGTTGGATTAATGATCCGAATGGTTTTATATATTATCAAGGTGAATACCATCTTTTTTTCCAATACTATCCGTATGATAGTGTGTGGGGGCCAATGCACTGGGGTCATGCAAAATCAAAAGACCTTACGCATTGGGAAGCGCTTCCTGTCGCATTAGCACCTTCTGAAGAATACGATCGCGGGGGTTGTTTTTCTGGTAGCGCCATTGAAAAAGATGGCAAACTTTATTTAATGTACACGGGTCATGTTGAAGAAGGTGATTTCCGCCGAGAAGTGCAGTGTTTGGCAGTATCAACAGATGGCGTTACTTTTGAGAAATATGCTGGTAACCCAGTTATCTCTGAACCTCACATCGCCAATGTTGCAAAAATTGAAGAGTTTCGCGATCCTAAGGTATTTAAAAAAGAAGAGACGTATTATTGCGTTGTTGCAGCTGAAACTTTTGATAAGCGTGGCCAAATTTTATTGTTTAAATCAGCTGACTTATTTGACTGGTCATTTGTATCAGTTTTATTAGAAGGGACAAAAAAACAAGGCGTGATGTGGGAATGTCCAGATTTGTTCCATTTAGATGGGAAAGACGTGCTTATTATGTCACCAATAGAGTATGAGCGCGAAGAACATGCCTATTGGAATTTAAATTCAACCATCGCCTTTATTGGAGAAGTCAATTGGGAAACAGGGAAATTTGCAGTAGAGAACGCCCATGAAATTGATTATGGATTAGATTTTTATGCCCCTCAAACTTGTTTAGGTCCAAATGAAGAGCGGATCATGGTTGCATGGATGCAAATGTGGAAGCGAAAAATGCCGACCCACGAAAGAAACCATGGTTGGGCAGGCGCAATGACTTTACCGCGCGAGTTACATGTCGTTGATAATTGTTTAGTTCAAAGCATACCAGAAACGTTTCTTAAACAATTAGAATTACAAACGGTTGTAGAAAATCACTCTTTAGACAAAGAAGATTATCAAGCAAATTTAGTGAACACGCAACAATATTTAAAAATCCAGCTGACACTGCCTGAAGAAGGCGTCGTTCAGATAAATTATGCAAAGTCAGCAAAGGGGTATTTAGCGTTATACTACGATGCTAAAAAAGAACAATTGACGCTTAGTCGAGAACAAATGGGCGAGGCACTTCCTGGTGATGAGCTTGAAATTCTAACAAAACGAACCGTACCAGTTCAACTTAAACAAAATGAATTTACATTAGAGCTTATTCGAGACACGACCTCAATTGAGTTAATTACACAGGATGGTCAGACGATGACGATGACTTTTTACGAGGAAAAACCAGGGGAAGGCTCGTTATTTGAAATTACAGGAAACGCTATAATTAACAAAATAGAAGTTAGTGAGATTAAGTAAAAGCAGAATCATTTACTAAAAAAGAAACTTATAATAACCTATCAAATTGGCGCTCATGTATTTAATAAATCATGAGCGTTTTTTATTTTTTATCGCTTTTATTAAAGATCTCCTTACACATTTCAAGTAAAAGAGTGTATAATTAAATTAATCTAAGTAAACATTCGAATGATTGAAAGTGTGGCTATTCATTTCTTTGAGTGATGAAAGATAAAAATGGTTATAGGAGGTTATTGTATGGGATTTAGAGAAGATTTTTTATGGGGTGGTGCAACGGCTGCTAACCAATGTGAAGGTGGTTATCAAGCGGGAGGACGCGGATTAGCCAACGTTGATCTAGCCCCTTTAGGCAAAGACCGCAATGCTGTGATTACCGGGCAAAAGAAAATGTTTCAATTTGAAGAAGGTTATACATATCCTGCTCAAGTTGGGATTGACATGTATCATCGTTATAAAGAAGATATTGCTTTATTTGGTGAAATGGGCTTTAAAACGTATCGCTTATCAATTGCTTGGAGTCGTATCTTCCCTAAAGGGGACGAAAAAGAACCAAATGAAGAAGGACTATTATTTTATGAAAACTTATTTAAAGAATGTCATAAACATGGCATTGAACCTTTAGTAACGATTACGCACTTTGATTGCCCGATGCATTTAGTTGAAAAATATGGCGCTTGGCGTAGTCGTGAACTGGTTGGTTTTTATGAAAACCTTTGCCGTGTATTATTTACGCGTTATAAAGGCTTAGTCAAATATTGGTTAACATTTAATGAAATTAACATGATTTTACACGCACCGTTTATGGGCGCAGGTCTTTATTTTGAAGCAGGTGAAAACCAAGAACAAGTCAAATATCAAGCAGCGCACCATGAATTAGTAGCAAGTGCGATTGCGACAAAAATTGCGCATGAAGTAGACCCTAATAACCAAGTCGGTTGCATGTTAGCAGCAGGTAGTTATTATCCCTATTCTTGTAATCCAGAAGATGTGTTTAAAGCGCAACAAGCTGATCATGAAAATTATTTCTTCATTGACGTTCAATCAAGAGGCGAATACCCGGCTTATGCGCTGAAACGCTTAGAACGAGAAGGTATCCAAATTGAAATGGTGGACGGCGATTTAGAATTATTAAAGAATCATACGGTTGATTTTATTTCATTTTCTTACTATTCTTCACGAGTAAGTTCAGTAGACCCTGAATTACTGGCTAAGACATCTGGGAATATTTTTGCTTCAATTAAAAATCCTTATTTAAAAGCAAGTGAATGGGGTTGGCAAATTGATCCCCTAGGGTTACGAATTACGATGAATAACTTGTATGATCGTTATCAAAAACCATTGTTTATTGTAGAAAATGGATTAGGAGCAGTCGATATTCCCGATGAAAATGGCTACGTGGTGGATGATTATCGCATTGAATATTTAGCTGCACACATCCAAGCAATGAAAGATGCCGTAGAACTTGATGGTGTCGATTTGTTAGGTTATACCACTTGGGGTTGCATTGACCTTGTGAGTGCAGGAACAGGTGAGATGAAAAAACGTTATGGCTTCATTTATGTTGACCGTGACAATGATGGCAACGGTACTTTGAATCGTAGCAAGAAAAAGTCGTTTGATTGGTATAAAAAAGTAATTGCGACCAATGGCGAAGATTTAACGAACGAATAATCATAAAAAAACCGCCGTTAACTGGCGGCTTTTTTTGTTGCATAATTTAATCGATTTTAGTCAGAAAAATAAATTAACAAGCCATTGAATCACCGTTGTTGGCTTTTTTGAATAGCATTAGCACCGCCTTCGACAATCGCTGTTTGCCAACCTTTTTTAGTTAGAAAAGAAGCGGCAGTGGTAGCACTATTTCCTGAACCACATAATGTGTAAATTGTTTTATTAGGGGGAAGTTGAGTATAGGTATCAGCTAGATCTTTAATGGCCAATTTTACGAGATTTTTCTCAGGTGCTGGAATGGTCACAGTACTTTGGTCACGCACATCTAGTAAAATATAATCGTCTTCTGTCTGTTCTAAAAGAGCACTCGCTGTAATGGTTTTTGCTACTTTTAAAGACTCATTTGGGACTTCCGTAATAGGTAAATAACCTTCTAATTGTTGAAACCCTAGCTCTTTCACCAAAATTTCAAGCATTGGTAAGTTATTTATTTCGTCTTTGCTTAATACAAAGACGAGAGGTTTATCTATGGCAAGTAAAGTAGTTGCTAATTTTTTGAAGTTTTTAGGAGTTAAATTGACTGAGTACTCGATATGACCCGTTTGATAAGCATGTTGAGGACGAATATCGACCAATTGTTGCTCCGTAATTGTAAGATAATTAATTTTTTTCATAAAGTGCTCCTCTATTTAGAATTTATGAAGACAGTATACAACAATCTTAATTTGGAACTCAAATTATTCAACTTAAACTTGTTATTTATCATTTAATCAGGGGCGAAGCGATTTTGAAGCTTTAGACACACATTGACAATTTTCGATTTGAACGATAGAGTATACATATCAATAATTTTCGATGTGAGGTGAGTAATTTGGAAAACAGGTATGAAATCAAAATAAGAATTTTTAAAGCCTTAAGTGATGAAAGGCGTTTAAAAATTCTAGAAATACTTAAATCAGGGGAAGAGTGCGCTTGTTTATTAAGTGAACAACTTGAAATGGCACAATCTTCACTTTCTTATCACATGAAAATTTTATGTGATTCCGGTTTGGTTAAGAGCCGTCAAGAAGGAAAATGGACGCATTATAGGTTGAGCAAAAGTGGAAGTGAAACAGCAGTTACGCTTTTAAAAGAAATGACCACACCGAATGCGGTAAGTATGGGGAGTCGTTGCTGTGATTAAACGGCCGATGGATTTTCGCTGGAAGTGTTGAGTATTAGTAATACTGGCATTGTAAACTTTTTTTGGAGGGAAAATAGATGAGTGGTAAAGGGAAAGGAAAGATTGGTTTTTTTGAGAAGTATTTAACCATCTGGGTTGCGTTATGCATGATTATAGGGATTTTTATAGGAAAATGGCTTCCGAGTATTCCAACTTTTTTGAATAAATTTGAGTACGCCAAAGTTTCTATCCCAATTGCATTACTAATTTGGTTGATGGTTTATCCAATGATGTTGAAAGTTGATTTTCAAAGTATTAAAAATGTTAAAAAAAATCCCAAAGGTTTGTTCGTGACTTGGGTGACGAACTGGCTAATCAAACCGTTTACGATGTTTGGGATTGCTTGGTTCTTCTTCTTTGTAGTATTCAAAGGTTTGATTCCAATTGAATTAGCGAAAGGTTATTTAGCAGGGGCAATATTATTGGGAGCGGCACCTTGTACAGCAATGGTTTTTGTATGGAGTCATTTAACAAAAGGTGACGCGTCTTATACGGTTGTTCAAGTTGCGACGAATGATTTAATTATTTTAGTTGCTTTTACCCCAATCGTGGCTTTTTTATTAGGAGTCAGTGGGGTTAGTATTCCTTGGGATACTTTGATTTTATCAGTTGTTTTATTTGTACTTATCCCTTTAATTGCTGGTATTTTAACGCGGCATTTAATCACTAAAAGACGAGGAGTCACTTATTTTGAAAAAGAATTTATTCCGAAATTTAATCAAGTAACCATTTTTGGACTCTTGTTGACTTTAGTTATCATTTTTTCATTTCAAGGAGAAATGATTTTAGCGAATCCCCTACATATTGTCTTAATTTCGATTCCTTTGGTTATCCAAACTTTTTTGATTTTCTTTATTGCTTATTTTTCAAGCCGCTACTTTAAACTACCGTATAATATCGCCGCTCCTGCCGGTATGATTGGTGCGTCCAACTTTTTTGAGTTAGCCGTTGCTGTTGCAATCGCTCTGTTTGGCACACAAAGTCCAGCTGCATTAGCTACAACGGTGGGCGTTTTGACGGAAGTTCCAGTTATGCTAATGCTTGTTGCGATTGCGAATAAAACAAAACACTGGTTTCCTGATGAAGGGTAAGAGGTAATTTTTAGCCAGAGTGACAGTTCGTTGCTTTTATACAAAAATCTAGAAGTAAGTGGTATAATACAAGGACGATTAAGCAAGGAGAAGCAACGAAATGAACGCAAAAGAACTAGAAGAAAAACTAATCGCTGATATTTATTCAGGTATTTTTGAATCCGCAATGGGGAAGTTGCCAAGTGAGCCAGAGTTAATCAAGCAATATGGGGTCACTCGTTATGCGTTAAGAAATGCGTTAGCGAGTCTAGTAGCTCAAGGGCTCGTTTACCAAGCACAAGGCAAAGGCACTTTTATTCGTCAACGTCAGCAAAATCAGTATGTGACACTGAACGATACGACGGGACTAACCAATGCAGCACGTCACAAAGGGAAAAAATTAACGACTATTTCAGCGAAGTTATCTGTTGTGACTGGTAAAGAGGCGCATTTTTATCCAACTGATACAAAGATTGATCCAGAAGAAGAACTTTATTTTGTTGAACGTTTGCGTTATTTAGAAGATCAACCATTTGTTATGGAATATTCTTATTATCGAAAAAAACAAGTCCCTTATTTAGATCAAGAAATCATTGAAGGCTCGATTTATAGCTATTTAAAAGAAAATGTAGGATTGAATCTAGGGTTCTCAGATAAATTTATTTATTGCGATGAATGCATGCAAGATAGCGTTGCCGAAGTCTTACAGTTAACAAAAGGGATGCCGGTTTTAATTTTAGAAGATGAAGCTTATTTAGCAAAAGGGGACTTATTCAATTTTTCAAAGCTTTACTATCACTATAAACAATCAAAATTCTTTTTATTATCAAAAGTAGAATAGTCATTTCGACGTCATTAGAATCAAGCGAGTGTGAGAATCAGTGTGCTATAATAAGGGAAGAAAAAATGAGGGAAATTTGTATCCAAAAGGAGTATTTATGCGTAATATTAAATTAACAATTACTTATGACGGGCGCCGTTATCTTGGATGGCAACGTCTAGGCGATTCTGAAAAAACGATTCAAGGGAAAATTGAAAGTGTTTTAAGTCAAATGACGGGCGAAAAAATTGAAATTATTGGTTCGGGCCGAACAGATACCGGTACACACGCCAAAGGTCAAGTCGCCAACTTCAAGACAAACACGGTGCTATCTAGACTTGAAATACGTGACTTTTTGAACCGATATTTACCACGAGATATTGTCATTACAAAAGTCGAAGAAGTACCCGAGCGCTTCCATGCTCGTTATAACGCAACTGGAAAGAAATATAGTTACTACGTTTGGAATGGCGAAGTACCAACCGTTTTTGAACGACACCGCAGCTTTGATTACCGACACTCGCTCGATTTAGAAAAAATGAACCAAGCTTGTCAAAAATTAACCGGCAAACATGATTTTATTGGTTTTTCAGCATTGAAAAAATCCAAAAAATCAACGGTACGTACAATTGAAGAGATTTCGGTTGAACGAGTAGGAGACATGCTACATTTTACTTTTGTTGGGGATGGTTTTTTACATAAAATGGTTCGAATTTTAACCGGTACGCTATTAGAAATAGGAACAGGCGCGATGCCAATTGAAAAAATTGAGGAAATTTTTGAACAAAAAATACGTGCAAGTGCAGGCGAAACATTACCGGCACATGGTTTATTTTTAGATGAAGTTTATTATTAAGAAAAGATTTAGAAGAGCGACCACTAACCGGTTCGTTCTTCTTTTTTTTATTTTGACGAGGAACACGACTGGCTTTTTGATAGGATAGAAAGAAAGCAAGACTAGATGCAAAAGAAAGGGATAGAAAATGAAAAAACAATGACTTATACTTTTATGAAACGCAAAACGAGGTATGACAGACGGAATTTTTAAAAATCGTGGAAGAGCGTTAAAAAGAACAGAGCCAAAGCGCCGTTAAAATGCTACAATAAGAACAAATGAGAGTAATCTAGGAAACTAAACCCGATTTTCTTAAGAATTAAGGGAATTCTAGATGAAACCAACGAACTTCTCGATCAATGGCTTCTTTTTTCGT
>NZ_JAFBFD010000034.1 GCF_016909125.1 Enterococcus lemanii | reverse complement strand
TATTTTACCAATTTGGAGAAGTTTATGCTATTTTTATTGTCCGGAACTCAGTTATATCAGGGGTTTAGCCGGGTTTTGGATGTTTCAAGTTTTAGATATTTAGCAATTATTCAGTAGACAGTATTTAAAAATGGTACGCAAATATAACAAAATTAAAAAGAAGAATTAGGCTCTTGTAAAAAAGCAATTTCATCCGAAGAAGAAGTGCGTCCTAAGACTTGATTCCGATGTGGGTAACGACCAAATCTTTCGATGATCGCTACGTGCAATTTTTCGTACTTCAAGCGACTTTCTAGACCAGGTTCTTCAAACAAATAAGCGTATTCTTGATGAATTTTTAGCGATTCACTATGCATGAACGGCATAATTAAAAAGCCTTTTTCTGCTATCGTTAAGTCCTTTAAATCCGTTCGCTTAAGAGCTTCTTGCGCTAAAATAAGAGCCATCCCGTCATAAGCAAAAGCTTGGGCTTGGTTTCGATAAATGTTACGTGAAAATTGATCTAGTAAAATAATTTCAGCTAAATAACCGTGAATGGATTGCCGCCAATGAGCCAGCTCGCCTTGACTAGCCGCTTGGTGAAGGGCACCAAATTTGGTAATAATCGTTTGATCAAACACCGTACCGCCATTAAACCAACTTTCAGCAGGCGTTTCTTTAAACCAAAAATCTAATACAACTTGAGGATCCATATCAATCATTTCCCTCCATGCTTTTTCCTTTAGTCTACCGCGGTCTTTGAAAGATTTCAAATAAATAAAAGAAAGAGCTAGCTTTTTGTTAAAAAACTTGATATAGTAACTGCAATGTTTTTTTTACCTAAAACTTATTTTTAGGTCTTTACTTTAGTAGGTCAGTTATTCCCTATTCAGAAAGTCGATGGTTGCTGTGAATCGATAATAATAACTTGACTGAATTACACGGTATCGTATAACAAGTGAATGAATCGA
The DNA here is from genome assembly GCF_016909125.1 of Enterococcus lemanii. Lineage (GTDB taxonomy): Bacteria > Bacillota > Bacilli > Lactobacillales > Enterococcaceae > Enterococcus_I > Enterococcus_I lemanii. The sequence goes on along the minus strand of NZ_JAFBFD010000034.1, from coordinate 34,940 downwards.
TTGAGGAGAACAGGCATGACTGTTCTTAAATTAAGGTGGTACCACGAAGTCATTTCGTCCTTAGCTAGAAATTAGCTAGGGGCTTTTTTTATGTTATTTTTAGGAGGTGAAGTTTGGTGAATAGTAGTCGCGTGAACCGTTATCGTCTTTTTTCTAATTGTTAAGATAAAATCGAATAGAAAATAGGAGAGAACAAAAATGAAAAAAAATCAACCAAGTATGATTGAAGCAAGTCTTGTTTTAAGCTTTATTATCGCCAGCATTTCAATTAGCGTAATTGTATTAAAAGTTACACCGAGCATCGCCATTTTATTTGCCATTGCTGTGACAATGATTTACGCCTTAGTGAAAAAAATTCCTTTTGAACGCATGAATGAAGGATTTGTAAATGGGGTCAAACCAGGTATTATTCCAATTTTTATTTTTCTTTTAGTAGGTGCTTTAATAGCCGTTTGGATTCAAGCAGGCATTATTCCGACTTTAATGGTTTATGGCTTTAAGTTAATTAGTGTTAAATGGTTTATCCCATCAATTTTTATTGTCTGTGCAATTGTTGGAAGTGCTGTTGGCAGTGCCTTTACTGTGATGTCGACCATCGGGATTGCTTTTTTTGGTATCGGAATGACATTAGGGATTCACCCACCTTTAATTGTTGGTGCAATAGCGTCAGGTTCAATTTTTGGCGATAAAATGTCTCCGTTGTCAGAATCAACGAACCTAGCTGCGGCGATTGCAGAAGTTGATTTATTTAAGCATATTCAACACATGATGTGGTCAACGATTCCAGCTTTCTTTGTTTCGCTTGTTTTGTTTGCTGTTTTAGGCGTGCAAAATCAAAAAATAGAGCTAGTTGAAATTGCTAAAGTGACGGAAGTTTTAGAAGCGAATTTTGAAATTTCACTTTGGGCACTCTTACCAATTTTGGTGATGTTTTTATGTGCCTGGAAAAAAATACCTGCCATTTTAACAATCATTATTAACGTTGGCATTGGCATTTTGTTTATACTTGTCCAAACACCAGATACCTCACTTTTAGAAATTGCCAACCATATTGAATCAGGTTTTATCTCCCATACAGGTAACGAACAAATTGATTTGTTACTTTCACGTGGTGGGATTATGAGTATGATGCCGACTGTGGCTCTAATTATCTTAACTCTTTCTTTAGGGGGGTTATTAATGGAGACGCAATTAATCGAAACCGTTATGAATGCCGTTGCCACAAAATTAAAATCAACAGCCGGCATCGTTATCGCTTCATTAATGACCGCTATCGGAGTCAATTTTTTCATTGGTGAACAATTTTTATCGGTTATTTTACCAGGCAATGCCTTTAAAGACGTCTACAAAAAAAATAATATTAATCGCCTTGTCTTAAGTCGTTCACTCGAAGATGGCGGAACGGTCATTAATTACCTCATTCCGTGGGGCATCGCTGGTAGTTTTGTTGCCGGCACATTTGGCATCCCAACGTTGACCTTTTTACCCTTTGTCTTCTTTAGTCTACTTTCACCCGTCTTTTCAGCAATCAGCGCCCTAACCGGAATTGGAATCGGTAAAAACCAAGGTGATAAAAAAGGCGCTATGCTCTAAGCAATTGGAAGGAAATTCACTCAAGCGCACTTTGCTTGCGAGAATTTACTGAAATTGCCGCAAGAGCAGCCTTTTATACCCCGAGACCAAGGTGATAAAAAAGGCGCTATGCTCTAAATCACTGAAAAGTCACAGAAGAAAATCTGTGGCTTTTTTTATACGCAAAAATTCCACTGTTTCCCTTGTTAATTAGTGTCTACCGATTCAATAATAAACATTGAAACAGGGTGTTTAAAATGGCCCCATCGATAGGGACAGTTTGAAAAAAGTAACGCAAAAAGCAACTTTTTCTTGCAATAGTTAACAAACAATCCTTTGAACTTTGGTTGAGACAACAGTATACTGAAGGTCAAGAGGTGAACAAAATGCAAATTGGGCAAATTATTTTAGAAAAAAGAAAAGAAAAAAAGGTAACGCAACAAACATTAGCTGACTTTTTAGGAGTCTCAAAAGCATCGGTTTCAAAATGGGAAACTGGGACGACTTATCCCGATATTACGTTGCTTCCTTTAATTGCCGCTTATTTTGATTTGAGCATGGATCAACTTTTTGCTTATGAAGCTCACCTTTCCAACAAAGAAATTCAACGCATTTATCAAATGTTACAAAATACTTTAAACACGGAGTCAGGCTCAGAAGTGTTATCTTCTTTAAGGCGTTTTGTTCGTCGATATTATGCTTGTCCGCCTTTTATTCTCCAGATGGGCCTTTTTATGATTAATCATTACGATTATTTTCCTGGAGAATCGTTGAAAGAAAAGCAACAATCTTATTTAAAAGAAGCACAAGGTCTCTTTAGGCATGTCAAAGAATCGGCGACGACGGTGGAACTCATTCAAAAAGCGCGAGACTACGAGGCTTACACAGCACTTCTTTTAGAAAAACCTGATTACGTTCTAACGTTACTTGGGGAGTACGCACCGGCTTATTTTCCAACTGAAAGTTTAATTGCAGCAGCTTTTCAAATGAAAAAAGAAGAAAAACGCGGCATTGTCACTTTACAAAGTGCCCTTGCTCAATACGTCTTTGTGATGATGAGTGGTTTGACGAATTATTTACAGTTGTTAACAAACGATGAAGAAAAATTAACCGAAACGTATCAAAGAGGTCGACAATTGGCACATATTTTTCAGTTGGCTCAACTTAATCCAGTCAATTTAATGAATTTTCAGTTATCTGCTTTATTTGGTTTTGCACAAATTCAAAAAGAAGCGGTCGTTCTTGAAATCTTAACGGATTTTGGCAATGTCATGGCACAAACGCAATTCCCTGTTCAGTTACATGGGGATGCCTATTTTGATCAAATCCAACCGTGGCTAGAGCAACTTGATTTAGGAACGTTAATGCCAAGAAATACGCAAAATTTACAAAAAGAATTACTCGAGCTTGTTTTGACCCACCCGTTATTAGCGCCTTATCAAACAAGCATCCCCTATCAAAAAATCCAACAAATAAAGGAGCAACAACATGAATAATACCGAATTCTTTTTAAATAACTTACCTCTCTTTCTTCCATTAATTGTTTTGCAATTTGGCTTAATGGTGACGGCACTCATTCACGTTTTAAAACACCCCAATTATCGTTTTGGCAACAAAGCGCTGTGGGTAGTGGTTGTCGTTTTATTTCAAATCGTTGGCCCAGTTATTTATTTTGTCTTTGGTCGAGGCGATGAAGAATGAAAGTCTTAGAAGTTCAAGCCATTTCAAAAAAATTTGGTGCAAAACAAGTGCTTGACCAATTAACTTTTTCGATTGCACCAGGTACCATTTTTGGTTTTGTAGGGGCAAATGGGGCCGGTAAGACAACGACGATGAAGATGATTTTAGGGCTTGAGAAACTAGACACCGGCGCGATTTATTTAAACGGTCAAAAAGTGAGCTATGGCGATACGGCTACGAATCAAATGGTCGGGTATTTGCCAGACGTCCCAGCATTTTACGACTATATGACCGTGCGCGAATATTTAAAATTGTGTGCACAAATTACGAAAATCCCTAAAGAAAAACAAGACCAACAAATAGAAGAAATGTTGGAATTGGTCGGTTTGAGCCAAGAAAAAAAGAAAATAAAAGGCTTCTCACGTGGGATGAAACAACGTCTAGGTATTGCGCAAGCTTTACTAAACAAGCCGCAATTTTTAATTTGTGATGAACCAACATCTGCTTTAGATCCAAGTGGCCGGACGGAATTTCTTGATTTACTAGCGTCTTTAAAAGGCCAAGTGACGATTTTATTTTCAACGCATATCTTAAGTGATGTCGAGCGAATTGCCGATGAAGTCGGGATTTTACATAAGGGACGCTTACAAGTTTGCGGTCAGTTAAATGCTTTAAAAGAACAATATGCCCAAGCAAAGATTGCATTAACCTTTACAAATCAAGTCCAAGCCACGCAATTTAGCGAAGGGTGGACGCTAAGTGAGGTTACCCAGACACGTGAGCAAGTCGCGGTTAGTTACCACACGTCGTATGATCAAGCGTTTCAAGCTGTCCTGACTTTTTTACAACAACAAAAATTGAACCCGGTAGCAATCAATCACTTAGCTCCTTCTTTAGAGCAAATCTATTTGGAGGTGACCAAATGAAAGGTTTTTACGCTTTTTGTCAAAAAGAACAATTAGAAACCCGCCGTACGAAAAAAATCTGGCTGTTACTCGTTATTTTTAGTCTTTTTGGATTAATGAATCCTCTGGTCGCCAAGTTAACGCCTGAAATTTTAAAAATGAGTTTCGGTGAAAATGTGCCAATCCCGACACCAACGTCACTTGATTCTTGGACGCAGTTTTATAAAAATATTAGTCAAATAGGGATCTATTTATTTGCGATTATTTTTAGTGGCATCGTGAGCCAAGAAATCGCGAAAGGCACTTTAATTCCGCTAACGACCAAAGGCTTAAAACGCGGAACGGTTATCTTGAGTAAGTGGGTTGTTTTATACGGACAGTGGTTACTCAGTATTTTTGTCTGTTTTGGCATCACATATGGCTATACGCTTTACTATTTTCCTGACCAAAACAGTCCGCATCCTTGGTTAGCAGTCGCGCCACTCGTTATCTTTGGTATTTTTTTTAGTAGTGTTATTGTTTTCACTTCTGTTCTTGCTAATAACCAATTCGAAGGCTTGATTTTAACGGTTTTGGTGATGGTTGTCGGTTATTTAGCGAATCTTTTTGAAGTCGTTAAAAACTGGAATCCCATTTCATTAATTGGTCAAAATTTAGCTATTTTACAAGATAAAAGTATCTGGTCTGATTTACGGCCAAGCCTTGTGCTAACGAGTATCTTAGCCGTTATTCTTTTATTTGGCGCTATTTTAATTTTTAAAAACAAAAAAATCTAAAAAAGAAAGCAAGGGTCTGATGAGGCGCTTGTTTTTTTTAGTAACTAAAATCACGCTTGTTTTAAAAATGAATTTAGCATAAAATCAAAATGAAATCGTTTTACAAGGAGGAAACCTGTGGCGAACTATTATAAAGTTTTACTAGTCGATGACGAGGAAGAAATTCGAGAAGGGATGGCCCGCCGCGTTCCTTGGGCAGACCTTGGCCTCGTTATTTGTGGAACCGCCGAAAATGGCATCGAAGCACTTGACCTAGTCGAAAAAGAAAACCCCGATATTATTATTACCGATATCCAAATGCCTTTTATGGATGGTTTAGAATTTATTGAGCAAGCCCGTAAACGTTTGCCGTTATCAAAATTTATTGTTTTTTCAGGGTACGATGTATTTGAATACGCCCAAAAATCGGTTTCGTTGCACGTAACCGAATACTTACTAAAGCCCTTTTCAGCCCAAGATTTAAGTGACGTACTGCTTAAAATCAAACAACAAATGGACCAAGAAAAGCAAGAACGCCGCGACTTAGCTAGCCTACAAGCACGCTTTGATGAATCGTTGCCGTTGTTGCAACAAAGTTTTCTCTTAGGTTGTTTGAGTGGTTTTTTACCGCCAGAAAGAATCTTACAACAAAAGCCAAGTTTCTCATTTTCAAATCATGAAGCGTATAGTGTCATTTTATTTGAAGTGGGTACGGGGAAAGAAAACAACTATTTTATTGGTCGAGAAGAACTTTATTTAATGTCGATTAAAGAATTTGTTAGTCAAAAATTACCACTAGAAATAGTCAATCATACGTTTATTTTTGGTGAATACGTCGTTGCGATTTTAGCCTTTCCGCCTAATTTTGAAGTCGGAAATTTAGTCAAGCAAGTCAATGATATTTGCCGAGAAGCCAGCCAAATTAGTACGCAAATCGTTTTAGCCGGGTTAAGTCAAAAAATTAAAGAATTAACCTTTTTACCGCAAGCTTTTCGTGAAGCACAAGATGCCCTGACGTATAGTTACCGTTTGGACCGCTCAGAATGGTTTGCGACTTATCAAAAAGACATTGCCAAAGAACAAGCCGTGACCGCCTTACTGCTCACTGAAAATGAAGAGCGCACCTTCACCAATTTAATCAAACTAGGCAACAAAGAACTACTGACCCAAGCAATCAATGAAAGTTTCAAGCGTATCAAAGAACAACACGTGCCGTTAAAATATTACCAAGTTTACTTACTCGAACACGTCACCTTGCTTTTAAAAATTGCGCACAGTTATAGTTTTGAGCCAATGGATGTTTTTGGCGAAGATTTATTGAAGATGGTAGAAGATTTACAAAAAGTCTCCCTTGAAGAAATGACGAATTGGTTTTTGACAAAGAGCCAGCAATTAAACGAAAAAATTCAGTGGAGTACAGCCGATTCAGGGAAAGCCGTCATTCAAAAAGCGAAATTACTCGTCAAAGAACAATACAGCGATCCAGAATTAACAATTGAAAAAATGAGTCAGGCCCTATTTTTAAGCCCAGCCTACTTTTCTTCTTTATTTAAAAAAGAAACAGGACAAAGCTTTATTTCGTTTTTAACCGAAGAACGTTTGCAACAAGCCAGACAGTTAATGGAGACAACGAACGATAAAAGTTATGTAGTGGCTGAAAAAGTGGGCTATAGCGAACCGAATTATTTTAGCTACGTATTTAAAAAACGATTTGGTCTGTCACCATCAAAATACCGCAATCAAATGGCTAAAGTGTAGGTGAATGGCTTGAAAAAAATCAAAACAGGATTGACGCACTTGACGCAGTTTTTTTACCGAAAAGGCTTGCAGTTTACGCTTTTATCGACGTTTACGCTCGTATCGGTTTCGGCCATTTTACTAGTAACGATCGGCTCGTTACGCCAATTTACCGCCACAACAGAAGAAATGACCAAAACAGCCAGTGTGGAGTTACTGGATCAAGTGAATTTTAATTTAGACGATTATATTCACCGTTTAATGGGGGTATCCAATACCGCTTACTATAAAATTTTAAAAGACAATGACGTTCGTTTCGATCAAGCAACGATTAGTCGGGAACTCAATTTGTTATTTTCAGCCAATTAAAGCATCTTAGCCACGATTGCCGTTTTTAATCAGGAAGGCGAGTTAGTGAATAGCTCACCGAGTAGTCAAATGAAAGAAACAGTCGAAGTAACCAAACAACCTTGGTTTCAAAGCGCCAATGAAAAAGTTGAAAATGTTCATTTTTCCAAGCCGTATGTTGATAACCTATTTTTACCGATCAATAACACGTATCACTGGGTAGTCTCCTTGAGTCGCTCGGTGGAACTAATTAACAACGGGGAAATTGAACGTGGCGTGCTCCTAGTGAATATGAACTTCTCAGGTATTGAAAAAATTAGCACCAATGCCAATTTAGGCAATGGGAGTTATTTATATTTAATGACTTCTGACGGGCAGTTAATTTATCATCCACGGCAACAATTAATTTATAGTGGGTTAATGCTAGAAAATACGCACGAAGCTTCCCAATACGGTCAAGGGAGCCACCGTGAGATTTTTCAAGGGGAAAAACGTTTTGTCACGGTTAAGACGATGGGCTATACCGGGTGGAAAATCGTCGGGGTGAACCCAGTCGCGCAAATGCGATCCAGTGTGTTAAACAACCAATTGTTTATTTGGAGTATTGCTGTTTTAGTGAGTTTATTTTTATTAAGCATTAACTTATTGATTAGCTCTTATGTGACAAACCCACTCCGCCAATTAGAAAAAGCTGTTTGGCGGATGGAGCAAGACCTTTCAGATATTGACATTCCAATTGAAGGGACTTACGAAATTCAACATTTAGCCAAAACACTGACAACCATGGCACAAACGATGCAACGCTTGATGCAAGACATTGTGAAGCAACAAGAACAAATGCGTGAAAAAGAAATGAATGCTTTGCAACAACAAATCAATCCTCATTTTTTATACAATACGCTGGACTCAACGATTTGGATGATTGAAAGTGGCCGATATGAAGGAGCCATTACGATGATTACGTCACTGGCGCGTTTCTTTCGCATTAGTTTGAGTAAAGGCAAGAACATTATCTCTTTAGCCGATGAGTTAAAGCACGTGGAAAGTTATTTAATGATTCAAAAAATTCGTTATAAAAATAAATTTGAATACGTCATTTCAATTGACCCGTCAATTAAAGAGGCGGCCAGTATTAAATTAATTATTCAGCCTTTGGTCGAAAACGCGATTTATCATGGCATGGATTATATGTATGAAGAAGGCGAGATTCAAATTCGAGCGTATCGTCATGAAGCAGACATTTATATCGACGTTGAAGACAATGGACCGGGCATGACGCCTGCTCAAATTGACCAACTCCGTCAAGGAAACGCCAATAAACAAAAGAAAAAAGGTTCCGGTATCGGTTTTAAAAATGTCGAGGAACGAATCAAATTGTTTTATGGCAAAAACTATGGTTTAGAAGTGTATAGTGAGCCCGACGAAGGCACGTTGATTCGCATTCATTTGCCTTATCAAACCTTAGAAGGAGAAGACGAACATGAAGGAATCCTTTAAGAGCTTGTTGTTATTGTTTAGTATGGTCTTGTTCATTTTCTCTGTTGCCTTTTATTACACAAGACCAAAACGCCAACAAGCCTATCAACTCCAAGTATATTTAAGAAACGCCTTTGACGATTCAGGGCACAACGCTTTAAAGCAAGGAATGGAAGTGGCCGCCGCAGACTTGAAAGTCGATTTGTCTTTTGTTTCATTAGAAAAAGACGCGAGTGAGCAATCGCTAGAAACCCTAGTTGAGAATGCTAAAAAACAAGGCAGCCAAGGAATGATTTTAGAACCGTCCAATCAATTAATGAGCCAAATTGAAAAAAGTTCGTCAAATGAAGTTCTTCCAATGGTTTTTGTGAACAATCCTGGAACGGCTAAAGACACCATCCCCGTCATTTCAGCTGATAATTACCAAATTGGCGAAGCACTGGGAAAAGAAATCGAACGCCAAAACGAAACGAAAAAACCACTGTTAATTGTGCAAGCGTCCTCGTCCTTTGCCGAAAATGACTTACAGCAACAAGGGTTAATTGCGCAATTAACCAAAGCAAAAATTCCTTATACACTTTACGCGCCGACTACGCAAGCACTCGAAGAAGAATGGGCAACCCTTTTAAACGAGGAATCGTATTTTGGCCTGGTGTCAATGAGTCGAGAAGAAGGAGAGCTGCTCGGGAAAATCAAAAAAAATGATGCTTCCTTAGAGAACCTCGCTTTGTTTTCGTTTGGGTATTCCAATACGCTCATTCATTATGTTGATCAAGAACGAATTCAAGGTTTAGGCGTGAGTAATCAATTTGCCGTAGGTTACGCGGCGGTCACACAATTAATTGGTGACCTATCGAATCAAAAGCAGCGCCAACCCAATATTTCAAGTTTAATTGTAACCAAAGAGAATTTGTTTGAAGAAGAAAACCAAAAATTGTTATTCCCTTTTATCCAATGAGGAGTGAGCAAATGAAAAGTTGGAAAGTCTATTTAACCCTGTTTTTCTTGAGTTTAGCCAGCGTCTTTTTTTTGTTAGGCAAAGAAAAAGGCCAAGCCGAAGAACGCTTGCCGCAACAAGCACTAAAAATTGGGGTCAGTTTATATCGGGGAGACGATGAATTTATATCTTCGGTTAGCCGAGCACTAGAAGAAGAAAAAAGCCACAAAGAAGAAAAGTTTCAACAAAAAATGACCCTCAACATCTTAGACGCCAAAAATAGTCAAACCATTCAAAACGCCCAAATTGATCAATTTATTCGTAAAAATTATGATGTCATCGTCGTGAATGTCGTCGATCGAACGGTTGCCGCAACTTTAATTCATAAAGCCAAACAAGCCAAAATCCCGATTATCTTTTTTAATCGAGAACCCATTGAGACCGACCTTCTACAATGGGACCAAGCGTTTTATGTCGGCAGCCGCGCACAAGAGTCTGGTGAGATGCAAGGGCAACTCGTTTGGCAAGCTTACCTAGAAAATCCAGACCGCTTTGATTTGAATGGCGATGGTAAAATCCAATACGTCATGTTAGAAGGAGAAGAAGTCCATCAAGATTCTTTAATTCGAACCGAAACGTCCATTCAATCAATCGTTGATGCCGGAGTAAAAGTGGAACGTTTAGCTCGCGGCGTAGGCAATTGGATGCGCCAGCCAAGTAAAGAATTCATGAGTCAATGGCTAAAAGAATTCGATCAGCCAATTGAGTTAGTCATTAGTAATAACGATGAAATGGCTCTAGGTGCCGTCGAAGCCCTACAAAGCGAAAAACAAATGCCCCCACCTCAAATTGTAGGCATTGATGGGACAAAAGAAGGCATCGAAGCCGTTGACAATGGACAAATGTTAGGTACGATTTTGGCCGATACAACCGCGCAAGCCAAAGGAATTTTAGACTTAGCTTATGCGACCAGTCAAAATCGACCAATCAAAGAAATTGAGCCAAAGGTAAAAGACCAATACCTTTGGATTCCGCATCAAATTTATACCACCGAAAAATAAAAGCCATGAAAGTTTGGCGCTCGGTCAAAACATCTTGCGTTATAAGAATGAAGAAGAGCCTCGGTTCTTCTTTTTTTGTTTGTTTTCACAAAGGAAACCGATTCCAAAAAAATCGCTAAATAATCGAAAAATATTCTATGTTTTAAATGAAAGCGATTCCTTATACTGTAGATACAGTTAAACAAAAGGAGGAACAAATAATGAATAAAAAGAAATTTGCTTTAGGCTTAGTCGGGGCGGCAACAGTCTTAACCCTTGGTGCATGTGGTGCCAGAGGAGGTTCTTCAACTTCTGATGAATCAGCCGATACCGGAAAAGGTGGCGGTGAAAAACTGATTGGGGGCGCCATTTATAAATTTGATGATACCTTTATGACTGGGGTTCGAACAGCGATGACGAATGCGGCAAAAGAAGCCGGTGTCAAATTAGAACTCGTAGATTCACAAAATAAACAACCAACTCAAAATGAGCAAGTCGACACCTTCATTACAAAAGGCGTTCAAGCGTTAGCCGTCAATCCAGTTGACCGTACAGCAGCCGGCCCAATCATTGAAAAAGCGAAAGCCAAAGACTTACCAATTGTCTTTATTAACCGTGAACCAGAAGAAGCCGATATGAACAGCTACGATAAAGTTTGGTACGTGGGCGCCAAAGCGGAGCAATCAGGCACACAATCAGGCCAAATCATTGCTGATTACTTTGAAGCCAATCCAGAAGCGGATAAAAATGGCGATGGCGTTATTCAATACGTGATGTTACAAGGGGAACCTGGTCACCAAGATGCAACTTTAAGAACCGAATATTCAATTAAAGCGATTGAAGAAGCAGGCTTTAAAACAGAAAAATTAGCAGCCGATACGGCGATGTGGGACAAAGCCAAAGCAACAGACTTGATGAAATCATTCTTAACAGGTCAAGGAGTCGACAAAATTGAAGCCGTGATTGCCAACAACGACGATATGGCGTTAGGTGCAATCGAGGCACTAAAAGCAGAAGGATACAATACCGGCGATCCGGCGAAATTTATCCCAGTTGTCGGCGTGGATGCAACGGCGCCAGCTTTAGAAGCGATGAAAGACGGCTCATTATTAGGAACGGTTTTAAATGATGCCGTGAACCAAGGAACAGCGACTATTAATGTAGCCAATGCAGTGATGGATGGAAAAGAAGTAAATGAAGCAAATGTAGGTTACCCAGTGACCGACGGCAAATACATTTGGATTGATTATGTAAAAGTCACCAAAGATAACTACGCAGAGTTTATGAAGTAAATCGAAAATAGCGCTGAGTAAGGGTTATCGCACAAAAAAGAAACAGCGATAGCCCTTGCTTGATATGCAAGGAAAAATAACAAGAAAGGGAATGAAAATCATGTCAGATGTCGTATTAGAAATGAAAAACATCATAAAAGAATTCCCAGGAGTAAAAGCCTTAGATGGTGTGAGTTTAACAGTAAAAAAAGGCAGTGTTCATGCATTAATGGGCGAAAATGGAGCAGGCAAATCAACCTTAATGAAATGTCTTTTTGGGATTTATCATGAAGATGGCGGCGAGATCATTTTGGATGGAAAAAAAGAAGACATTCTAAATTCGAAACAAGCATTAGATTTAGGCGTTTCAATGATTCACCAAGAATTACACCCCATCCGTTATCGACCAGTCATGGAAAACATTTGGTTAGGTCGCTTTCCAATGAAAGGCATCGTGGTCGATCGCAAGGAGATGATTCGTCAAACAAAGGAATTATTTAAAGAAGTCGAACTAAATGTTGATCCCGAAGCACTAGCCGGGTCACTTTCACCCTCCACGTTACAATTAGTTGAAATCGCCAAAGCCGTAAGCTATCATTCTAAAATTATTATTATGGACGAACCAACTTCTTCATTAACGGAAAACGAAACAAAACACCTCTTTAAAATTATTCGCTCCTTACAAGATAAAGGCGTGGCCATTATTTATATTTCTCACAAAATGGAAGAAATTTTAAAAATCTCAGATGACGTAACCATCATGCGTGATGGCCAATACGTTGGTACGTGGGCAGCCAAAGAGTTAACCACCGACCTCATCATTCAGCGCATGGTTGGACGTGATATGACGCAACGTTTTCCAGAGAAACATTATCAACCAAGCCAAGAAGTCATTTTAAAAGCCACCGATTTAACTGCAAGTGATCCGACTTCTTTTAAAAATGTTAACTTTGAATTGCGTAAAGGCGAAATTCTAGGCATCGGTGGACTAGTTGGCGCACAGCGTACCGAACTGGTTGAAGCGATTTTTGGCCTAAGAGGGATTGCATCAGGTACCCTGGAAAAAAATGGCCAGGCTCTAAAAATCCGCCATCCAAAAGATGCCATCAAAAATAAAATCGCCCTTCTAACGGAAGAACGACGAGCCACTGGGATTTTTGGCGTCCTATCGATTTTAGATAATACCGTCATTGTGAATCAAAAAGATTATGCACACGCAGGCATGTTAAACGATCATGAACGATTACACGCCGCCGAAAAAGCCAATCAAGAACTAAGAACCAAAACCCCCAACATGGATGAACTCATTCGCAATTTATCCGGTGGAAACCAGCAAAAAGTGTTACTCGCGCGTTGGTTATTAACCAACCCTGATATTTTAATTTTAGATGAGCCCACTCGTGGGATTGACGTTGGTGCAAAATTTGAAATTTATACGATTATGCACAAATTAGCCGCACAAGGCAAATCAATCATCATGATCTCTTCAGAAATGCCAGAGCTTTTAGGCATGTCTGATCGTGTCATGGTTATGGCAGAAGGTCGGGTAACAGGTATTTTAGATGCCAAAGAAGCCGATTCTGTTGTCGTGATGGATTACGCAACACGATTTGCTGGAAAAGAACACGAGGGATTTGACGAAAGTGAGGAAAATTAGATGGATACACAAGTAAGAATATTACCACGTAAACAATTTGGCCTGTATTTTTCGATTGTTGGTGCCGCTATTTTAGCATTAGCCGTCGTCCTTTGGTACGCACTTGATCCAAATGTTTTTTATGAATTAGCCATATATGTCGGAATGGTCGGAGCCGCCGCTTTATATTTTGGTAGCAATCAGATGTTGGCGCGAAAATATAAAGATGGTGAAGTTGAAATTTCAAAAAACACCGCAAAGACCTTCTTTTTAAACAATGCGATTATTATCTCTTTATTGCTGTTAGTCGTTGTAATTATGGTGATTGAACCACGTTTTATGCAATTAAACGTGCTACTTGATATTTTAACCATGTCTTCAACAAAAATGATTGTGGCACTCGGAATTGCCTTTACGTTACTCATTGCAGGAACCGACCTTTCTGCTGGACGAATGGTTGGACTTGCGGCCGTTGTCTCAACTTCGATGTTGCAAAACCCAGATTATGCCAATCGCTTCTTCCCAGATCTACCAGCGCTACCGGTAATCTTACCGATTGTTCTTGCGATTATTGCAACCGCATTCTTTGGAATGATCAACGGTTTTTTAGTGGCGAAGTTTGACATGCATCCTTTTATTGCCACTTTAGCTGTTTCCGTAATTGTTTATGGCGTAACTTCTTTATACTTTGACATGGAGCCAAACCGTTCACAACCAATCGGCGGAATTCGACCAGACTTTGTCGCCCTTGGTCAAAAGAAAATTTTAACAATGGGCGGTTTTCCTGGCATTTCAATCTTAGTTCCAATCGCGATTTTCTTTATTATTTTAATTTGGTTTATTTTAAACAAGACGGTTTTTGGTAAAAACGTCTATGCTATTGGTGGTAACCGTGAAGCAGCCGTTGTTTCTGGCGTGAATGTCTTTAAAACAACCATGGGTATTTTCGTATTAGCCGCTATTTTATATGGCGTGGCAGGTATTTTAGAAGGGGCCAGAACGGCAGGCGCGACCAACCAATACGGTAACGGTTACGAACTTGATGCGATTGCTGCTTGTGTAGTAGGTGGTGTCTCCTTAAGCGGTGGCGTTGGGAAAGTTGGCGGCATCGTCAGTGGGGTGCTAATTTTCACCGTTATTCAATATGGTTTGCAGTTTATCGCTGTCAGCCCAATGTGGCAACAAGTAATTAAAGGCATCATCATTGCGGTAGCCGTAGCAATTGACTTAATGAAACACCGCAAAAACTAATGCCCCCCTTTATTTCTTAGTAAAAACGTCTAAATGAATACGCTGAGAAATAATTAAATAAACAAAACCGACCTTACATTTTGTGTGAGGTCGGTTTTGTTCGTGTTTTAAGCGTTTTAATTCTAATGGAACGAAAAGTCCATCAGATTTGATTGGACTTTTTTAGGTTGTTTTTTCATGTTTAAACGATCGCGTTTAAAGAACATTACGCCACTTAATGTGATCAGAACGAAGCCTAGCACAGGTAAAAAGATTGAAACACTGCCACCTAATTGTGGTAAAGCGTCATCTTTTTTTGTATTTTTCTCTGTTTTATCCGCTTTACTTGTGCGACTGAACGGGACTTTATTCTTGGTCATTTAATTGTGGAATATCGTTCACATTTTGGTTCGTTCGTTTGTTTAACGAGAGCATTGATTGTCGGGTTTAATTCTTTTATAGCGATTTCAACTTTTGACTCTGTTGCTAATAAATTGGCTTCAACTCCTTGTGCGACTTGCAGTTTTTCGGTGAAAAGTGCCCAAGATTTTTCGGTATAGTTTGCTTGATTAAAAGCAAGTGCGGTAGAAATTAAAGTTTGTAACTCTTTTTTATCAAATTGTGGTACCTTACTAATTCCAAAAGAGTATAGCTTCAGTGCTGAAGAAACCGTTATGCAAATTCAAGAAAAATTTTACTTGCGATCCTTCATTTGACAAAATCATCCTATTTGTTAATGGATACTTGTCACTCATTATTTTTAATAACTTTAAGTCAATGTTCAAAAATTGGGCACGTTATGAATATTTGGCAATTATTCAGTAGACAATAGTTAAATAATTTTTTTTAGAAACAAACAGAAAAACCACAAAGGCAATATCCGGGAATTTTCTAGGTGAAAGGTGGGAAGAATCTTTGACAGCGTTATCCTATAATCAAAGTATCAAAACAAAAACGTTTTCAGGAGGAAAGAACATGTCATTAAAAGTTGGAATTATCGGTTGTGGAGGAATCGCTCGCGGGAAACACTTGCCAGCCTTAGCACAAATTAAAGAAGTTGAATTAGTTGCCTTTTGTGATATTGAAATTGAAAAAGCACAAGAAGTCGCAGAAGTTCACGGTACAAAAGAAGCAAAAGTATTTGCGGATTATAAAGAAATGTTAGCTGAAATGGACTTAGATGTAGTTCATGTTTGTACACCAAACATCTCTCATGCTGAAATTTCAATCGCTGCCATGGAAGCCGGAGCGCACGTGATGTGTGAAAAACCAATGGCTAAAACAACCGCTGAAGCCGAAGAAATGATCGCTGCCTCAAAACGCACCGGTAAAAAATTAACCATAGGCTACCAAAACCGTTTCCGTACAGACTCAAGCTATTTACACGAAGTTTGTGCCGATGGAGAATTAGGCGAAATTTATTCAGCCAAAGCACATGCGATTCGTCGTCGTGCCGTTCCGACTTGGGGCGTATTCTTAGATGAAGAAGCACAAGGTGGCGGACCATTAATTGATATCGGTACACACGCACTAGACTTAACTTTATGGATGATGGACAACTACAAACCAAAATATGTCGTTGGAAAAACTTACCATGAATTAGCAAAAACGAAAAATGCAGCCAATGCTTGGGGCCCATGGGATCCAGAGAAATTCACTGTCGAAGATTCTGCATTTGGCTTTATCGTGATGGAAAATGGCGCAACGATCTACTTAGAATCAAGTTGGGCACTGAATTCATTAGATGTTAAAGAAGCCAAAACAACGCTCTTTGGTACACAAGGTGGCGCAGATATGAACGACGGTTTAACCATTAATGGCGAAGCACGTGGTTTATTATATGAAAAGAAAATCGAATTAGAAACCGGTGGCGTAGACTTTTACGATGGCGCAGGATCAGATCCAGCCGTATTAGAAGCCCAATCTTGGGTCGATGCCATTTTAAATGATACCGAACCAGTCGTGAAACCAGAAGAAGCATTAGTCGTAACGGAAATTTTAGAAGCCATCTACGAATCTTCAAAAACAGGGGAACCCGTTTTCTTAAAGAAATAGGAGTAAGCACGTATGCAACCAAAAATCGCGTTACAACTTTGGAGTATCCAAGAAGCTTGTCAAAAAGATTTTAAACAAACCTTAAAAGACGTGAAAAAAGCAGGATATGCCGGTGTAGAATTTGCCGGCTATCACGGCTTAACAGCAGAAGAAGTCAAAGCTTTGCTAGTTGAACTAGACTTAGACGTTGCGGCTTCACACATTCCTTACGAAAAGTTAGCCAATGAATATGAAGCAACCATTGCGTTTGAACAAGCAATTGGCAATTCACGTATCGTCGTTCCTTACAGGTCGTTTCCTGATTTTGCAGGGTGGCAAAACTTCGCCCAAGAATTAAAAACGTTAGCAGAAAAATTAAGTAAAGCCGGTTTTGAACTGTATTACCATAACCATGCCCATGAATTTCAAGAAGTACCCAATACCGATCTGCTAACGTATTTAACGGCAGAAGTACCGGCTCTAAAATTAGAAGTCGATACGTATTGGGTGGCGTTTGCCGGACTATCGGTGGAAGAATATTTAACCAAACAAGCACCCGTCGTTGGCTTGTTGCATATAAAAGAAATGCAAGAAGACCCAACCGAAAGTACGGAAATCGGTAAAGGCATCTTACCAATTGATCGTTATGTAGCCTTTGCTAAAAAACAAAATTTACCTTGGCTCATCGTTGAACAAGAAGTGTTCCAAACCCTTGAACCACTTGAAGCGATGGCAGTCAATTATCAAGCATTAGCTCAAATTATGAAGGAGTGTTAACCATGATTCAAGTAACCGTATGGAATGAATACCGTCATGAAAAAACCGACGAAGAAGTACAAAAAATGTATCCAGAAGGCATCCATGGCCAATTAGCGAACTTTATTGGTGAAGAATTTCAAGTGAAAACAGCGACATTAGACGAAGAAGAACATGGTTTAACCGAAGAAGTTCTAGCAGAAACCGATGTTTTGATTTGGTGGGGGCACATGGCTCACGAGGAAGTGCGCGATGAAATTGTGAACCGCGTCCATCAACGTGTCTTAGAAGGGATGGGCTTAATTGTTCTGCACTCTGGCCATTTTTCGAAAATTTTCAAAAAATTAATGGGCACGAGTTGCGATTTGAAATGGCGTGAAGATGGGAAACATTGCCGAATTTGGAATGTAAACCCAAGTCATCCAATCGTAGAAGGTGTCGGTGAATTTATTGAATTAGAACAAGAAGAAATGTACGGCGAACACTTTGACATTCCAACACCAGAAGAATTAGTCTTTATTAGTTGGTTCCCAGGCGGCGAAGTTTTCCGAAGCGGTTGCACTTACCGTCGTGGTAATGGCAAAATTTTCTACTTCCAACCAGGACACGAAACTTACCCAAGTTACTACAATGAAAAAGTGCAACGCGTAATCAAAAATGCCATCAACTGGTGTGCACCAACTGAAAACACGTACCCAACTTATGGACACTACACAGCAAGAGAGGAGTTATAAACATGAAATTAGGAGTTTTTACCCCATTATTTAACCAATTAAGTTTTGAAGAAATGATCGATGCCGTTGCTAAAAAAGGGCTACAAACGGTCGAAATCGGTACCGGTGGCTATCCAGGTGATGCCCATTTGAAAATTGATACCCTTCTTGCAAGTAGCGATGCTCGCAAAGAATATTTAGCAAAATTAGCCGATAAAGGCTTAGAAATCTCGGCTTTAAGTTGTCATAACAACCCCATTGCACCAGACCCACAAGTTGCACAAACAGCCGATGAACTATTACGTAAAACAATCAAGTTAGCGAGTCTAATGAACGTACCAGTTGTGAATGGTTTTTCTGGTGTCTCTGGTGGTAATCCAACTGATACCCAAGTCAACTGGCCTGTTTTACCATGGCCAACAGAATATGAAGACAACTACAATTACCAATGGGAAAACAAATTAATCCCTTACTGGAAAGGCATCAACCAAGACGCCGAAGCAGCCGGAGTCAAAATTGGGATTGAACTGCATGGTGGTTTCTTAGCGCATACGCCTTACACGATGTTAAAATTACGCGATGCTGCTGGAAAAGCAATCGGTTGTAACTTAGACCCAAGTCATTTATGGTGGCAAGGAATTGATCCAGTCGCTGCGATTAAAATCTTAGGCAAAGAAAATGCCATCCATCATTTCCATGCCAAAGACACTTACTTAGATCAAGACAATATCAATATGCACGGTTTAACTGATATGCAGCCATACGGGAACGTGCAGACCCGCGCTTGGACTTTCCGTTCGGTTGGTTGTGGCCATGACTTAAAAGAATGGTCAGATATGATTTCAGCTTTACGTTTATACGGCTATGATTATGTGCTAAGTATCGAACACGAAGACCCAATCATGTCAATCGATGAAGGGTTAACTCGAGCAGTCACTAACTTAAAGAGTATTATGATTAAAGACCAACCAAGTGACATGTGGTGGGCTTAATAATAGAAGGAATGAAGTCTAATGAAAAAAATTAACTTTGTCATCGTTGGCTACGGTGGGATGGGGAGTTACCATGCCAATACTTTAATGCCAACTGAAAAAGAAAAAATTAATGTTTACGGCGCTTACGACGTTTTACCAGAACGCCAAGCAGCAGCCAAAGAAGCGGGTTTAAAAACTTACGCAAGTTACGCAGACGTTTTAGCGGATACCGACGTAGAAGCCGTATTAATTGCGACCCCTAACGACTCCCATAAAGACTTAGCGATCGCAGCCCTTAAAGCAGGGAAACATGTTTTATGTGAAAAACCAGTTATGATGAACGTGGTTGAGTTCGATGAAGTGTTAGAAGTGGCTAAAGAAACCGGCCAAACCTTTATGGTTCACCAAAACCGTCGCTGGGACCCCGACTTCTTAATGATTCGTAAAATCTATCAAGACCGTCCAATCGGTGAGATTTTTCAACTAGAATCTCGCGTGCAAGGGGCCAATGGGATTCCAGGTGATTGGCGTCACTTAAAAGAACACGGTGGCGGCATGTTATTAGACTGGGGTGTGCACTTATTAGACCAAATTTTATGGTTAGTCGATAGCCCAGTCAAAGATTTCTTTGTTGATTTTAGCCAAATTTTAGGCGATCCTGTCGATGATGGCTTTATTAGCTACTTAACCTTTGAAAATGGCGTCCGCGCACTGGTAGAAGTTGGCACAACCAACTTTACCAAATTACCTCGTTGGTACGTAAAAGGCATAGAAGGAACTGCTAAAATTGATGATTGGGACTGCCAAGGCGAGATGATTCGAGCAACCAGAGCAGAAAATGTCAGCGCACCAACCCCAATCCAAGCCGGCGTCGGTTTAACCAAAACCATGGCACCACCTTCAGAAGAAGCCATGGAGAAAATTGATTTGCCAACCGCTACCGCAGAATACCAACCATTTTATGCGAACCTTTACGAAGTCATTCGTGAAGAAGCAACCCCAATCGTTAAAAACAGCGAAGTTCGCCAAGTCTTAGCGTTAATTGATGAAATGTTTGCACGGGTAGCAGGAAAATAAATCTTATTTAGAAAAAAAGACAACGTATCGAGTGAATAGATACGTTGTCTTTTTTTTCGATTTCGCGATTGTTCACTATCCGTTTTTACCAAAATGTCAAAGTTTATTGTTCAAACATCTGAAAGTAAACACTTGAGTTTGACAGTAAATAAAGCGTAAAACTCACCAAATCCAGTGATGCTAAAGGGATTTGGTGAGTTGTTTTTCACAAAATTCCATAGTGTAAATTGACCTATTTTGTTTCAGCTAAAATTTTTTCATTTCTTTTCTCGTTAAATATTTTCAGTTCAGAGGAAGGTTAAATTTCTTCGCAATCACAGCTAACTCTTCAGAAAAATAGCTAAATACATACAAATTTTTCTCGATAGAAACCCCTTCGCATTGGTTTAAGGTATCCACAATTTTTTTAACCGAATAGCAATTATTCAGCAGACATTAATTAGAATTCGATTATAATCGGTATATACTAAAAAATAATCGAAAATATCGGTTGTTTTCTGAAATAAAACAGAAAAACACGAACGATTTCAAAAAATATTCAAAAAACAGATGCTTTTGTTTGGTAAAAAAGATTTCCTTTGCTATAATCAATTTTACATCTTAGTAAAGGGAGCGAACAAAATGACTGTTTATAATTTTTCAGCAGGACCGGCCATCTTACCAAAAGAAGTTTTACAAAAAGCACAAGAAGAAATGCTTAATTACCACGGGAGTGAACTGTCCGTGATGGAAATGAGTCACCGCTCATCCTTATATGACGGAATTATCAAAGAAGCAGAAAGCCGTTTGCGTCAATTAATGGACATTCCTGACAATTATCATGTCCTATTTCTACAAGGCGGCGCAAGCTTACAATTTTCAATGATTCCATTAAACTTAGCTCGCGGCAAAAAAGCTTTATACGTAAATACTGGAGCTTGGGCGAAAAAAGCCATCCAAGCAGCGCAAGCAATCGAAGACGTTGAAGTGGAAGTCATTGCTTCAAGTGCCGATCAAAACTTTAACTACGTACCGAAGATCACGCCAGATATGGTTGATCAAGATGCTGCTTACTTACACATTACAACAAATGAAACCATTGGTGGTATTGCTTTTCAAGAAATTCCGGATGCAGGCAAGGTACCAATTGTAGCCGATATGTCTTCAAATATTTTATCAAATGATTATAAAGTAACGGATTTTGGCATTATTTATGCCGGCGCACAAAAAAATATTGGACCTTCTGGTTTAACGGTCGTGATTATTCGCGATGATTTATTAAATGATGAACCAATTTTTGCGCCAATGTTAGATTTTCGTATTCAAGCTGAAAATGATTCAATGTACAACACACCAGCAACGTATGCGATTTATATTTCAAAATTAGTTTTTGAATGGTTAGAGAATTTAGGCGGCGTATCAGCGGTCTTAGCAGCGAACAAAGAAAAAGCCCAACTTTTATACGATGCCATTGACGCTTCCTCTGTCTTTTCTAGCCCAATTGCTAAAGAGGACCGCTCAATCAACAACATTCCTTTTGTAACAGGAAACGACGAATGGGATAAAGAATTTAACAAATTCGCTCAAGACAATGGGATGTTGAACTTAAAAGGTCACCGAAGCGTTGGGGGAATGCGTGCAAGTTTATATAACGCGTTTCCAAAAGAAGGGGTCGAAGCTTTAATTACACTGATGCACCAGTTTGAAGAAGAAAAGGCGGGAAAATAAATGTATCAAATTAAAACATTTAACGCGATTGCCCCAGAAGGCATGGCGCGTTTTGAAGCAGAAAACTACGCAATCGATCAAGGCGAAAATCCAGATGGGATTATCTTACGTAGCCAAAAATTACATGATTATGCTTTTCCAGAGTCTGTTTTAGGTGTTGCTCGAGCAGGTGCGGGAACGAATAACATTCCCGTCGAAGCGTTAACGGAAAAAGGGATTGTGGTCTTCAACACACCAGGCGCCAATGCCAATGCGGTAAAAGAATTAGTCGTTGCGACGTTACTTTTAAGCGTTCGTCCGATTTTACAAGGTGCGAATTGGGTGCAAAGTTTAACAGGAGGCAACCTAGAAGAAGTCGCGGAAGCCAACAAAAAACAATTTGCTGGTCATGAATTAGAAGGCAAACGTTTAGGTGTGATTGGTTTAGGTTCAATCGGAGCAATGGTCGCAAATGACGCGTATCGCTTAGGAATGGAAGTCATGGGCTATGACCCTTATGTTTCTGTTGATACGGCTTGGACGATTTCTCGTCGAGTGAAACGTGCGCAACAAATTGAAGATATATTTACGACGTGTGATTTTATTACGATTCACGTGCCATTAACGGATGCGACACGTAACTTAATTGGTGAAAAAGAAATCGCGATGATGAAACCAACCACAAGAGTCTTCAACTTTGCTCGTGGCGAAATCGTTGATACGGATGCCATCTTAAAAGCAATTGAAAACGAGGAGTTAGGTGGCTTTACAACAGACTTTGCGGATGAAAAACTATTACATAATCCGAAAATCTTAGTTTTACCTCACTTAGGTGCATCAACGGAAGAAGCAGAAATCAATTGTGCTAAAATGGCTGCCCGGACGTTAAAACGCTTCTTAGAAACAGGTGTAATCAAGCGTTCCGTTAACTTCCCAACCGTTGAAATGAGTTTCCAATCACCTTATCGTATCACGATTATTCATAATAACGTGCCAAATATGGTCGGACAAATTTCAACCGAAGTAGCAAAATTAGGTATCAATATTGAAAACATGGTCAACCGTGGTCGCGGCGATTACGCTTATACCTTAATTGATGTGAGTGAAACCGATGAAACGAAAATGGTCCGTGTGAAGCGTCACTTAGCAGGCAAGGAAAATGTCGTTCGCGTTCGTACGATTAAAAACGCGGAAGTATTTAATGAATGGATTTAAAAAAGAAATGAAAAAAATAGACTTCCAAGAAAAATTGGAAGTCTATTTTTTGTTCTGTTCATTTTTCAACAATCAGTTAAACGAACCAAGCACTACTGTTAGACCTTTCCCACATGTAGTACAATAATAACAAAGATTCCAACGAGTCAAATAAGCAGAATGATTAATTATAAAAGAAGAAAAAGGAGAACAACATGGAAAAAGTTTGGGCAACGAACTATTTAGTGGTGGAAAACGTCCAGCGTTATCGCTTAATTATGCGCTATTTTTATAAACGTCATCGCCAAATGCAAGGAACTTTGTACCGACCAGACGTTTTGGAAATGATGCGTCAAGAATATTCACCAGCCTATACCGAAATAGAAGTCGATCAAGACTTAGAGAATTTAGTGACTTGGGGAAATTTACAAAAACAACAAGAGATGATTCGACCGAAATCGATTGAAGAATATCGTAATAAAAATTTGCGTTACCAAATTACAGAAGCGGGTATTTTAGTCGAAGAAATGGTCTATCAATTGACGAATCAAAAGCATGCAGCTAGAGGAGCCTTGGATGAAAAAGGCGTCCGCAAGCTACTTCAACTTTTACAAGACCTGGTCAAAGAAGAGGCAGATATTGTTGACTTATGGCCGCAAGTTCGCGAAGAATTCCGCAAAGTCGGGGAAGATACGGCCAACTACATCGGTTACATCACAAGTCCTGAAGTGGATAGCCAAATGAAAACAGAACAATTTTTAGTCTATAAAGACCAATTTGTCAATTATTTACGTGATTTTATTAGTGCCTTGCAAAGTTTATACCACCAATTTCTAGTAGTCATTGAAAAAATGGATTCCTTAAATATTGAAAAATTAATTGATGGCATGTACCAAAAAGAATTAGAAATCCCTATGATGGACCACATCGCACGTGAAGAAGTCGAGGAACAAGTGTTGGGCCAACTCCAAGCGCTAAAGATTTGGTTTAAAGGTCGTGAAGGGCGTCCGAGTGAATACACGAATTTAATGATGCAAACCGATCAAATGATTACGAAAATCACGGGTTTGATTTATTATTTTGGACAAGAAATTCACCAATATCAAAGCCGTAAAAAAGATTATATTCACCTAGCCAAATGGTTTGCGCAAGCAGAATCGTTAGAAGACGCCCAAAAAATGTATAGTGGGATTTTTGGCTTAGAGCGTACCCGTCACTATTATGTCAGTGAAGGAAGTGATGCGACTAGTATGCGTGACAACAGTTGGCAATTGAAGCCTGGAACGTTGTTTATGCGAAAACGTGGTAAAAACGCCCGAATCGAACGAAAAGCCAAAAGTTTCGTCTTAAACATGGCCGAACAACAAAAACAATTGGCACAATACCGACAAGAAATCACAGCACATCGCCAACAAATTGAACAATATTTTCATGAAGGAACGGTTGATTTTTCAAAAATAAAACAGTTAGATGCCGCTTCAAGAAAAGTCTTTTTAAAATGGATTAGCCAAGCAGTAGCAACACACGTTCCTAAAGGTGTAACGAGTCAAACCAAACAACAAATCACCCAAAAAATAGTGACCGAACTTGATTTTGAAGTCGAAGTCCACGTTGACTTAAACACGCGGGTTCAAGTCGCTTGTGAAGACGGGATAATAGAAATGCCACAAGTAGTGATAGAAAGAAGGGGAAACGAATGAAACCAGAAGATTTAGCCGAAGCGTTGCGCTTGTTGTTTGAAAATTTTTGGATTATTCGGAAAGAAGACCCTGAAAATTATACGTTCTTACGTCGCCATCAAGTCGTACTACAAAAGGAACTCCGTCAGCGTTTCGGGCTGAATTTAATTGTCCGTCCCCAATATATTCAGCTACTAAAAAGACCCCTGCACTTGGAAGCTTGGATGGGGGAAGTCGGTTTAAACACGCCTTTTGATTATGCTTTGTTTTGTTGTTGTATGGCGTACATTGAAGGGTTAGAAGCCGAAACGCCTTTTATGCTCGATGAATTATTACGCGATTTGGATTTAATGACGCCTGAAGAAATGCAAGTCGATTGGACGAACTATAATCATCGCAAAAGTTTGGTACGCGTGGTCTCAAAATTAGGTGATTTAGGGATTATTGAAATCATTCAAGGCCAAGCAGATGGTTTTGAACAATCCGAAGCCAATCAAGAAATTTTATTTGTCACTACCGTTCAAGGGCGCGCTTTTTTAGCACGTGCACCCCAATCATACACGGAATATCCGACGTTTGCGGATTACTGGCAAGATTACCAAGCAAGTCTGAATCTTGAAGGAAATCAAATTTTGTACCAACGTCTCATGACGGAACCATTAATTCGTCGGACAAGTGAAAATGAAGAGACCTTTATTCGTTTGAGGAAAAATCACCACCATATGCAAGATTATATTGAAACAAACACGGCCTTTTATCTGGAACTATATCGGGATTACGCAGCGCTTACTTTAGAGCAAAGAGATTTGTGGCAAGTATTCCCGAGTCGTAAGGTGATTGATGAAATTTTGATTCAATTAGCGACGGTCTTACGCGAGGGAAATCGGCAAGAAAATCCTTATGGTGAAATTATTTTGTCTTTTGATGAGTGGGCGTTATTCATCAAAGAATTACAAAAAAACTATCAAGCGTATTGGTCAAAAGAATTTACCGACATGAACGAAGAACAACTCTCACAGGCGTTGCTTAAGCGCGGTGTTGAGTGGCTATTATTTACACTTACGCCAACTCAGGTGATTGTTCAACCAGTGTTTGGTCGTTTAATTGCAGAAATGAGGGAAGAAGATGGAAAATAGATGGGTCATCAATCGAGTAGGCCTCTTGAATTTTTGGTATTATCAAAATCAAATTTTCCAGTTAGCCGAAGGGAAAATGCTTTTACGAGGAACAAACGGTTCTGGAAAATCGTTAACAATGCAAAGTTTATTTCCGGTCTTGTTTGACGGCGATACGAGTGCTTATCGTTTAGATTCTTTTGGATCCCGCGATCGAAAGATGGAAGATTATTTACTTGGCGAAAAAGGGGTATCGAGCCGTGATGATGGCATCGGCTACTTATTTTTAGAAGCCAAACGTCAATCACGTGAAGAGTATTTAACAATCGGCATTGGCATGCACGCCAATCGTGGTGGCAAACTAAACAAATGGTTTTTTGCAATTGAAAATAACGAACGTGTGGGCATCGATATCTGGTTATACGAAGAACTAAGAAAAGGGGAGCTGACACCTTTAACCAAAAAGAAATTAAAAAACCGTTTAGAAGGAAAAGGGCAAATTTTTGAAACCCAAAGAGCGTATAAAGAATTTGTGAACCGCCGAATTTTTGGTTTTGAAACAATCGAACAATTTGACGAATTAATCGATTTACTAATTAATTTACGCAGTCCTAAGTTGTCAAAGGAATTTCGTCCATCGGTCATTTATGGGATTTTGCGTGACTCCTTACCTAAGTTAAAAGAAGATGACCTATTAACTTTGTCAAAAACAATTGAACAACTAGACGGGCATCGTGAGCGCATGGAAGATTTAGACCTAGAATTAAAAGAGCTCACCCGATTTTCAAAAAGTTATACAAGTTGGCGTGAAGAATATGTTGGTCAAATTGCCGACCGTTGGCTGACGCTCGTCAAAGAAAAACAAAAATTAGAAAAATCACAAAAAGAAAAGCGCAAAGAAAATCAAAAATTTGAGACCACCTTACAAACACAAGAAGAAAACTTATTAGAAAACGAGGCTCAGCTAAAAGCTTTAGCGAAAAGTATTCAAGAACTTAATCAACACGAAGGCATGGACTTGGTTCGAAGAGGGCAAGAATTACAAGATCAATGCACGCAAGCAAAAGAGAACTTACATAAAAACGAAGAAAACTTAAAACGTAAAGAACACCAATTAGCAGAACAAAACCAAACCTTAGAACAGCAACAAATTGAACAAACAGACTATGAGAAAGAGCAGACGGCCCTTTTAGAAGACAACCAACAGTACTTGCCTTACTTACGTCTAGAAAATTTGGACGCGGTTTATACACAAAAAATGCAACAAGGAATCTTAAAAGAAGAGTTTTCTTATTGGAAAAGCCAAGTCAGGAAAAAACAACAACATTTTCAACAAACGATGGTTCACTTACAACAAATTACCGCACAAGAAGAACAGTTGAAAAATTTAGAAAGGGCTTTGGGGGAACAACAACAATTAGTCGATGAATTGCAACGAGATTTACGACAAGGGCAACAAAACCGCCAAGCAGAAATTGAACGTTGGAAAACAGACTTTGAACAGTGGCACCAAGCGGCTTCTTTTGTCTTAACACAAGAGCTTTATGGGGAAACACTTCATCGAATGGAGCAATTACAAGAAGATTACTTACGCGAAGAAGAAGTCTTGCAAGGCATTACGGTGTCCTATCAAGAAGCATTAGCTAAAAATCAAACAGAAACAATTCCTTTAGAAAATCAAAAACAAGAACAACAACAACAAATTCAAGAAAAACAACAGGCTATTTTGGCTTGGCAAAATCAAAAAATGCCAGAAATCAACCAACGAAACACACGAAAAGTAAATCGTGAACAACTTTTCGCACAAAATTACTTACCGTTCTACCAAGGCATTGATTTTTTAGAATCGGTTTCACTGCAAGAACGCAACCGCATTGAAGGCGCCCTTTATGCATCGGGGATTTTAGATAGTTTGATTTCGCCCGCAGGCTTACAACTCGCTGACGATCAACAAATTTTACCTAATCCACATTTTTTTGGTTTTACTTTGGCGAACTACTTACAAGTCACGTCAGAAGTAGACGTAACATTACAGCCAATCCTTGCCGACGTCTTACAAAGCATTATCGTGGATGAAGTCGACCCAGAACGCCCCGTTATCTTCACGGATGGCTCGTATCAAATCGCCAATTTACGGGGGGAAATGCCGCTGGATTACGAAGCTTCTTACATCGGCGTAACCAGTCAAGAAAGATATCGCCAAGAAATGATTGCGAAATTGCGTGTGGAAATTGAACACCATGAAGCGCAAATCCGATCACTGGAACAAGCAATAAACGCGCAACAAGAACAACGCGAACGAATCATACAAGATTACGAAAATCGTCCGAGTGGTTCAGAAGTCTACGAAGCAATTCGTCAGTTAGAACAAACCAGAAGCCAATATGACTTACAACAAGAACAACTAAGCCAACAACAGCAACTAACAACCACCTTAAGTAATCAAATTAAAAATGAAAAGAGCACCTTACATCGTAACACGAAAGACGACCAACTGCCTTTAAAAATTGAAAACTACGAAGAAGCAAGTCAATATGCTGAGAATTATGCCGAAAATTTAGAAGATGCGTATCAGATCGCACTTCAAATCCAAGGGGTGCGTAGTGCGATAAAACAACTCGAGCAACAAGTGCAAGTGTTACAAGAAGAAGCCGACGAACGCCGAGAAGAATGTACAGAATGGTCGATTAAAGTCCAAGAATTCACCCGTCTTGTTGCCGATAATTTGCAACAACAAAAACTAATAAACGTTGAAGAGTTACAACAACAACTCTCCTTAGCCATTACGGAACAACGACAAAGAGAAGACACTAAAGAACAAACGCATCGCTTGATTCATGAATTAGGCAAACAAATTGCTGTGAACCAAAATAGCTTAGAACAACTTAGTGGTGATCTTGCAAAAGTAACCCATCAAGAAAGTCATTGGCAGCAGCTCTTTACCGCAGAAGCAATACCAGTCGAATCAATGACGCCTGTTGAATTAGCGGAAAATCAACGAACCGTGCCAAACATAAAAAAATTAAAAGAAAAAGAAAGCAATGTCTTGACGCAATTTAACTTTCTAGCTGACCGCTTACAAAATTATCAACCACGCTTACTCAATCAAGCAGTCGTTGAACTAACGGAAGAAGAAGAATTACAATTAGGCGATTTTGGGAGCTATAACAATTACAAGCACCCCGTTTTTACCGCAGAAGGCCAACGCCAAACGACTTTTTCATTATTAGAACGGCTAACGGAACAAAAATTAATTTTACAAGATTTACTAAAAAAAGACGACGAAAAATTATTTAAAACGATTATTTTAGAATCAGTTGGGAATATTTTACGCTCAAAAATTAAGCAAGCGATGCAGTGGGTCGAACAAATTGATCAACTCCTGCAATCGCGCCAAAATTCTTCTGGGTTAAAACTCTCGTTACAATGGAAAGGCATCGGTAGCACTTCTGAGCAAGATTTAGGCACCAATCGCTTAGTTGCTTTGTTGCAAAAACCGATCCAACTACTCTCAGAAGCAGATCGAGAAGCAATTTCTCGTCATTTCCAAGAACGTGTCTATTACGCGCAAGAACAAGTCCAAGAAAATACCGACAATCAAAGTACCTTATACCAAGCGATTGCTCAAGTTTTGGATTATCGTGATTGGTTCGAATTTGAGTTGAAATACAAGCGTGCCAACGAAGGCTACCACATTCAATCACTGACCGATCGTCGCTTTAACCAGTTCAGTGGCGGGGAAAAAGCGATTACGATGTATTTACCATTATTTGCGGCTGTTTATTCTCGCTATTTAGACGCAGAGAAATTTTGCCCACGGATGATTACCTTAGACGAGGCCTTCGCTGGGATTGACGAACAAAACATCGCGGACTTATTTGAAGTGTGTGAACAACTGGGCTTTAATTACGTAATGAACTCACAAGCGTTGTTTGGCGATTACCCAACAGTCTCAAAGCTAATGATTTACGAACTACTACGTCCGCAAAATATCAACTTAGTCACACCAATTCAATATTATTGGGATGGAAGAAAGAAACACTTGTTGCTTGAGGAATTTGCAGATGACGAATAAAACAATTTTTTTTAAAGCACCTATATTCCAATCAATCGGCAAAGAACTCGCCCATCGTTATTTTTTAAAAGGGGATTTTGGGCAAGTAATTGGCGTGAAGACTTTAACCGGAGATGCCGAACCACTCAGAAGCTTTCTTGGTTATACCGATCTTGCTTGGTCAAAAAAAAGTCGTTTTTCAATTTTGGAATTTACGGAGGCGTTACAAGACAGTGCCGTTGCTTGGACATTAGAAGATTTTATTCTTTTTACAACGAAACAACCCTTACGTTTAAAGTCAGCCGTTCTGGCAAAAGCAGAACATGACTTCCAAGTATTTAAAGAAAAAATCAGACAAATTGACCCAATCTTTGTGGAACAATTAACCGATAAACAATTACGCAACTGGCAAGAAGAAAAAGACGTAGCCGCTGTTTTTGCGACGGTTTCAAAAGCTTTGCAGCAATTACCGAAAGAGTATACCCGTTTACCTGTTTTTGCCTACCAACAAACGGGGAATTCCCACGCCTTTGATGAAAACGAACCCGCAGGCCTACTATTATTACAAATGCTTAGCCCAAACGAAACGCTTGAAGACGAGACGACAACATTATTAACAAACGTTGAAAGAAAAAATCGAGTCTTAGATGAAGCCAAACTATTAAAAGATGATATCCATAACGATGTGGCAGTGTATGGCTTGCTAGCTAAAAATGAAACCGTCAGTGCAATGTGGCAAGGCGCGTGTCTCGAACAAGCATCTTGGAAAATCCCACTAAAAGAAATCTTACGGATGCAAACCATTTATCCGGCGTCAGGCAATCAAGTATTAGTCGTTGAAAATTCAGGAGTGTACTCGATTTTGCTTGATGAGTTACCCGAAATTCCAATGATTTGTTCAAGCGGTCAATTCACTTACGCGGTTTGGAAAATTTTGCGAAAACTAACCGAATCCAACACCCAAATTTATTACGTTGGGGATATGGATCCAGAAGGCCTCGTTATGGCGCAACAACTACTCCAGACGTTTCCTAAGCATGCTCAAACCATTGCCATGGATAAAACCAACTTTAAAATCGCTAAACAAAAAACTCAAATAAGTGACACACGCTTAAAAAAATTGCGCCTAATTAAAGAACCCAAGCTAAAAGAAGTCGCAAACTTGATCCAAGAAACCCACGAAATTGCTTTACAAGAAGGCTTTATTGAAGAGTTGATTTGGCAAGTGTTGGCAGTGTTTGGGCGATGAAGGCTTTAGGTATGATAAAAAAGAAACAGACCGCCAAGAAAAGTTGGTGGTCTGTTTTTACTTTCTTATAAATAATGTGTACCGATTCAATAAAAAACATTGAAACAGCGGTGTTTGAGTTCGATATTTTATATAGCAAGTGCAAGACTTTTAACGGTAGAACACGGAAAACCGTGCACTTTTATCAATATTGGAGGCTTCTAATGTATAAACCAAAAATTTACCCGCAACTTATTTTTGCAGATTTTGATTAACCTCTTGGCTTAAAATAAATCCTGAAAATCGTTGGATTAAAAAAGCGAATCGTATTCCTTGGGCAGAGCTAGAAAAGGAATACGCTAAATAAAAAAGGCAATGTTGCGTAACTTCTACGAGTGGCTTTGAGTGCCTGACTAATTCAAAAAGAATACGGCTCCAGTGCTGAAGACACCGTTATGCAAATTCAAGAAAATCCTAATTGTAAGGAAATCGAATTTTTTCTTAATAAATCTAAAGAAACCGGTTGCGTTGATTAAGTTAAAATTATTATTTAATGAATAAAGGGTTGATTGTTATGAAAAGGAATATTTTATTATTTCTTTTGAAGAAAACGCTTGCTTTTTATCGCAAACGGTTGCATAATAAAGGTATAAAAATAAAGGGGGCTTTCAAATGAGTATTCGACGAATGAAAAAAATTGGATCTGGACTTTTAACAGCGGGGTTATTGTTAACTTTAGCAGCATGTGGGAATGCAGCTGATAGCGGTGGCGAATCTGCTGGCAAGGGGAACGGCGATGTAACAGAAATTGATATTTTCCAATTCAAAGTTGAATTTAAAGATCAATTTGAAGCATTAGCAAAGAAATACGAAGAAGAAAACGAAGGAATTAAGATTAACATCGAAACAGTAGGTGGTGGTTCTGACTACGGGGCGGCTTTGAAATCGAAATTCTCATCAGGAAACGAACCGAATATCTTTAATATTGGCGGACCAGAAGACGTGACAATGTGGCTTGATAGTTTATCCGATTTGAGCGATACAGAAGCGGCCAAACAAGCATTAGAAGGAACATTAACCGGCGCAACGAAAGATGGGAAAGTTTTAGGTTTACCATACAACATTGAAGGTTACGGTGTTGTTTACAATAAAGAAATTTTTGCCAAAGCTGGAATTGACGCGACTCAAATTAAAACACTCGATGACTTAGAATCAGCTGCCAAAATTTTAGAAGATAAAAAAGCAGAATTAGGTTTAGAAGCACCGTTTGCTTTAGCAGCTAAAGAACTTTGGATTACCGGATTACACTCATCAAATGCCTTTTTGAATGCGGAATTTGATAACGATGTCATGAAAGCTTTTGAATCAAAAACCGTGGAATTTAAATATGGCGAACAATTCAAAAAATATATTGATATCAGCAATCAATACTCTGTTCAACCAACGAATAGTTTAGACTACTCACAACAAATGGAACAGCTCTTCTCTAATGGAAAAGTTGCGATGACCCAACAAGGGAACTGGGTTTATTCAACCATTGAAAGTATTAATCCTGAGTTAGCCAATGACAATATCGGGCTTTTACCAATTCCAATTGATGGTGTAACAGAAGGAACGATTCCAGTTGGTGTGCCGATGTATTGGGGTGTGAATCCAAAAGGAACCGAAGCTGAAATTCAAGCTTCAAAAGATTTCTTAGATTATTTATACACAACTGAAGAAGGGAAACAGATTGTTTTAGAAGATTTCAAATTTGTACCAGCTTATAAAGGATTTGACACTAACAAAATTTCAGATCCGTTATCAAAAGACGTTTATACTTATTATACAGAAGGTAAAACAACTGGTTGGGTCTTCATGGGCTATCCTGCAGGATGGGGAGAACAAACGGTTGGTGCTGAAATCCAAAAATACGTAGCTGAAAAAGCAACGTGGGAAGAAGTCGTAGAAGCAGCACAGAAAAAATGGGCAGAAGAACGTAAATAAAAGTTTTAGCGAGAGAAGAGATCCACGCTCTCTCGCTTTCTTTAGATTAAGGGGGAGTTTGGATGATACATCGAAAGAAAACCTGGTTTTACCTGTTTTGTGCACCAGTTGTAATTGCTTTGTTTTTAGTTGTAGTGGTGCCGTTTTTTTATGGCGTTTATTATTCTTTTACGAATTGGGACGCAGTAGCACGAGGCGAATTTGTTGGAATAGCGAACTATACAAAATTAATTCATGATCAAAGTTTTTGGCAAGCTATTTGGTTTACCATAAAGTTTGCGGTAATTTCAATTGTTTTAATTAATTTAATCGGTCTTAGTCTGGCTTTATTAGTGACGCAAAAGTTCAAAGGGGCAAACTTGCTTCGAACGGTCTTTTTTATGCCCAACTTAATTGGTGGTTTGATTTTAGGTTTTATTTGGCAATTTATTTTTATTAATGCCTTTGCAGCAATTGGTGATTTATTACAAATGCCTAGTTTAAAAACCTGGTTATCCACTACCGAAACCGGTTTTTGGGCAATGGTCATCGTCATGTGCTGGCAAATGTCGGGCTATATCATGGTTATTTATATCTCGTATTTACAAGGGGTGGACGACGCGTTATTAGAAGCCGCTGATTTAGATGGTGCGACGGCTTGGCAAAAATTTTGGCATGTAAAATTTCCACTCATCATGCCTGGTTTTACAGTTAGTCTATTTTTAACATTATCAAATTCTTTTAAATTATATGATCAAAACTTATCTTTAACAAATGGCGGACCCTATAATTCCACTCAAATGGTGGCAATGAATATTTATAATACCGCTTTTGTTGAAAATAAAATGGGTTATGCGCAAGCAAAAGCAGTCATTTTCTTCTTGTTTGTCGCTATCATATCCTTAACGCAAGTCTATATCACAAAGAAAAAAGAGGTGGAAGTCTAATGAAGCGAGGAGCGAATCAACTTTGGCGGGCATTTTTGGGATTAGGGCTAGGTTTAATTTGGTTGATCCCTTTTTATTTGATGGTGATTAATTCGTTTAAAACTAAGCAAGAAATCTTTACCAATCCACTGAAAATCCCAGAAAATTTTACTTTTGCGAATTACCCAGCAGCATTTAAAGAGCTCGATTTCTTAAAAACACTCTTTAACTCTTTGTTGATTACCATTATGTCAGTAGTGATTATTATTTTGTTTTCGGCAATGGCTGCTTATGCGCTAGAACGCGTAAAAATTAAATTGAGCGCAGTTATTTTTATGGTTTTTGTTGCAGCGATGCTTGTTCCGTTTCAATCGGTAATGATTCCTTTAGTTTCGATCTTTGGACGGGCACAAATGCTCAATCAAGTGGGCATTATCTTTATGTACTTAGGATTTGGCGGCAGTATGTCAATCTTTCTTTATCATGGTGCGATGAAATCAATTCCTAAAGCGCTAGATGAAGCAGCGATTATTGATGGTGCAAATCGTTTTCAAGTCTTTTGGAAAGTGATTTTCCCGATGTTAAAACCGACAACCGTTACAGTGGCCGTTCTAAATACGATGTGGATCTGGAATGACTATTTATTGCCTTCTCTAGTGATTAATTCACCAAAAACACAAACCATTCCCTTAAAAATGTTTTTTTTCTTCGGACAATACACCAAGCAGTGGCATCTAGCCCTTGCCGGTTTAGTGATTGCGATTTTACCAGTCATTATTTTTTACTTTGTCATGCAAAAAGAAATCATCAAAGGAGTCGCAGATGGCGCAGTGAAATAAAAAAACCGATGAAACAACGGGCTCTTTGTCAAATAGTGTTGTTTAGCAATATCCGTATAATTAAGAAGGACTCAGGTTCTTCTTTTTTTGTTATTTAATTTTGGCTTTTTAAA
>NZ_JAFBFD010000033.1 GCF_016909125.1 Enterococcus lemanii | reverse complement strand
TTTAAAAAGCCAAAATTAAATAACAAAAAAAGAAGAACCTGAGTCCTTCTTAATTATACGGATATTGCTAAACAACACTATTTGACAAAGAGCCATAAAAAGTGAGTCGTCTTATTTATCATTTACGAATTAAGCAGTGATTTCAGTTACAACACCTGAACCAACTGTACGTCCGCCTTCACGGATTGAGAAACGAGTACCGTCTTCGATCGCGATTGGGTGGATTAATTCAACATCGATTGTTACGTTATCGCCAGGCATAACCATTTCTGTACCTTCTTGTAAGTGAACAACGCCAGTTACGTCAGTTGTACGGAAGTAGAATTGTGGGCGGTAGTTAGTGAAGAATGGTGTATGACGTCCACCCTCTTCTTTAGATAATACGTAAACTTCCGCTACGAATTTTGTATGAGGTGTAATTGAACCTGGTTTCGCTAATACTTGACCACGTTGGATGTCTTCACGAGCAACACCACGTAATAAAGCACCGATGTTATCGCCTGCTTCAGCGTAGTCTAATAATTTACGGAACATTTCAACACCTGTTACAGTAGTGTTTTTAGTTTCTTCGTCGATACCAACGATTTCTACAACGTCACCAACGCGAACTTGTCCACGTTCAACACGACCTGTAGCAACTGTTCCACGACCAGTGATTGAGAATACGTCTTCAACTGGCATCATGAATGGTTTGTCAGTGTCACGAGTTGGAGTTGGGATATACTCGTCAACAGCAGCCATTAATTCGAAGATTTTTTCTTCGTAAACTGGATCGCCTTCTAAAGCGCGTAAAGCAGAACCTGCGATAACTGGTGTGTCATCACCTGGGAAATCGTATTCTGATAATAAGTCACGAACTTCCATTTCTACTAATTCTAATAATTCTTCATCATCAACCATATCCATTTTGTTTAAGAATACAACGATGTAAGGAACACCTACGTTACGAGATAATAAGATATGCTCGCGAGTTTGAGGCATAGGACCATCAGCAGCAGATACTACTAAGATCGCGCCGTCCATTTGAGCCGCACCAGTAATCATGTTTTTAACGTAGTCCGCGTGTCCTGGGCAGTCCACGTGAGCGTAGTGACGAGCTTCCGTTTCGTATTCTACGTGAGAAGTTGAAATTGTGATTCCGCGTTCGCGCTCTTCTGGAGCACCATCGATTGAAGCGTAGTCAGAAGCTTTCGCCCAACCTTTTTTAGATAATACAGTTGTGATTGCAGCTGTTAAAGTAGTTTTACCATGGTCAACGTGGCCGATAGTACCAATGTTAACGTGGGGTTTAGAACGGTCAAATTTTTCTTTTGCCATTTTAAATGTTCCTCCTAAAAGTATAAGATTTTATTTTTTTATTCTGATAGGTAAACAATCTTAGAAAAGATTGCTTGCCCATATCATCGCTAATATTGTACACGAAATCTCACAAAAAATATAGCCATTTATAAAATTTCGTTTAATTCAGAAGATTATTCAGCAGATTTGCCGCCATTTTTCTTAATGATCTCTTCTTGAATTGATTTTGGTACGTCTTCATAGTGGTCAAATACCATCATAAAAGTACCGCGTCCTTGTGTTGCAGAACGTAAAGTTGTTGCATATCCAAACATTTCAGATAATGGAACCATTGCATTCACAATTTGTGAATTACCATGTGCTTCCATCCCTTCTACGCGACCACGACGAGCAGTTACGTGACCCATGATATCCCCTAAGTTTTCTTCAGGAACAGTCACTGTTACTTTCATCATTGGTTCTAAGATTGATGGATTTGCTTTTTTAGCTGCCGCACGTAACGCTAGAGAAGCTGCTACACGGAAAGCTGTTTCACTTGAATCGACATCATGGTATGAACCATCATAAAGTTTTGCTTTTACGTCAACTAATGGGTAGCCTGCTAAGACACCATTTTCCATTGAGTCAGCTAAACCTTTTTCAACTGCTGGGATGTATTCACGAGGAACCACACCACCGACAATTGCGTTTTCGAATTCAAAGCCTTTACCTTCTTCATTCGGTGTGAATTCGATCCATACGTGACCGTATTGACCTTTACCACCTGATTGACGTACGAATTTACCTTCTGCTTGTGTTGCTGAGCGGAATGTCTCACGGTAAGATACTTGAGGTGCACCTACGTTAGCTTCCACTTTAAATTCACGACGCATACGGTCAACTAGAACGTCTAAGTGAAGTTCACCCATACCCGCGATAACTGTTTCGCCTGTTTCAGCGTTTGTTTCAACACGGAATGATGGATCTTCTTCAGCAAGTTTTTGTAATGCCACACCCATTTTATCTTGGTCTGCTTTTGATTTAGGCTCAACAGCAACTTGGATAACTGGTTCTGGGAAGACGATTGATTCTAAGATAACAGGGTTTTTCTCATCACATAAAGTGTCCCCTGTTGTTGTATCTTTCAAACCAACTGCTGCCGCAATATCCCCTGCATGAACTTCTTGAATTTCTTCACGAGAGTTCGCGTGCATTTGTAGGATACGTCCGATACGTTCGCGTTTGCCTTTTGAAGCGTTCAATACGTATGAACCAGATTGTAAAATACCTGAGTACACACGGAAGAATGTTAGACGACCTACGAATGGGTCAGTCATTACTTTAAACGCTAAAGAAGCAAACGGTGCATCGTCAGAAGATGGGCGTTCTGTTTCTTCGTCTGTTTTTGGATTAATCCCTTTAATTGCAGGAACATCCGTTGGTGCTGGTAAGTAGTCAATTACTGCATCAAGTAATAATTGAACACCTTTATTTTTGAAAGCTGTACCGCAAAGTACTGGGAAGAATTCAACGGTTAAAGTTGCTTTACGAATAGCTGCTTTTAATTCAGCTTCTTCGATTTCTTCACCATCTAAGAATTTCATCATTAAATCTTCATCGAAATCAGCAACTGCTTCGATTAATTTTTCACGATATTCTTCTGCTTGCTCTAAGTATTCAGCTGGAATTTCTTCTTCAACCATGTCAGTTCCTAAATCATTTGTATAGATTTCGGCTTTCATTTTTACTAAGTCGATAATACCAGTGAATGTATCTTCCGCTCCAATTGGTAATTGGATTGGGTGAGCATTTGCTTGTAAGCGATCATGTAAAGTTGATACAGAATATAAGAAGTCTGCACCTGTTTTATCCATTTTGTTACAGAAAACCGCACGTGGTACACGGTAGTCTGTCGCTTGACGCCAAACGGTTTCTGTTTGTGGTTCTACACCTGATTGTGAGTCCAAAACAGTTACTGCTCCGTCAAGAACACGTAGAGAACGTTGTACTTCGATTGTGAAGTCCACGTGTCCTGGTGTATCGATAATGTTTACGCGGTTACCTTTCCATTGAGCAGTTGTTGCTGCAGAGGTAATGGTAATTCCACGTTCTTGTTCTTGCTCCATCCAGTCCATTTGTGAAGCCCCTTCATGGGTTTCACCTAATTTATGGATTTTACCAGTGTAATATAGGATACGCTCAGTTGTTGTTGTTTTACCAGCATCAACGTGAGCCATGATACCAATATTACGAGTGTTTTCTAAAGAAAATTCTCTAGCCATAATCGGTTTGTTCTCCTCTCAAATTCTTACTTTAAGTTCAGATGGTCATTAACCTTCTACTAAAAAAAGTAGTGAGGATCTTACCAACGGTAGTGAGCAAATGCACGGTTTGCTTCTGCCATTTTATGTGTGTCTTCACGTTTTTTAACTGAAGCACCAGTATTGTTAGCAGCATCCATGATTTCTTTTGCTAAGCGTTCTTCCATTGTGTGCTCTCCACGCAAACGAGCGTAGTTTACAACCCAACGAAGACCTAAAGTTGTACGACGTTCAGGGCGAACTTCAACTGGTACTTGATAGTTAGAACCCCCAACACGACGAGCTTTTACTTCTAAAACAGGCATAATGTTTTTCATTGCTTGTTCGAAAACTTCCAATGGATCATTTCCTGTTGTTTCTTTAATAATATCAAATGAGTTGTAGATGATGTTTGCAGCCACTCCGCGTTTACCGTCAATCATAATACGGTTGATTAAACGTGTTACTAATTTTGAGTTATAAATCGGATCTGGTAAAACATCGCGTTTTGTAATTGGTCCTTTACGAGGCATCCATAACTCCTCCTTTACGTATAATAAGTTTTTGTGTTTCGTTTCAATTCAATGTTTGTTCTTAAGCTTTAGGACGTTTAGTTCCGTATTTAGAACGAGATTGTTTACGGTCGTTAACTCCCGCAGTATCTAAAGCACCACGAACGATGTGGTAACGTACTCCAGCCAAATCTTTTACACGTCCTCCGCGTAATAAGACAACACTGTGCTCTTGTAAGTTATGGCCAATCCCTGGGATATAAGCTGTAACTTCAATTAAGTTAGATAAACGAACACGCGCATATTTACGTAACGCCGAGTTAGGTTTTCTTGGTGTCATTGTTCCCACACGAGTTGCTACCCCACGTTTTTGAGGTGAGTTCACGTTTGTGTGAATTTTCTTGAAACTGTTATATCCTTTGTTCAATGCAGGTGAATTTGATTTATCCGCCTGAGATTTACGAGGTTTACGTACTAATTGGTTAATTGTAGGCATTCCTTGTATTCCTCCTTCCTTAATTCGCTTTGTAGTCCCACACATCCAGGTGGTTCTTTTTTTGCGATAAAAAATAATGCAATGATTTGCATTTTTTCAATTGTGCTCCTTCACAGTCAGCACGTCCGGTTAAAGACCTGTATGTAAAGCACCTTTGAAATCATAGCATATTATTTTTTATCCGTCAATAAGTTTTAGATAGTTTTTTGATAGAAAATACATTTCCCCTATTAAAGTTGGCGTGCCATTTTGTTTTCCTTATCCTAGCAGTCTTCTTAACAAGAATTTTCTTTTATCCTACTATCCTTTTTATGAAATTGCCTGTATAATAGCGATGTTTGAAGATAACTTTATAAGGTGGGAATCAATTTGAATTTAAAAGAAATGGTTGGTATCAAGGCAGCAAGTTACGTAAAAGATGGCATGACGGTCGGACTTGGAACAGGCTCAACTGCTTATTATATGATTGAAGAACTTGGTCGTCGTGTAAAAGAAGAGGGATTAGCTATTATCGGTGTACCGACTTCTTATGCTTCAAAAGAGCAAGCTGAAAAATTAGGGATTCCTGTAAAAACAATTGATGAAGTGAATCACGTTGACTTAACGATTGATGGCGCCGATGAAATCAGTGCAGACTTCCACGGAATCAAAGGTGGCGGGGCAGCTTTACTATTTGAAAAGATTGTGGCAAGCTATTCAAAGCAAATCATTTGGATTGTGGACGAATCAAAAATGGTCAACCATCTAGGTAAATTCCCATTACCTGTCGAAGTCGTACCATACGGCCAAGAACAATTATTCCGTTTATTCCAAGAAAAAGGCTATAACCCTTCCTTTAGAATGGAAGAAAATGAAAAATTAAAACAAACAGATTCTGGACACTCGATTATTGATTTACATCTAGACTGTATTGAAGACCCACTTGCCTTAGATGAAGAATTAAATCAATTAGCCGGCGTGGTAGAACACGGTCTTTTCTTATCAATGGTCAATACAGTCATCGTTGGAAAAGAAACAGGTCCAGAAGTTATCGAAAACATTCGCTAGTCACTCTTGCCTACTAAACTTTAAGGTGGAAACAAAATTAATGAAACAAGTTGGCTACATTCGTACAACCGTTGACGACGAAAGCGTCAAACGCCAAATGAATTTATTGCAGCAGTTTGATTGCCAGACAATTTATGAAGAAAAAAAACCAGACGAAAGCACCACGCTAGAAGAAACCGTACGAGAGATGGAACTTGGCGATACTTTAGTGATTACCAGTCTTTATCAATTAGGGAAATCTTCGCGACAACTCGCCGAATGGATTCCCGTATTACGCGAAAAACAAATCCACTTAGCTTCAATTAAAGAAAAAATCGATACACGCCACCCTTTAGGTCATTATTTTTATGATTGGATGGAAAATATCGCGAATATGGAAAAAGCTTTATTGAAAGAACGAACAATGATCGGTTTGCAAAAAGCACGCGCGCACGGAAAAATCGGCGGTCGTCCAAAAACAACACCAGAAACAATTGAACAAATCCGGTTTTTATTTTTTGAAAAAAAACAAACCATCCCAATGATTGCAAGCGCCTGTAATGTCTCAATCGGCACTTGCTATAAATATATCCACGGAAAAGAAGCTAAAAAAACTAAACCTGAGTAAAAGGTTTAGTTTTTTTTAGCTTTTTATTGGTATTTTCGGCGAAACAAGAGGATAATAAAAAGAGAAGAAAAGAATAAAAAATTAAAGGAGCGTTTTGTATGTCAAAATTAGTTTTTACCCGTCACGGAATGAGTGAATGGAACAAATTAAACCAGTTCACTGGTTGGGTTGATGTCGATTTAGCACCTGAAGGCGTTGAAGAAGCCATTGAAGGAGGCCGAAAAATTAAAGAAGCCGGCATTGAATTTGATGTTGCCTTCACGTCCGTTCTCACCCGTGCCATCAAAACTTGTAACTTAATTTTAGAACACAGCGATCAACTCTGGGTCCCACAAATCAAATCATGGCGCTTAAACGAGCGTCACTATGGTGCTTTACAAGGCTTAAACAAACAAGATACTAGAGAAAAGTATGGCGATGAACAAGTTCATATTTGGCGTCGTTCTTACGATGTATTGCCACCACTATCAGAAGAGACTCCCGATCGTCGATATGCGTTATTAGATCCGCGCGACGTACCAAAAGGAGAAAACCTAAAAGTTACTTTAGAGCGTGCATTGCCTTTTTGGCAAGACCAGATTGCTCCTGCTTTACTTGAAAACAAAACCGTTCTAGTCGCCGCCCATGGCAACTCTTTACGCGCACTGGCGAAACATATTGAAGGGATTTCCGATGCTGACATTATGGATTTAGAAATTCCAACCGGCCAACCCCTTGTTTATGAATTAAACGACGACTTAACCGTCGCTAAAAAATATTACCTATAATAATGTCTACCGATTAAATAAAAAGCATTGAAACAACGGTGTTTAAAATGGACCCTCTAATTCAAAAAGAAACCAAAAGCTATTATGCGGCAACTAACTGGTATCGATAATCAATCGGTGCCAGTTTTTTCAAATTCCACTGTCCACGGTCAATATTGAAAGATTTTAATGTATAAACCACAAATTTACTCGCAGCTTACTTGTGCAGATTTTGATCAACTTGTTGGTTTAAAAATTAACCCTGAAAATCGCTGGATTAAAAAAGCGGCTCATATTCCTTAGGCAGAGCTAGAAAAGAAATATGCTAAATAAAAAAGCAATGTTGCCAACTTTTGTGAATGGCTTTAGGTGCCTTAATAATTCAAAAAGAATATGGCTTCAGTGCTGAAGAAACCATTATGCAAGTGCAAGAGAATATTCATTTAAAATCTTTCATTTGACAAAATATTTGTTAATCGATACTTGTTACTCATTCCTTTTTCAAATAAATTGTTTCATATTTTTTGTTAAATAAAGGTTTGTATGAACCTATTGTTGATTCATCCACACGAGCGAACCGAAGAGAATCATTGGCGCCGGAGCCGTGTCAAATGATTCGATGTGAATTACGGAAGCTTGGTGCTTTAGCAACTAGCTCTCCGTTTGAAGCTCGAAAGCTGAGAGACTTCAGGCTCGAAGCGGTCACACGGTCCCTTAAGCCAATGAATTCTCGTAGGTGAGTGGCGCTTACAAATTAAATTGGGCACATTATGAATATTGGGCAATTATTCAGTAGACATTACAATAATTATGGCTCAGCAAAAAGTATTTTAATCGATACTTGTCTAAAATAATAAAAAAAGAGGGATCGTCGTCTTCACACGAACAATCCCTCTTTTTTTATATGTAGTACTCAACTATAAATTTTTTTGCGGTTTCTTTTTACCCATGAATAGCCGTTTCTAATGCCACCGTGATCATTTCATTAAAGGTTGTTTGGCGTTCTTCGGCACTTGTTTCTTCGCCAGTAATCATGTGGTCACTTACTGTACAAATGGCTAAAGTACGAACGTTGAATTTTGCCCCTAAATAATATAAGATCGCTGCCTCCATTTCAACACCTTTTACACCGTATTTCGCTAGTTCAAAAGTTTCATCCATGTAATCTTTATAAAAACTATCTTCAGATAAGATATTGCCAACGTGAACAGTCATCTCTTTTTCAACGGCAACTTCATAAGCAGCTTTCATCAAGTGAAAATCAGCAATCGGTGCAAAATCAAAATAAGCAAAATTTTTCTTAATCATGTTTGATGTCGTTACTGCGCCTTGGGCAATTACTAAATCACGTACATGAACATCCGTTGATAGCGCACCACAAGTCCCGACACGAATCAAGGTTTTAACGCCGTATGATTGAATTAATTCATTAATATAAATCGACGCAGAAGGCATCCCCATTCCCGTTCCTTGAACACTTACTCGTACCCCTTTGTAAGTCCCCGTAAAACCTAACATGCCACGGACTTGATTATAACAAACAGGATTGTCTAAAAAGGTCTCGGCAATATATCTTGCCCGTAACGGATCGCCCGGTAGTAATACAATTTCAGCAATTTCGCCGGCTTTCGCCTCAATATGAACACTCATTTTTTTGCCCCCTTGATTATAATGCTGCTAATGTTTCTTTGATTAACTCTTTAAATTCTGCTTTGACACGTTGCGTTGTTTCCACTACTTCTTCATGATTTAAGTTGGCTTGCATCCCTGCCGCCAAGTTCGTAATACAAGAAATCCCTAAGACTTTCAAGCCGCTGTGTGCAGCCACGATTACTTCTGGTACAGTTGACATGCCGACCGCGTCTGCTCCGATTGTCCGGGCAAAACGAATCTCAGCTGGCGTTTCGTAAGTTGGACCTGAAAAGCCCATATAAACACCTTCTTTTAAATGTAAATTTTTTGCTTCGGCCACTTTTTTAGCTGTTTCTCGATAAGCAAGGGTATAAGCTTGACTCATATCTGGGAAGCGTGGACCCATTTCTTCTTCATTTTCACCAATTAATGGGTTGTCGCCCATAAAATTAATTTGATCTGTAATTAACATTAAGTCCCCTGGTGTAAAACTTGTATTCACCCCGCCACAAGCATTGGTTACTACGACAGAATGCGCATTTAAAGCTTTCATCACACGAACAGGATACGTCACGGTTTGCATTGAATGCCCTTCATAATAATGGAAACGTCCTTGTAAAGCTAAAACTTTTTTACCTGATAATACGCCATAAACTAATTGGCCTGCGTGACCAACAACCGTCGAAACAGGGAAATGCGGGATTTCATTGTAAGGAATCACGACTGCTTCTTCAATTTCTTCGGCTAATTCACCTAAGCCTGAACCTAAAATCAAGCCAAACTCAACTTCTTTGACCCCTTTTCCTTGAATAAAAGCGACCGTTTCTTGTAATTTTTCTGTTAATGACATCTTTTTTCCTCCTATTTCAATAACGCTAAAAAGCTTTGACCGTTTTCAGTTGCGGACACTTGGAAATTCTCTGCAATCGTTGCCGAAATATCAGCAAAATGACCTTGTGGCAATTGACCTTGACCTTGCATTTTTTTACTAAAAGCCAGAAGTGGCACGTATTCTCTTGTATGATCTGTGCCAGGGAAAGTTGGATCATTCCCGTGATCGGCTGTAATTAATAACAAATCCTCTTCTTGTAACGCCTCAAGTAGCGCTGGAATTCGGCTATCGAAAGCTTCAATCGCTTCCCCATACCCTACTACGTTACGGCGATGCCCATAAACAGCATCAAAATCTACTAAATTCGTAAAACTCAAGCCGGTAAAATCTTTTTCCATAACTTTTAATAATTGATCGACGCCGTCCATGTTGTCTTTTGTACGAACCGATTCAGTAATTCCTTGGCCATTAAAGATATCATTGATTTTACCAACAGCAA
Source organism: Enterococcus lemanii (assembly GCF_016909125.1). GTDB lineage: Bacteria > Bacillota > Bacilli > Lactobacillales > Enterococcaceae > Enterococcus_I > Enterococcus_I lemanii. Next base: position 26,506 of record NZ_JAFBFD010000033.1, on the reverse strand, counting down.
TCACGTCTTTGCCGGCTGCTTTTAACGAATCTAGCACGGTTTTTCCAAAGGGGTCAAGCGCATAATCGTGCCGATTACTTGTGCGTTTAAAATTACCAGGTTCCCCTACATAAGGACGGGCAATAATTCGGCCAATCATATAAGGCTCGTCTTTTGTAATCGCTCGAACATATTCACAAATTCGGTATAATTCTTCTAATGGAATCACTTCTTCGTGTGCCGCAATTTGTAACACAGGATCCGCAGACGTATAGACAATTAAATCGCCCGTTTCCATTTGATGTTTGCCGTAATCGTCTAAAACTTGGGTGCCTGAATAAGGTAAGTTACAAACAATTTTCCGACCTGAAAATTCTTCAATTTGTTGGAGCAATTCTGCCGGAAATCCTTCTGGAAAAACACGGAAAGGTTTTTGAATATTTAATCCAGCAATCTCCCAGTGGCCGGTCATGGTGTCTTTTCCGACCGAAATTTCTTCTAATTTCGTCGCATAACCTTGATGATTCGCGACATTTTTAACCCCTTTTAACGGGCGAATCGTTCCTAAACCAAGTTGTTCTAGATGAGGAATAGTTAGTCCAGCAACTTCAGCAATATGTCCAAGTGTATCCGAGCCTACATCATTAAAAGCGGCCGCATCTGGCGCTTCTCCAATTCCAACTGAATCCAAGACAATTAAGTGTATGCGTTTAAACATCAAATCCCTACTTTCTAATTTATTTTTTTAAAAAAGGGCAAGAAAAAGCGACGTTCTCCCTTAATCCCACCCTTTAATGCTTTATTTAGATTTAATATAATTTCGGCCGTTTGCTTTTGGTCCTGACGCTTGACCTAAGAAAGCGACTAAAACAATAATGGTTAACACGTACGGTGAAATTTGAAGCAACACCGGTGGTACAGAGGAAATAACTGGTAATTGTGCGCCGATAATACTTAAACTTTGAGCAAAACCAAAGAATAAGGCGGCACCCATGGCACCAATTGGATTCCATTTACCAAAAATCATTGCGGCCATTGAGATGAACCCTTGACCAACAATCGTTCCGACTGAAAAGTTTCCTGAAATGGCTTGTGCAAAAACGGCACCACCCATCCCACCTAAAAGACCTGAAATTAAAACCCCTGCATAACGGAAGCGATAAACATTGATTCCGAGTGTATCAGCTGCTTGAGGATTTTCCCCAACCGAACGCAAACGTAAACCAAAACGCGTTTTAAAAATAATAAACCAAGCCAACACCGCAATGCCAATCGCTAAATAAGCCGGCAAGAAAGTATTTTTGAAGAAAATTTGGCCAATGACTGGAATTTTAGATAAGCCTGGGAAAGTAAAGTACCCTAAGTTATAACGAATATTATCTGTTTGACCTTTACCATACCATGTTTTAATTAAAAACACACCCAAAGCTGGTGCCATTAAGTTAACCACTGTACCTGAAATAATATGATCCGCGCGGAAACTAATCGTTGCAACCGCATGAATCAAAGAAAATAAAACTCCGACTACGCCACCCACTAAAATAGCGAGCCATGGCGTCCAAATACCAAATTGCTGTGACATTTCTAAGTTAAAAACGATGGCGCTAAATGCACCCATTACCATGATTCCTTCTAAACCAACGTTGACAATCCCACTTCTTTCAGAAAAAGTTCCGCCTAAAGAAGTTAAGATTAATGGCGTGGAATAGACAAGGGTTGAAGTAACAATTAACGCAATTGTTGTGACAACTGACATTAGATTTCGCCTCCTTCTTGGCTTTGCTCATTTGGTTTTGCTTCGATGGTTTGGACAATTTCCACTTCTTGCTTTGAATCTGGCATCATTTTTGCTAAAGCTAAACGAATGACGTAATTGATGCCGACAAAGAAAATGATTAAAGCAATCGAAACATTCACAATTTCAAACGGAATATTTGCGCCCGTTTGCATCCCTAAACCACCAATCTTCAAAATACTAAAGAGTAAGGCTGAAAGTAAAATCCCAATGGAACTACCCGAACCAAGGAGCGAAACAGCCATCCCGTCAAAACCAATCGATAACGACGCGGTTTGAACGAAGAAGTTTTGATACGTCCCTAAACCTTCAACAACGCCGCCAAGTCCAGCTAATGTTCCTGAAATAACCATTGACATCACAATCGTGCGACGGCTACTCATTCCCGCATATTCTGAAGCAAATGGGTTTAAACCAACCGAGCGAATTTCATAACCAAGCGTTGTTTTCTTCATTAAGAACCACACGACAACCAAAGCAACTAAAGCTAAAATTAAGCCGCCATTTACCCGTGACCCGCCAAACATTTGCGTTAACCAAGGAAGTCTTAGGCTGGCGCTGGCTGAAACAGGCTTAGAAGAATCTAAACTGGTTCGTAAAGTATCAGGAATAACATTTTGTAAAAAATACGTACTGGAATAAAGTAAAATATAGTTCATCATAATCGTCACAATTACTTCACTTGTCCCAAAGTAGGCACGTAACATACCTGGAATGGCCGCAGCCGTCGCACCAGCTAAGGCACCGACAATAATTGCTGCAGGTAATAAAATAACTTTTGGTAAATCTGGAAACGATAACGCAAACCAGACACTGGCTAGCCAACCACTTAACGCTTGGCCTGAAAGCCCGATATTAAAGAAGCCCGCAGAGTTTGCTACCGAAAACCCAAGTGCGGTAAAAATTAATGGCGTTGCTTGGCGTAACGTTTCCCCGATACTTCTTTGATTTCCTAAAGAAGCTTGTAGCATGGAAGTGTAGCCAGTAATTGGATTATAACCAAACCCAATCATGATAATTGCTCCTAAAACAAGTCCCATTACGACAGATAAAATCGGAGCTAAAATATTGCGTATTTGTTCTGTTTTATTATTCATGTGCGATGCCCTCCTGTTGTTCTAACTCTTGGCGGGCTTTTTCTAATGAAGAACCAGCCATCAATAGTCCTAACTCTTGCTCAGAAGTTTCATTGGCATTCACAATCCCGACAATTTCCCCATCATGAAAAACAGCGATGCGATCCGAAACATTTAAGATTTCTTCCAATTCAAAACTAATTAATAAAACAGCTTTAAACTTGTCGCGTTGTTCAATGATGCGTTTATGGATGAACTCGATTGCCCCTACGTCTAAACCGCGTGTTGGATTGGCCACAATCAATAGCGTTGGGTCACGATCAATTTCACGGGCGATAATGGCTTTTTGCTGATTGCCACCAGAAAGAGCTTTGGCTGGTACGAGCTCATTCACCGTTCGGACATCAAACTCTTCAATTAATTCTCTGGCGTGTTCATTGATTTCACCATAATTTAGCACACCTGCTTTACTCATCGGTTCTTTGTAGTAAGTTTGTAACGCCATATTTTCAGCGACACTCATCTCAAGAACTAAACCATACTTGTGGCGGTCTTCTGGCACGTGACCGACACCGGATTCGGTAATCTTACGCGGACGGAAATTCGTAATATCATCGCCGTCAATGGTAATTTTTCCACTTTCCACTTTGCGTAAGCCAGTCAATGCTTGAATAAATTCGGATTGACCGTTGCCATCAATTCCAGCAATGCCGAGTACTTCCCCAGCACGAACTTCTAAACTTAAGTTTTTCACTGCTTCTAGTCCGCGATTTTCTTTGACAACGAGGTTTTCAACTGACAACACTACTTCTTGTGGGTTGGCCGCTTTTTTATCGGTTTTAAAAGAAACAGAACGTCCAACCATCATATCTGCCAATTGTTGAGAAGAAACATCTTTCACATTGACCGTTCCAATCCCTTTTCCACGACGAATAACGGTACAACGGTCCGCAACGGCTTTAATTTCATCTAGTTTGTGGGTAATTAGAATAATTGATTTACCCTCTTTGACTAGGCCATGCATAATCGCAATTAATTCTTCAATCTCTTGTGGCGTTAAAACCGCGGTTGGTTCGTCAAAAATCAATACTTCTGCGCCCCGATAGAGCGTCTTTAAGATTTCAACCCGTTGCTGCATTCCAACTGAAATATCACTAACGAGTGCATCTGGGTCGACTTGCAAGCCGTATTGCTCAGAGACACGTAAGATTTCAGCCCGTGCTTCTTTGCGATTTAAGATTCCTACGCGACTAGGCTCGTTTCCTAAAATAATATTTTCAGTTACGGTAAAAGCATCCACCAACATGAAATGCTGATGTACCATCCCGATTCCTAATTGATTGGCTTTCGTTGGACTCGTGATTTTAACGACTTCACCGTCTAGTAAGATGTCACCAGAAGTTGGTTCTAATAATCCTGACAACATATTCATGAGTGTCGATTTACCTGCACCATTTTCTCCGAGCAGTGCGTGAATTTCGCCTTTTTTCACTTGCAAATTCACCTGGTCATTTGCTTTAAAGGTCCCAAAACTTTTGGTAATATCACGCATTTCAATGACAAAGCGTTCTTGTGTCACAGGGCTCACTTCCTTTTTTTATAATTACTCTTTGATATCCGCTTTTTTAGAGAGTAAACCTTTTTCTCTCAAGCAAAAAGAGTGCACCGTCTCTTCTTGCTTGAAAGAAAAAGAGCCTGAAGTGAAAAACGAAAATGATTTTCATTTCAGGCCTTTTTCTAACCAACGTCAAATCTTAGTTTGCAGGTGTTTCTGGTACTTCGATTTCGCCTGCAATAATGGCTGCTTGCGCTTTTTTCACTGCGTCTAAAGCTTCAGTTGATAATTGACCATCTGTTAAGCCAACACCTTCTTCTTTCAAGCCGTAAACAACGTGTTCACCACCTGGGAATGCTCCTTCAACAGCTTTTTGTGCTAAGTCTTGAACAACGGTGCCAACACCTTTTGTTGTTGATGTTAAAGTGAAGTTACCTTCTTCGCCTTTCAACGTAAAGCCACCTTCGTCTGATTGGTCACGGTCTACACCGATTACCCAAACGCGTTTGTCGCCTGTTTCGTTGATTGATTTTGCTTCTTGGAAGACACCGTTTCCAGTTGCGCCAGATGCATGGTAAACGATATCTGCCCCTTGACCATACATACCTTGTGCGATTGAACGACCTTTATCAGGAGCTGAGAAGTCACCTGCGTATTGAACGTTCACTGTAACTTCTTTCCCTAATTCTTTTGCTCCCGCTTCAACACCTGCGACAAAACCGGCTTCAAAACGGTCGATTACTTCACCTTTTACCCCACCAATGAAACCAACTTTATTTGATTCTGTTGAATAAGCAGCGGCAACTCCAGCTAAGTAAGCTGCTTCGTTGTCTTTAAATGTTGCAGAAGCGACGTTATCACCTTCAACGACATCATCTACAATAACAAAGTTGATTTCTGGGTTTGAAGCAGATTGGTCTGCAATCGCTGGTTGTAGTTTATAACCAATCCCAAAAATAGTTGTAAAACCTGCATTTAAGGCTTGGTCAATATTAGGAATGTAATCTGATTCGTTTTGAGATTGGAAATATTTAAAGCCATCCGTTCCTTCAGATACGCCATTTGCTTTCCCCCATGCTTGTAATCCTTCCCAAGCAGATTGGTTAAATGAACGGTCATCCACGCCACCAGTATCCGTAATTAAAGCTGCTGTTGCAATCTTTTCGCCTGCTGCTGAACTACCTGCTTTTGATTCGTCTGTTTTGTTGCTGTTACCACAAGCGCCTAATAATAAAGCACTTGCCATTGCGACTGCGCCAAAACTGAATAATTTTGCTTTTTTCATTTCTGTAAAGCCCCCTAAAAATTTTTTTTATTTTCAAAAGCCATTGCTGGCCAAATGAACAAAATTAACGAGTTTGTAACAATAAACCTCTGATCCTTATTCTATCGAAAAAATGATTACTTTTCGAATTAAATCTTCGGAAGAGTGTCTTTTTTAACCTGGCAAATCTTGGCCATTAAAATAATATGGCAGTAACTCACCGACTGTTGTTTCTTTTGTCACGCCATCTTTTCCAAGCAAAGTAACAGGCATCTCAGGTTGACAAAACTCAACCATCACTTGACGACAAGCGCCACATGGTGAAATCGGCTCTGGCGTCTCACCAGCAATAACTAAATGTTGAAATGCTCGTTCACCTTCTGAAACAGCTTTAAAAAACGCCGTTCGTTCGGCACAATTTGATAAACCGTAAGAAGCATTTTCAATGTTTAGTCCTTGATAAGTATTGCCATCTTTTGTGACTAAACAAGCCCCAACTGGGAATTTTGAATACGGCACATAAGCTTTTTTTAAGGCTTCTGTTGCAATTGTCAACCATTCTTGTTTGGCTTTTCCCATTGTTTTTTCTCCTAATATCCTTGGCCAGTTGCCCCTGAAATAATAGCTACACTGGCACTTGTTCCTAAACGACTTGCTCCGGCTTCAATCATTGCTTGCGCGTCTGCTTCGTTATGAATCCCACCAGAGGCTTTCACACCCATTTCAGCCCCGACTGTTTCACGCATTAGACGGACATCTTCTACTTTGGCTCCAGCGGTCGAAAAACCCGTCGACGTCTTTACAAAGTCTGCCCCAGCTGCTTTCGCTAATTCACAAGCACGAATAATTTCTTCTTTCGTTAATAAAGCCGTTTCGATAATTACTTTCACTAACGCTCGATCTTTGGCTGCTTCAACAACCGCTTCAATATCTTTTTGAACAAAAGCATCTTCACCTGATTTTAACGCACCCACGTTCATGACCATATCAATTTCGTCTGCACCATTTTGAATGGCGTTGTTTGTTTCAAAAGCTTTCACTTCTGAAGTATTTGCTCCTAAAGGAAACCCAATCACCGTACAAACAGCGGTTGGTGACGTTTTTAATTCTTCAGCAGCCAAGGCCACCCAAGTTGGGTTCACACAAACCGAATAAAAACGGTGCTTTTTCGCCTCTTCAATAATTTTCATAACGCCTTCTTTTGTTGTTTCTGGTTTTAAAACAGTGTGATCCATCATACGATTTAATTCCATTTATTGCACTTCCTATTCTGTAATAATCTCGTGAATGAGTGGTGGCTCTTTGCTCGTGTCACCAATTTCAATATTGGCCTCAATTAACGCAACCACTTCTGCCACTTCGGTCGTATTGCTATAAATCGTTAACAACGTTTCACCGACTGCGACTTCTTCACCAATTTTTTTGTGTAATTTCAAACCAACGGCATGATCAATGGCCTCGTCTTTTGTTTTTCGACCCGCGCCTAACATCATTGCCGCAATACCTAGCTCGTTTGCGACTAACTTTGTAACGACCCCGGTTTGCCTAGCGAAAACAGGAATTTGATAAGCGGCACTTAACAACCGCTCTGGGTGATCCACAACCGTGACATCGCCCCCTTGATTTTGAATCATCTCTTTAAATTTCGCTAAAGCTTTTCCTGAAGTGAGGGATTCTTCTAACATTTGACGAGCAGCAACTAACGTATCGGCTTTTTTAGCTAAAACAACCATTTGACTACCCAAGACGTAACACATTTCCAATAAATCAGCTGGGCCTTCTCCTTGCAATGTCTCAATCGCTTCAACCACTTCCAAACTATTCCCAATCGCTTCTCCCAAAGGTTGCGACATATCAGAAATAACAGCCATTGTTTGGCGATTCGCGAGCGCGCCAATTCGAACCATCGTTTTAGCCAGTCGACGCGCATCTTCTAAGTTTTTCATAAAAGCGCCGTCACCTGTCGTCACATCTAAAACAATCGCATCTGCACCCGCAGCGATTTTCTTACTCATGATTGAACTAGCAATTAATGGAATCGAATTGACCGTAGCGGTAACATCTCGTAGGGCATAAAGCTTTTTGTCCGCTGGCGCTAGATTGCCTGATTGCCCAATAACTGCTACTTGGTTTTCATTAACTAGCTGAATAAATTCGTCTTCAGAAAGTTCAATTTTAAAACCAGGGATGGCTTCTAATTTATCAAGTGTACCACCGGTGTAACCTAGGCCACGTCCGGACATTTTTGCCACCGGTACGCCTACACTCGCTACTAAAGGTGCTAAAATCAAGGTCGTTGTATCGCCTACGCCACCAGTTGAATGTTTATCGACTTTCACACCGGCAATAGAAGACAAATCAATCACTTCACCAGAATGAGCCATCGCTAAGGTCATTGCTGTAATCTCTTTATCCGTCATATCTGTAAAAAAAGTCGCCATTAAAAAAGCACTCATTTGATAATCAGGGACTTCATTTGCCGTGTAACGATCAATGACCCACTTGATTTCATTTTCAGACAATTCTTTGCCATCACGTTTTTTTTCTATCAAATCTACCATGCGCATAGACCTGACCTCACTTCCTTCTGCCATTTCATTATAGCGTATTAATTTCATAGGTAAACCACTTTAGTAAAACAGTTTACTAAACGCAGGGATTGTTGAAACCCCTTCCAAAGAGAATATACGCTATTTATTTTCCCTTGTCAATCAATTGTTTTGCTCTTTCCTAACAAATATTTAACTCGTTATTTCTTTCACACTCTCACGAATAATTAATTTAGTTTCAAAAATTTTATTTGGCATCCGGCGCTCAGGAAACTCAATCGCATCGACAATAAACTTCGCTGCGGTAAACCCAATTTCAAAAGCCGGTTGATTGACGGTCGTTAAAGCGGGTGTCAAACTAGAGGTAAAGTACAAATCATCAAAACCTATCACCGAGTAGTCTTCTGGTACTTTCTTACCCGCTTCATAAATCGCTCGATAACAGCCAATCGCCATGGCATCATTGCTACAAAAGATTGCTGTAATTTCAGGATGCTGTAAAACTTCTTTTGCTGCTTTATAACCACCATCAATCGTTAGCTCGCCTGTTGCCACATAATTTTTTTTGTAAGGAATCGCTCCATCCTTTAATGCGTGACGATAAGCATTATAACGCTCTTGCAATTGATAGTACTTCCCATCTTCTTTTAAAAGTGCAATATGCTCGTGCCCTTGTTGAATCAAATAAGAGACCCCTTGGTATGCCCCTTCATATTCTTTAATAATAAGCCGTCCCGTGTCACGTTGATTAATCCCACGATCAATTAAAACTAATGGCATTTTTCGATAAAAATCACTACCATAAGCATACTCTGGTGGCATTAAATTAGGTGTCGCTAATAAAACACCATCAACGGCTCGGTGATTCAAATCTTGCAACAGTTGGATTTCTTTTTCGAGACTTTGTTGCGAGTTACATAAAATTAACATATAACCTAATGGATTCAAGTACGTTTCGGCCCCTTCAACCATCTTTGAAAAGAAGAAGTCCGTCACATCAGGCACAATCATCCCAATCGTTTTTGAGTGACGGTTGATTAAATTGGAGGCAAAAAAATCTGGTCGATATTGATGTTCATTGACAATTTCAAGTACACGACGTCTTGTTTCTTCACTAAAGCGACTACCTTTATTATTTAAAATCTGGGAAACCGTCGTCACCGAAACCCCCGCCATTTCAGCAATTTGTCGAATGGTTAACTTCAATTTTGTCCCTCTTTTCTAATCTTCCTTAATACTTTGAATAATGTAATAGCCTTTATCTTTATGAATAATTTCGGCATTACCAAAAATTTCGATCATTTTCTTTTGGGCACTTGGCGCTCCTTGCTTTTTTTGGATGACAATCGTTAAGGTGCCACCTGCTAACAACAATGGATAAGCATCTGTTAAGATTTGATGAACGACTTGTTTGCCCGCACGAATCGGTGGGTTACTAACAATGGCCGCATACGTTGGATGGTTCAACTGCTCATAAATATAAGACGCATGAATTTCAACATTGGTGATGCCATTTTGATCCGCATTTTTTTGTGCTAATGACAACGCACGTTCATTTACATCTAACATTTCAACTAATCGGTTCGTATCAAAAGCAATCGCTAGACCAATTGGACCGTAGCCGCAACCAACATCTAAAATTGGACCTGCTGGCAACTCACTCGCGTCAAAGGCATCAATTAAAACGCGCGAGCCATAGTCGACGGTTGCACGTGAAAAAACATTGCTATCCGTGGTAAAACGGAAATTTTTCCCCTTTAAAGGAAATTCCCATGTCACAAACTCATGGGTCGTTTCGGGATTTTTGCTATAGTAGTGATTATTCATCAGTTTTTTTTCCTTTCTGGTGCTTTCTTTAATCATACCCAATCTGTGAAACTTGTAAACAATCTTTTTTGATTATCAAACAATTTTTAACCTTGAGCTTGTGCTTTTGTGCTAAAATAGACACTGCTAGTGCGCTTTTTTATAAGGCAACGAAATTAATAGGAGGTTTCCTTAAAAAATGGAGGAAAACATCAACTACTATCAAATCCCGCGCAGTGAGTGGCAAGGTTATTACGCGCGTGAACACATGCCCTTGACACAAGAAGAATTAGATAGTATCAAAAGTTTAAACGATCAAATTTCAATTCAAGACGTGGAAGATATTTATGTTCCACTGTGCCACTTGATTCATCTGTATATGAAAGAATTCGAATCCCTTACTTTAAGTAAAGGACTCTTTTTACATCGCTACGTAAAAGTACCACCGTTTATCATTGGGGTGGCTGGTAGTGTCGCAGTCGGCAAAAGTACGGCTGCTCGATTATTACAAACTTTGTTATCACGCCTTTTTTCAAGACGCAATGTCCAACTGATTACAACCGATGGCTTTTTATACCCAAACGCGGTCCTAGAAGAACGTGGTATTATGAATCGCAAGGGCTTTCCTGAAAGCTATGACATGGAGCGTTTAATTCAAACACTCAATGAAATTAAATCGGGGAAAGATGTTAAAATCCCTCTTTATTCTCATCAAGTCTACGATATCGTGCCTGGCGAATTTGAAACAATTGCCCAACCAGATATTTTGATTGTGGAAGGAATTAACACCTTACAATTACCGGCCAATCAACAAATTTATGTCAGCGATTTCTTTGACTTTTCAATTTTTGTGGATGCTGATCCAACTTTGATTGAAACTTGGTATTTAGAACGGTTTGAGTCATTACTAGATACCGCCTTTTTAGATCCAAAAAATTATTATTATCAATTTGCCATTGGCGATCGCGAAAAAGCACTTCAAATGTCGCGGTCTGTTTGGAAAAATGTAAACTTAAAAAACCTGGAAGAATTCATCTTGCCAACCCGTGGTCGTGCCGATATTATCTTGCATAAACAAGAAAATCACCTAATTGACCAGATTTATCTAAGAAAACACTAATTTCTTAATGGAATGAATTGCCAAAAGAAAAAAAATCTAATATGATAATAACGTTGAGAGTACGGGGGAAAGTTCGCTTTCTCTTGAATTTATAAAGGATAGGGGTCGTTCACTGTGACAAACATTGACAATATGCCGAACGTTGAAAAAATCATCGTTTTGGACTACGGTAGTCAATACAACCAATTAATTACCCGACGCATCCGCGAATTTGGTGTCTTTTCTGAATTGTTAAGCCACCGCATCACAGCCGATGAAGTCAAAGCAATCAATCCAAAAGGAATCATCTTATCAGGTGGACCAAACAGTGTGTATGAAGAAGGCGCTTTTGGCATTGACGAAGAAATTTTAAACTTAGGAATTCCCGTTTTAGGTATTTGTTACGGCATGCAACTTTTAACCGATAAATTAGGCGGTAAAGTAGAACCTGCCCAAAACAAAGAATACGGCAAAGCAGAATTAAACGTAACGGCTGCTCAAGCGGACCTTTTTGCCGCAACACCAAAAGATCAAATCGTTTGGATGAGCCATGGTGACTTAGTAACACAAGCACCGGCTGATTTTGAAGTCGTTGCAACCAGTGCGGATTGCCCGATTGCTTCCATCCAAAACCAAGCCAAAAAAATGTATGGCGTACAATTTCACCCAGAAGTACAACATTCCGAATACGGCAATGATTTATTAAAACATTTTGCTTTTGATGTTTGTGGTTGTGCCGGTGATTGGTCAATGGGGAACTTCATTGAGATTGAAATCGCAAAAATCCGTGAACAAGTTGGCGACAAAAAAGTTTTACTTGGCCTTTCTGGCGGCGTTGACTCCAGTGTCGTTGGGGTACTTTTACAAAAAGCGATTGGCGATCAATTAACTTGTATCTTTGTTGACCACGGTTTATTACGTAAAAATGAAGGCGATCAAGTAATGGATCTGTTAGGTGGAAAATTCGGCTTAAATATTATCCGCGTGAACGCCCAAGAACGCTTCTTAAATAAACTAAAAGGCATTAGCGACCCTGAACAAAAACGTAAAATTATCGGTAACGAATTTGTTTATGTCTTTGATGACGAAGCAACAAAATTAGACGGCGTTTCTTTCTTAGCGCAAGGAACGCTTTATACAGATATCATTGAATCTGGTACAGAAACGGCTCAAACCATTAAGTCGCACCATAACGTAGGTGGCTTACCAGAAGACATGCAATTTGAATTGATTGAGCCTTTAAATACTCTATTTAAAGATGAAGTCCGTGCTTTAGGAACCGCTCTTGGCATGCCAGATTCTGTTGTTTGGCGCCAACCATTCCCAGGACCAGGCTTAGGTGTCCGCGTCCTAGGTGAAATTACTGAAGAAAAATTAGAAATCGTGCGCGAATCTGACGCGATTTTACGTGAAGAAATTGCAAACGCTGGCCTTGACCGCGATATTTGGCAATACTTCACCGTCTTACCAGGCATCCGCAGTGTTGGGGTTATGGGAGATGGCCGAACTTATGATTACACCGTTGGCATCCGTGCAATTACTTCAATCGACGGTATGACCGCTGATTTCGCCCGCATTCCATGGGAAGTCTTACAAAAAATCTCCGTCCGAATCGTAAATGAAGTGGCACACGTTAACCGTATTGTGTATGATATTACGAGCAAGCCACCTGCAACGGTTGAGTGGGAGTAGTTGTAGGAGAGCTAGAAATCCTCTTATACCAAGGGTTTCTGGCTCTTCTTATCTTTTTACTGCACTTTTATTGCACTTTTTTCATTTCTTTGTTTCGCAAGTAGTCTACAGTAAATTGATTCTTTGGTGAAGTATCATAATTTTGTTTTGCTTCTTTAAAGGAAATGGCTCCATTTAATTTGTTAGCTACCTCGAAATTACTGTTAGGATAAAGATGTCCATACGTTCCTAAAGTCGTCTCAATATCTTCGTGTCCTAGACGATCTTTAATGATAAGTGGATTTTCTCCCATACTGATTAACAAGGAAGCATGAGAATGCCGTAACCCATGGATTCTGATTCGATGGATACCAGCCAGCTTAGCATAGCGTTCAATAGCATATGATAGTGTATGTTTTTGGGTAGGAATACCGTTATAGCTCATTACAAAGTCTGTCTGAATTAGATTTTGTTGTACTTCCTTCCATTCGGATAAATAAGTTAATGTGCATTTATCTAATACAATATGACGAACGCTCGCCTTTGTTTTTGGTTCAACAAATCTATAATTCGATTGATTCTTGTAATAGAGTGTTTTGTTGATGGTTAGTACTCCTGAGTCAAAATCAATATCTTCCCATTGAATGGCAGTAGCTTCACCAATTCGCATTCCAGTCATAAATAAAAACCACAGAGAGATAAATAAAAAGTGTTGATAGTAATCTTCTTTGTAAATTAGAGAGATTACTTTTTCAAATTCTTCTTTTGTCCAAAATTCAATTTTAGACTTTTGCTTTTTCACATTGCCAATAATCTTAGATGGATTTGTGGTGGTTATCCCAAGGACAATTGCTCGATCCATAGCAACTGAAAATAGTCCTTGAACAGCTCTTACATAAGAAGACTTACACTTCTTTGATAATTTTAGTTGCCAATTTTGCACATCAATAGGCTCAATATCGGAAACAGCCATTTTATCAAAATAAGAGAAATGCTTCTTAATAGTTGGTAAGCGATTTTCATATGTTCTGAGCTTTACCTGTGTCTTATACCATGGAAGGAAAATTTCAAAGATATAATGTTTAAACGTCATTTTATCCTTATTCTCACTTAATTCTTCTGGTTTCATCAATAGCAGTTTCGAATATTCTTCTCTTGCTTCTTTTTTAGTAGTGAATCCACTACGATATTTTTGAATTTTTTTCCCTTTAGAATCATAACCTAGATTTGCACGAAAATAATAGGTTCCATTCTTTGCTTTTTTTATTGGGTCTTTAACCATAGTTTTTACTCCTTACTGTGCAAAAACTACTCAGACCTGTTTTCATTTGAAAACCGAATTCCTAGAATTTCTTCAACAGCTTCACGAGGGACTCTATCTAGCTTTCGAGATTGATAGTAGATATGCCCTTTTGTAATCATCAATTCTTTTGCTTTTTTTATGATGTCTGCTGAAAAAGAAGTTCCATATCCTAGCTCAACTAAATCCTTTTTTGTGACCGTTATCATTATTACTCCTTTCCCAATTATAGGCTAGGAAAACTCCAATATTCACCTATAATTATATCAAATAGTTTTATAATAATACACTGACAAGAGAAGAATATCTTAGCAATCGAACAGCTCTAGCAAAGCTCACAGGAATTTCACTTCTGCATGGTTCTCATGTAGCCGTACCCATTGCCTGTGACGCTTCTAACGCTCGGACTATGGCTATACGGGAGTATCATTATCACGATAAGAAAGTCATGGCAGCAATCCTGCTAAAGATTACTTTCGAATTACTAACATGAATCGCTCACTAATTTTGTAGGTCATGGCGTGTTAGTTCATCAGCTCTTTTCTTACCGAAACGTATTCGATTGCCTTTATTTGGTTGTCAAAGAACGTTTGGCTTGTTAGCCTATCAAAACCTACTGAACACACAATATGCTTTGATGGAATAACAAACCTCCCAAATCGGGAAGCGTGGATACGATTCGACACGCTTCCACGAAAAAATGGGACTATTTAATTTCGAACGATAAAATCTTAGAGATGAGTTTCGTTTCCATTCTGCCACGTAGGGTTTCATCAATAACCATATGAGAATTTCCATATTCGTCTGTCATGCGACGTAATGAACGTTTTGAGGTATACCCTCGATAATGTTTAACAATCTGATTAATTGCTTCCACGTCGCCATCTGTCGCCTTTACAATGAGGGGGAAGGGGACCCTTGGATAGGCTGTTTTCATTCTTTACACTCCTTCATGAATTCTTTAATCATGGCTAGTCCACTTATTCGATGACGATAAACAGTCGAACGATTCAAATTTAGTAACTCCGCAATCTCCACATCACTCATATCCATAAAGTAATGAAGTAAAATAATGTTCCGTTTTTTCTCTGAAAGATGACGCAGGGCTTCACTTAATAAATCACTTTCAACATTGATTCTTAATCCAAATAATTTAAATAGTTGGAAATCAGTGACGTACGTATCAACAGTAGAAAAAGAGTTGACAAGGTAGTTATCTATATCAGAAAACGAGACTTCTTTTGCTGATAGTCTGTCTAGATGTTTGAAGTAATCTTTTCGTTCATCTTCAATAACTTGTTTGCAGATATAGTCAAACTGATTTTCTATGGTTTCTTGAAAAGAAGATGGTTTCATGCTTTTCACCCCCTTTCTGTCGTGAAAGGGAGTGGCATGTGCTTCTTTATCTCCCTTCATACTAAGCCCCGACACGAAAGGGGGATTTGTTGCATAAATGAAGAGAAATCCTAAAAGATATTTATTAAGTGACCAAAAAAGCACATAAACAGATTGTTTTCTCTGTTCATATGCTTTGATTTTTCTATCTATGTAATCTGCAAAACCACATTGATGGTCATATCTATCCAGTACAGGTGGATAAGTTTTTTGATAAGAACTTAATTAAGAGAACTAGATGACAGATTATCTTTCTCATGGCGACTTTTCCCTCCATTAAGTCGCCAATTTTATCTACTTTCTAGGAGTATGACTAAATTTTATAAAGTTGTATAGGTAAATAAAATCAGCGACCTTTCTATTTGAAATTGGATTCATCGCATTAATAAATTCCACAGTGTTCTATAGGAACTCATAAACTATATAACATGTTTTTCTATACCTGTTTATGGTTATATAGGAACAGTAAAATGTATAGAGGTGATTTAGTATGCGTAAAAAAGAAGATAAATACGATTTTAGAGCCGTTGGTTTAGCGATTAAAGAGGCTCGAATGAAACGGGGTCTCACTCGTGAACAAGTGGGAACAATGATTGAAATTGACCCACGTTATTTAACAAATATAGAAAACAAAGGACAACACCCAAGTACACAAGTGCTGTATGATCTTGTATCATTACTCCATGTATCTATTGATGAATTTTTCTTACCTACAGATAATTTGATTAAAAGCACTCGAAGGTTACAGGTAGAAAAATACATGGATAGCTTTACAGACAAAGAACTATCCTTAATGGAAGCACTAGCAAAAGGTATCAATGAAGCAAGAAATATTGAAGGCTAGTCAGTAAAATTCAGATAAACAAAAAGAGCCGATAAGATGAGAGTTTCATTTCTCAAATTATCGGCTCTGCGTCTTGGCGTCTGGCTCTTTGATTGTTATTATATTCATTTTTTGAACATTAATTAAAGTTTCGTTCTTACATTTGGGGCAGTATAAAGGGAAATTTTTAAGTATAGTATCCACTCGTATTCGTAGTCTTGTTTTATTTCCACAAATAGGACACAATATCCACTTGTAGTTTATAATAACAATCTCCTCCTTTCCACTTTAATTCAAATCTATATTAAAGAATATTTCATCTTATTTAATAAGAAACCATATTTATATAACAACATAAAACGCACTAAGTTATTTTATTGAACATATATCTTACTTTATCTATCCGACTATTTAGACGACGGGTCTGGCAAACAGGTTCGCCAGTGGTAACCTGATATCCTTTTAGCTCTGCTAAACAAACACTAAGCCCATTTGTAAAAAAAGTTAAATCATTGCGATAATCTTGAATACATCGAGCAGGAATTTCTCCAATAATAATGACCTCATTATTTTTCAGTTGAGTATTTACGATATTTGCACAATATTTGGGAGCATCGTTATATGCCCGTGAAAGATATTCCTGTGGTGCATAAACTTTAAAACTAAGATATGGCTCTAACAATTCTGTTCCAGCTTTTCTAAAGGCTTGCTCCAGTACAATAGGAGTAAGCATCCGAAAATCTGCTGGAGTACTAACAGGGCTATAGTATAAACCGTACTTAAAACAGATTTTACAATCCGTCACATTCCAACCATATAATCCTTGTTCGCAACCATAGCGTATCCCTTCCATAACTGCATTTTGAAATGATTGATTTAAGTATCCAAGAGAAACCGAGCTCTCATACTGCATTCCACTTCCCAACGGAAGCGGTGATACAGATAAACCAATGGAAGCCCAGAAAGGATTTGGCGGCACTTCGATGTGAATGGTATATTCTGCATTTTTTAACGGTCTCTCCATATAAATGACTGTAGGCTCTTTTAGTTCTATCTCCACATGATACTTTTCTTGCAACAGTGCACTAATCACTTCCATTTGTACTTTCCCTAAGAAAGAAAGTATAATTTCATGTGTCGTAGAATCCACGTAATATCGTAGAAGCGGATCACTATCTGAGATTTCCAAAAGGGCATCAAGCAACATTTCTCTCTGTTCAGGTTTACTCGGTTCAACAGTTGTTTGTAGTAGAGGGTGCGGATTTTCAATCTTTTTTCTCTGTGGCAATAGTTTTGTATCTCCAAGAACACTATTTAACTTCAAAAACTCATTTTGCAAAATAACAATTTCTCCAGAATAAGCTCTATCAATCTTACATAATTCACCATTTATTGAAGTATACATTTCTGTAACTTTTATTTTTTCTTTTTCTGATACTCTAACCGAATCTCGTAAATGTAGTACTCCACTATAAAGGCGTATATATGCAAGACGTTGTCTTTTTTTTGTATATTCAATTTTGAAAACATTTCCGCAAAGTTCAGACGGACCTCGATGTGTTGATGAATAAAATTTATTAGTAATAACTTCTATAAGGTTATCAATCCCTATATTACTTTTTGCACTTCCATGATAAAGAGGGAACAGAGAACAATTCTGAAATCTTATGCTTTCCTCTTGTTCGAGTTCCAATGCTTCTAATGATTTACCGGACATATATTTCTCTAAAAGGTCATCGTTTCCCTCTATTACCGTATCCCATTGTTCAGATTCGGTAAAGTTCGTCACACACATATTAGGATACAGTTCTACCTTCTGTTTGATTACAATTTCGGCAGAAAGTTTCTCTTTAATATCCTGATAAACCGTTGATAAATCAATTCCATTTTGGTCAATCTTATTGATAAAAAAGATTGTGGGAATCCCCATTTTCCTAAGTGCATGAAATAATATACGAGTTTGTGCTTGTACGCCATCTTTTGCAGAAATCAGTAGAATTGCCCCATCTAAAACTGATAATGAACGATATACTTCTGCTAAGAAATCCATATGTCCTGGCGTGTCTATGATGTTCACCTTCGTATTTTCCCACTGAAAAGAGGTTATTCCTGTCTGAATTGTAATTCCTCTCTGACGTTCTAAAAGCGTATTATCCGTCCTCGTTGTACCTTTGTCCACGCTTCCTAATTCTGTAATCGCTCCACTGTTATATAATAAGCTTTCTGTTAAGGTAGTTTTTCCTGCATCAACATGAGCTAAAACTCCAATATTAATAATTTTCATGTGATTTTCCTCCATTCAAAAACCCAAAAGGGCATAAAAAACTAAGCCCTCCTAAAAAAGGACATCTAATTATTTGTTCCCGCTATCAAATTGACAGTTTATTTAAGAATACCTTGCCGCATATTTATTAACTCCTTTTAAATAGTCACTTAAATAATAGTACGTAAGAGCATATTTGTAAAGGAATCTCCAATTTTTTATCAAAAAGAGTACATGATTACAAAGTATCTGTAATCATGTACCAATATTTGTTATTTTACAATCTTCCAATTATCTTGTTTTTCTAATATCAACTCAAATTGCGAGATTTGGGTTGCCTTTGTTTCTTGATCTAAATATTTCACAGCGACATTCACGATTACTTGGTTATCTTTTCTGGTAAAGATAGGATTCACCAATTCCTCGAAAACATATTCCTTGTTAATCATAGGTAACACATGATTACTTACATAGTAAGTCAATTCTTTTTCTGTGGCGGTAGGATAGAGCTGGAAGAACGTTTCTAAAAAGCTAATGATTTCGTCCATCGTTTCTGTATCTACTGTATGGTCACTTTCTAGCTGTTTGGGTTGGTAGTCCGATTTTTGAGGTTTCTTACTCATTGTCGGATTTTTGATAATAACCATATTATCTGATTCATCTATATGGACAACCACATGAAAGCTAGACGATATAGTTTCCTTGTCTTTGTCTTCGGTAATAACTTGTTCAACAGAAAACAGTACCTCAAAGGTGTTCTCATTCACTTGAGAAACCTGCCACACCTGTATATCGTTCACACTAGAACTAGTAGGAATATCCTTACGAATCATTTCTTCATTTAATACCTGCAATTCTTCCGTCAAATAATGGGTCAATTTCTCATTTCGTTTATCAATGGCTTCTTGGGATTGTTGCCACGAAAAGTAGTCTTTCGCAAAGGATTTCACAAAACTTTCTACTTGGTTGGTATCGACAATCTGCTGTTTAATGATTTCTGTTTCACGGACAGTATGAGTGTCAATGGCAGTAAAATTTTTATAGATTCCAAATCCGACACTACCAATCAATAAAACCCATAAAACAAAGGTTAATTTCTTATGCGTGCCAACTTTAATCATCGGAACTTTTCTTTGCTTGCTCGGTTTTTTAGATTTCTTTGGTTTCTCCTTCTTTTCTTTTCGCTCGATTTTTATAATCATTTGATTCATTCCTTTCTTAGTTATGAATAACACGTCTAGCCCCAATCAGATGGTCTTGCCAATAACGACTGCTTAAGTCGCCATAACCGATTGGGTCGCCTGCATGATAAAAGCGATTTCCCTCTAAATATATCGCCACATGAGTCACATATGTGCCTGCATTATAGGTTGAATGAAAGAAGATAAGGTCGCCTGCTTGGGCTTCTTCCATAGAGATTTCTTGCGTAGCGTCATACTGATCTTGGGCGACACGAGGGAGAGAAATGCCAGCTTTGTCATACACCCATTGTATTAAGCCACTACAATCAAAAGAGGTGGTAGGCGACGCCCCTCCAAAGACATAGGGAAACCCTTCGTATTTCAAGGCTTCGTCCATAATGACTTGCACGGTTTCATCATCAAATTCTGTTGGGGAAGTGTCGGTTAGGTATTGTGAAACCAACTGAACATAAAACTGATTTCCATAGTTATATCGCCAACCACCATTCACAGGTATGGCTATGGGATTGGGATAGTCTGCTTTTTGACCACCCGACTTCTCTTTAGAAAACTGTTCGGCTAATTCATAGGTATATTTTTTCCCATGACTCCTCACATAATTTAAAAAGCCACCGCCATAATTATAAGATTGGATAACAGAATCTATATCCACTCCTTGTTGTTCTGCACTGGTTAATAATTCACTGAAATATTTAACCCCTTGTTTGATGGACTCTTCGGTACTCAAACTGTTGGGCGGTAAACCCAAAGATTCGGAACTTTGCATAACATCTTCTGCTGTACCGCCCGATTCCACTTGCATAATGGCTAAGATATAAGAAACATAGTCTTCAATCCCATATTCCTTACCATATTTTTCAATCAACGGACGGTGTGCCAACACTTCTGGTGAAACGGTCACACCGCCTTCTGGAATAGAAGAATCCTTGTTGTTTTCGCCACTGTCCGTATCATCTGCAAAGAAAATGACTAGGAATAATAAGAGAAAAAAGAAGAGAGAGAAGACCACACTACAAATCACTGTTATTTTTAGCTTCATGTTTGTTGTCCTCGCTTATCCGTTCTTTTATTTAGCTTCCTCTGATTGAATTGCTTCGGTGGTGTCTTTTGTTTTTGCTCTTTTTTCAATGGTCGCTGATGATTTTCACGTTTAGTGTTTTGTGACAAAACAGGCGTGACGGTTTGCTGACGCTTGCGAACATGCTGCTGGTTATTCTGAACAGGAGATGATGGGTTTTCTTTTCGTCTTTTTTCTTTTGCTTTATCCAGCTCCAAACGCTTTTGAGCAATGTTCTTTCGTTTTTGCTCCTGCTGGTTCATACGCTGTTGTTTGCGTTGAGCTTTGGTATCTGCCATAGATTGTTTAAAGTCTGTTACATTATGAGTGACATTCTCTTTTCCTTGATGAAGGGCATATTTGACATGGGTTGGTGTCGCCTGTATCTGTTGTTTTGCCTGCTTTCTTTTATTGACTAGACGATTTTTCGTGTCCAATACATGGGCTGTCTTTTCACCTAATCGTTGCCCGATACCGCCTTGTTGCTTTTTCACATTGGAAAGTGCTGTTTCTTTCTTTGGTGTAGTCCGTTCATTTTGACGAGTATGGTTAGCTTTATTGGTTTGATTCTGCTTTGTTGTCATTGTCTTTTGCTTCGTTGACCCTGCTTTTCCACGAAAAATCTTACTCATACTGCGTTGAAATCTTCTGGTTTGTCGATTCATCATTTGACGAGGTCTGCGAAACACTTGTCTGCCCATGTTTTGAGAGTCGTTGCTTTGTAAAGAGAATAGGCTCATTAAATCGCCCAGTTTAAAATAAATCCCTGCAAAGGTCACAATTTGTAAAAACATAATCATGAAAAAGGGAGAACTTGCTGACAGCGAATAAAGCATAGTGGAAATACTAAAGGCAACGGTAATAATCAAGGTAATACCAGCCCTTGTCATAATCACATTAAATAACTTGGTAATGGCATGCCTGCCCATGCCATCAAAACTCGGCAACATACTTAATAGGAAACTGATTGGCAAAAACATAGCGAAAATAATAAATAGCACTTGCGAAAAAATCATGATTCCTGTTAGAAGGAAAACAAAAATCGAGATACCAATATTGAATACAAACAAAAAGAAGACTGTTCCTAATCTGGAAATCGTCTTCGGTAGGGTTAAATAGGTATTGTCATGATCTTCAATTTCTTCAATCACTACATTTTCTCTATCTTCACCATTGTTTGTATCTGGACTGGTAGACAATAAACTTTCCACACGTTCTTCCCCTAACGCTTCTACATCAGTGGAGCCATATTGAAGCAATAGCCATGGTTGCTTTACTTGAACAGAGAATAAGCTGTCACGTATCATGTCCACACTGTCTTTCCCTTGACTATCCGTGTTAGGAAGAACAATTTTTGTCCCAATATTCAGACTGGCGGTACTGACATCTTTGGAAAAATCATTGATTTTCGCAATATAATCGGGTGCATACGCAATAAAGGAAGCCGATAGAATAAACACCACGACAAAGTTTAAAACAGCTCGTATCACTTTCGTCGTTTCTCGCTTAACCAATCCTGTATAGGCAACATAGATTCCAACAATGAGAATAAAAAGAAGGAGGAAACCGACATAAAACCCTGAACTGGAAAAGCCATTCGGTGTAATGCCTGCAATCGTCTGCATGTTTTCGCCAATTGCTTGGGATGTTTGACTAATGAAATCTAAGGCATAGGCTTCTTTCACCAAATAACCTGTGGCGTTCGATAGATAAAGAGAAATTGTCCAAATAAAATTAGTAATGGCATACAATCCATACATCACCGATTGTCCTATGCCATCACTCCAATTCCATGGAAGCCAGCCCCAGCTATTGTCCACATAATAATCAAGCTGATATTGATTCAAACCATACTTGGAGTATTCATTGCTTGTATCAATGGTTTCATCAACTAAGCCTGTCGCTTGTACTGCATTGCCCAGCGTGCCTAATAAAAGTAAAATAACGCCCACACAAAGGAGCGTTATCCAACTATAGTGAAGAAATTTCTTTTGTTTTTGTGTCATTCTTCCACCTCATTTCGCACAGGCGGTCTGGTATCAAAGGCATGAAGCAACTCTTCAAAAATCGGGTGAAACTGCATAACCCCTACACGACCATAGATGTCTGAAACTAAACATTGTCCATTTTCTAATTCACGTAAGCGTTTCTGATTGTTTTCATCTTCCTTGTCCACACCAAAAAATTCTAAGGTCTTTTTGATTTCCACTAGGTCAGTGGAACGAAAGGCAAATTTCAAGCCAATATTATTCTTCATCTTTTCATCTAGTAAATCGTCCGCGTTTTGAGTAACGAAATAGACCCCTGCATTCATGGCACGTCCTGCTCGAACCAATCGCATAGATAGAGCTTTTCCTTGTGCCACTTGTAAAAAACTCCAAGCCTCATCAAGGTCAACAATTTTAAAAATGGAACGGTCAGAGTGGATAAAGTCTAAAGCAAAGGTACTAATGACAATCAGCATTGCCACACTTAATAATTCCATGGTAGTGTATTCTTCAAAAGAGCTATTGGAATCGGGTAAGACCAAATCTGCCACTTGAATAATATTGAGTTGTTTTTCCAAGCTAATGGATTGGGTGACACTGCCATCACTGAATAACAGATGGGCAAAATCATAATCGACAAAGCTTTCGATATGGTCAGCAATACTATTGCTGATGGGCGTATCTTCTTTTCGCAATTCATCAATCACCAATAACAACCCTCGTTGTTTGCTTTGAGTTACACTCCGAATAGCTTTACGCAGGACAGGAAACTTCTCGCTATCTCGGCTGGAAATACCTGTTAAGAACGTGAGAATATCAATGGCAAGGCTTTCTGAATCTTTCGGGAGTTTTAAAATCACATAAGGGTCAAGTAACCCTTTATTGTCGTTCTCACTCGTGAGATTAACAATATTGATTTCATGGGCAATATCAGGTAAGGTTTCTTTCCATTCACCACGTTCAGCTTTTGGGTCAACAATGGTTGCCTGTCCGCCAAAGAGTACTGAATAATAGACCAGCATATTGTTAGAGAATGATTTTCCGCCACCTAATGAACCAATAAAAGCGGACGCTAATGCATTTGTTACAGAGCCTTTAATTCCTTGACTTGCAAGGCTAGGTTGGAGATAAATATTTCTGCCTGTATCGAGATTGTAACCGACGTAAATACCAGAATTTTCACCAATCATTTGTGTAGCACCGAAACCAAGACCAGCCAAAAAATCCGACGTGACATATTGAATATAGTCATTGATATATCGCTTGCTTGAGGGAATAAATTCATTATGCAAGCCTAGCATATCGCCAAAAGGTCGTACTAATTTGATAGACAGATCATCATAAAAATCTTTTACTTCATCACAACGTTGTTTCAGCTCGTCCAAATTCTTTGCCGATACCCGTACCACATAGCTTAGTTTGTACATAGATTCTTTGGTTTGGTCTAAATTACTTTCTAATTCATCGACAGATTCTAAAGCGTCCACCACATTAGTACTGGTTTCGTTGTCGCTTTCCCATGCGTGGCTATCTAAATCTTTCAGTTCTTTCTTTTTATTGCGAACGGTAGATAAGGCTTTTTTATTGGCGACAATTTCAACATTCATACTGGTATCAACGGGGAAAGTAAACTGCTGTTGCTGGTAATAAAAAATTTCACTATTAGGGAAATCCAATTCACCAACAATACTATTAATTGTAAAATACGCCACATAAGTAGTGGTATCTTCCTGTTCAATCCGTAAATAGCGTTGATTTTCTTCGATTAAACAGCGAGTGGGTTTGAGAATATCGTATTTCTTTACCAACACTTTTTTATCTTCGTATCTTTTCGGTAAATGGTAGTCGTAGTCATCAAAAGGGACACCTGTTTGCCCGTAAAGATGTTCAATAATATAACCAAAATCATCTTTCTCCAATTTACGAATCTGAAAGCGTCTGGATAATTTACTTTCTAACAACTGTTCCATCTTAGAAAAGCGTTCGATTTCCGCCATAGGCATAGAAACAAAATCGCCCATTAATTTGTGATTCACACCATGAAAGAATTCCGCAAATGCTTTTTGAATTTCTTTCCCAACATTTTTTACGGATACTTCCTGTTCATTGAGGTAGAGTTTAAAACCAATAAAAAAGCGATAGTCTACTTGATTGTCACCAATCATAGAAATTAACGCTTCGGTCTGTTCATCTATTTTTTCGTAAGCTATCTCTTTTAATCGTCCAGTGATTTCTTTTTTCGATTGTTCCTGTGTGGCTCGAATACTTGATTCGGTTGCTAGTTGCAGAGCATGAATCTTGCCATCACGATTTTGGGCAATCAATTGACAGAAATTATCATGAACTTGAATTTTTTCATCGGAACTTAAAAAACTGTAATTATAGGGAATTAATTCATAATAAGCGAATACTTCGCCATCATGATTAAATACGAGATTATCTTCCATATATTTAATCGGATATGCCATCTAGTTGTTCACTCCTTACAATCGTAATCGATTCATTCATTGTTTCTTTTTTTAATCGTATTTGTTTGCCAGCGTAGGTTACTTTAGGGCGTAGAGCATAGGTAATGATAGACTTTAGAAATCCATAGGGTTTCTTTCCGTCAAAGGTCTTTTGGCACATGAACCCAGTGAGAACAATGGGAATCCCTAAGTATTTGAGTAGTGCTCCGTCAATCAGAGAAAGTGGTGGTAAACTGCCAAAGAGTATGACGACAAACAAAGAAACGATAAACCATGTCATTTGCGTAAAGGTAATTGGGAAAGGGAGTTGTAAATCATTAATCGCATAAATCACTTTTTCTACTGACCAAATACTGGTGTAACTTCTTATTTTTTTCATGTCTTCACGTCCTTTCCGTAAAAATAGAAAAAGAACAATCAAAATAGGTGATTGCTCTTTCAATGCTTTAACTATTCAATTTTATTTTTTGTCCATTTTGCAATAATACCTTCATCAGTTTCTTCATCATCTGGATTCATTGAATATCTGAAACTTAAATTGGTATCTGACCCTAATCGTTCATATAAGCTGGGTCTATACAATCTCGTTTTATTGTCATTAAAAGGACTTCGTTTTCCCAGCTCACCATTTCCCTTTAAAGGATTTCTTCTAACTGAAAAACAATATTTTTTTCTGGGATCTTCTGAATCACTTTGACTTAATGAGAAACACATGGCTTCTTTTTGGTCTTCATTTTTCTTCTCACTAACTTCTGTCGGAATAAATCGAGCAAGAGTTTGGCTAAATTGAAATAAAACATCTCCCAAGTTACTACTGTATTCGATACCAAAATATTCTCTTATTGTTTTCGTGTCTGTATATAATTTTACCGAATTAGCATAGACAGCTAGCATATCTGAAAAATCGTTTTCCTTTAAAAATTCTAGTTTTAACAGAGCATATTCTGGAACTTTTTCCTCTTTTTCAAATAGCTTAACAAGTACAATATAATTTTGCTGTTTGTAACGAAAGTAAAAGGAATCTATCACCCAGCCTTTATCTTTCATGTCTAGTTTTAATAGTTTAAGATTTTCAAATACATTTACCATAATTTATACCTCTCCGTGCTATTTATTAATTTACTAAAACTTGAAACATCCAAAACCCGGCTAAACCCCTGATATAACTGAGTTCCGGACAATAAAAATAGCATAAACTTCTCCAAATTGGTAAAAT
>NZ_JAFBFD010000032.1 GCF_016909125.1 Enterococcus lemanii | reverse complement strand
AAGGTCATCCTCTGCGCGAGCACTCTTCGTTTTTAACATTTTTTTGAAAAGTAAATTATCTGAATATTCTTATTTTATTTACGCACCATTAGTGACTTACCCCACCTAAAACCGTTACCGAACCACCAATCCAAACTGCATCACCAATTGTAATAGGTAATGATTTTTCCCAGCCGTCTATTCTTTCTTGCGCGTCGTAAGCATGGTTGGGCGTATAAAAACCAACGTTTGGTCCAATTAATACGTGATTTCCAATTGTAACTTTTGCACAATCAAGAATCGTGCAATTCGTATTTGCATAAAAGTGATCCCCAATCGTCAAATTTGTACCATAATCACAATTAAATGGCGATTCAATCCACGGGTTATCCCCTAAATCAGGAATCAATTTTTTTAAGGCTTCCAACCGTTTTTCTCTTTCTGCCGGGTTGATCTGATTAAATTCAAAAAGTAATGATTTCGCACGATCGCGGTCTTCTACCAACGTTTCGTCCCAAGCATTATAAAACTCCCCATTTAACATTTTTTCTTTTGCTGTACACATATTTATACCTGCCAATCTTTTTTTATAGTTTTATACAATTTCATTCTATTAAAGATTAGGGGGGAAAGGCAAAAGATTGTAGGAAGGGTACGCTGTTAAACCTTTTGCTACTACTTGTTAAGTTATTTTTTACGATACGAGTTTTAAACCAATTGCAGACCCAAGCACCATTATGATAAAAAAGATTCTTTTCCAATCTTTTGATTCTCCATAAAATAACATCCCTAAAATCGCCCCACCCGAAGCACCAATTCCCGTCCAAATCGCATAAGCCTTCCCCATGGATAAGGTTTTCATAGCTTGTGCAAGGAATATAAAACTTGCGCCAAAACCAATCACAACGAACACGAGAGATTGCCAGTTACGCTCTTTGTGTAATTGGTTTATCATTAGGACACCAAACATTTCAAATAAACCGGCAATGATTAAAGCAAACCAAGCCATTAAGATTCAACCCCTTCTTGAATAGAGTCTTTCGTAACGAGCTTCAAACCAACGACCCCTACTAATAACACTAAAATAAAGACAATTTTCGTCACTTTAAATGACTCACCAAAGAAGACGATATCGGAAAAAACCGTCCCTACCGTTCCTAGTCCTACAAATACAGCATAGACCGTTCCAACCGGTAGTTTTTTGCCGGCCATAATCATTAAATAAAAACTAATGAAAATCGCAACAGCTGTACCAATCCAAGCCACAAAACTATTTGCGTGGTTCAAGCCAATGACCCAAAGCACCTCAAAAAAAGCCGCAATGACCACTTTACTCCAATTTGTATTCATTAAATCATTCCTCCCAATTTATTTCGGCTCAAAAAAAAGCCTAGAAGATAACTGTTAAACAGTTTCTCCCAGGCTTTTATCCTTCCGTGACACAGACAAGCTGTGCGTCTCCTCTTGGACCAGACCAGCTTACTTGCCACGGAACCCTAGAAAACATTTTTCTTATTGAATTAAATAGTATTATACACAGTTTTTAGTTCTGTTCAAGTTTGGTGGTGTTTTTTATGCTGAAGTTCAAGTCTTGTTTAGAAAAATATGTAAGAGTTTTTTTGGAAATGTTATTTTATATGTAAGAGGTTTCTTTAAGTGTGAAGGTGGCTTATACTGAGAGAAAGAGTAATTTTAAAAAATATTTTTTCTATCTAAAATCAAATGAAAAATGAAAAAAATCGTATTAATAATAACAATAGAAATGAATAGAGGTGATACCGATTCAAAGTCAAATAGAACAGGTTCAATTTGAAAAATGGATGCAGCAAAAAGGTTTATCAGAGAGCTCAATTAGTAAGTACGCTAGGCAAGCTCATAAGAGAATCCTAAGAGATATCGGTTTAAGTTTTTACCAAATGAAGAACGTTGAAGAACTTAGTCAATTGCTAACAGATGTTCGAATGTTGGAGCAACAAATGGTAAACGATCCACGAAGAATGTATTCTTCAGCGGTGAGTAATTATATTAAGTTCAAGTCTGAAAAAGAAGATATGGAAAATACGAATAATGATTTGACGTATGAAAGAGCTGTTGAAAAAATATTACAACCTTCGCGAAAGATACCGACTTGGAATGATAGTCCGCAACCAAGAGCGAGCTTAGTGATAGGAAGTATGACTCGCTACGAAAGAAAGGCACAAGTAGGAGCGAATGCCATTGTATTAGCTAATTTTGAATGCCAAGTGAACGGAAATCATCGCTTTTTTAATTCAAGAAAAACGCATCAAAATTATGTAGAAGCCCATCATTTAATCCCGATTGCTTATCAAGGTATTTTTGAACATGGGATTGATATTGTAGAGAATATTGTTGCGTTGTGCCCAGCCTGCCATAGATGTATTCATTACGCTGAAGATCGTTCGAGAATGGAGCTAGTCGATCAATTGTTCAAAAAAATAACACCAAATCTAAATCGAGTGGGTATTGAAATTAAACGCAAAGAATTGTTAGAGTTGTATCAAATCGTATAAATAAGTTTATGCTTAGAGCAAACGAATGGGATTATAACTGAAATTATTGGACACAACTCTGTATAGTAAAGAATTCAATTATGAGTCTCCCTTGAAGAAGTCCTTGGGAGGCTTTTTGCTCGTGTTTTTTAAAGTAAGAAAGGTTTCTTTAAATCTTCTAGTGATTTATACTAATAAGAAAGAAGTTCGAATCATCGGAGGTAAGAATGAAAAAAGAAATAAATGTAGTTGGTGCAATTATTATAAGAAATGGCAAAGTTCTCTGTGCACAAAGAGGCAAGTCAAAAACCTTGGCTTACTTGTGGGAATTTCCTGGTGGTAAAATTGAAGAGGGAGAGACGCCTCGGCAAGCATTGAAAAGGGAATTGGTTGAAGAACTAAATATAGAAGTGTCTGTTGAAGAAAGTCAATTTGAACAGACGGCTTATGAGTATGATTTTGGAATTGTAAACCTAACCACGTTTATTTGTCAATTGAAAACAGGAGAGCCCAAATTGACAGAACATATTGCAATTAAGTGGTTGGATCCTTCAGCATTATCTTCACTAGAATGGGCGCCAGCTGATATTCCAGCAGTGGAAAAATTAAATGAAGTAAAATTCAACCTTGTTTGAGATGCTGAGTATAACCACATTCTATTATTTAAACAATAGAATGTGGTTATCGCAATAGTTAAAGTAAAGCGAGAGGGAATTTATAGACTTTTCTTATAGAACCTGTTGAATCACTCTCAGTTACAGTATAAGGTTCCTTAGCTAAAATGACTTCACCTTTAAAAATATATTCATTTTTTTTAAAACTTTCAAAAAGATAAACGTTGACACCGTTTTCATTAGAGTGGTATAAAGTTTTATTTTGCATATACTCTAAATCTTGATCGCCGGTTAAGCCCATTCCAGTATAATGAAACAACCCATCCGCTTCCCACCGGTCTTCATAAGGATTTTGCTCGTGATTTTTACTATGTATAGATACTAAGACTAGGGAATTTGTTTTTAAAGATCGTCGCATCCCCATTTGCGGAGAACATTTGAAAATAGTTGTAATTTCTTTGTTAGAATAGATAGATCCGATTAGCAAATCATTGATTGCTACGGGTTTGCATTGTGGGGCGCTAACCTCTAAAATCTGTTTATCAATGCTCCTCTTTTTATCAATCTCTCTTTGTTTCTTAACTTTTTCGAGATAGTTAGTTTGTTTGTCGGTATTTTCTAACTGTAAATATTCGTTTTGAAAAGAGATAGGGATTGCTAATTTTTTGACACCGAGATTATTGAAGTCGATCGTTATGGTATCTTCAGTCATTTCAAGAATTGTTCCTTGACCAAACGATTTGTGGATTACATTTTCATTTATCATTCAGCACACCATCTTTCAATTAAATTACTTAAATAATAACATAGTATATTTATTTGTATAGATCAATATTTAGTTTGAAAGTATTAAGGCATGATAATTTCTATTGCAACTAGGAAAGGATAAAAATATGGACGTTCTAGAACAATCGTTAAAGAAAGCTTTCATTAATCGGGATTTGGCAGGCTCAAAATACGATCCTAAAATAATCATCAATCAGCCTGAAAAGAAAGAGTATTTTCTTAATATTTTACAAGATGAAATCGATAGTTGCGAAGAATTTTTCTTTTCAATTGCTTTTGTCACGCAAGGTGGTTTAAATGCATTAAAGACGCATTTATCTGATTTGCATCAAAAAGGGATTAAAGGGAAACTATTGACTTCAACCTATTTAAATTTTAATCACCCTGACGTTTTCGAGTCGTTGTTAAGTATTCCGAATTTAGAAGTTCGTATTTCAGAAAAAGCTGGCTTTCATGCAAAGGGTTATTTATTTTCTCAAAAAAATTACCAAAGTTTTATTATTGGTAGTTCTAATTTGACAATGAACGCTTTAAAGGTAAATTATGAATGGAATATACGCTTGACTTCTTATGACCATGGTGCGATTATTCATCAAATTCGGGAAAATATGCAACAAGAATGGACGCAATCTTTAACATTAAATCAAGAATGGATTCAAGAGTATCGTCAAAACTATCACCCACTAATTGTGAATAAAGAGGATCTATCGGTTTTTGAAAAAGGCGATGATTTGAGCGGTTATATCATGCCAAATAAAATGCAACAAGCAGCGTTAAAAAATTTACGAGATTTACGAATTGCGAAAGAGAAAAAAGGTTTAGTAATTTCAGCAACCGGTACAGGAAAAACTTATTTATCAGCCTTTGATGTTTTACAAGCAAGACCAAATAAGATGTTATTTATTGTTCACCGTGAGCAGATTTTAATGAGTGCCAAAGCGTCTTTTAAAAAAATAATTGGCGGGTCAGATTCAGATTATGGTATTTTATCGGGGAACAAAAAAGAAATTGAGGCTAAATATTTATTTGCGACGATCCAAACAATCTCAAAGGATGTCTATCAAGAATTGTTTTCTCAAGATTATTTTGATTATATTTTAGTTGATGAAGTGCATAAAGCAGGAGCCCAGAGTTATTTGAAAGTACTCGATTATTTTAATCCAAAATTTTTATTGGGTATGACAGCAACACCAGAAAGAACGGATGGCTATAATATTTTTGAATTATTCGATTACAATATCGCCTATGAAATTCGTTTGCAAGAAGCGTTAGAAGAAGATTTCCTGTGTCCATTTCATTATTTTGGTGTCACTGATTATGAAGTTTCAGGCGAAGTGATTTCAGAAACAAGTCAATTGCAAGATCTAGTTGCGACCGAACGTGTTAATTTTTTATTGGATCGAATTCAGTATTATGGTTGTTCGCACAATCAACCCAAAGGACTTGTATTTTGTAGTCGTAAAGAAGAAGCAAAAGTATTAGCAACAGCTTTTATTGAAAGGGGAATCCCTGCTAGTTATTTAACTGGCGATCACACGATTGAAGCACGAGAAAAGGAAATAGAAAAATTAGAAGCGGGACAAATTCACTATATTTTCACTGTTGATATTTTTAATGAAGGCATTGATATTCCAAAAATTAATCAAGTGATTATGTTAAGAAATACAGAATCAAGTATTATTTTTGTCCAACAATTGGGTCGTGGACTGCGAAAAGACCCATCCAAAGAATTTGTCACTGTGATCGATTTTATTGGTAACTATAAGAATAATTATATGATTCCAATGGCTTTATCCGGTGACGTGAGTCGAAATAAAAATAATTTAAGGCAACGTACATTTGAAACGAATTATATAAGTGGTGTTTCTTCTATTAATTTTGAAGCAATTGCGAAAGAAAGAATTTTCAAATCGATTAATACAGCAAAGATGGATTCAATGGCAGAGCTAAGACGTATTTATCAAGAAATGAAAAACCGATTGAATCGAATTCCTTATTTGAATGATTTTCAAAAACAAGGGGTATTAGACCCATTAGTTTTGGTTAATAAATTTGAACATTACCAAGAATTTTTAGTTAAAATCAAGGAAAGTGATCGTCACTTAACAGTAAATGAAGGAAAATTATTGAAAGTATTTGGTCGTGAACTACTTCCAGGGATGAGACAACAAGAGCTATTTGTTATTCAAAAAATTTTACAAGGTGAATTATCCTTTACAAGAGAAAGTATAAAAAAATTATTTTTAAGCAATGGTTTTGACGCCGATGAAGAGACCATAGATTCAGTCATTGGCACATTAGATCTATCTTTTTATGTCGGTAGTCTAAAAACAAATTATGCCGGTGGGGAATTTTTAAGAGTCGAGGATGATCAAATTCAAGTTTCTGAGACGTTAAAGTTGGCATTACAAAATCCCTATTTTGTTCATTTATTCGAGGATTGTCTGAGTGTTTCTTTGGAGAAATCTAAAAACTATCAAGGACACCAACCTTATACTTTATACAATAAGTACCGCCGTCGTGATACGATTCGTCTTCTAAATTGGAAAGAGCAAATGGTAGATCAAAATATTGGTGGCTATACATATAAACAAGACCGTCGTCAATTTGTTATCTTTGTGACCCTGCACAAGGAAGAAGACTTTAAAGGGGCTCTAATGGCATATGAAGATGAATTATTAGATGAAAATACGCTTCATTATTTTACTAAATCACCTCGAACGATTCATTCTCCGGAAGTAAAGATCTTACAAAATGCAAAAGATTGGGATATCTATGTCTTTGCCCAAAAATCAAATGATGAAGGCACAGATTTTTATTATTTAGGGGAAGTAAAACCAGATGTAACGACGATTAAACAAGTTGAAAAATCTGTAAAAGATGGAAAAAAACAAAGCGTTGTCCAAATGAACCTAAAGTTTGCGCAATCAATTGATAGCAAGTTGTATAAGTATTTGACGGTGAGTGAGGGATAGATTTTTGCAATCTTATAACACCGACTACGAGAGAAAGTAGTCGATGTTGTTTTTTTAAAAGAGTGAATAAGGTTATTTTATGATTAATAGTGAAGTACTTTAACAGTTGTTGTAGATAGAACTAAACTCGATTTTTACAATATTTTTTTTCTTTGAGTAAAAAATAAAGGTCAATGATTCAATAAGTAATAATCCAACAACAAAAGACAGCGGTTTCATTCCTTTGCTTAGGAATAAACTGCTGTCTTTTATTTACTATGCCACTTATGCGGGATAAATAATTTCTGAGCCGCTTTTTTCGATTAAATCGATATAAGTATCGTTAGGTTCTTTATTCGTAATAATTGTATCGTAGTCACTAAAATTACTAATTTTAAAGAAGTGAGTGGAATCAAATTTGGTATTGTCAGCTAATAATACTTTTTGTTTTGCTCGAGACATCATCTCTTTTTTGATAGTTGCTTGATTAAAGCTTGCTTCATAAATACCGTCTTCATTTAGTCCTCGGCAAGAGAAAAATGCTAAGTCATAGTAGAAAGACGAATAAATACTATCATTACTTGATGGAATGACAGAGCTAGAGTTCATATTTATTTCTCCGCCAGTAATAAAAATTTTAAATGATTCGTTATTTGATTCGCTCAATAGTGTCGCCGTTTTTAAGCTATTTGTAATAATGACTAAGTTTGGTACCTGGGTAATAAAAGGGATAAGTTGTTGAACTGTACTACTTGAATCTAGAAAAATACATTGACCGGGTCCTACAAAATCTTTTGCTATGGAAATTATTTTCTTCTTTTCAATAACGTTTGTTTCTTCCCTGAAAGAATGCGAATATTCTAAATTAGGAAATTGAGACAACATGACGCCCCCTCTGACCCGAGTTACAATATTTTTTTCTTCTAATATAATTAAAGATCTTCTCAGAGAAGAGATGCTACAATGCAGTATTTCACATAATTCTTTGTTTGAGATATGTTTTTTCTTTTGTAAAATAGTTAGTATTTCTTTTTCTCGTAGTTCCATCGATCTTCCTCCTTACGAAAGCTACTATACCATATTATGAACGGAAATGAACGATAATGGATTAAAATAACGATATAAATCATGAAAAGTTCATCGTTTTGTTATTCTATTCACATTTTTTGTAAGCGCTTATATAATGATGGCGTAGATTAGAAGTTATTTGGAGGAGAAAACAATGGATGAAAATTTAATTAGAGAACAATTATGTGACGTGTGTAATAAAATGTGGCAATTAGGATGGGTAGCGGCAAATGACGGAAATGTTTCAGTGAAAATTGATGAGAACACTTTTATTTGTACACCGACAGGAATCAGTAAAAGTTTTATTACACCGGATAAATTAATCAAGATTAATGAAAAGGCAGAAATCATTGAAGCAAATGGGGAATATCGCCCATCGAGTGAAATTAAAATGCATTTACGTGTATATAAAGAAAGACCAGATGTTGGCTCTGTTGTTCATGCCCATCCACCGGTGGCTACAGCATTTGCCTTAGCACATATTCCGTTAGACAGTTATTCTTTGATTGAAAATGCAATTATTATTGGCTCAGTACCAATTACTCCTTTTGGCACACCATCAACAAACGAAGTGCCCGAAGCAATTGCGCCGTACTTACAAGAACACGATGTATTATTACTAGAAAATCATGGTGCTTTAGCGGTGGGTTCTGATTTAATCACGGCTTATTATCGAATGGAAACATTAGAACTAGTGGCTAAAACAACATTTCACGCGCGGATGTTACTTGGAGGCCAAGCAGAAGAAGAAATTCCAAGAGAAAAATTAGAGAATTTATTTAGTATGAGAAAAAACTATGGCGTAACAGGAAAGCACCCAGGCTATAAAAAATACAGTTAAAAGAGAGGAATATCAATGCAAAAAAATGTGTTAGCGTTTGATTTCGGGGCCTCGTCTGGAAGAGCAATTGTTGGTGTTTTTAAAGAAGGGGCACTCGAGTTAGATGAAATTCATCGTTTTGTTAATTATCCAATAGAAAAAGAAGGTCATTTATTTTGGGATATTAACTATTTGTTTGAACAAGTGCTTTTAGGAATTCAAAAAGCTTGTCAAAAATATAAAATTGATAGTTTAGGAATTGATACATGGGGTGTTGATTTTGGTTTGCTTAACAAAGAAGGCGAACTACTTCAAAATCCTTATAACTATCGAGATACACAAACAATCGGCATGATTGAGAAAGTTAAAGAACAAATCGATTTAAACGAGCTTTATCACCAAACGGGTAATCAAATTATGGAAATAAATACCTTATTTCAATTATTAGCGATAAAAAATAAGAATCCTGAATTATTTGAATCGATCGATAAAATTTTATTCATGCCCGATTTGATGAATTATTTGTTAACGGGGACAAAAGCGGCTGAAATGAGTATTGCATCTACTTCTCAAATGATTGATGTTCACACGAATCAATGGGCTGAAAATATTCTTTCGAAATTTAATATTCCTATTGAAATTATGCCGAAACTAGTAGAATCAGGAAATTTTTTAGGAAAAACGAAAGCGAGTTTAGGAATACCTGAAATTCCAGTCTATAATATTTGCGAACACGATACGGCGAGTGCGGTCATTAGTATTCCAAGTAATCAGAAGTTCTTGTTCGTTTCTTGCGGCACTTGGTCTTTAGTTGGAACAGAACTTCCGATGCCGATTGTCAATGAAAAGGCTTACAAATATAATCTAACGAACGAAAAAGGAATCGATAACACGACTCGCTTTTTGAAAAATTGTACAGGTCTTTGGATTATTCAAGAGTTGAGAAGAAACTTTGAAGAAGTAGGTAGAAAGTATAGTTTTGCTGAGTTAGCTGATTTAGCAAGTGGAGCAAAAGCATTTAAGTGTTGGATAGATACCGATGATCCTTTATTTTCAACGCCTGGCAATATGGTTTCTCGAATTCAAAATTATGCACTCGAAACGAATCAAGAAATTCCTGAAACAGATGGAGAATTAGCGCGTTGTATTTATGAGAGTTTAGCAATGAAATATAAATACACTTTTTTAGAAATTAACGACGCCACAGAAATGGAATTTGATACGGTAAATATTGTCGGTGGTGGATCGCAAGCTGAAATTTTATGTCAAATGGTTTCAGATGCAGCCAATATGCGTGTTTGTGCCGGACCTGTTGAAGCAACTGCAATTGGTAATATTGCAGCACAGCTTTTAGCGCAAGGTGTGTTCTCTAATATTTATGAAGTAAGAGAATGGGTGAAAAAATCAACTGCTGTAAAATACTATTTCCCAGGCAACACCAAGAATGATTGGGATCAAGAATTTTCTAATTATCAAAAAATTATCGAAAAAAGAGGCGTATTATGTTAAATAAAATACCTAAAAATATTTCACCACAATTGATAAAAGTATTGATGGAGATGGGACATGGCGATGAAATTGTAATTTCAGATGGTAATTATCCAGCAGCGTCCAATGCCAATTTGCTCGTGCGTTGCGATGGTTTAAATGTCCCAGAACTACTAGATAGCATTTTGGAGTTAATGCCATTAGACGCATATGTTCCAGAACCAGTGGCTTTAATGTCTGTTGTTCCAGGTGATGATGTTGTCCCAGTCATTTGGGAAGAGTATAAAAAAATAATAAATGAAAAGAGTACAAAAGAAATTTCAATTGAATATATGGAAAGACAAGCCTTTTATGAACGAGGAAAAAAAGCCTATGCGATTGTCGCAACAGGAGAAAAAGCAATCTATGCCAACGTTATTTTGAAAAAAGGTGTCGTGAAAGAATAAGAGAGGAAGATGAATTTGGAAACCATTCTTGAAATGAAAGATATCTCTAAAAGTTTTGGTCCGGTCCAAGCATTAAAAAATGCAGGATTAAATTTAAGAAAGGGTGAAGTTCATGCTTTAATGGGCGAAAATGGTGCCGGAAAATCAACTTTGATGAAAGTATTAACAGGTATTCACAAAAAAGATAGTGGCGAAATTATTTACGACCATCAAGCAGTAGAGTTTTCTAGTCCAAAAGAATCGATGGATGCAGGTGTGGTTATTGTGCATCAGGAATTAAATATGATTAACCATTTAACTGTCGCTCAGAATATTTTTATTGGACGAGAATCGATGAAAGGTATCTTTACAAACGATGATGCAATTAACAAAAAAACGAAAGAATTATTTGCTCGATTAAATATGGATATTGATCCAAAAGAAAAGGTGGGTAATTTAACTGTTGGAAAAATGCAGATGGTCGAAATTGCCAAAGCGATTTCGATGAATGCAAAAGTGGTTGTTTTTGACGAACCGACCGCGGCGTTAACAGAAACAGAAATTGCAGAGTTATTTAAGATTATTGATGATTTAAGAAAACAAAATATTGGTATTGTTTATATTTCGCATCGAATGGATGAAATCAAAAAAATCACGGATCGAGTGACGGTGATGCGCGATGGTGAGTATATCGGAACAATCGATACAGCAGAATCAACCAAAGATGAAATTATTCATATGATGGTTGGACGAGTAATCTACGAAGACCCAAAATCACATTCAGAAGTACCAGCCGATGCCGAAGTTGTTTTAGAAGTGAAAAATCTAAATTATGGACCAAAAGTGAAAGATTTGAGTTTTTCATTGAAAAAAGGTGAAATTTTAGGCTTCTCTGGATTGATGGGAGCAGGTCGAACAGAAATGGCTAGACTCATCTTTGGTGCAGATAAAAAAGATTCTGGTGAGATTTTTGTCCGAGGAAATAAGGTCGAGATTACGCAACCTCGCGATGCCGTGAATCACGGAATTGGTTATTTATCAGAAGATCGAAAACAATTTGGGGTAATAGTTGGTATGTCAGTGGCTAATAATATTGTTTTAACCAATCTAGAAGATTATATGAAGACAAGTTTTATTGACGATGCTTCAATCGAAAAGAAGAGCGAAGAATACATTCAATCATTAAAAATTAAAACACCTTCAGGGAAACAATTGATTAGAAACTTATCTGGAGGAAACCAGCAAAAAGTTGTCATTGCTAAGTGGCTTGAACAAAATAGTGACATTTTAATTTTCGATGAACCAACACGAGGGATTGACGTAGGTGCCAAAAGTGAAATCTATGAATTGATGACTAGTCTAGCTAAAAAAGGCAAATCGATTATCATGATTTCATCCGAGTTAACGGAAATACTACGACTAAGCGATCGCGTAATCGTGATGTGTGAAGGGAGAAAAACAGGTGAGTTAGATATTTCTGAAGCAACACAAGAAAATATTTTACATTACGCAACAATGAGAGGGGAAGCGGTATAAATGGAAGCAAATGTTGAAACAATCAATAAAAAAGATAAGTTACATGTCAAAAAGATCATTGATAAAATAGGATTACAGCAGTTAATTATTTTAATCGTTCTCTTTTTAATTTATGGTTTCTTTGCCTTTATGAGTCCAGCTTTTAGAAGCGCCAATACTTTAACGAGTATTTTAGATGCCTCTTATTATGTTGGTTTCTTAGCACTAGGTGTGACTTTCGTGATTATCACTGGTGGGATTGATTTATCCATAGGAACCAATATGATGTGCGCAGGAATTACTGGAGGGGTTGTTTACAATCAACTAGGAGCACCTTTATGGGTTGCTTTGCTTTCAATATTAGTCATGTCTACGGCTTTTGGTTTATTAAATGGTATTTTAGTAGCTAAATTTAAATTACCAGCTTTTATTGCAACGTTAGGAACAATGATGATTACTAGAGGATTGAGCTCAATTATTTCAAATGTTCAAACGGAAACTTTTCCACTTAGAGGAACAGATGATGGTTGGTACAAGTCATTATTTAGAACGGCAGATAATTTTCCAACAGGTGTATTTTTCTTATTAGGGATGGGGATTTTAGCTGCCATTGTATTAAATAAAACAAAGACGGGTCGTTATATTTTTGCGATTGGTAGTAACAGTGAGGCAACACGCCTTTCAGGGGTTAATATTGTTAAAGGTGAAGCAACAGCTTATGTGATTGCAGGATTATTTGCAGGATTAGCAGCGATTGCTTACGCGGCAACTTATACGACAATCATGCCTGGTGCAGGAGCTGGTTTTGAGATGGATGGTATTGCAGCAGTTGTCGTGGGTGGCACTTCCTTAAGTGGTGGTGTGGGTTCAATACTTGGTACAATGATTGGTGTCTTTATTATGACAGTTCTAAAAGTAGGATTACCTTATTTAGATTTACAACCGCACTATCAAATTTTTATTACAGGGTTTGTAGTCGTTCTAGCCGTATATGTTGATATTTACAGAAATAGCAAGAAAAAATAAAATATAAAAGGGGACTATTAAAGATGAAAAAACTAAGTATTGGATTATTAACAGGATTAACAGCATTAACATTATTAGCAGGTTGCGGCAATGAAAAACCAGCAAATGCAGAAAAAGGTGGCTCGGATAACTTAACAGTTGAAGTGGTTGCTAAAGGATTCCAACATGACTTTTGGAAGGCCGTTCAAGCAGGGGCAAAAAAAGCAGCAGAAGAAAATGGCGTAAAAATGACTTTTGTTGGACCTAAAGATGAAACCGCTATCGCTGAGCAGTTAGAAATGCTGAATAATGCGATTAACAAAAATCCAAGTGCAATTGCGTTAGCAGCACTTGATACAAATGCAGAATTAGACGCAATCGATCAAGCAAAAAATAAAAATATTCCAATTATTGGATTTGACTCAGGGGTTCCTGATGCACCAGAAGGAGCTGTAAAGGCAACTGCTTCAACTGACAACTATAATGCCGGTGGAATTGCAGCAGAACGTGCTTATGAAGGGATTAAAGAGAAATTAGGTGAAGGTGTTAATCGGATTGGAATTATTTCGCAAGAGGTAAATTCACTATCAATTTCACAACGTACAGGTGGTTTCATTGATAAAATCACTGAATTATTAGAAGCAGATTCAGCAGTTGGAAAAGGAAAAGTAGCAATTACTGGTCATGACAAGTTTAAAAATGATGTCAAAGAATCAGATGCAAAAATTATTATTGAATTACGCGTCCCGGCAGAAGTGACGGATGCAGCTGGAAAAACGGAAGCGCAAGCCTTGTTAGAAAAGAAAGATTTAATCTGTATTTATGGTTCAAATGAATTTGGTGCAAAATCAATTATTAACGCGGATGAAGGTTTAGGTAATCGTATTGGAACAGATGGTGACAAAGTGATTGCGATCGGCTTTGACTCTGGTGCACTTCAACAAGATGCGATTCGAAATGGTAAATTCTATGGCTCAGTGACACAAAATCCTGTGAAAATTGGTTATGAAGCAGTCTCTTTAGCAGTTAAAGCAGCAAATGGCGAAAGTGTTTCTGATGTTGATACTGGCGTTGAATGGTATGACCAATCAAATATTGATTCAGATGAGATTCAACAACTATTGTATAAATAATAATTGATAAGACAAAGGAGCAATAAACGATGCGTAATTATCCAAAAATCGGAATTCGTCCGACAATCGACGGGCGCCAAGGTGGCGTACGCGAATCACTAGAAGAAAAAACAATGGCGATGGCCAAAGCTGCTAAAGAATTAATCGAAAGCACCTTACATTATGCCGACGGAACACCCGTACAATGTGTCTTAGCCGAACGAACAATTGGTGGTCGAGGCGATGCGGGCATTGTTCGCGAACAATTTAGTCGTGAAAATATTATCGGTACGTTATCGGTCACGCCAAGTTGGTGTTATGGGACTGAAACGATGGACTTAGAGCCAGAAACCATTAAAGCAATTTGGGGCTTTAACGGGACGGAACGCCCAGGTGCCGTTTATTTAGCGGCTGCGATGGCTGGTTATGCCCAAAAAGGCATGCCTGCGTTTAAAATTTATGGCCATGACGTGCAAGATTTAGATGATCATTCCATTCCAGCGGATGTGGCTGA
Organism: Enterococcus lemanii; assembly: GCF_016909125.1. GTDB lineage: Bacteria > Bacillota > Bacilli > Lactobacillales > Enterococcaceae > Enterococcus_I > Enterococcus_I lemanii. Next base: position 26,308 of record NZ_JAFBFD010000032.1, on the reverse strand, counting down.
AAAAATCTTGAGCTTTGCCCGAGGCGCTCTGGCAGTCGGACAAATGAAAGGCAAATCGTATGTGAACATTGGGGCCTCTTGTATGGGGATTGCCGGTTCACAAGTCGACGATCATTTCTTTGGCAAATACTTAGGCATGCCGGTTGAGTTTGTTGATATGACCGAAATTTTACGTCGCATTACATTAGAAATTTATGATCCAAAAGAATATGAAAAAGCCCTTGCTTGGATTCAAGCCAATTGCCAAGAAGGCATTGATATTAACGAAGGCAAAGCGTTTCCTGAGGTGATTACCAAGTCAAAAGTGATTCCAGCCGATCAGGATTGGCAATTTATTGCGAAACAAGCCATCATCATTCGCGATATTTTATTTGGCAATGAACGCTTAGCAGAACTTGGGTGGGAAGAAGAAGCCCGTGGTCGCGATGCCATTGCCGGTGGGTTCCAAGGCCAACGACAATGGACCGACTGGTTACCAAATGGTGATTTTACTGAAGCAATTATGGCTTCGACCTTTGACTGGAATGGCGCGCGCCCAGTGACTGCATTTGCGACCGAAAATGATACGCTAAATGCCGTTTCGATGCTTTTTGGAACGCTAATTACGAATAAAGCGCCGATTTTCTCTGATGTTCGTACTTATTGGAGCCCGGCAGCCGTTGAAAAAGTAACTGGTAAGCCATTAACCGGGCGTGCGGCTAATGGGGTATTGCATTTAATCAACTCAGGAGCATCGGCCCTTGATGGCAGTGCGGCAGCCAAAGACGAACAGGGTCAAGGGACAATGAAAGAGTTTTGGAACATGACCGAAGCGGATATAAAAGCTTGTTTAGAAGCAACGGACTGGTGTCGTGCAAACTATGAATATTTCCGTGGTGGCGGTTATTCTTCGCACTTCAAAACAGCGGCCGAAATGCCGGTAACGGTTATTCGTTTGAACATGGTTGAAGGGGTTGGACCAACGCTTCAAATCGCCGAAGGATACACGTGTGTTTTAGAAGACGACATCCATCAAGTGTTAGATGAAAGAACGGATAAAACTTGGCCAACAACTTGGTTTGCGCCAAACTTAGGCGAAGCCGGTTTTGAATCGGTTTACGAAGTCATGAATGCTTGGGGCTCAAACCACTGTGCCACGGTTCATGGCCACGTCGGTTCAGATATCATTACGTTAGCTAGCATGTTGCGCATTCCAGTCGCGCTACATAACGTGCCACGTGAAAGAGTTTTCCGACCACATGCCTTTAGTGGATTTGGCACCAAAGATTTAGAAGGCGCCGATTTTAAAGCGTGTGAACATTTTGGCCCACGCTATCAGTAAAAGATCAGCTCACCGAGGGATTCTATTCCCTCGGTGTTTAAAAGAAAGAATAAAGAAAGTAGGCAATGAAAATGACAGTGAATCGAATGATTTTAAATGAAACAGCTTATTTTGGTAAAGGGGCAATTGCGAATATCCCAAATGAAATCAAAGCACGAGGCTTTAAAAAAGTGATGGTAATTACGGATAAAGATTTAATAAAATTTGAAGTAGCCACAAAAGTGACGCAATTACTAGATGACGCAAACGTGGAATATGAAATTTATGATGGGATTGTTCCTAACCCAACAATTGAAAATGTGAAAGAAGGGGTTGAGGCAATCGAAGCAGCGCAAGCCGATTGTATTGTGGCCATTGGCGGAGGATCCCCAATTGATACGGCTAAAGCAATTGGGATTATTGTGACGAATCCAGAATTTAGCGACGTATTAAGTTTAGAAGGGGTAGCTGAGACAAAAAATCCATGCTTACCAATTTTAGCCGTACCGACAACTTCTGGAACTGCTGCAGAAGTGACCATTAACTACGTCATTACCGATGCACAAAATCAGCGTAAGTTTGTTTGTGTAGATCCTCACGATATCCCGATTGTTGCGTTTATTGATAGTGATATGATGCTAGGGATGCCAAAAGGATTAGCAGCAGCGACAGGAATGGATGCTATGACCCATGCGATTGAAGGGTATATTACCCAAGGGGCTTGGGAAATGAGCGATATGTTACATATTAAAGCCATCGAAATCATCGGACGATCCTTACGAGATTCAGTAAATGGGGATGAAAAAGCACGTGAAGAAATGGCGCTAGGCCAATACATTGCAGGAATGGGTTTTTCAAACGTAGGTCTAGGTTTAGTTCATGGTATGGCCCATCCTTTGAGTGCTTGGTACAATGTTCCTCATGGCGTGGCATGTGCGGCATTATTGCCAACCGTAATGAAATACAACAAAGACTATACTGGTGAAAAATACCGAGATATTGCTCGAGTATTAGGTGTGGCAAATGCTGACGAAATAACGATAGAAGAAGCGCGGGATGCTGCTTGTCAAGCCATTGATGATTTAAGTAAAGCAGTGGGCATTCCAGCAACGATTTCAGAACTTGGTGTAGAAGAAAAAGACCTTCCAGCGATTGCTAAAGATGCCTTTCGCGATGTTTGTACACCAGGAAATCCTCGAGTAGCAACATTAGAAGAAATTGTAGCATTGTATCAAAGCTTGATGTAAGTCACTTAGTAGCTGAGTTCTAGAAGGGAAGGAATCAAAGGTGTCTTCCAAAGAAATAATGTGTGCAGATTTTATGAAACAAATGCTAGACATAATTGAGCAATCTTACCAACATGGTTGGGATGAAAGAAATGGAGGAAATATCTCTTACCTTTTAACTCAAGAAGAGTTAGAACCTTACTTAGATATTACAAAAGTAGTTTCAACTTTTTCATTGTCGATTTGTGTAAAAGAATTAGCTAATAAATATTTCCTAGTGACAGGATCGGGTAAATACTTTAGAAATATAAAAGGCAATCCTTGTGATGGGCTAGGAATTATTCGGATAGCAAAAAATGGAAAGCAAGCAGAACTTATTTGGGGATTTGAAAATGGTGCTTTGCCAACAAGTGAACTTCCCAGTCATTTATTGAGTCATATTTCGCGCTTGTCAGTAGACAAGAAGCATCGGGTAATTTTGCATAATCATGCCAGTCATCTATTAGCCATGACATTCACGCATGAATTAGATGAACGTGCGTTTACTCGTACACTTTGGAAAATGTGCACGGAATGCTTAGTTGTTTTTCCAGAGGGTGTTTCGATTATACCTTGGCTCGTTCCAGGGACAAATGAAATTGGCGAGGCCACTGCTGATAAAATGAAAGACACGAGGATGGTTTTGTGGCCCTACCATGGTGTGTACGTAGCCGGTAATTGCTTAGATGAGGCATTTGGCCTAGTAGAAACAGCAGAAAAAGCTGCACAAATCTACACCTACGTGCAAGCACAAGGAGGCATAAAACAAGCGATTTCAGATCAACAATTTAAACAATTAGCAGAACGTTTTTCAGTCATTCCAAGAAAAGACTATTTAGATTAATCAAAAAAACAACTAACTGATGTAATTATAATTCATTCTAAGAATCCAATGATTTTTAGAACAGTATAATTTCAAAAAAGGTTAGTTGTTTTTTTTGTTTTTGATTGATTGCATCTAGCAATTATTTACGCCATAATAAAGTAATGATAAGAAGCTTACATGGATATAAGTATAAACGACCATCATGCAAAAAACAGGATATTTCTAAAACTCGTTCTAACTGAGAAGAGTTTTGTTAATCGTATTGAGCAATTAATAAAAATTTAAAGGAGGCCTACCATGATCATTAACCCAACTAAAAAATCATTGCCCTTATTTTCAGCGCTACCTAAAGTGGCCGATAGTCAAGCGAGCAAAGCTTTTTCAACGGCAAATCCCTTTTTTTCGTGGCATGCAAATTATTATAATGTGAATCGGAAGAAAGTTTTAGTTTTGGTGAACGACTTGACGATGATGCCCATCGTGATTGCAGATGTGAATGCCCAAAGTAAGAAACAATTAGCTCAAATGATTACTGAAGGGATCTGGTGTGCTTTTCGCTGGGCGGGGATTGCCAATGAGCAAATCCAACAGTACTTAGACATTGCCGGGGAGATAGAAGTCAATGCAGGTTTTAATCGTCAAGTCACAGGAGTAACGACGATGTATATCCGAATGGCTGAACTCTCGAAAAAGTTTGTCAGTCATGAACGAATTCAGGCAAAATTAATGGTGTGGCTAGCTGAAAGTGGGACGAATTCATTATCGGATTATTATCCTAAGAAAGCGCTCGTTAAAGCAATTGAACAAAACCTAAAATTAAACCCAGTCGAAAAAGAGTACAACGCTCAAACAAAGAAAGAAAAAACAACCCTAGCAGGGCCGATTGAAGTCACTTGGCAGGATTTTTCGAAATGGGAAGATTATATGTATCGATTAGGACATTTTGCCGGTTATAAAAAAGTCGCAAAAGAAATTCGAGCAAATAATGAACTTGTATTGCAAGCTTTTGAAAATTATTTAAAAGAAAATTTAGGGTTAGGAGATAACATAATAAAGCGACATGTGGGGGAAGTCCGTTTTTTTATGAATGAATACTTACTTCACGATGGCATTCAAATCATATCAGATGATTCTTATGAACCGTGTAATTATATTGAAAATTTTTATCCGCATAAATCGATTTCTCCAACAGTAACAGAAGTGAGGAACATTGGAGCAGCATTAAAGAAATTTTATGAGTTTTTAGCGAAAGCAAAGGTTCTTTCGAAAGAAGACTTGAGTTACGTGAAAGACGATATCACAGAAAGTGTCGATGTGGCAATTAAAAAGATAAAAAACGGGAATAGCCAGGATCTTTGGTGGTAATCATAATTGAAAAATACGCGAAGGCAAATGATAAAAAATGTCTTCGCGTATTTTTATTTACAAGCTTGCAAAAGCGGCAATAATTCTCTTAAAGCCTTGGTGATGACTTGTTCAATTTCTTCCGTAGGGACGTCATGGTAGTAAACTTTCCCTAATTGAAAACTTGTATCGATTATTTCTTTTTCTAATTGTTCCTGTAAAACAGGTGCATTTAAATACGTACTTAACGGCAAATGGTCGTCTAATTCATGTTCTTGTTGTGGCCAAATTTGATAATGTCTACAGTCAACTGTTTGTCTCCAAGTAGGGATTTGTTGGAGTAATTGATTATAATCAGTAGCAAGTCCTACCCGTTGCTCACTTTTATAATGTTGGAACATCAAATAAATTTGAAGCTGTTTGCGATTAATCAAAACACCTAGACAAGCATTACTTTTGGGGGCATCTTTTAGTCGATAGGCAGCCCAAAAATGATTTCTTAAATTCCAGCCGTTCGTCCAACTTTCAATTTTTGGTCGTTCGAAAGTATTTTCAAATTGGCTGTATATTGTTAAGTGTAGCTCTTTCCAAGCTTGCCACACGGTTTTATATTCTATTTTAATTTGCTCGATTTCTTCGGTTGAAAGTTGTTCTTTTAATTGTTTGAAAGTAAAGCAATCTCGTTTGAAAATTTTAGCATAGTTTGCTGGTAAAGTCATGCGCGTTCCTCCTTTGTCTAATTACAGTATAGAGAAAGGAAAAGAAAAATGAAAGTTAAGAAAAAAACTATTGGAATTAATATCGTTATTTTTTAAACAGGTGTTATTTTCATTGATTTGATTTCACAATGTCTGAATGTATATAAGAAAAATAGAAAGTATCGAGATAAAAATAACAGACATAACGATAACCGACGCCTTATTATTGGAATTTTCTGATAAAATAAAGTAATATATAATTAAGTTGTTGGTTGTTTGGCGCTTAATGTGCAATCAAAATTTATTGTTATAAAATAACGAAAATAAATTTTGATGGAAAGTTAGATTAGAAGGGGTAGAGCATTTTTTGACTAGTTCATTTGAGAAGACTAGAAAGAAAGGTGTTAATGATGAAGACAAAACGTATTTTTCAACTACTATCGACGGTTGCATTATTCGGTCCTTCGCTGTTGCCAGTAGCTCATGTATTAGCGGATGACGATCCAACGCTAGCGGTAGAAGAGGTAACGGAAGCAGCAAATGTAGAAAGCGTTTTAATTGAATTTGTTGCTGCGGTAGAAGAACCTATTGTAGAAGATTCCACGTTTATTGGCCCTGTAATTGAAGAAGAAATCCCTATACCAGAAGAAGTCGTTGCCAGCGAACCGCTAGAAAATGAGATGAACGAGGATGAAGCAGAAGGTGCAGAAGAGCCCAGCGAGTGGATTGAAGAGACCGAAATCCCTCCTATAGCACCAGAAGTAGCATTAGACGAAGTAGAAGCCGTAGAAGAAGCAATTACAGAGGAAGACGAACTTATCGTACCTTTTATCGAAGAAGAAGAACTTGGTGTCGAAAACTTCGCGATGATGGCTCTTTTTGATGAAGAAGACGAACCGATGCTACTTGCTGAGGAAGAAAATATCTCTAATATTGAATTGTCAGCAGCGACACCAGAAGAATATGTCTCTTATTTATTAGGTGATGATAGTTTAACGATTTCAAATGTCATTTTAACAGGATCACCGAATGCCATTGCGAAGTTTACCAACGGGTCAGATGTTTTTAATTTTGGTTCAGGAATTTTATTATCAAGTGGGGATGTTTATACTGAAAACTCTTCGCTAGGTACGCCTGGAGATGCTGATTTAACAGCGTTTGTAGAGCGTACAACTTATGATGCAGTTGTTTTGGAGTTTGATTTTGTTCCTTTGTATTCAATTTTGAAGTTTAATTATGTTTTTGGTTCAAGAGAGTATCCAGTCTATGTGAATTCCAATTACAATGATGCTTTTGCTTTCTTTGTAAATGGTGTAAATACCGCCCTTATTCCAGGAACAGCTGAATTTGTAGCGATTAACAATATTCATGCAGGAAGAAATCTTGGGGACCCAGTAAAAAATGTTGAATTTTTTATTGATAATCGCGAAGGAACGTTACCGAAATTGCCAGGGACAGATTATGGCGGCTTAACGGTTGTTTTACCAATTGAAGCTTACGTAAATCCGGGTGTTGTCAACCATATTAAAATTGTTATTGCTGATGCGAGTGACCGTATATTGGATTCGTTTGTGGCAATTTCATCCGGTAGTTTACAATCAACTGGATTAGTAACGATTCTTTATCAAGATAGCGCTGGCAATCCAATTGCACCAAATCAAATTTTTGATGGCGAACCGGGTTCTGAGTATGCTGCATTACAAAAAATGATTGAAGGTTACCTCTTCTCACACTGGGTTGGCGATCCAAGCGGCTTCATTCCAGAAAACTCAATTGAAGTAATCGGCGTCTACAATGCGGCAGAAACGCCAGAAGAAACACCAGAAGAAACACCAGAAGAAACACCAGAAGAAACACCAGAAGAAACACCGGAAGAAACACCAGAAGAAAAACCAACAGAAGCACCAGAAACAATACCAGCACCAGTTCAAACGGCTGTTGAAGCAACGACTGTGACGCAACAAACATTACCACAAACAGGCGAAGCGACGACAATTAACCAAGTGTTGAGTATGATTGGTCTTTCTTTCTTAGGTTTGTTTTCTGTAGTTATTAATAGAATACGTGAAAATAAATAAATTAAAAGAATAAAAAAACAAGCAGCCTCTTGTAATTAGGAGGCTGCTTGTTTTCTAACCAATAAAATTATCATTACGTATCATTTGTACGAGTTGTGCGAGTTGTTTTTGTTGTTCTTCTTTGGCATGAAGTTCTTCTAACTCTATGGTTTGAAGACGCTGGTTCGTTTCATTTAATTGCATTAAAATTTGTTGCAAGATTTGTTGCGTCCGATTTGTTTCGAGCGGTTGAATGGTTTTAGCAGTTGCTTTCATCAGTTTTCCTCCATGTTAACTTGACCAAGTACATTTTTTGTAGGATGGTAAAAGAGTTTATAAATAATTAAGCAAAAAATAGGGATAGCACCGGCAAATAAATAAACGCCTGAAAAATCTAAGAAATTTTGAAGTTCACCTAATAAATAAGGGCCGACACCTAGGCCTAAATCTAAGCCAATAAAATAAGTGGATAAGGCAATCCCAACGCGATGGTGGTTGCGAACGTATTTTAGACAAACCGCTTGACCATTTGACATAAAAGTACCGTAGCCTAGGCCAATAAAAGCACCGGCTAATAACAACATCCAACTTGCATGGGTAATGCTAAGCAAAAAGAGACCAGCTGTTAAAAATAAAAAGCTAGGATACATGACGGCATCTTCGCCTTTACGGTCAAAAATTCGACCGGTCATTGGACGAGTCGCGGTAATTACTAAGGCATAAACAACAAAAAAGTATGAACTTGCGGTTACTAAGTCAATAACTTTGGCATAAGAAGACAAGAATGCTAGTACGCTTGAGTAAGCTAAACCCATAAAGAAAGCGACAAATGAGATGAAAAAGACTTTCTTTTCGATGAAGCTCTCTAATTTCCAAGATTGTAATGTCGCCTGATGTTCTTTAGAAAGAACAATATTTTTGACGGGGAAAACGAAGCTAGCAATTGTTGTAATTAAGATTAAAATCGCTGAAAATCCGATAATAACTTTAAAATCAGCAGTATTTAAAAGAATCATTCCGATAAAAGGGCCAATTGCGGCAGCTAGACTGGTACTTAAACCATAATAATTGATGCCTTCTCCGTGTTTAGCATTTGGAATATAAGCCGTGACAATCGCGTTTGTGGCCGTTGAAACGGTTCCGTAACCAAAACCATTCAATAAACGGACAAGATATAAGACTTGAATGTTTGGGATAAAAAAGTAAGCAACAGTTGTCAGTAAATAAAAAAGCGAACCATAGCGGAGCATCCCTTTTCGGCCCCAAAGTTCAAGCACTTTCCCCATAAAAAGCCGAGCAAGTAAAGTACCGATAATATAGATACCAGAAGCCAAACCTGCTTGTCCAAGAGTGGCGTGTAGTTGGTCTTGAGCGATGACGGCGATGATAACCATCAACAAATAATAGACGAGATAGACGACAAAGTTAATGAGGGTAATGCTGATAAAACCTTTGTTAAATAGTTTCGTCGGTTTTTCTTCCATGAAATTTCCTACTTTCATTTTCATTTTTTACCTTCTTAAAATACTAAAAAAAAATAAAGAAAAAAATGAATTATCTTGCTAGCAAAAATTCTCAACATTTGTCATTGTTTTTTGTAAGAAAAAGAGGTTTAATGGCTAAGAATCAAGGAAGTAGGGGTGTAAAAATGAAACAAGAGTTGTTGAAAAAATACTTAGAACAAGGGAATTTTCCAGTGATTGTGAAAGAAAAGAAAAAATATTTGACTTATGAAGGGTTGCAAGACCGTTATGTTTATATTTTAAAAGAAGGCATTATTAAGACGAGCATGATTACGCGGGAAGGGCGCGAATTTAATTTGCGTTATATTAATACGGTTGAGATTGTCTCGATTTTACGCGATGAGTATTCGCAATTTACGGATGCCCCTTTTAATATTCGAATCGAATCAAAAGAAGCCAAACTTTATCAAATTGATCGGGTTAAATTTTGGCAAGACGTAAATCAAAACCCAGAATTGCAACGTTATGTTAATGAGTATTACCGTGATTATTTATTGTATTCCATCAAAAAAATGCAGCAAATGTTAATGAATGGTAAATTCGGCGCGATTTGTACACAATTGGATGAATTAATGACGCTATTTGGACGCGAGGTTGAAGGAGGACACTTAATTGATTTTGTCATTACCAATGATGATTTAGCTCGTTTTTGCGGGATCACATCGGCGAGTAGTGTCAATCGTATGCTGCAACATTTACGTGAAATTGGTGCAATTCGTTTTGTGGGTCGTAAAATTCTTGTTTTGAAACCGGAGTTGATTTTAGAAAATAAAATCGAATGAGTAATTTCTATTGAAAAATTCTTAAAAATACCGTATGCTTCACAAAGTTCGTAGATTATATTGAAAGAAAGAAGTGACGTATTGAAGAAGTTAGGGATATTTTTTATTGGTATTTTGAGTATTTTACTCGTGATGTTTGTTGGGCGGAGTCTTTTAAACCAGGAGACCAGAGCGGATGAGTCAACTGGTAGCGGTAATAAACAAACATTGACGATTTTTAATTGGGGCGAATACATTGACCCAGCACTAATCAAGCAATTTGAAAAAGAGTCAGGTTATAAAGTCATCTATAGTACCTTTGACTCAAATGAAGCAATGGAAACGAAGATTAAACAAGGCGGCACGCATTATGATTTGGTTTTCCCTAGTGAATCAATTATTCCAAAAATGTTAGAAAATGAATTGTTGCTTCCGCTAGATCATCAGAAAATCCATGGGATGGAGCATTTATCGCCTTTTCTATTAAATCAATCATTTGATCCAGAAAATCAATATTCATTGCCGTATTTTTGGGGCACGCTCGGCATCATGGTGAACACAGATGTGATCGCAGAAGATGCCATTCAACGTTGGGATGATTTGTGGAACCCGGCCTTTAACAATAGCATTTTAGTACTTGATGGCTCGCGCGAAACAATGGGGATTAGTATGCAATCACTGGGTGTGTCCTTAAATGAAAAGGATCCGCAAAAAGTTTTGCCAACGATTGAAAAACTAGCGACCTTACGTCCAAATATTAAAGCAGTCCTAACAGATGAAATTAAAACGTTGATGATTCAAAATGACGCCCCGATTGGTCTCGGATACTCTGGTGACGCGGCTTATGTCATTAGTGAAAATCCGGCCATTAAATATATTGTGCCAGAAGACGGCGGCGTGATTTGGACGGATAATTTTGCGATTCCAAAAACGGTAAAAAATTTAGCAGGAGCCTATGACTTCATTAATTTTATGTTGCGTCCAGAAGTAGCCAAGCAAAATGCAGAATATGTGGGTTATGCGACACCAAACGAAGCCGCGAAAGCCTTGTTGCCAAGCGAAGTGACGGAAGACGAGACCTTTTATCCTACACTTGAAGCGATTGAAAAAATGGAACATTACGAGTACTTGGGACAAAAAACGGTTGAACTCTACAATGATTTATTTTTAGAATGGAAGATGGGCTTGTAAGATGATTTTAACGTCTAATTATATTTTTGATACTAAGACACAGACAACTTTTGCTGGCTATGTAGAAATTTGCGACGAAAAGATTGTAGCCGTGGGGCCGTTAACGCAAGTGCCAACGGGGCAAGAAGTGCGAGAACTTGGGGATCAAATGTTAATTCCTAGTTTTATTGATTGCCATGTGCACTTTTTCTTGTCAGCCCTTATTGATGCTGGTAAATTAAAACCACTGACGGGCATGAGCGAAACGGATTTTGCGGTGCAAGTGCCAGCATTACCGATTGTTCACGGTTGGAAAATTGGGATTGGTTGGTTTAGTAGTGACTTTGGTCAAAATGTTTATCCAACCAAAGCCAGCTTAGATGCTGTTTGTTCGGATTGGCCGGTGTTGCTCATTTCTGGTGATGCGCATAGTATTTGGCTAAATTCAAAAGCTTTGGAAGTTTTACAAATTACAAAAGAAACATTGCCAAAAGGGATGAGTGGTGAGGCTTTAATCGCAAATGGCGAATTCACGGGTTGTTTTTTAGAAGCAGTCGCAATTCATTATTTAGCCCAAATTTTAACGGTTTTTCAAGCGGAAATGCCAGCTGTTTACTTAGATTATATGCGTAATTTGAATCAGATGGGTATTACCACAATTGGAGACGTGGCGTTAACCGGTGAAAGTTATGATGACTTGGTTTATCCTGCGATTTTTGCTCAAATTGAAGACCAGGCTAGTGTCCGTGCGGTTTTTTATCCGGCGATGCGTGAAGAAATTACTCATTTGCAACAATTCGCTCAAACCTATCAATCGAAAAAAGTTCAAATGGGTGGCGTGAAACAATTTTTTGATGGGGTAACGAGTACGCACACCGCCTATTTAAAAGAAACGTATCCTGTTCCTTATTATGTAGGCGATGTGGGTGGTCCACTTATCCCAACTGAAAAAATGCGTCAATTAATTTTAATGGCAAATAAGCAAGGGTGGCCCATTCGCATTCATACGATTGGCGACCAAGCGATCCATCAAGCACTCACCTATTACCAAGAAAGCGCGCAAAAATATCCATTACCCATTGGGAAATATAATACACTTGAACATTTAGAAGTCATGGATCCAACTGACTTACCGTTAGTCAGCCAAGCGCAGTTGATTTTATCCGTTCAACCGAGTCATTTACTTGTCGGCTATGAAACTTTAGCGGAAGAAGTTGGCGAAAAGCGGGCGCAAGCAATGTTTCCTTTTCAATCGTTTCTAAATAAAGGGGCCACGTTAGCATTTGGTACGGATACACCAGTCGTTGTTGGGGTGACGCCGCTAGAATCCATCTATTATGCCGTCGCTCGCCGTGAAAAAAATGGCCAACCACAAGAACGATTGATGGCAAATGAAGTCATAGGAATTGGCGATGCGTTAGTTGCTCAAACAAAAGGGGCAGCAAAAGCTTTAAGTCGTAGTGATCTCGGTGAAATTAAAGTCGGTGCCCAAGCTGACCTCGTGGTGTTATCGCAAAATATATTAACGGTCAGTGAAGCAGAAATATTAAAGACCGAAGTAAGGGCGACCATTCTTGCGGGGGAAATTGTTTATCAAAAATAAAAACAAAAAGAGTCGAATCGCCGGCTCTTTTTTATTTGTAATGAACGAAAAAAATAGTTGGTGTGTTATAATTATGTAAACGCTTTACGGAGAGGGGAGGTATTGAAATGGACTCTTTTTTAGTTATTTTTGGGGGAATTCTTTCATTAATCGCCCTTGTTTTTTATTGGTGGAAGAATGAATAGGAGTGAGAAAATGGAAGCAAAAGAAGAAGCACATCGCTGCATGTTGGGCTTTGCACAGATTTGGCAAAAAGTCATGGAAGAAGAACTTGAAGCAATCGAACAGGCTGCCAATTTAGTCGTCAAAAGTTTTCAAAAACAAGGCAATTTCTATTTGTTTGGTACAGGCCATTCTCATTTAATAGCGGAAGAAGTCTACGCTCGAGCAGGTGGGCTAGCGAATGTTAAAGCGATTCTACCACCAGAAATTATGCTGCATGAACGTCCACTTAAAAGTACGATGATTGAACGCTTGCCTGGATATGCAGCAGGACTATTAACGTTGTATGATTTAAATGAAAAGGATACTTTATTAGTGATTTCCAATTCTGGTCGTAATAATGTCCCGGTTGAGATGTGTTTAGAAGCGAAAAAACGTGGAGCCAACGTAATTGTCCTGACTTCGCTTGCGCACTCCATGCAAGTCTCTTCTCGTCACTCATCAGGAAAACGGCTTTTCGAATTAGCCGATGTCGTTTTAGACAATCATGCACCACAAGGAGACGCCACCTATCAAATGGAGAACCTTCCTGAAAAACTCGGCCCAATCTCAGATTTTACCGGGATTGGTCTTGTTCAAGCACTGGTGGTCGCGATTGCCAACTTGATGCAAGCCGCTGAGATGCCCGTTCCCATTTTTGAAAGTTCGAATCTGGATGGTGCAGACGAAAAAAATCGTCAATTATTTGCCGAATATTTTTAAAAGAAAAGGGCTCTTGCCGTTTATCCAATCGATTAACCCCCAAAAGTTAAACCTAAAATAGGCAGCTTTTGGGGGTCGTTTTATGTTTTTGTTTTTATACTAAGCGTTTTTAGGCAACAAAACAGACCTAACAGGATTTTGTGTTTACTTACCCTCATACATTTCATGATGGAGTGTCCGCTGTTGCTCCAACTTTGTTATTTAAACACCTGTTAGGTCGTATTCAGTTAGTAAGAAATCTTTCAAATTCCCACGCCTTTCTTTTTTTGTTGCTTACTTGTAAACAAATGCTTACAATCACGTAAATCCATACGTGTTTATTCACTTCTTTTGTTTAGAGATTGAATTTACGCGTCATCATTCCAATGTCTAACTTACTTGAAGTTGAATAATGGGGAATCTATGACTCCTTACACTTGTATTATAAATGATAACCAAACAAAATGCAAGCGCTTTCTCCTTGGGGATCAGATTTTTTTAAGGGCTAAATTGCAATATCAAGTGCGTAAAAATGAATAGAAACAGCGGTCATTCGTTTTTTATAAAGATTGAACAGATGAAAAAAATAAAACAATTGGCTTTTTTATAAATTCTATGTTAAAATTTCCTGTAAAATGATTTTGTTTTCCAAATAGGAAAGGAACGGATGAGATGGAAGATAAAAAACCATACGGGACGGTCTTGATTCGAGCGGCTAAAATATTAGATTTTTTAGCTTCGAAAAGTCAAGGGGTGCCGCTTAAAGGGATTGCAGAAGCCGTTGAAATGACGACATCAACCACTTTGAAAATTTTAGATACATTATTATTAATTGGTTATATTAGTCGAAATGAACGCGATAAGACTTACTTTTTAGGGCCGGCTTTAGTGAAATATAGTAGTCAGTATTTTGAACATTCGATTTTGAAAAATGTTGCGACGCCAGAGTTAGAGAAGTTGCAAAATAGTGTCGATGAAACGATCCATCTAGGGATTCCCAATGGCCAAGAGCTGGTTTATTTGGATAAATTAGAACCAAAAAAACAATCAATTTTTATGTCTTCAAAAATTGGCGTGAGCCGCCCACTCTATAGTACAGCAATGGGTAAAATCTTTTTATCATCATATGACGATAAAAAATTAGATTATTATTTTTCAGAGGTACCCTTAGCGGCCTATACTGAAAAAACCATTACGAATAAATTTTTACTACAAAAAGAACTAGAAGAGATTCGTCAAACACAAGTGGCTTATGACGATGAAGAAATGGAAAAAGATTGTTTTTGTATCGCGATGCCAATTTATGGAAAAGAAAATATTGAAGGGGCATTTAGTGTCAGTATGCCGAAATTTCGGGGGACTCCCGAATACGTGAATCAAATTATTGAAAAAATGACAGAAGCTAAACAAGAAATTGAAGCCAAAATCCATCCTTAGTCAGGGTGGATTTATTTTTTTGTGCGAAAGGGGTTGCAATTTAAAATTAACTCGCTATAATCAAAAGTATAGAATTTCTTTTTTAGAAAAGATATTTCTTAATAGGAAATTAAAAGTGAGGTTATCGAAATGGAAATGGAAACAAGATATGGTAGTAGCCCGTCAATGATTCGTCATTTTTCAACGGAGCAATTAAGAGAGGAATTTTTAGTTGAAGAATTATTTGTTCCTGGAAAAATCTTATTGACATACACACACAATGACCGAATGATTTTTGGTGGTGTAACGCCAACAACAGAAGCGTTAGAAATCAAGTTATCAAGTGAACTAGGAGTCGACTACTTCTTGGAGCGCCGTGAATTAGGTGTTATCAATATTGGTGGTCCAGGTTCAATTGTAATTAATGGTAACGAAGAATCGATGAAAAACCAAGATGGTTATTATATCGGAAAAGAAACGAAGCAAGTTGAATTCAAATCAGATGATGCAAGTAATCCAGCGAAGTTTTACTGTGTATCCGTTCCAGCGCACAAAATCTATCCAAATGTCAAAATCAGTATTGATGAAATTACACCATTTGAGACAGGCGAAGCGAAAACACTCAACAAACGTAAAATTTTCCAATATGTGCATCCGAATGTTTGCGAAAGCTGCCAATTACAAATGGGTTATACAATCTTAGAAGAAGGCTCAGCTTGGAATACGATGCCTTGTCATACACACGAACGTCGTATGGAAACGTACCTATACTTTGATATGGATCCAGACACACGTGTATTCCACTTCATGGGTACACCAGATGAGACAAAACATTTGGTAATGGCAAATGAACAAGCATGTATTTCACCAAGTTGGTCCATTCATACAGGGGTTGCAACAGCGGATTATACCTTCATTTGGGCAATGTGCGGTGAAAATATCACTTATACAGACATGGACATGGTTGACATGAAGGACTTGAAATAAAATAAATCACAAATTCTTTAATACAAAAGAGGAGAAACAATTATGACAAAATTTAGCATGGATTCATTTCGTTTAGACGGAAAAGTTGCTTTAGTCACTGGTGGGATTTACGGGATTGGTTTTGGTATTGCGACTGCACTTGCGGAAGCTGGCGCAAAAATTGTTTACAATAGCTTGACGCAAGAAGCGGTAGATGAAGCCAAGGCTGATTATGAAAAATTAGGAATTGACGCAAAAGGTTATGTTTTTGATATCACAGATGAAGCCGCTGTTGCAGCTGCTGTGAAGCAAATTGAAGAAGAAGTTGGTGTAATTGACGTATTAGTTAATAACGCCGGGATTATTAAACGTATCCCAATGTTAGAAATGACCGCAGAAGACTTCCGTCAAGTCGTTGACATTGATTTAACCGGTCAATTCATTATGGCTAAAGCAGTATTACCAGGAATGATTGAAAAAGGACACGGGAAAATCATTAATATTTGTTCAATGATGAGTGAACTTGGACGAGAAACAGTTAGTGCCTATGCAGCAGCCAAAGGCGGATTAAAAATGTTAACCAAAAATATTTGTTCAGAGTTTGGTGAACACAATATCCAATGTAATGGGATTGGACCAGGCTACATTGCAACACCACAAACAGCGCCATTACGTGAAGACGGTCATCCATTTAATGATTTCATTATTGCAAAAACACCGGCTGCACGTTGGGGAACAGTGGAAGATTTACAAGGAGCAGCAGTCTTCTTATCTTCTGAAGCGTCTGATTTTGTCAACGGTCATGTATTGTATGTTGATGGTGGAATTTTAGCCTACATTGGGAAACAACCTTAAAGAACATTTATAAATAAAGATTGAATTCAAGCTTTATTTAATCAGGCTAGGATAAACGTCAATTTGAGTTTAGACCTAGCCTTTTTTGACGATAGAATACGATGGGATAGAGATAAATGAGATACAAAGAATTAAGTGCTTCAGATCGCTACATTTTGCTATGTTGTTATTTTATATTTTTTGTTAATGGCTTTTACGCCATGGTTTTTGGCGCGATTATTCCATTAATTAGTACTGAGTATCAACTGAGCGATACCGTGAGTGGTTTACTTTTATCGGGGCATCAACTCGGTAATTTGATTGCAGGATTAGTCGCGGGGATTTTACCCGTTTATTATGGCCGGAAAAAATCAATTTTATTTTTAAGTAGTTTTGTGATGCTCGGTTTTTTCTTAATGATTATCACGGGGAATCCGTTACTTCTAATTAGTGCCTTTTTCTTTACGGGAATTAGTCGTGGGAGTATCTCAAACTTTAATAATAAGACCGTAAATGATATTTCGCACAGTGATCCTGCCGCGCTAAATTTGTTACATAGTACATTTGCCGTGGGGGCCTTAATTTCACCGTTTTTAGTTGTCGGAGCTGGCCGCTGGTTTGGCGCAACGGGCTGGAAGTGGGTCGCGGGTTTGATTATTGGTTTGATTCTGATTTCCCAAGTGATGTTTAGCAAAATGGATGTGAATGAAGAAGTTGAGGTAACTAGTCAAAAAGTGAAGGATTACTCCTTTTTTAAAGATCCATTATTTATAAATACGGTCATTATTTTATTTTTTTACTTGTGTGCAGAATCGGTGATCACAGGTTGGTTAGTTAAATACTTTATTGATGCTCAAATTCTTCAAGTGACACAAGCCCAATTGATTTCTTCTTTATTATGGGTTGCTATTTTACTCGGTCGTCTATTTTGTGTATTTTATGGCCATCATTTTACAAAAGGCAATTTAATTACAGGAATTAGTTTAGGGATGACGGTTTTTTATTTCTTATTATTGAGTAGTACGAGTCTAAAAATGATTTTATTTTCAGTGATTGGGCTTGGTTTTACAATGGGTGGTGTTTACCCAACAGCGATGACGATCGCGGGTGTTTCGATTAAAAAATACCCGATGGCGATGGGTTGGTTATTGATTATCGGTGGCGTGGGGGCAATTTTAATGCCTACGATTACAGGCGTTTTATCGGAAAAATTCAGTGTTTTTGCCGGTATTGCAGCAGTTGTGGTTGCCATTGTGATTATGTTTATTGGTGTACTTTGGTATCGATTGGTAAATGAAAAGAAAGAAGGATTAAGATGAGAAAAGCAAAAACGTTAAATCAAGTAGTTGAAAATGGTGTCGTAGCCGTGATTCGTGGAAAATCAAAAGAACAAGGGTTAGGCATTTGCAAAGCCAGTGTTGCTGGTGATTTAAAATCATTAGAAGTGGCTTATACAACACCAAAAGCGAGTGAAATTATTGCGGAATTAAAAGATTTTTATGTGGATGATCCAACGGTTGTGGTAGGCGCAGGGACCGTTTTAGATGCGGTAACCGCACGATTAGCCATTGAAAGTGGTGCTGATTTTATTGTGAGTCCAGCTTTTGATGCAGAAGTCGCTGTGATGTGTAATTTATACCAAATTCCTTATATGCCTGGTTGTATGACAATTACTGAAATTACAACCGCATTAAAATCAGGTGTAGATATTATCAAAGTTTTCCCTGGTGACATTGTTGGTTCTCGTTTTATTAAAGATGTAAAAGGGCCACTTCCATATGTAAACTTAATGCCAACTGGTGGGGTAAACTTGGATAATATGGCTGAATGGTTTGCTAATGGTGTGATTTCAGTTGGAATTGGCAGTGATTTAACACGTGGTTTAACAGGTGATAATTTTGAAGTCGTTACCCAAAACGCGCAAGCCTATATGGCGAAGTTACGCGAAATTCGAGGTGAATAAATTGAGTAAAGTTTTAACTTTAGGTGAATTATTATTACGCTATTCAACGAATCAAGGCGAGCAACTTAGCCAAGCTTCTTCTTTAAACTTACACTACGGGGGCAGTGAAGCCAACGTAGCGATCGGCTTGTCTAGTTTTGGACATGAAGTGAAACTCCTATCAAAGCTTCCTGATAATGCGATTGGTCAAGGTGCAATTTATCAGCTAAAACGCTTTGGTGTCAACACAAATGACATTCATTTTGCAGAAGGTCGGATGGGGAGTTACTTTGTCGAAACCGGTGCGGGGCCACGTGCGACTTCCGTTGTTTATGATCGTAAGTACTCAGCTTTTTCGTTTGTTGAAGCAAATGAATGGGACTACGATACAATTTTTGATCAAGTTTCGTTATTTCACGTTTCTGGTATTACGCCGGCCTTATCGCCTGCGTTAGCCCAGTTAACGATTGACTTTGTGAAAGCAGCGAAAAGTCGTGGGGTACTCGTTTCTTTTGATAGTAATTATCGTGGGAAACTTTGGAGTTTAGCAGAAGCTAGCGCTGTTTTTGCAAAAATTTTACCATATGTTGATTATTGTTCGATGGGGACACTGGATGCACTGAATATCTTAGGTATTGAAGCGGCCGATTCAGCATACTCTGAAGAAGAAGCCTTAGCGTATTACTATCAAAAAATGCAAGAAAAATACCCGAACATTGAAGTGTTCTATTCGACACGTCGGGAAGTGGTTTCAAGTGATGAAAATTATCTTACAGGTACCTTGTGGATGGATCAAACGTATTATACGTCGAAAAAATACCATATTCCTTATATTGTGGATCGCATTGGCGGAGGCGACGCTTTTTCAGCCGGTGTCTTGCACGGGTTGTTAAAAGGACAGGATGCCCAAGAGATTATTGACTTTGCAACAGGCAATACCGTGTTAAAACATACGGTAGCTGGCGATGCACTTGGTCTAAGTGAAAAAGAAGTTGCTGCTTTTGTTCAATCGGATTCAAGTAAAATTAGTCGATAGGAGCGAGCTTTGTTGTTAACATTAAAGATTAAAAACGATGCGCATATTATTGCGGAAAGAAGTCATCAAACCCAAACATATTTAGCACTTAAAGATTATACTTACCAAGCCGGTGATGTAATCGAATTAGCAATCACTTCTTTTCCAGCGTTTGTTTGGATTCAAGTCGATGAGGCAATCGAGCCAAGTCTCGTTTACATGACGAATGCAACCTGGGAATACCCGGTCATTTTTGATGATTTGTTGCGCTTAGCCTATTCGCCTAAAATTTTTACAGGTAAAAAGCATTATCTACGCGCGTGGTTACCGACCCGAGAAGAGTTGGCAACTAGACGTAATTTAGCACGTAATGCGCATGATCAAAAAGAAGATAGTCAAGCTTATCCGCATGCATCTGCCAACGTTGAAACACGTAATGATTCAACTTTCTTTGCACGCAATGCAATTGACGGTGTTTTAGCAAATGAAGACCATGGACCGTATCCATATCAATCTTGGGGAATTAATCAAAGAAAAGATGCGGAAATTACGATTGATTTTGGTCGAGAAGTTATCTTAGATCAACTGGCGCTTGTTTTAAGAGGCGACTATCCACATGATAGCTACTGGACGCAGGTGACGGTTGAGTTTTCAGGTGGTCAAACGCTTGATCTGGCAACGACCAATCAGTTAGACCAACAATTTTTTGAAATTGAACCCATTCAAACAACTTTTGTAAAACTAAAAGATTTGATTAAAAATGAAGATGAATCACCATTCCCAGCTTTAACTCAAATTGAAGCGTATGGTGTAGAAGTAACGAAGGACTAAATGAAAAAACTCAAATACTCGAAAGCGTAGTAACGCCAAGAGTATTTGAATTTTTTTATGATGAAAGAACGATTTCTTTCAAAGTTAAGGCATAGTCGCGGTTGTCATAAGTATAATGGAGGACGTTTTGCTCTAAGTGTGCGTGAATAGAAGAGGCGACTTCTTTTGCTTGCGCATCCCCTAAACAAGCAAGTAGCAAGGTATGGTTCCCTGCTGTAATTTGTGTTTTTCCGCTAACAAGGGCTGTTTTGGAATAAAGTAAGTTGGTGTTTGGTTCGGGATAAGTTACCTGACAAGTTAGCTTCTTGCAAAGGTCTTTTATTCCGATAATCCCTTTTGAACTTTGGTAAGCGACGAAATTTGGAGTGGCTTTAATTTCAAACCCATCTTGTGGGGCGGAAAAACCACCACAAATAAGAGACAAATCCCGATCTGTTTCAATGAGGTGCAAACGTAAATGCCAAGGATAACACGGAATCAGAAATGTTTTGATTGTAACGTTTGGCCATGGTTGCCAACAAGCGTACACATAATTTTCGTGAATGGCATAATCTTTGTAGCCAAAAACCGTGCGGTAGTGCGTGTCGCTTTCAGAAACGGCTAGTGTATTATCAAAAGCTCCTTGTTTTTCGAGTGTAGCGCCTTTTGAAACGCTAAAACCAAAAGTAGTTGAATAGACAAATTTTTCATATTTCGCCTCGCCATGTGCGTGTTCATGGGAATGTTGTCCAGCGGTAAACGCTTGTAATTCATTTTGATTTGGGCTGTGGACCAGGAGCATTCGACTATATGGGTTGCGTTTTTTTAACGAAAAAGTCGGTGCTTGAGGCGTTGTTTGCCAAAAAAAAGCCTCATCGTCTATGGCTAAAATAATGAAGTTTTTAAAAGACCAATAAGGTGAACCAGGAGCATTATACCCTTCAGCCACGACTAAATTAGGGTAATAATACCCAATACTTAAATAACCTTCTGCTGTAAAAATGGGTTGTTGGAACCAATGATGCATATTTTTACTTAAGAGGTATTTTGTTTCGGCTATAGAGACGTTCAAGCAATCAATGCCTGCAAAGGCTGCAATGGCAAAATAACTCGATTGCGCAAAACGATAGGCTAAACTACGACCAAAAGGTAAAGCAACGCCTTCCATAGTGAACCATTCTTTAAAACTTTGGGCAAAAATACCCCCGCGTTGCTTAAATTGTTCCGCGTAAGGACAATTTTTTCGAGGCGTTAGTTTGGCATACAATAAGCCATAATATTGCATCCCGAAAGGAATATAATAATCAATTTGATTCACGTAACCATCAAAATACCAACCATCGTCTAAATAATATTGTTCAATTTCAGCTAAATCAGTGAGGAGTTGTTGGTCACTGGCTAATAAGTCAACGGTCTCGAAAAAAGTATTTACTAAGATTCTGAAAAAGAGCCAATTGGTATTAGGGATGGTGTGTTGGTTGATTTGATCTAACCAGTTAAAAAGATAGTGTTGCTCCGTCGCATTTAAAGTTGACCAAAAAGTATCTTTAGTAAAAATTAAATACGTCGCTAAAGCCCCCATTTCAACAAACAACTGATCATAGTCGTGTAACGTTCCCCAGTAAAGCGAGTCATTTGGATTCGTGCCGGTTAAAATCCCTTGATTAATTTGTTTAAAAAAAGATTGGTATTCAATTGTTTTTTGCGCATTTGAAAATAGTGGTCCAAAGCCCCATAAAGTTCGTAGAAAAACTTCAATATCACGCCTGTCAACGTTATAAACCGAACCGCTATCACTTAAATGGACCCGTCCAGGCGTTTTTTGTTCAGCCATTAAATGATAAACAGGTTCGGCAAGTTCAATTAAAGCCCTTTCAAAATCTTGTTTCGTTTGTAATGGATTTTGTTTGAGTTGCTGTTGGAAAATCACAATAAATCCCTCCCTTAAGTCCATTGTACTTTATTTAGTAAAAAAATAAATACTTTTGTTGTTTTTTCCTAAAAAACTTTTATTTATTTTACTTATTCGGTATAATGTTAAGAAAACGGATACAAAAGAAGGTGGGGAATCATTTTGTTAAGTGAAACGTTAAAAATAGAAATACTCAAAGAAGCCAAGCGATACGTCGAACAGGCGGATATTCCGGTTTTGCCAGTTGCGACTTATGAAGAATATTTAATGACCGGGAATCGCTTAGCCTTTGAAAAGCACTATTTTGAAAGACGACGTCAATTGACGGTCTTAGGTCTGGCTTTTTATTTAGAAAAAAGCAATGCCGTTAAAGAGCAATTGGAACAAGTGATTTGGGAAATTTGCAATGAGTATGCTTGGTCACTACCAGCCCATTTACCAGTGATTGATGGCGCATTTGGTTTAGAAAGTTCAGAATGGCTTGATTTGTTTTCGGCAGAGACTGCGCAAGCTTTAAGTGAGCTAGATGAATTAGTTGGTGACGCTCTATCCCCTTTTATTCGACAAAGAATCAATGAGGAAGTAAACAGACGGGTACTCGTTCCTTTAGAAAAACGACGATGGGACTGGGAATTTAAAGAAAATAATTGGAGCTCGGTGATTGCAGGTGCGATTGGCTTAACAGCTTTATCGCTTTTACCTAAAAATTCCCCTCGTCAAAAACAAATCATTCAACGTTTGGATTTGGCGATGCAAAGTTATTTAATGAGTTTTGGTGAAGATGGTGCGTGCGTCGAAGGAGTTGGTTATTGGGCTTATGGTTTTGGCTATTATCTTTATTACGCACAGAAATTAGCAGAGGTGACGGGAGATACAACCTATTTAGAACTAGAAAAAGTTAAAAAAATTGCAGCCTTCCCTTATTTTACCATGCAAAAAAAAGGGGAATATGTGCCCTTTTCAGATTACTCCGCCGTCGATTTGCCAACGGGTTTGATGAGTTTTTGTGCGACGTATTTCCAAGTAATGGTTCCTGAAATGGCTCAAACTAGTCCGTTAGATTTTGATCATTGTTACCGCTTTGCGCATGTTTATCGTAATTTAACTTGGGATCAACCAACTGTTTATACGAACGTATCTAGTTCAAGTAATCATTTTTTCGCAGATGTGCAGTGGTGGATTGTACGTGACCAAGAAAATCAACTTTTTTTTGCAGCGCGTGGTGGGAATAATGCCGAAAGCCATAACCATTTGGACGTCGGTCATTTTATTTTTGGATCGATCAAAGAATTATTATTAACCGATATAGGGGCTGGCGAATATACGAAAGACTATTTTAATGATTCTTTGCGTTATCAAATCTTTCCCAATAGTGCCCTAAGTCATTCAGTACCGCAAATCAATGGTGCTTGGCAAATACCTGGTAAAGGTCAGGCGAAAGTGATAAAAGTAAATGCACAACAACTTACGTTAGACTTAAAGGCGATTTACCCAGAAGGGCTAGTCAAGAAATTCGAGCGTCATTTTTCTTTAGAAGGAAAAACATTGAAAATTGTCGATGAGTTTGCTTTTGAACAACCCCGAAACGAAATCATTGCGAACTTTGTTAGTGCCGTTAAGCCACATCAAACGGCAAGTAAAATTGAGTTGCATGGACAAGAATCAAAAGGGTATTTGCAATTGGATGCCAGTTTTGAAGAGCAATTGATTTTTGAAAAAACTTATGTGAACCACCAAGGAATAGATGAGATAGCCTATGTTGTTCAAGGGCGTTATGAACGAGGGGAAGTCGGCAAGATTGAAACGGTGATTCGGTTGGAAGGGTAAAAGAAGCAGAAACGCTAAAATGACAGCGTTTCTGCTTCTTTTTATGATTCTAGCATTCGCGGAGCTGCGGTCGATTGGCGCACCACTAATTCGGTACTTAAAAAGAGTCGTTTGGCAATACCGGGCGAAGCAATTCGTTTATGCAACAAATTAACGCCAACTTCACCCATTTCTTCGGTAAAGGCATGAACAGAAGAAAGTGGGGGAGAAACGTACTGGGAGATAGAAATATCGTTAATTCCCATCACGCTAATTTCCTCGGGAACCTTTAACCCCTGCTCTTTTAGGGAATGGATGACGCCAATGGCAAAGGCGTCGTTTGCGGCTAAGATTGCCGTAGGGAGTTTAGTTCCCCATTTGCTCAAAGCTTCGGTTGTCAAGTCCTCAGCTGTTTTTACGTCAAGTTGGCTATTTTCTTTTAAGATAAAATAATCTTGATCAAATAGTTGATAAGCCTGCATCATATCGAGGTATGTGTTGGTTGTCGGTGTTTTATAGCGACGATAACCGTATAAGTTGTCACTTTCTTCGGCACCGATGTAGGCAATTTTTTTATGTCCCAAATCAAACAAATGTTGTAAAGCAAGTTCCGTCGCTTGTGAAAAATCGGTGTTAACCGAATCATAGTCATCAAGTGGAAAGTTACTGCCGATGACGCAGAGGTTTGGATGTAACTTATTTAGTTTTTCTACTGTTTCTTGCGTGAATTTACCAATTGCGATGAGGCCATCAACAGCGGCGACGCTTTGTTCATCGATTTGTGAGATTTTTAAGACGTTGTAGCCAAGTTCTTCGGCACGTTTTTCCACGCCGAGTCGAATCGACATGTAATAAATATCGTCGAGCTCTTCGTCATCGCTACGCCACTGGATAACACCGATGGAAGGATCCTTTTGCAAAGGCTGATTAGTAGAGGAAGTTTGTTTTTCGTCGTTTTTCTTTTGTTTCTTTTTATACTTCGTGTAATTTAGTTTTTCTGCTGCTTCAAAAATCTTTCTCTTAGTGTCTTCCGTTACAGATAAAGTAGGGTCGTAATTTAAGACTCGAGAAACAGTTGAAATAGAAACAGCGGCTTCACGAGCGATATCAGTAATTGTAGCCATGGAAAAACCTCCTTTTCTTCATAATTGATACCTCTAGTATAGGTCTTTTTACTAAAAAAAAGCAAGAAAAATATATTTTTTGTAAAAATAATTGTATTTTTCGTAAAAAAATGTTGCATTTCGATAAAATAAGAGGTAATATCAAGAGTGAAGAAAGCGTTTTACTAAAAATAAAAGGAGCTTAGCATGTTTAAAAAGTGGGTGATAAGCCTGTTGTTATTCGTTTTTTTAGTTTCTTGTACGACGTTTGAAAAGGAAGAAGAAAAACAAAACAAAAATTTTAGTAAAGAAATTGATACATCTATCAAAAGAAAAGCACGTGTTGTTTCCAACGAAGAATTACAAGAAGGGGCAATTCCTTTATATGAATGGATTTTTCTAGAAGGGCAAATTATTCAAACCGATCAAAAAAACAATGAGATTACTAAAGGGACGCGCTTTATTTTACAAAATGGGGACTATCAGTATCAAGTTATAAATGAACAAACGACAAGTAATCTTAATTTAGGTGATTTTGTCTGTGTATATGGTGAATATTATGGCTTTATTAAAGCAAGCTTAATTGAGAGGTACGGCGAAAATGATCAATGAAAGAATTCGTGGGAATTGTTTTGAAAGTTATTCTGAAGTGAAGCAAGGGTTTGAAGATCTCTTTGCCCCATTAGTACCATTGTTTTCAAAAAATAATCCTGGGCGTCTAAATTTAGGCTCGCATGGTACGGTTTATACAAAAGCAACAAGTGAAGTCGAAGCGTTTTTGCGTCCGTTATGGGGGCTAGGCCCTTATGCAACTCAAAATGTAACAGAGACACTCGAAACTTACTTACAAGGAATTATCGCTGGAACAGACCCAACGTCACCGAGTTATTGGGGCGATGTTCAGAACTATGACCAATTGATTGTAGAAATGGCCTCGTTAAGTACGTTTATTTTATTAACTAAAACTTGAAACATCCAAAACCCGGCTAAACCCCTGATATAACTGAGTTCCGGACAATAAAAATAGCATAAACTTCTCCAAATTGGTAAAATA
>NZ_JAFBFD010000031.1 GCF_016909125.1 Enterococcus lemanii | reverse complement strand
CTGTTTTTTTGTTATACTTATCCATGCGTTAGTCCTTTTTTATTGGTCTTGGATAAGTCATCCTTGATTCAGTATAAAGGACTTTTTTGCGTCTGAATAGTAATAATAGCAATTTTTAGTGTGAAAAAATCTTTGCACCACTAGTGATCTTAATTGTAACCGAAGCTCGAGGGAAAGAATTAGAAAAACCATTGAGTTTTGGTCCAGTTGCAATCAAAGATGACTTGTTAACCATTCGTTAGGAGATAAAATGATTATTACACGTGTATTGAATAATAATACCATCGTTAGTTTAGATCAGTCAGGTGAAGAAATTGTTATTAAAGGCAAAGGGATTGCTTTTGGAAAGAAATCCGGCGATCCAGTTGATGAAGAGAAAGTTGAGAAAATTTTTCGACTCGATACAAAAGAAACCATTCGTCAATACCAAGAAATCATTATGGATATTCCAGATGATATTATTGAAGTAACAGAACGAATTATCGAAGATTTAAAAAAGAAAACGAATAAAAAAATCAATGATAAAATCTACATCACATTAACCGATCACATTTCAAATTTTTTAGAAAGAACGGCATTAGGGATTCAATTTGATAGCTCGCTTTTATGGAATGTTCAAGCGTTGTATCCAGAAGAATATCAATTAGCAACAGAAGCAGTAAACACGATTGCACATCATTTTGATCTAAAAGTGCCAAGAGAAGAAGCCAATTTTATTGCGGTGCATATTGTTAATTCAGAAATGGATGTTGAATTTCAAGAAACAGTAGGTATCACCAATACAATTACCGAAATGATGCAATTAATTGAAGCAAAATTTCCGATAATTGCTTTAGAGAGTGGTAGTTTAGATTATGCTCGCTTTGTACTACATCTACGTTTCTTATTACAAAGAATGATTCAAAATGGCACACTTCATTATGATAAAAGTTCACACATGGTTGCTTTGCTTTTAAAAGAATACCCGAAGCAAGCAGAAGTTGTTTCGCAAATCATTGACTTGTTAACGAAGAAATATCAGAAAGAAATCGAAGGCGAACGACTATTTTTATTAATACATATTGTTCGGTTGACTACCAAAGACAATCGGATGACAATAAATAACTAAACAAAGGAGGCCACTTTTTTTACTGGATAGTGACGGAGTAATATTCGGCTAGACCTTTTATTTTATTTAAAATGAATAAAATATGGAGGGAAAAGAGATGGATAAAAATCAAGAATTAGCACAGCGCATTTTAGAAAGTGTTGGGGGGCAAACGAACGTTTCGCAAGTCACGCACTGCATGACACGTCTACGGTTAAATTTAGTAGATGATAGTATTGTTGATACAAATGAAGTGAAGAAAATCCCTGGTGTCTTGGGTGTAAGTCAAAAGGGGGGACAATACCAAATTATTATTGGTCAAACGGTTCCTCATGTGTATGATGCATTTATGGGACAACTTGAAAAAAGTGGTATTACAGTTAGTCAGGACGAAAGCGAGCAAAAACAAGTTGAAAAAGAACCGTTTTCGTTAAAAAAATTAGGGAATGCGATTTTAGATGGTTTAGCGGGTAGCTTAACACCATTAATTCCAGCACTCGTCGCCGTTTCAATGTTTAAAATGGTGATAGCGGTATTTGGACCATCAATGTTAGGAGTTATAGCTGATGGGAGCCAACTCTACCAACTATTAACCATGGTTGGCGATGCAGGATTTTATTTCTTCCCAATTTTGCTAGGTTATACAGCAAGTAAAAAATTAGGAACCACCCCTGTTTTAGGGATGTTGTTAGGTGCTATTTTGGTTCACCCAACGTTAATTCAAATTGCGACAGAAGGTCAGGTGTTTTCTGTCTATGGAATTTCAGCAAGTGCTCAAAACTATTCGAATACAGTTATTCCAATTATTCTATCTGTTTGGGTAATGGTATATGTAGAAAAATTTTATAAAAAAATTGTCCCAACAACCTTAGCAACCGTTTTTTCACCAGCATTAGCTATTGCGACAATGTTACCGATTATGTTAATTGTTTTGGGTCCGATTGGCTTTCGATTAGGTGAGTATTTAAGCCGTTTCCTATTATCCTTAGATTCAGTTGCAGGGTTCTTAGCCGTCGCTGTTATTGCTGCTTTATGGCAATTCTTAGTTATGACCGGTATGCATTTATTGTTAATTACAACGATGATTACAGTATTTGCACAAAATGGACAAGAAGCATTAGTCTCGCCAGCAGCTATTGTCGCAAGTATTTGTGTTGCAGGTATGAGTCTAGGCTCTTTTCTTAGTTTACGTAAAAAAGACGAACGAGCGCTGGCTTTTTCTTTCTTAGTGGCTTCGTTTATTGGTGGCGTGACTGAACCAGCACTATATGGTTTAGGTGCTCGTTATAAAAAACCATTTATTGGATTAATTATTGGTGGTCTTGCTGGAGGAGTCTATGCAGGAATTACGGGTGTGACCACTTATGCGATGATTCCAGTTGCAAGTTTTATCGCAATGACGGCATTTTTTGGTGGAACAACGGCGAATACCATAAACGGGCTAATCGCTTGTGGTATAGGTTTTATAATTAGTGCAGGTGTCACATATGTCTTAGGTGTAAAAGAAACAAAAAAAGAGGTGGAATTAGTTGAGAAAAATACTGTTTCGAGCAGATGATTTAGGGTATTCTGAAGGAGTAAATTATGGAATTGAAAAATCAGTCAAAGAAGGACTGATTGGTAGCGTGGGTGTCATGTTAAATATGGCTGCTACTGAACATGGTGTTTCCTTATTGAAAAATGAGAAGATCGCTTTTGGTCAGCATACGAATATTTGTGTAGGCCAACCTTTAACGGATCCATTATTGATTCCATCGCTGGTTGATGAAGCAGGCTTTTTTAAATCATCAAAGACGTACCGTACTGCTGAAAAAGATTTTGTGGTGGTTGAAGAAGCGTTGCTAGAAATACAAAACCAATATAATCGCTTTATCGAATTATTTGGAAGAAAACCTGATTATTTTGAAGGACACGCGATTGCAAGTGATAATTTTTTTACAGCTTTAAAACAATTTTCGATCCAAGAAGGTTTAACTTATTCAGGGCTTCCTGAAAATACCAATCCGAATGCAATCGAAACGGGTTCTTTTACTTATATTAATCAGACGAAATCCTATCTAATTATGGAAAGTATGAAGCCTGATTATGACCCTTATCAAACATTAAGAAATTTAAGTACTCACCTGCACGAAGATGGTGTAAATATCTTTGTTTGCCATCCTGGCTATTTGGATGCTTATATTTTAAATCATTCTTCATTACTAATTCCACGAACACAAGAAGTAGAAATGTTGATTGATCCAAAAATAAAACAAGAGTTAATTGAACAAGAAATCGAATTAATTGATTACCGTTATTTTTAAATATATTTAATCAGAATAAGGAGTCCCACTATGCCAATTGGAATTATCATTAACAGCTTAGCAATCTTTATCGGAGGAATCGTTGGAGGGAATATCGGACATATCCTCCCGAATCGAATCAAGACCGAGATGAACCTCATTTTAGGTGTTGCTTCAATGACGATGGGGGTTTATGCCATTGCGCCGATGAAAAACATGCCCGCTGTGATTTTTTCGGTGGTGGTTGGAACAGCCCTTGGTTTGGTTTTTCGTTTAGGAAATAAAATGAATCAAGGGGCCTTATGGATGCAAAAGCCAATTGCGAAGTTGTTTTCAGGTGAACAAACGACGCTTTCACAGGAAGATTTCTTAAATCAACTCGTAACAATTATTGTGTTGTTTTGTGCGAGTGGGACGGGAATTTACGGGAGTCTTGATTTAGGAATGACCGGTGATAGCTCGGTACTCATTGCGAAATCTATTTTAGATTTCTTTACGGCGATGATTTTTGCGGCTCAATTAGGCTATGTTGTTTCGGTAATCGCCATTCCGCAATTTATGATTTTCTTCTTGTTGTTTCTAGGAGCAAAAATGATTTTCCCTTTGACGACACCGGCGATGATTTTAGATTTTAAAGCTTGTGGTGGTGTACTGATGTTAGCGACGGGTTTTCGTATCATCCAAGTAAAAATGTTCCCAGTAGCCGATATGATTCCAGCGATGATTTTGGCCATGCCTTTTAGTTGGGTGTGGGTGAATTGGATTATGCCACTACTGTAAGATTTGTTATAAAAGAAAAAAACGTCATTCATTCAATGAGTGGTGTTTTTTTTGTGTAATGAAAGAAAAAAATGAGTCATGGTGTTTAGTAAGAAATAGAAGCTCAAGCTTGCACACAAAATTTGCATGAGTGATTTGCGCGCTGAAACTCCGATTGCTAAAAGCAAACAAATTAAAATTAAGCAAACGCATGATTTACAGTTTGCGATAGACAAAAGAAATGATAGAGACAAGCGCAAAACAAAAAGCGGTAAAATACAGTTCATAGAATAGACTAAGTAACATAATTAATAACCCGATGTACTGTATACGAAGTAACATTTTAGCCGACATTGAAAACTCTCCCTCTGACAGAATGTTTTATGGTATCATAGCTATAAACAAAAACAATTATGAGATATAAAAATTATTAATTATCTGTTTTTTTTATTTCGTGGTATGGTTAGAAGCAACCAATGCAACCAATCAATAAACATGCAATGAAGGCTAAAGAGGTGAAAACGATGACCAAGCGCAAAAATGTCAAACAATTTAATCACATGTGCAACATGATGGCGATGTGTCATCATGTTCTTTGGCAACCGATTAGATAAAGACAAAATCTGATTTTTGCGAAAGGACTCGATGCTTTTTTTATCGGGACCTTTCTTTTTTTTTACGAAATAAGAGGAGGGGCTTACATGAATATCCAACAATGTCGTTATGTCGTTGCGATTGCTAAGGCTGGTAGTTTTAGTGAAGCGGCCAAGCAACTTTACGTTACGCAACCAAGTTTATCAAGTGCAGTAAAAGATCTCGAAGAAGAGTTAGCCGTTCAATTGTTTATCCGCTCAAAATCGGGCGTAAACTTAACGGAAGAAGGCGTGGATTTTTTAGTTTATGCCAATCGTATTTTAGATCAAGTCGATTTATTAGAAACTCATTTTCAAGCCAATTATAAAAAAGATTTTACGATTACGACTCAACGGTATGATTTTTTATCTCAACCTTTTTTAAAAGTGATGCATCAATTTAAAGAAGAATATCAGAATTTTCATTTAGTGGAAACAACCACACTAAAAAATATCGAAAGCGTACGTGATTTTAAAAGTGAGTTAGGGATCTTATATTTAAACAAAGATAACCGTCGTGTTTTAGAACGTTATTTTCAACAAGAAGAGTTGGACTTTGAACCACTCGGGCAATTTCAAACGCAAATTTTTTTAAAGAAAGATCATCCGCTGGCATTTAAAAAAATTATTTATCCCCAAGAATTACTCAACTATCCCCAAGTTCGTTTTAGCCAAGAAGATCAAACGGCCGCCGTTTTTAATGAAGACCCAATTGAAGCCTTTGATCATCAACCGGTAATGTATACCAATGACCGCGGGACCTTAATGAATCTGTTGTGCGAATCCGATGCCTATGCTTCTGGCTTAGGGATTGTGGATAGTTTTATCAATGAACATATTGTGCTAAGACCATTAGCAGACGCCACCACTCATACGTTAGGCATTATTACAAATAAAAAGCGAAAATTAACTCCGATTGCTAAAAAATTTATTGAAGAAGTCAAAGAAACGTTAGCGAACCGAGACAATGGAACGCTGACTTAAAAACACCATATCTTTGTGAATTTGTTGGGAAAGGGTTATACTAAAAAGTGTAATAAATCAAGAAGTAAGGAGAGGGTTACATGTCAGAATACAAAATTCCAAAAGTTTGGGAATGGCACGAAGCAGTGAAACGCACCGGCAATCGTCCGGATGCCGGCAGTCGTTTTGAACAAAGATTACCGGTTGGGACGGCGCCCTTACAAGTTTATTCACTAGGCACGCCCAATGGTATGAAAGTCACTATTCTATTGGAAGAATTAAAAGAAGCTGGTGTGAATGAAGCAGCTTACGATTTATATAAAATTGATATTGGCAAAGGCGATCAATTTGGCAGTGATTTTGTTGCGATTAATCCAAATTCAAAAATTCCCGCGTTAATGGATTACTCTGGTGAAGAACCGGTGCGTGTCTTTGAATCGGTTTCAATTTTGGTTTATTTAGCGGATAAATTTCATCAATTTTTACCAACCGACTTTGCGAAACGGACTGAAGCGATGAATTGGCTTTTTTGGCAAACAGGTGCCGCTCCTTTTGTTGGTGGTGGTTTTGGCCACTTTTACCATTACGCTCCTGAAGCACAAGAATACCCAATTAACCGTTACACCATGGAAACAAAGCGTCAACTAGACGTGTTAAATCAACAACTGGCTGATAAATCATACGTCACAGGAGATGACTATTCGATTGTTGACATGGCGCTTTGGCCTTGGTATGGTCGTTTAGTGCAAGGAGAGTTATATGGCGGTTCCGCTGAGTTTTTAAGTGTGCAAGAATACCCACATGTGATTGCTTGGGCCAATCGTGTGGCAAAGCGTCCCGCGGTGATTCGAGCATTAGCCGCGGATTATCAGGCGATTGAGTAGAAGAATAAATGAGAAAAATGCGTGATTCAATCATCCTTGTTAGGATTGAATCACGCATTTTCTATTTAAGTATAAATAAAAAACCAACGGATCTACAGCTGCGTTAGCAAAAAAAAGGATGAGCGATACTTGCTATTATTTTACAGAATATACACAATTGTTATTTTAATTTTTTTGCTTGGTATTGTTTGTTTTTATTCCAAGTAAATATGGTAAAATTGAACTATAAACCTAGAAGGATCACTTTAAGACTGTTTATTTTTTCTAGTGAATAAAAGAATAAGGAGTATTAAATCATGAATGAGTCTGTCTTTGAAGAACAAGTAAATGATACGGAAGACAAGCTGTTGCGAAATACCCCTGAACTACTAAAAATTTTACTACGTGACCGTACAACGAATAAAAATATCATCTGGGCCACAAGCACTTATGAACGCTATGGCAAAGGCTATGGCGTAAAGGATCCCATTAAGCTCCAATCCATCATGGATAAAAATGCGAGCTTTGTTAAACCGCGCACTGGCAAACGAACTTATCAACAAAAAGAGCGCACCAAAGGACGGGCAGAAGTCTTTACGCCAACTTGGATTGTGGCGTTACAAAATCAAGTAATTGAGCAAGAGTTTCAAGAATTGCCGTTAGAAGAATATATCGCCAAAACTTGGTTAGAACTTACTTGTGGCGAAGCGCCGTATATGGTTAATCGTTATGATGCAGTGACGGGTGAGGGGGTACCAATAAAGGAACGAGTTGGTTTTGTCGATCGAAAATTACAAAGAATTAATGCTGAAATTGTTGATGAGAAAACTTGGCTGAAAATGGTCGATAAAGCGTATCAAGCGAGTTATGGGTACGAATTTCAAGGGGATTCGCTACTCATCGCTCGTGAGAATTTGCTTTATACCTTTATTGATTACTACCAAGAAAAATTTGGGAAACGGCCGGAATTAAAATTACAAAAAAACATCGCAACGATTATTAGCCATAATGTTTTTCAAATGGATGGCTTACAAAAAACGGTTCCATATACCGAAGTCGATTTTGAATTAAATGTGGTTGAGCAATTAGATTTATTTGGCGAAAGCTCCCCAGAAGAACAGTTGACACTCGCTACACCAGGTACACCTGTAAAGATAAAGAATTGGCAGACAAAAAAAGTTTGGGAATTTCAAATGTTAGGAGGAACTGGAATGAAGTTTGATGTTGTGATTGGGAATCCACCTTATCAGGAGGAAGCAAAAGGTGATAGTTCAAAAGATATGCCTGTTTATCATAAGTTTATAGATGAATCATACAAAATTGGAGGAAAGGTTTTGTTAATTACTCCTGCGCGGTATTTGTCAAATGCTGGAGCTACTCCTAAAAATTGGAATGAAAAAATGTTGAATGATGAACATTTAAAAATTACTTATTTTGAACAAGACAGTTCGAAGATTTTTCCAGGTACGGATATAAAAGGCGGTCTTGCTGTTACATACCATGATGAAGAAAAAAATTTTGGAGCAATTGAAGTGTTTACACCATTTTTAGAGCTACATTCTATTCTTCGTAAAGTCATGTCTGTGAATAATTTCCAATCATTTTCCGATATTGTAACTAACCGAGGAGCGTATAGATATTCAGATAGTATTTATATAGAATATCCAGAAGACATGAAAAAAGTATCTGATAGACGATTAGCTTCTAATGCTTTTCGGAAATTGCCTGATTTGTTTCATGATGAAATTCCAAACGATGAACACGAATATATTCAAATTTATGGTCGATACAATAATGAACGTGTGTATAAATGGTTTAGAAAGGACTTCATGAATGAGCCTGATAATTTTTATAAATTTAAAATTATCCTCCCGAAAGCAAACGGATCAGGGGCGATAGGAGAAGTCCTTTCTACCCCCTTAATCGGTACCCCCTTAATCGGTACCCCCTTAATCGGTTATACTGAAACGTTTATCGGAATTGGAACATTCGATACCGAATTAGAAGCGAGTGCGGCTTTAAAATATCTGAAATCAAAGTTTGCTAGAGCGATGTTAGGAATTTTGAAAATTACACAGGATAACACTAAAGCAACTTGGGCGAAAGTCCCTCTCCAAGATTTCACTACGAATTCTGACATTGATTGGTCACAATCGATTGCTGAAATTGACCAACAACTCTATGCGAAATATGGGTTAGATGAAGCAGAAATTACGTTCATCGAATCCAAAGTGAAGGAGATGGAATAAAATATGGCGATTACCATTAATCCAAAACGCGTGATTAAACCCACGATTTATGCTTATGTTACACCAACCAATACCGCAAAAGAAGGTTGGATTAAAATTGGTTACACCGACCGTGACGCAGATACACGGATTCACGAGCAGACGCATACCGCTGGGATTGAAGCGAAAAAGCTATGGGCCTATGAAGCGCGTTATAACGGTGGCGGCTATTTTTCTGACCGAGATTTCCATCAATTTTTAACTAAGAATGGGGTGCGTCGTAATAAAGGTACGGAGTGGTTTTTCTTTAATGGCGACCCAGATCGTGCACAAGCATTGTATCGGGAATATGTCTTTAAAGATTATAGGAAAATTCAAAAAGAGCAAAAAAATTCTTATCAATTACGTGAAGAACAAGCCAAAGCAGTTGAAAAAACACTCGCCTATTTAGAGGGGAATCCAAGTGGCGAATTCTTATGGAATGCGAAACCCCGTTTTGGAAAAACATTAACAGCGTATGATTTAGTGCGGAAAATGGATGCGTTTAATGTGTTAGTAGTCACGAATCGGCCAGCGATTGCCAATTCTTGGTATGACGATTTCGCCCAGTTTATTGCTTGGCAAACAGATTTTAAATTTATTAGCGAATCGGATTCTTTAAAAGATCGTTCACCATTGACCAGAGCGCAATACCTAGACTTGATTGGAACGAATGACGAAATCAGGCAAATTGCTTTTGTCAGTTTACAAGATTTAAAAGGCTCGAAGTACTTTGGCGGTGGCTACGAGAAGTTAGATTGGGTAGCCAAAACCTCTTGGGATATTTTGATTATCGATGAAGCGCACGAAGGAGTCGATACGTTGAAAACGGACGTCGCTTTTGAGCAAGTGAAACGTCAATTTACGCTCCATCTTTCTGGTACACCATTTAAGGCGCTTGCGAAAGGGCAGTTTAATGAAGCGCAAATTTTTAACTGGTCTTATGCCGATGAGCAACTGGTGAAAGAAGAGTGGTGTGGGGAAGAAAATAATCCATATGAGAGTCTCCCGAAACTAAACCTCTTTACCTATCAGATGTCTTCGATGATTGCTGATGAAATCAATCATGGACTATTATTAACAGAAGATAATTATTTAGAATTTGCTTTTGACTTAAATGAATTTTTTGCGACCAATGAGGCGGGAGAATTTATCCATGAAAAAGAAGTCCGCAAATGGTTAGATACGCTCACAAGAAATGAAAAATATCCTTTTTCAACACCAGCATTACGAAATGAATTAAAACATACCTTCTGGTTATTAAATCGAGTTGCGAGTGCCAAGGCGCTACAACGACTTTTAAAAAATCACCCGGTCTTTGAAAATTATGAGATTATTTTAGCAGCAGGTGACGGCAAATCAGAAATTGATGATGTTGCAGCCAATGAGAGTTCGCTCAAAAGGGTACGAGCAGCGATTAAAGAGCATGAGAAAACCATTACCCTTTCAGTTGGTCAGTTGACGACGGGCGTTACGATTCCTGAATGGACGGCTGTGATGATGTTAAGTAACGTTCAATCGCCAGCACTTTACATGCAAGCGGCTTTTCGGGCTCAAAATCCTTATGTTTGGACGGAGCAAGTTGCTAGCGAAGAAGTTCGTTATCAAAAGCAAAATGCCTATGTTTTTGATTTTGCACCAGAACGAACGTTAATTATTTTTGATGAATTCGCGAATAATTTATCCACGAAAACCGCAGCCGGTGGAGGGACAACGAGTGACCGTGAAGCAAATATCAAAGAATTATTGAATTTTTTCCCAGTCATCGGGGAAGATTCCGCTGGGCAGATGGTAGCTCTCGATGCGGCACAAGTCCTAAGTATTCCTCGGACGATTAAAGCCAGTGAAGTGGTAAAACGAGGGTTCATGAGCAATTTTTTATTTGCCAATATTGCTGGTATTTTTCGTGCACCACAAGCGGCATTAGATATTTTAGACAATCTCGATTATGTCGCTCAAGGAAAAATAACGAAAGCTAAAGACAAAGCTTCAATTGATACCCAAGGGATTGAGGTAGATGAAGCAGGGCAGGTAATGGTTGAAAATGAAATTATTATCAATCGTTCAGCAGCTGTTTTTGGGGAGAAACAATTTGAATCCTCAGTGATTGATTCAATACTTGAAGAAACCTTTGACGAAGAGGGAGTAACTAGTCAGCCGGCACTAAATAGACTGGCTAAAAATATTGGTCAAACAGTCGTGGAAGGGATGCAACCGCAACTCCAAAGATTGAAAAATGATTATGAGATGACGACAACGGCTTTAAATCGAGTTGAGAAACAAACGGAAGCGAAAATCCAAACCACCGTTGCAAAAGCCAATGCAGAGTTTCTAATTGCAAAAGCCCATTTAGAAAATAAACAGCAAGAAAATCTGGCGAAAGCAACAACTGAAGAAATGCGTCAAACGGTTGAAGCAGATTTTCATGAGCAAGTTGCACAGGCGACTCAAACGTATACCAAAGAAATTCATAAACAAGTAGATGAGATGATTGCAATCGCTCAAAAAGACATCATTGAAGAACAAGAACGTAAAAAAATAACCCGTAATAAAAATCAAGTCGAAGAAGAAATCCGTGGTCGCCTACGTTATTTTGCGCGTGCTATTCCAAGTTTTATTATGGCTTATGGTGATGGAAGTTTAACCTTAGCAAATTTTGAGGAATACACGCCAGCGGATGTTTTTTTAGAAGTGACAAAAATCACTGTTGAGCAGTTTTTATTTTTACGCGATGGTGGGGATTATGAAGAAAATGGGGAGACGCGCCACTTTAAAGGGCAACTTTTTGATGAAGTGGTTTTTAATGAATCCGTTCAAGAGTTTCTTCGAAAAAAAGAAGCGTTAGCAGATTATTTTGAAGAACAAACCGAAGATATATTTGACTATATTCCACCTCAAAAAACCAACCAAATTTATACGCCAAAATGGGTAGTCAAAAAAATGGTCGATGATTTAGAACGTGAAAATCCAGGTATCTATGATGATTCTAGTAAAACATTTGCGGACCTCTATATGAAATCGGGCTTATACATTACTGAAATTGTTAAAAAACTTTATAATAGTCCAGTAATTCAACAAGAATTTCCGGACAAGAATCAACGAATTAAGCATATTTTAGAAAATCAAGTTTATGGTTTTGCCCCAACTGAAATCATTTACAAAATTGCGATGAACTTTATTTTTGGTAAAGTTGATTCAAGTGTACGTCGAACGAATTTTGTTCAAGAAGATACCGTTCCGTATGCAAAAACTGGTACGTTATCAAAACTCGTCGATCATTATTTCGGAAAAGCAGAAGAAAGATAAAGAAAAACCTCGAATTTTTATCGAGGTTTTTTCTTTATTTTTTTTACCCATTCTTCCCAATCTCTCGGCGAATTGCCAATGATAACACGAACGCTACCGCAGATAACCCAGAGAAAACAAGCATTGCGGTGGCATAAGAACCAGAAGCGTCCGTAATGGTTGAAAGTAATACCGGACCGACCATCCCAGCAAGTGCCCAGGCAGTTAAAACGTAACCATGAATGGCTGCCACTGCTTTGCTACCAAAAATATCACTAATATAAGCAGGAACGGCTGAGAAACCACCACCATAACAAGTGATAATTAAAAACAGCAAGACATTAAATAAAAGCGGAGAACTGGTAAAGTATAGACCAATAAACGCTGCGACATTCACTGTAAAAAACGTCGTAAAGACATTTGGACGTCCAATATAATCTGAAATCGTTGCCCAAACAAAGCGTCCGCCACCATTGAAAAGACCCATGATTGCGACCATTGTTGCCGCTGCTGCTGCGGATATCCCTGTTGATTTTTGCGCCAGTGGGGAAGCAGCAGAAATTAAAGCGATTCCACAAGTGATGTTAATAAATAACATAATCCAAAGCATCCAAAAACGTTTGGTCTTAACGGCTTCATTTGCTGAAAACTCAGGTTCATCCACCGCAAATTCTTCGTTTGTTGGCTGTTTTTCTTTAAAGCCATCAGGTGTCCAACCTACAGGCGGTTTTTCTAAATATTGAGCGGATAAGAACATGATTGTAAAGAAGGCTGCTCCTAAGATATAAAAGGTTTTTGATAAACCGACTGTTGCCATTAATGCTTCTGCAATTGGTGTAATGACTAAAGTCGCAAAACCAAAGCCCATAATCGCCATCCCAGTTGCGAGTCCACGGCGGTCAGGGAACCAAGCCATCATAGTAGAAACAGGTGTCACATAACCCGTTCCAAGTCCAATTCCCCCAATTAAACCATAGCTCAAGTAAAGCATTGGTAAAGATTCCATGCTAATTGCCAGTCCGGTTAAAGCAATTCCTGAACCAAAGAAAATGGAAGAAATAGTTCCAGTAATGCGCGGCCCATATTTGTCCGTCAAGTGCCCCATAAAAGCTGCTGAAAAGCCTAAACAAAAAATTGCTAAGCTAAAAGCGAATGAAATTTGGCTATCAGACCAATTCACGAGTGCTTGAATTGGGTTTGTGTAAATACTCCAAGCGTAAGCGGAACCAATTGACAAGTGAAAAATAACCCCAGTCAGGGCGATTAACCATCTGTTCTTAATTTTTACGCTTTGTTGTGAAACGTTTTCCATTGAATTCTCTCCTTTATTGTTACTCCTCACCGCCTTAGTATACCTGATTAAAAAAAATATGGAATAGGAATGTGAAGGAATTCATCAATTTATTACGAATAAAAGAGCCTCCTTTTTTTAAATAATGACTTGTTATTTAATGTGAAACCAACTGTCTTTTGGAAACGTTTTAAAGATAAAGAGATACCTTTGAAAAAACGCGTAACAATAAGAGGCTTTATTCATTTAAAATGATGTTTGTTTTTTTATTTATTTCTTTGAAAGGATAAATTCAATCGAAAAAATTTGAGAGCGATTACTAAAAAAGAGTAATTGAACAAAGAAATGCGTTTTCAGCAGGCTGTTGCAAAATGTAGAAATCGTGATTTTCTTTACAAAAACAAATAACCATCGCTGACTCAAAATCGCTAAAATAAAAGCAGCTGATTAAACAAAAAAAGTAGCAATAATGACTTTGTTAAAAGCAACGGGGCATAAGATGGCAAAAAGAACGACCCGCTTTTTTATCCGGCAGATCGTTCTTTTTGAAAAGGGTGGGTTATTGTTTTTTCCAATGAAAAACTTGTGTATGAAAATCTCTTTTCACTCGTGGGATTAAAACACCGGCTTGATTTAATTCGGCACCGCTAAAAGCTTCATTTGTTGCTAAGTCAAGATAAGTTGCTGCCGGATCCAGGTAACGCATTTTTAAATATTTCGTTGGCATCGCTGGTCGGGAAAGGCCGTTAAAATAAATGGCAATGGCTTCTTCTTCGTTGGTAAATAACCAGGCACTCGCAAAGTAAGCATCGGGCGCTTGCAAACGATAAAATTGCCCAAATTGGAAGAGTTGGCGGTGTTTTTGATAAAAAGCAATTTGTTGTTGCACTTCCGCTAATTCTTCAGGCGATAACGTCTCAAAATCAAGTTCATAGCCAAAGTTTCCGCTCATCGCCATCCATCCTCGCGTCTCTAGTGGGGTTAAGCGACCAACTTGATGATTCGGCGCACTTGAGACGTGGGCGCCCATCATAATTGGCGGATATAAGTAACTGTAACCATACTGAATAACGCTGCGACAAAGCGCGTCAGAGTTATCGCTGGTCCATGTTTGGGGCATGTAATACATCATACCAGGGTCAAAACGTCCGCCCCCACTCGAGCAGTTTTCAAATAAACAGTGTGGGTATTGTGTAGTTAATGTTTCGAGTATACGGTACAAGCCTAGCACATAACGATGGCTAATTTCTTTTTGCTGTGGTGTGTTGAAAAATAAATTGCCGACTTCGGTTAAGTGGCGATTCATATCCCATTTAATGTAGTCGATTTGCCCGGTGGCTAAGTGATCACCGAGGACCGCAATTAAGTAATCTTGGACAGCTGGTTGGCTTAAATCAAGGACAAGTTGGCGTCGGCCTTCGGTTAAAGGGTAATTCGGTACTTGCAAGGCCCAATCAGGATGGGCTTTGAAAAGGTCACTTTGCTTTGAAACCATTTCAGGTTCAAACCATAAACCAAATTTCATTCCTAAACGATGCACTTCTTTGGCAAGGCCTTCAATCCCGTGTGGTAATTTTTCTTGATTGACAAACCAGTCTCCTAAAGAAGAATCATCGTGATTGCGTTTGCCAAACCAACCATCATCTAAGACGAATAATTCAATGCCTAAAGAAGCGGCTTTTTTGGCTTGAGCAATGAGCTTTTCTTCAGATAAATCAAAATAATTGCCTTCCCATGTATTTAATAAAATCGGGCGCGCTTCTTTTTGCCAAGTAGGCGCAATTAAATGTTGTTGATACACTTGGTGAAAAGTTTGTGATAGCCCATTAAAACCGGCATTCGAATAATTTAAGACGACTTCAGGTGTGTAAAAATGCGTATTCGGTGCTAATTGCCACTCAAAGTGATCAGGATGAATCCCCATTTGTACACGTGTCGTACCGTATTGTTCAAGCTCTACTTGCGCAATGAAATTTCCGCTATAAACAAAATGAAACGCATAGACACTTCCTTGAAATTCAGAAGTGGTCGGCTCAACTAGCGCTAAAAAAGGTTGATGCTGCGGGCTACTCGTCCCACGGGTGCTTTCAATTTTTTGAATGCCTGGTCGGATTTTTTGTCGATTCAAATTGGCTTCGTTGGTATGTGAGCCATCTAACGTTAAAAAGTCAAATTCGCAATCAGACAAGTCAAGCAACATCGAACCAGCATTTTCTAATGCAACGGTTTGGCTCCCGTTATTTGTATAAACCACCCGGCGTGTAATCATCGGATAATTTTCAAACAACGTGTAAATTAAACGCATTTCCAGTTGTTGAATGGTATCTTTTAAGACGATTTCAAGCGTTTCAGCGTCATCCGTTGTCGCACGTAAACTTGGCAGTCCAGGAATCGCTTCTTTGCCTTTTTTTATTTGGTAAGAATCATATAAAAAATTTGTCACGGTATGATTTTTACTATTGCGAATTTGATAATTTGCCACTCGGTGATCGCCATTGCCTTGCGTACTTGTTTCTAGCGGCAAAGCATTTAAAGAAAAAGTTCGTTCTTCTGGAAAAGGATTCGTCGCAAACCCTCGGTCAACCATTTGCAGAGCATTGCTACCATGGTAAGTAGGCAGTTTTTCTCCCCAATAACGGTGAGTGAGGTACGCTTCTTTTTCAATTCCGATGATATAACTCATCGTTTGGTTACGTAAATGAAAACATTGCTGAATCGGGTCAAATTGGATTGGCATAAAAAATCGCTCCTTTTTTTAAAAAATTCGTTATACTAAGCATAGGGGAGGAAAAGCGATGAAACAAGACGAAATTATTGATAGAAATAGGATAAAATTGCGCGCACTTTTGTCCCATGTTTTTACGTTTGAAAGTACGGAGCAACTACCAACGATTAAAGGTTTCGGCTTTGATCAATCACCCAAAGAATATTACTGGGACGCCGAAAAAAGACAAGGTTCCTATATTGTTTTTCAGTATACTTTAAGTGGTACCGGTTATTTGGCAACCAATCAAAAAATCTATGAGTTAAAAGAAGGCATCTTTTTTTTAGCGGAACTACCGAATGCCTTCACTTATTATCGTGGCGAAGAAGAGTGGAGTTTTATTTACATCGAATTTTCCAAAGAGTTTTTCCAATGGCTGCCCTCACCACTTCAAATCGGTCATTGTCCAAAAGAAAAAGTCGAAGCAATGTTTACCAAGTTGAAGCAATTGGCACAAGCGCCCCCGGATGTGTATACGAATTCGCGTTTGGCTTATGATTTCTTTTTGACGATCAAAGAGGCATTGGAAACCAAACCGTCAATGAATGAGCAAATCAAAGACTACTTAGAAAATCACTACAAAAAAAGCCCAACGCTAGATGAAGTAAGTGATTATTTCCAACTTTCCAAATATAAAATGATTCGTCAATTTGAAAAAGAGTACCAGCAGACGCCAATTAATTATTTGAACAATTACCGAATTATCCAATCTCTGCGCTACTTAAAAGAAGAGATGACGATTAAAGAAATTGCCGCAGCCGTTGGGTTTTCTGATTATAATTATTTTTCGCGTGTGTTTAAAAAAGCAATGGGCCTGACGCCAAGTGCATATCGTAAAGAAGTTTTAAAATGATTTTTGGTGAAAAAACGTTAATGATTTGATTTGCTAAATAAATATCTTTATAAGTGCCGATAGAAATCAAATAAATAATAGCTATTTTGAATCACGCTTACAAAAAATTAGTCTTTAAGTAATGCCTACTGAACAATTGCCAAATATTCATAACGTACCCAATTTCATTTCTAAGCGCCGCTCACCTACGAGAATTCATTGGCTTTGACGTAGCCGTTCGAACGTTAGTGAGTTACGGATGCGGGACAAGGTTGAGCGTCAGCGAAACGTTGTTCATTTTTCCTGAAGTCTCTCAGCTTTCGAGCTTCAAACGGAAAGCTAGTTGCTAAAGCACCAAGCTTCCGTAATTCACATCGAATCTTTTGACACGGCTCCGGCGCCAATGAGCTACGTGAACCTAGTAATATATCCGTAACTCCCTTTGGTCGAACGGCTCTAATATCTCTTCTGTTCGCTAGTCTGGATGGACCTAACAACAGATGCATAAAAAACTTTATTTAACAAAAGAAAAGGATTGCAAATAAGGATTTTTTGAATTTGCATAACGGCTTTTTCAGCACTAAAGCCATATTCTTCTTGAATTAGTAAGGCACCCAAAGCCATTCGTAAAAATTACGCAATATTGTCTTTTTTATTAAGAGATTTTTCAGCCTATTTTTTTCTAGCTCTATCCAAGTAATACGAGCCATTTTTTTAATCCAGCGATTTTCAGGGGTATTTTTTAAACTAACAAGTTGATCAAAATCTGCACAAGGAAGTTGCTGGTAAATTTGTGGTTTATACATTAGAAGCATCCAATATTGATAAAAGTGCACGGTTTTCCGTGTTCTACCGTTAAAAGTCTTGTACTTGTTATATAAAATATCGAGCTCAAATACCATTATTTAATGTTTTTTATTTAATCAGCAGGTAGCCTATAACAAAGAATGTTACAATGAATCATAATATAAAAAACGATTTCTAGGAGGACGCGCATGTTTCAATATGAGAATTACTTGTTAGAAAAAGATCATTTAAGTTTTGAGGAAGCCTTAGAAATTTATACCCAATTACTCAATCAAATGGATTTTGAGGATGAGGATATGGCTGAATTGTTTCAAGACGTCGTGGAAGCGGCGATGAAATACGTTACGATGCGCAATGCTTGGTTGACTTTTTCAAACGAAGAAAAAAAGGAAAAAGATCCAAGTCGGACAAGCTTGCACAACGCTTATATGGCCACGCTTACCCCACTGTATCGTTATATGGGCATAAAAGAACGCGAGGTGGCTTGGTACGAACAATTAGTAAAAGGC
The DNA here is from genome assembly GCF_016909125.1 of Enterococcus lemanii. GTDB lineage: Bacteria > Bacillota > Bacilli > Lactobacillales > Enterococcaceae > Enterococcus_I > Enterococcus_I lemanii. The sequence goes on along the minus strand of NZ_JAFBFD010000031.1, from coordinate 22,873 downwards.
GATGCACCGAGAAAACGTCTAGGTGATTTTGCCGGCTATTTTGTCTGCTTTAATGGTTTAGTGACGCGCTAGAATAGAGAAAAAGTAATTTCGAATTGCTCTCTATGCAAAAAGCCAAGAACAAAAAAACTGTTCTTGGCTTTTTAGCATAGTGGATCAAGTCCGTTTGTTGGCTCATCAAGAACAAGATACTGTGGGTCACCAAGTAATGCACTAGCAAGTCCAAGACGCTGCCCTTCTCCGAGCGATAACGTACCGAGCTTTGAAAATCTTTTTTCATATAGCTCAGTCATTTTTAAAACTTCATCTATGCGGCTCTTCGTAATTTGATTACTTAATGCGACTATTTTTAGATGTGTATTGATAGTTCGAGATGGAACACCACCAAGACCATCAAATACAGCACCTACGTCACGCAAAGGTCTGTCAAACTCCATATATCTTTTTCCGCCAAATGTAGCAATACCAGAGAGAGGATAGTCAAGTCCAAGTAAAATCCTTAGCGTTGAACTTTTTCCTGCTCCATTCGGACCAAGAAAAGCGATGATTTCTCCCTGTGTTGCTTTAAAAGAAACATCATTTAAAATATTCTTGTTCCGGTGCTTCTTACATAGGTTTTCTATTACAATATCGTTCAATATACCACCTCCTAAATTACATCTCTTTGTATGCTCTAAAGTAAAGATAACAAATCACAATAAATAGGCGATATAATGCTAGTATAAAACTTGAGACAACTTTTGAGAGAGTGTAAAATACACTAGAAGAAGAAAGGTTGTTGTCAAATGTCTAAAAGATATACAGATGAATTTAAACAAAATATTCTTGAGTGACACCAAAAAGGAATAAAAACAGCTAGAGAACTATCTAACGAAAACGGTGTGGGTTACTCTACAATTCACAAATGGGTACGAGCAACGACGCCACATCCGATTACCAATGTGACACCCGAACAGCCCATGACTGAATTGAAGCGGATGAAAGAGTTGGAAGAAGAAGTAGAAATATTAAAAAAAGCGTTGGGGCTATTCGCGCGGAGATAAGCTCCCTCTATCAATTTATCCGCGATCAAAGCAAGGCTAAGAATCATAACGTTTCAACACTCTGCCGTGTTTTAAAGGTGAATCGGGCATCTTATTATCGTTGGTTATCTCCAAAAATAAGTAAACGTTCAATCGAAAACGAAGACCTTGAGGAAAGAATTTCAAATATTTATCACAATGAAGGTGAGCGTGTCTACGGTGCTTGTAAAATTCATTCTTCTTTAAAAAAAGAGTTAGAAAAAATCGGGCGAATTTGCAGTATCAAAAGAGTTCAAAGAATCATGCGCAAGTTAAACTTAAGATCCATTACTCGAAAAAAATGGAAGCCAACCATCACATCAAAAGGTAAGGTTGAAGACAGAGAAAACCTGTTAAATCAAGATTTTTCAACAACCGCATTAAACCAAAAGTGGGTGACTGATATCACATATATTGAAACAAAAAAAGATGGTTGGTGTTATTTATCAACAATCTTGGATTTACACTCAAAGAGAATAATCGGTTATTCATTTGGCAAAAAAATGGATACAGATTTAGTTCTTCGGACATTAGAAGATGCGCTGAACAACAGGGAAATCAATTCAAAACTAATTTTACATAGTGATTTAGGATCGCAATATACATCAAAAGCCTATGAAAAAGCACTAAAATTAAATAACATTCAACATTCTTTCTCTCGAAAAGGATGCCCTTATGATAATGCGGGGATTGAATCTTTCCATGCAAGCCTGAAGAAAGAGCGAGTTTATCAACAAGAGGTCTATCCAGATTTTGAAACAGCAAAACTTGATATTTTTGACTATGTTTTTCGGTTTTATAATCGCAAGAGAATACACGGCTCAATCGGCTATTTGACACCCGTTAGATTTGAGGAGCTGATTAATGACGCCGCCTAAAACCCAGTCACTATCCACTTTTTGTCGAACAATTTCATGGGTTTTTCCTCTCATTGTTTGATTCGAGTGTCAAGCGGTCTGGGCTTGACACTTGAATCAAACAATGAGAAATTCCATGAATGAAATTATTCGACAAATCTCTCGTATAAACTGTCTCAAATATTGACATTGATCCAAAAAAAATCACGCCATTTTTCGAAACGTATTTCGAAAGTGGCGTGATTTTTTTTATGAGTGGTTTAGATTTCGGGTAGAATCGCGAATTACTAATTGTGTATTAAAAAAAATTTGCTGTTTGACAAGTGTGGGGTCTTCATTTGTTCGTTCAATTAAACTGACTGCTTCTTTAGCAATCGCAGCAATGGGTACGTGAACCGTGGTCAGTTCAGGCGAAGTCACACGAGATTCTGGAATATCATCAAAACCAATAATCGAAACATCTTCAGGAACACGAATTCCGTGCTTATTCAATGTTTTTAAAACACTAATTGCAATATAGTCATCTTCACAAAAAATGGCTGTTACACTTTTGACAAAGTCGAGAAATTTTTCAACTTCTTTTTCGACAGCCTTAATTTCCATACCGGGAAGATAATATTTTGGTAATTTATCTGGGTTTTGACCATGGCGTTTAAGTGCATCTTTAAATCCTCGGCGACGATCATAGAAATTGTTGATTCTAGGAGTTCCCTTAATATATCCGATTTTTTCATGTTTCATTTTTAGCAGGTATTCTGCGGCGCTGTGACCACCAAGGTAGTTATTCATCGTAATTGTCGTACAATTTGTACTACTGCTCTCAGTATCTAAAATAACAAGGTTTTTAAAATTAGTTCCATTAGCGAGATGTGCAGAGGTTAAGTTGGTTCCTAATAAGATGATACCATCACTTGGTTGTTTATCCTCAAGTTTTTGTAAGGTAGCAAATAATTGCTCTTTTGGTAAGTTATTTGTAGTGAGTGTATAGTTTTTTGCCGTAATTTCTGTACTTAAACAAGAAAGTAACTCACTAAAAAAAGGTAATTGTTGGTAATGTGTTGGAATTACATCTGCATTTGTACAGGCAACAAAGCGGATTTTCAATGTTTTTTCATTTTTTACTGATTTCGTATGTTTACGTAAAGGTACGTAATTGTTTTCTTTAGCCACTGCCAATACATGGGCACGGGTCTTTTCACTTACACCACTCTTTCCATTTAGAGCAAGTGACGCAGCAGATTTAGAAACGTTTGCTAAACGAGCGATATCCTCTAATTTCATTATGATCATCCTCCAAAATGAATGTAACATTTTTATATAAAATAATCAATTAGTTTAGTTGGGATAATAGTTTTAAATACCTAAAAGTAAAAATAAACCGTTACCATCTAATATTTTCCTCTTAGTTTAGTAAAATAAGAGGAAAATAAAAAATAAATTTAGTTTTAATCTTGTCCGGTTTAAATTTCGATGCTATGCTTCAAGTGTAGAAAGTGCTTACAGAAAATAATGAGGTGAACAGAATGGATAAAGTAAGAATTGGCTTTGCACCGACTAGACGAAATCTGTTTAGTGCAGATGCAGCGATTGAATATGCAAATTTAACTAGAGAAAAAATGGATGAATTAGGAATTGAATACGTTGATATTTTAGATATTAATGAAGATGGATTACTTTATGACGATGAAGGTGTTGAAAAAATTGCTGAAAAATTTAAAGCGGCAAAAATTGATGGCTTATTTTTAGCAAATGAAAACTTCGGAACAGAGTATGCCTGTGCACGCTTAGCTAAGAAGTTAGATGTTCCAGTTTTATTGTGGGGGCCAAAAGATGAGACACCTGCGCTGGATGGCTCACGATTACGCGATACACAGTGTGGCTTATTTGCAATTGGAAAAGTATTACGACGTTTCAAAGTTCCATTTACATATATCAAAAATTCAGATATTGATTCACCTGAATTTGCTCGTGGGTTGCTTGATTTTATTAAGGTTTGTAACGTGGTTAAAACTTTTAAAGCGACACGAATTTTACAAGTGGGACCAAGACCGTTTGATTTTTGGTCAGTCATTTGTAATGAAGGAGAATTATTAGAACGTTTCAATATTTCACTATCTCCCGTGCCGTTACAAGAACTGGTAAAGGAAATCGATCGTGTGAAAGAAAACCGTGCACAAGAAGTGGCGGGTGTCATCGATTATTTCCATAAGAATACTGAAGTTCAAATTTCAGACCGTGATTTAGAAATGATTGCTGCATTGAAAGTTGCCTTGCAAAGTTTATGTGAGCAATATGGATGTAACGCAGGTGTTTTACAGTGTTGGACAGCACTACAAGACGAAATTGGTATTTTACCATATGCTTCCTTATCACTATTACAAGATGAGGGTATTCCATTTGTTTGTGAAACGGATGTGCATGGCGCAATTTCAGAATTATTAATTGAAGCAGCCTCATTGGGTGAACATCGTGCAATTTTTGCAGATGTAAACTGCCGCCATCCAGAAAACGAAAATGGTGAATTGTTACAGCATTTAGGTGTATTTGCTTATTCAACAGCAGAAACGAAACCGATTTTACCACAACGTCACTTTGTCTTTGATTATCCTGGTTCAGTTGCTTTTAAAGCGATTGACGATGAATATACTTTATGTCGTTTTGATGGCGACAATGGTGAATACTCCCTATTAATGGGAACGGCGAAATCAATTGAAGGACCATACAATCAAGGGACGTATCTATATCTAGAATTTGAAAACTTAAACCGATTAGAATTCAAATTAGTTGAAGGACCATATATTCATCATGTTGCTGCAGTACGTAAAAATGTGGTACCTATTTTATATGAAGCTTGTAAATATTTAGGTATTACCCCTGATTTTTATGATCCGATTGAAGAAGATGTTCAAGCATATTTGAGAGGAGAATAAATATGGAAATCATAAATTTAAAACGAAAGTCGATTGAATTGAGAAAAGAAATTTTCCAAATGATATATCAAGGAAAAGCTGGACATACAGGATCTGATTTATCATGCATCGATGTGCTCGTGACATTGTATTATCGTATTATGAATATTTCGCCAACTAAACCAGAGATGGTGAATCGGGACCAATATATTCAAAGTAAAGGGCATGCTGCAGAAGCGCTATGGGCCGTTTTAGCAGATAAGGGATTTTTTCCTAAAGAAGAGTTGGCGACGTTTTCTCAGTATGGTTCTCGGTTAATCGGACATCCGAATAATGAAGTAGCAGGTGTTGAAATGAATACAGGTTCTCTCGGACATGGATTACCTGTTTCAGTCGGGATTGCATTGGCTGGAAAATTGAACCAACAAAGCTATCAAACGTACACCTTACTTGGTGACGGTGAATTAGCAGAAGGGTCTGTTTGGGAGGGGGCAATGGCAGCTGCTCATTATGGCTTAGATAATTTGACTGCAATCATTGACCGAAATGGACTACAAATTAGTGGCCCTTCAGAAGATGTGATGGCTGTTGAAAATCTAGCGGGAAAATGGCGCGCATTTGGTTGGGATGTGCATGAAGTTGATGGACATGACTTTGATGCGTTAATTCAAGTGTTTGAACAACCACATCAAGAAGGAAAACCCAAAATGATTATTGCGCATACAATTAAAGGAAATGGGTATTCACAGTCTAAAAACAAAATTGATTGGCATCACAAAGTTCCGACACAAGAACAATTAGAACAAGCTTTTGTAGAACTAGATGCACAGATGGAGGTGTTGAACAGTGGAGAAAAATAAAATCGCAAATCGTCAAGCAATGTGCGAAGTGTTAATTGAAGAAGGAAAGAAAAATCAAGACCTTCTTGTTTTGACAAGTGATTCACGAGGTTCGGCTTCGTTGGCTGGGTTCGCAAAAGAGTTACCTAAACAATTAGTCGAAGTCGGAATTGCGGAACAAAACATTGTCAGTATCGCGGCTGGTCTTGCTCATATGGGGAAACGACCATTCGTTGCTTCTCCTGCGTGCTTCTTAAGTATGCGGAGTATTGAACAAATTAAAGTGGATGTTTCCTATTCCAACAAAAATGTAAAACTTGTTGGTATTAGTGGAGGCGTTAGTTACGGTGCATTAGGAATGAGCCACCACTCACTTCAAGATTTTGCGGTGACTCGTGCCATTCCGAATTTACAGGTTCTCGTTCCAGCAGATCGTTTTGAAACGATGAAAATGTTTGAAGCTCTCGCACATTCAGATCAACCTGCTTACATCCGACTTGGACGAAATCCTGTCGAAGATTGCTATGAGAATAGTGAGTATTCATTTGCAATTGGAAAAGCAGTAGAAATGTTAGAAGGGGATCAATTAACCTTTATTGCAACGGGTGAAACGGTTCGTCAAGCGATGAACGCGTCTGAAATTCTAAAAGAAAAAGGGATTTCTGCAGGTGTTTTAAATGTTCATACTTTAAAGCCGTTTGATGAAGACGCAGTTAAAACACTTGCGCGAAAAACGAAACGAGTAATTACTGTTGAAGAACATAGTATCCATAATGGGCTTGGAGCAGCAGTTGCAGAAACCTTAGCGGAAGAAACAAATGTTTTCCAAAAAATTATTGCCTTTCCAGATGAGGCCTTGGTTACAGGATCTAGTCCAGAGCTTTTTCGTCACTATGGCTTAGATGGTGATTCACTTGCAAAAACTGCTGAAGAACTGTTAAGAGGCGGTGACTAGCATGCAGCAACACACGCAACTTGTTTTGGATCAGAGCACCTCGGGAACGAAATTATTAGTTGTTCAAGAAGGAAAAATAATAAAACGCTATGATCGAAAGCACGAGCAAATTTATCCACAGATTGGGTGGGTCGAACATGACCCGCTCGAAATCTGGGGAAATGTAGAAGAATTATTTGTAACGGCATTAAAGGAAAACCGTCTTTCAAGTAAGGGAATACAAACGCTTTCGTTAACAAACCAAAGAGAAACGGTTATTATTTGGGATAAAACAACAGGTATGCCTCTCTACAATGCGATGGTCTGGCAATGTAATCGCAGTACAGCTATCTGTGAATCGTTAATTGGAGAAGGCAAAGAATCACTCGTTTCTGAAAAAACGGGATTACGAATTGATCCATACTTTTCCGGTAGTAAAATTAAGTGGTTAATGGACGAATATCCAGAAATCAAAGAAAAATCAGGAACCGGCGAATTAGCTATCGGAACAATGGATGCGTGGTTGATTTGGAAAATGACAGAAGGTGAAGTTTTTGCGACGGACGCTAGCAATGCCTGCCGTACACTACTATATAATATTCATGAGAACGATTGGGACGAAGATTTACTTGAATTGTTTGATGTTTCTCGTAAAGATCTTCCAGAAATTCGTAATGCGAATGCTCTTTTTGGAAAGTATCAGGGAATTCCAATTCAAGGAGTACTCGCTGATTCACAGGCCGCATTGTACGGTGAGGACTGTATCAATTGTGGTGACGTCAAAATTACGATGGGAACTGGCTGTTCCATTCTAATGCAAGTAAAGGAAAAGAAAAACATTCGTGATCCACGCATTCTCACAACACTTGCATGGCAGGATACCCAAGAGACGACCTATGCACTTGAAGGCATCATTCGTTCATGCGGCGATGCATTAAATTGGTTTGGCAGTCAGATTGCTAAAGTAGAGGAAATCGCGTATCAATGTAATAAATGTTTCGACATTAGTCAAGAAGAAGTATATTTTATTCCTGCATTACTTGGAATGGGTGCACCTTACTGGAATAATCAAATGACCGCTAGTTTCTTAGGAATGAAGCGGACAACAACACAAACAGATTTATTGAAAGCGGTTTTAGAAAGTTTAATATTTCAAATTAAGTCGGTAATTGATACGATGGAAGAAGTTTCTCAACTAACGATTCCACAGGTCTTCGTCGATGGAGGTATTTCTAAAAATAAAGCGCTAATGGCACAATTAGCCACACTTTTAAATAAAAAAGTGATAGTTAGTGACATCGAGGAATACTCAGCCATCGGAACATTACGAATGGCGACTGGTAACATACCAATCACAACAGTAGGAGAGCAAGTCTATTTTCCAATAAATGGTGATACGATTATTAAAAATAAATATAAAAAATGGAATGATTTGATACAGCGATTTTCATAAAAAAGGAGAGGGTTAAATGAGGAATGAACGAATTCAATTGAATAACCATGCTTATTTTGATACGTATTTATTACACAATTCTAATGAGTACAATATTGGCAAAAAAAGACCGTTGGTTATTGTATGTCCGGGAGGAGGGTATGCATTTACTAGTGATCGAGAGGCAGAAGTAATTGCGTTAAAGTTTAATAGTATTGGATTGAATAGCGTCGTTCTCTGGTATACCACAGAAGATAAGGTGATAGGTGTTCCTGATAATGCATTGGATGAGGCTGCCCAAACAGTTTATTATGTACGAAAGCATGCGAATGAGTGGCTTGTTAATGAGGAACAGATTATTATTTGTGGTTTTTCTGCAGGAGGTCATCTAGCGCTACACATGGCAACGAGATGGAATGATCCAATGTTATCAAATCGTTTGGGGCTAACACCAGAGGATATGAAAATTAATTTATGTATTTTAGGATATCCATTAGTTTATGTAGAAGAGTCTTTTCCAGAAGGGGAATTAGGTTTTGCTTCGAGTTTAATTGAGACACCTCATACAGCAAATGAACGTTTCTTTGGAGTTAAAAAACCAGGGAAACAAGAGATTTCTAAAATGAATTTATTAAATTATGTCAATGCAGAAACACCCCCAATGTTTATCTGGCATACGTTTGAGGATATTCTTGTAGATGTTGATAATTCCTTGAAGTTAGCTAGGAAATTAAAAGAAAATCAAGTGTCGTTTGAAATGCATATTTTTGAAAAAGGAGAACACGGATTAGCGTTAGGTGATCGAACAACTGCTAGAAAGCCAAGTCATTACAACCAACACGTAGGAAAATGGTTTGATTTATGTGAAGGATGGTTAAGCCCATACATTGATGAAGTAAAAGAATAATAAAGAGGTGTTAAAATGAGAGTCACAGTGAATCAAAACCAACGAACACTTTTGAGAGATGGTACGCATTTTTTTTATTTAGCAGACACTTGTTGGAGTGCGTTTACAAGTATTCGTGAAGAAGAGTGGATGACTTATTTGGAAAAAAGGAAAACTCAAGGATTCAATACTTTACAAATTAATATCCTACCTCAATGGGATCGAAGTAGAGGAACGTTTGATAAACTTCCTTTTTCAAAAAAAAATGGTGTTTATGACTTTAAAGAATTAGATGATAGTTATTTTGAACGTGCAAAAAAACTATGTAAGATAGCAGATGATAGAGGCTTTACATTAGCTCTAGTTGTTTTATGGTCGAACTATGTTGAAGGAACTTGGGCAAGCAATTTAGATAGGAGAAAAAATGTTTTTCCAAGGGAATATTTTGAAAATTATTTTAAAAAAGTAATCGATACGTTTGATTCTTTTTCGCCAATTTATTTTATAGCAGGAGATACTGATTTTCCAGAAAAAGAAACGATTGATACTTACTTAGAAGCATTTGATTATTTCGAAAAGCATTCGCCTAATACATTGAAGACGGTTCATATTAAGGGACGTCAAGAAGAAATTCCAGAAGAAATTTTAAGGCGTTTAGATTTACTCTTGTATCAATCTGGCCATAATCGTTCGTTTTTGAACATGCCGTATTATCTAGCTGAGCAATTTTATAAGATGGAGCGAAAGTTACCAATTGTTAATTCTGAACCTTGTTATGAACAAATGGGGTATGCGAGAAGAGAATATGGACGATTTAAACAATTAGATGTTCGCCAAGCTGCTTGGCAGTCAGTATTGTCAGGAGCATGTGCGGGTATAACTTATGGAGCGCATGGTGTATGGAGCTGGCATGGAATGAACACAAATTTTGCGGAAAATACGGGAGAAGCATTTGATACACCGATGTATTGGCAAGAAGCATTACAATTACCTGGAGCGTTTGACTATGGATTTATAAAAGGAATTTTACAAATGAATCAGATTGATGAGTTAATTCCTAATAATCAATTATTAGTTGGAGCGAATGAACAAATTCGAGTAGCATCTTCTAAACAACAAAAACATCACTTAATCTATATTCCAAGTAATACGACAATTCGAGTATCAGCTGATTTTAGTGATTTTGAAATTTATTTAATTGATTTGAAAACGAAAAACTTATTGGAACCAACATTCGTAGTTAAAAATGGAGAAACGATTTTTAAAATTCATTCAGGTCAAGAAGATGTGTTGCTGTTGGTTAAGAAACCAAGTTAATTAAGGAGGAAAATGAAATGACATTTGCAGAAAAATTCACCGAAAAAGGACAGTACTATGCAAGTAAAATTCAACAAAATATTTATATGCAGGCAATTTCTAATGGATTAATGTCGACATTGCCAATAATGATTATAGGAGCATTCAGTACCTTACTGTCTTCAATGCAAGTTGGATCTTATCAAACGTTTATTGCTCCGATAAAAGCTTTTATTGCCTTACCAGCTACCTTTACAACTAATGCATTAGCGCTCTATGCAGCCTTTTCAATAGCTTATCGACTGGCGACCTTGTTAGATCAAGAAGGAATGATACCAGGTTTTGTCTCATTATTCTCATTTTTAGTTTTAACCCCAATTACAAGTTTTGAAGTTGGAGAGTTGAATGTAAATGCATTAACATTTGATTGGTTGGGTGCAAAAGGGTTATTTGCTGCAATGATTGTAGGAATTGTTTCAGCAAGATTATATGTTTTCTTTGTCGATAAGAACTTTACGATTAAAATGCCAGATGGTGTTCCGCCGACCATTTCAAAAACATTTTCTGGATTAGTTCCTGCAGTTTTTGTTGCAATTATATTTACCGTTATTTCAGCAATTTGGGCTCAAACAACATTTGGTAGTTTCCATCAATTTGTTTATACAATCTTACAAATTCCGCTACAAAGTTTAGGTGGGTCAATTTGGTCAATATGTATTGCGTTGCTAATTATGCAAGTATTATGGGTTTTTGGTATTCACGGAGCAATTGTTGTTTTAGCAGTTATTAGACCAATAATGACTGCGTTAGATTTAGAAAACTTAGCAGCTTATCAAGCAGGAGAAGCAATGCCCAATATCGTGACGGGATCATTTTGGGGGATGTATGCTAATCTGTCGCCAATGCTTGGATTAATTATTGTTTTATTATTTTTTACTAAGAGTAAATAATTTAAAGTTATTGGCCGATTAGGTGCACCAGGATCAATTTTTGGTATTCATGAACCGTTAATTTTTGGATTGCCAATCGTGATGAATCCAATTCTTGCAATTCCTTTCATTATATCTCCGATAGTATGTGTTGTTTTAGGATATCTGTTAACAATTACTAACATTTTACCAATACCGATTGGAATGCAAGTACCATTTGGTGCTCCGATTTTCTTATCTGGTTTGTTACAGGGAAGTTGGAAGTTAGGGCTGATACAGCTACTTATGGTTCCGCTTTCAGCTGCAATTTATTATCCTTTTGTTCGAATCTTAGATAAAAAAAATCTGGAACTTGAAAATCAAAGTGAAGAGGATTAGAGGGAGGAAAAGTGTATGTCTAAACGCACAATTATGTTGGTTTGTTCTGCTGGGATGAGTACTAGTTTATTGGTTACTAAAATGCAAAAAGCTGCACAAAATAAAAAAATTGTTGCTGAAATATTTGCAGTTTCTGCTTCAGAAGCAGATCAACAAGTAGCTTCAAAAATTATTGATGTTATTCTCTTAGGCCCACAGGTTCGATTCATGAAAGGGAAGTTTGAAGAAAAATACGGATTAAAAGGAATTCCGATTGATGTAATTAATATGACTGATTACGGTCGGATGGATGGAGAAAAGGTTCTTGAACAAGCAGAAAAAATTATGAATAAACTTTAAAAAGTTGGTGAATAAGCTCATGCAAGAACAAAACCTAGAAGCAATTATGGGATTGATTATGAACAGTGGAAATGCAAAAAGTGATGCCATGGAAGCTTGCACAACGCTTATATGGCCACGCTTACCCCACTGTATCGTTATATGAGCATAAAAGAACGCGAGGTGGCTTGGTACGAACAATTAGTAAAAGGCGATGCACCGAGAAAACGTCTAGGTGATTTTGCTGGCTATTTTGTTTGCTTTAATGGTTTAGTGACACGGTAGAATAGGAAAAAGTGATTTCGAATTGCTCTCTATGCGAAAAGCCAAGAACAAAAAAGCTGTTCTTGGCTTTTTAGCATAGAGACTAGTAGTAGCGTAAAAAAAAATAAACGACCAGTTGTTTTTAGATTAGCAAGATTGGAACAGCAAAATGTTTTTTTCGTATCATTAAAAGTGAAAGTTGCAAAGAGAGCTATTTGTCACGTTTTTTACTTGGAAAGAAAATCATTCGCTCAACAAACTGAAAGAAACGACTATCTGCATTTTACAGATAGTCGTTTTTTTTGATTGACAATTTAAGCATAAGATGGTCTAATTTAGATAGATATCTAATTAGAAAAATATCTAAATAGAGGGAGGAGGTTCATTAAATGGGATTTGAAAAAAGTTTTAAAGCCTTGGCAGACCCTGCACGAAGAGAAATTTTACAGCTCTTAAAAAATGGTCGAATGTCGGCTGGTGAGATTGCGAGTCATTTTTCCATGACCGCAGCGACGATTTCTTATCACTTGAGTATCTTAAAAAAAGCAAACTTAATTTGGGAAGAAAAAGAAAAAAATTATATCTATTATGACTTAAACACAACCTTAGTCGATGAAATCATGTCATGGTTAATGAATTTGAAAGAAGGGAAAAAACATGAATAAAAACAAATACATCAAAACAATGCTTTTAACCTCAATGGTAATCGTATTAGCGAGTGTCGCAGGGCTATTTTTATGGCAACAATTACCAGAAGAAATCGCTATCCATTTTAATACTCAAAACCAACCAGATGGCTGGGCGAGTAAACCAATGGTCGTTTTTGGCTTACCGCTTTTTCTATTAGTGATTCATTGGCTGACTTTTTTAGGGATTTCGGCAGACCCGAAACGGCAAAATATTGAAGAATATCTTTTTAAAGGATTGTTGTGGATAACACCCGTTTTAACAGGTGGTATGATGACGGCGATTTATCGAGTAGCTCTAGGATATGAGGTGAAATCATCCGTACTTGCGCAAGGCTTACTCGGCGTGTTGTTTATCTTTTTAGGCAATTACCTTCATCAAGTGAAGCAAAATTACACAGTGGGCATTCGTATCCCTTGGACATTAAATAACAAGGAAAACTGGAATAAAACCCATCGACTTGCCGCATGGTTGTTTTTTATTGGCGGCTTTATTTTAGTTGGTAATATTTATTTTCAACAAACATGGTTATTTCTAGTCGTGATGATTCTAACAGTTGGTACACCAGTAGGATATTCTTACAACTTGCATCGTAAAGGTTTTTGATAAAGTCTTAGCTATGTTTTCTAGTAAGATTGTTTGCATGCATCGAAACGTTGAAAAAAGATGAGTTAACAGCAAATAAAGCGAGGGGAATAACCGATGGAAAATGAAAAAAATTATAATCATATCACCAAGTACGAAAATATTTTAAATCAATTCGATCAAAAAATTCAAGAATTAGCTGAATTATTGCGTTTTTTTGAAGAGCATTCCGATGAGTTTGTCTCATTAATGGATTATTATCATTCTAATCAACGACAAGAAGATTTAGAAGCAGAGAATCGACGTGAAATTCCCGTAGACCTTCCGCGTGGTGTCCTATCAGAAGATGCTATTTATAATTTGTATACCGATTACCGAGAAGTAAGTTTGAAGATGTTAGCAAACGGCACGCGTTTTTTTAAAGAGAATTAAGAAATGAGCGTTTAAAAATTTGTGTATTGCGTTAGGGATTGGCTGAATGATTCTTTTTGGGTTTGACGTCAAGTGTTTTGTTACCGAAGAGAAAAGAAGAACAAGTGGTAGTAAAATATTTTTACGGCAAAGTTATTGAGACTTACTAAAATGAGTTAAAGGCTTATAATAGCTATTGATAGTAGAAAGTTGATTTTTTCAACATAATTTGAAGGAGGAATTTGTTTGACGGATAGAAAAAACAATAATCTAGTTGCTCTAGCTAAAAATAAGATTCTTTATCTAGAAGATTTTATTTTAAGACCGTTGGAGATTAATGACCTTATCGATTATCACGAGATAACAAGTGATGATGAGACATTAAAGTACGATTATCCTGCACATGAGAGTCTTGAAGAGAGCTTACAAATGCTCGTGGTGTGGAATCTTTCTCAACCACTTGGGAGATATGGAATTGAACTAAAAAAAACTGGTAAAATTATCGGAAATCTAAGCTTAAGATTATCAGATGAAGGCGATTTTTGTCAGATTGGTTATACAGTAAACAAAAAATATTGGAGAAAAGGTGTTGCATATACTAGTGTTTCAGAAATAATCAATTTTGCATTTTTGAACTTGAACATCGATAAAATAGTTGCAAATGTACATGAAAATAATGTTTCCAGTATAGGCTTACTAAAAAAATTGAATTTTAGCTTAACAGAAAAAAAGAAGACTGACTCAATGCGAGAATCAAATTTTATTGAATTGACGTACACGTTAACTAAAATTGATTATTCAAAGATATCTAATAGTATTGAATCATAGATGAGTGTCCTTATAAAAAATAAACTACTTAATTTAAGGGAATAAGAAATGGCTAAAATGACACAAAAAGCTTACAGTACTAAAGTATCTTCAAAATTTTAGTACAGATTCTAATTCAATCTCTTATGGTGGAAAAGTTACAGTGTCTATTATTTTAGAAGAAACCGATGGAATAGTTGAGACGAACTGCGTTTTATTACGGAACGATTGTCGAAAAGATATGGGATTATTCAATAAGATTTTGAAGAACGTAATTTAACTTTTTTTGGAGCATTTATCTGCATTTAATAAATAGACGTTTGTTTGTCGGGTATTTAATAATTTGATTTTTATTGGATCTAGATTATAATTGTTTTGCGAAGTGATAAGATTTGTGTTGCATAACAACACAAGAGCCCACCCTACTGCGAATAGGTTGGGCTTTTTTAGGCTCTACGTTAAATAGTGTTCTATCCAAATTTGAATAAAATAAGTCGGGGGAAACTTGGTAAAAAATCAATCATCAAGCGAAGCTGTTGAAAAAGTCACTATAAATGAGCGAGGAATTTTGGTAGTAGCCAAAGTTTCTCGTTTATTTTCATTTTTTTTAAAAAAATAGGAGGAATCGCTAGCTATTTCGCTCCCCTTTCTCTTTCTAACTTCAGTATTCGTTTCATATTCACTAAAAAGAGCGTACTCGCTCCTTGAATAGTCATGCCTAATAAACCACAACTTTGTGCAGTCTCATAATCATATTGGTTCTTCAGTTCGCCATTTTTTGCTTCGATTTTATATTGTTCTTTATAAAGTTCTTTAAATTCCTCGGGAGTTTGACACTTGTAATTGAAAAAAATCGCTTTAAGCCTTGATGTGGCTTATTTTTTTCTGTCAAATTTTATATTTTATTTGTAGTAATTTGTAGTATTTTATCATATAATAGACTTAAGAAGGTGATATTATGCGATTACAAATAACAAAAACAAAAAACTCTGAATCTTTTTTTATTACAAAGTCCTACCGAAAAAATGGAAAAAGCACTTCAAAAGTGGTTGAAAAATTAGGAACACTAGAGGAAGTGATTCAAAAAGCAAATGGACAAGATCCTTATGAATGGGCTAAAAATCGGGCAAAAGATTTAACTAAACAAGAAAAACAACAACAAAAAGAAATCCTTGTTCAATATTCTCCTACCAAACAAATTTCGATGGGAGATCAAGTTTCTTTCAACGGGGGTTACTTATTTTTACAACAACTCTATTATCAATTGGAACTAGATAAAATTTGTAAAACAATCCAAGAGAAATACAAAATTGAATTTGACCTCAATGGTATTCTTTCGCAATTAATTTTTTCACGTGTTCTTTATCCAGGATCTAAACGAGAAGCATTTTATACGATGCATAAATACTTAGAAGCGCCCCAAGTAGAACTTCACCATTTCTACCGTGCGTTAGCGGTTCTTTCTAAAGAAAGTACCCGTATTCAATCGCAGTTGTACAAAAATAGTCAAAAAGTTAGGCCTCGAAATAATCGGATCCTTTATTATGATTGCACAAATTTTTTCTTTGAAATTGAAGAAGAAGATGAACTTAGAAAATACGGAAAATCAAAAGAAAATCGGCCAAACCCGATTGTACAAATGGGCTTGTTTATGGATGGTGATGGTCTACCGCTCGCTTTTGACTTAGCACGCGGAAGCGCCAATGAACAAACAACGCTAAAACCGTTAGAAAGAAAACTGTTAGATGATTTTTCTATGTCTAAATTTATCGTTTGTACAGATGCAGGCTTATCTTCTACTGCAAATCGGAAATTTAACGATATTCAAGGACGGGCATTTATTACGACTCAATCAATCAAAAAGTTAAAAAAACATTTAAAAAGTTGGGCACTGGCTACCACGGGTTGGAAATTAAGTGGAAGTACTTCAAAAAAAGAATATTCACTTGAAGAGATTCAGGTGCTAGCGAATCATAAAGCGATCTTTTACAAAGAACGCTGGATTCTTGAGGATGGATTAGAACAACGACTGATTGTCACTTATTCCTTAAAATATCAGCATTATCAAGAAAAAATTCGTGAAAGACAAGTCACGCGCGCGCAAAGGCTAATTGATAGTGGTCAAGTACTTAAGAAAAGTAAGAACCCAAATGACGTCCGTCGTTTCATTAAACAAACGCATGTGACAAAAAATGGGGAAGTCGCAGATAAACAGCAGACTGGCCTCGATGAAACGGTAATTGATAAAGAAGCACAATACGATGGTTTTTATGGTGTTTGCACGAATCTTGAAGATACCGTGGAAGAAATTATTAAAATCAATCATAATCGATGGGAAATTGAAGAGACGTTTCGAATTATGAAAAGTGAATTTGAAGCACGTCCCGTATACTTGAGTCGAGAAGATCGTATTCACGCTCACTTTATTACTTGTTTTATCTCTATGATGATATTCAGGCTGTTAGAAAAACGGCTTCCGGAGAATTATACGTATGGTGAGATTATTGAAACATTACGTGAGATGACTTTTTATCGTATTGACGGGGAAGGAATGATTCCGACTTATACACGGACAAACTTAACCGATGACCTTCATCAACAAGCTGGTTTTCGGACGGACTATCAAATTATTCCACAAAAAGAATTTAAAAAAATTTTCAAGGAGACAAAATCAAGAAAAATTACTACAAAATAGCTCCCTAGAAAAAAGGGTCTAAGCGTTAATAAATCAACGTTTAGACCCCTTTTTTTATTTTAAAGTGTCAAAGTCAGGATTATACCATATGCGAATACAACTGTGTTCAAAAATATGCTTATTTATTTTCTCTATTTTCACTAAAGCAAGTAGCGCCCTAATTATCGATTACTTGACTCAGTAAAACGCATTTTTATGGATTTTTAAAGGTATCATTTACAGAGTGTGCTAGAGATTGATAAGAAATTTATGGAATAAAGTTACATGTAAAAACATGAACAAATATTGCTATAATAATAGTCACCAAAACAACTACCGAAATACAAAAAAAGCCTTGAAAAGTTGATTTAACAACTTCTAGGCTTTTTTCTTATTTTATTCCCACTCTGTTTTCAACGTAAAGTGTATAAAACAGAATGCGATACTATCAAGGGAGTTAAAACAATATACAGAACAGTAAAACACTATAAATAAAAATAAAAGTGCAATAAAAGTGCAATTTTTGCACCTAATCATACTCTGTTTATATATGAAAACTAGATTCTGAATCCAATATTTGGTTAACGAGAGGCGTTCGAATTTGAACGTCTTTTATATATTACTTTCAAATAAATATGAGGTAGAATACTATCTATTTTCTTTTTAACCCAATTGTTATAATGGAGAGTGTAAAATATTTTGTGTAAATAGAAAAAAGGAAGTCCCTTCTGTAGAATAGAGTTACCACAACACATTCACAGAAGAGAGGACTTCCCTATGAACGATTTTACTACAGAAATTCTAAAGACTCTAGCGAACAAAGGCGATTTGAATGAATTATTCCGTGTCCATTTGGAGAAAGCAGTCAATACGCTTCTCAAAACGGAGTTAACGGCTTTCCTAGATTACGAAAAGTATGATCGCATTGGTTTTAACACGGGTAATTCTCGTAACGGCTCCTATGACCGTACGGTCAAGACCGAGTATGGGGAACTTCATCTCCAGATTCCGCGCGACCGCAATGGTGAGTTCAAGCAACAGACTGTTCCTGCTTATAGACGGACGAATGACACGTTAGAGGAGACCGTCATTCACCTCTTCCGAAAAGGTATTACCATGTCGGAAATCGCAGACTTGATTGAGAAAATGTATGGGCATTACTACACGCCCCAAACCATGTCCAATATAACAAAATCATTTACAGAAGAGGTAACGGCGTTTAAAGGGCGGGAGCTTCATGACCGTTATGCTGCTATTTATATGGACGCAACGTATATTCCGTTAAAGCGGAAAACCGTCGCCAAGGAAGCTATTCATATCGCAGTTGGCATTCGCCCGGACGGATCAAAGGAAGTATTGAGCTATGCGATTGCACCGACTGAATCCATCACGATTTGGGAGGAAATTTTATTGGACCTTCAAGAGCGCGGTTTGAAAAATGTCCTCCTGTTCATCACGGATGGCTTAAAGGGGATGGTAGGAGCGATTAGTCGGTTCTATCCCAAAGCTCGTTTTCAACATTGTTGTGTACACGTTTCCCGTAATATCAGTCACAAAGTGCGTGTCGATGATCGTAAGGAAGTCTGTGATGATTTTAAAATGGTGTATCAAGCCTCATCTAAAGAGGTGGCGTTGGAAGCACGTGGTGCTTTTGCGGAAAAAAGGAAAACCAGCTATCCAAAAGTGGTTGAATCGATTCTTTCGAACGATCACTTGCTCACTTTCTATGATTTCCCCTTGGCCATACGCAAGAGTATTTATTCTACGAACTTGATTGAATCCTTTAATAAGCAAATCAAGAAATACAGCCACCGCAAGGAACAGTTCCAAAACGAAGAGTCGATGGAACGTTTCTTAGTCTCGTCTTTTGATACTTACAACCAAAAATTCCTAGGTCGCAGTCATAAAGGCTTTCAACAGGCCGAAGGCGAACTTGAACAAATGCTAAGCCAACTGATTGAGAATTAGAAACAATCTGCAGTAGGGAAGAATCATTTACACAAAATTATTGACGCTCCCTTATAATGAGAACTTTTACTAACATAATTTATGATAAACTTACTATATAATCATATTAATTAAATAGTTAGGAGATCTGCTTATGTTTATATCTACTCTTCAAATTCGAAATTTTAGAAATTATGAATCCGAAATCTTTCGATTCGATAATGAGACAAATACTATTATAGGTGAGAATGATTCAGGGAAAACCAATGCTCTTACTGCATTGAGAATCTTATTAGATGATAGTTATTACTATAGTAGTAAAACACTGAAAGAATCAGATTTTTTTCATGGAATTCAAAATGGGTGGCAAGGGCATTGGATTATTATCTCTGCGACATTTGAAGGAATCAGCGAAGAAGAATTTGACAATGAGATTTGTGCTTCCATTTCTTTAAATTCTGAAAGTCAAACAATCTTAGAAGAATTGATTTCAAATGCAGATAAAGGTGTAGGTAGTATTTCTCTATTTATTAGACCTAACAAAGCTATTAGAAAGCAATTATTTGATATTTCCACTGAATTAGACTCTCATCAATTTAACGAATTTAGAAATTCTATTCGTCTATCCGACTATGAATTTTACTACACATCTAAATCAAATCTAAATTTCTGTATCAATGAAAATTATGATAAATTGGTAGGAAGACTCAATGACAATATAGCTAGTAATCCTGAAGAAGACGATGAAGCTCTTTTGGGCTCAAGAATTGACATGTCAGATATTTTCAAGCATATTTCGGTTGTTTATGTTGACGCTCTTCGAGATGTTCTTAGAGAAATGAAAAACAATCGAAACCCTGTCAAAAGAATCATGGAAACAATTGAATCAAAAATATCATCAGATAATGTTGAGTCATTAAAAACAATTATACAGCAATTAAATGAGACTATTACCAGTGTTCCTGAAATTAGGAAAATTGGCGAAAATATTAATCGGCAACTAAATAGCATAATTGGTTCAGTGTATTCTCCTAATCTTCTTCTTTCCTCAACTATGTCAGATGATATGGGTTCTTTAGCAAAATTTCTTTCAATGAAGCCAGAACAAAATATCGACTTAGACTTACTAGGGTTAGGACATCTAAATATGATTTATTTAGCTTTGAAAATAGTCGAATTTGAAGCGTGTCGTTCAAGAGAACTACTTAATATTATGTTGATTGAAGAACCAGAAGCTCATATTCATCATCATATTCAAAAAACTCTGTTCGAAGGATTAAATCTTCAAAAAAACTATACTCAGATTCTCATGACCACACATTCTGTACATTTAGCTGAAGTGTCTGAAATATCTCGGATGAATGTATTAAAATCGTTTAATGGCAAATCTATCGTTATGAATCCAGCAAATAATCTGAACTCATTTGCTAAAGAAAAGTTAAAAAAGAACAATCTAAATCTAATAAACGCAGTAGAGAGATATTTAGATGTTAAAAGAAATGGATTGCTTTTTTCTAAAGGTGTTATCTTAGTTGAAGGAGATGCTGAAGAAATACTTATTCCTCAAATAGTAAAAAAATTATTTGGTATAAACTTAGACGAACTTGGAATAGGTTTGATTAATGTTGGTAGTACTTCGTTTGAATATATCGCTAGCTTGTTTGACGATGATAGAATACAGAGAAAGTGTGCTATTGTAACTGATTTAGATGAACAGGCAATCCCATCAGAACATCGATTGTATAAAAGCACTGCACAAGAGAAAGGTCAAGCAAGAAAAGAAAAATTATCCTCCCTTTTTAATGAAAACAATTGGGTTAATTGTTTTTATGCTAATACAACATTTGAAATTGAGTTTTTAGATGTGAATAAAGAAAATATTCTAACTTATGTCAGTCCAATTATAGATGACGCATTCAAAGATAAAAAAACAATAACTGCTTATAAAGAAGAAATACAAAGTGAACAATATTTAGAAAGAAATTTAGCGATGTTAAAACTAGCCAATCATGTTGGTAAGGGGTGGTTTGCAATTGAGTTAGGTGAAAAAATTGACTTTTTAATCAAAATTCCTAAGTATATTCTTAATGCTATTGCTTTTGCATGTCAGGAAATAGTAGATCTCTCAATTTATAAAAAAATTCTACTCCATACAATCGACTTGTACGAGGAAACTACAGAATTGTCAGCTTTATCAGCTAGTTTAAAAACAAGTGATACAGCTGATTT
Source organism: Enterococcus lemanii (assembly GCF_016909125.1). GTDB lineage: Bacteria > Bacillota > Bacilli > Lactobacillales > Enterococcaceae > Enterococcus_I > Enterococcus_I lemanii. Next base: position 1,430 of record NZ_JAFBFD010000031.1, on the reverse strand, counting down.
GAATATAGCAATAATTTCTTTATTAGAGTACTTTGGTAAAGATGAGGATGTTGTGTATCTAATCAATCAGATAGAAAATTACACAAAAATACTTTATGCTGAGGTTTCAAAATGACAAATATCTTCGAAAAAATCGTAAATGATTTAAATTTAGAACAAAAAGATGTTGTGGAAAGTGAAGATAACCTTTATGTAAATGCATGTCCTGGGAGTGGGAAAACAAGGGTACTTACAAGGAAAATTGCTTACCAAGCAATTAAACACGATGGATCACTAAAAAGAATAATTGCTATCACATACACTAATAGAGCTGCTGAAGAAATTAAGGAACGCCTAAGTTTACTTAGTATAGATGATGATATTAATATTTGGGTGGGGACAATACATCAGTTTTGTCTTGAATTTATTATTTATCCTTTTAAAATGAATCTCTCAAGAGTATCAAAAGGATTTACAATTATTGATGATTATACTCAAAGAGCTTACGTCAGCCAAATTAATAATATGCTGAATTTAAATCTCAAAACGTATGAACTGAACAAAATTGATTTGTCACTTTCTCATGATTTTAAAATTAATGAAGTTCAGTATACTCAAGTTTCTGAAATGTATCACACTATGTTGGAAAAAAATAAAGAAATTGATTTTGATATGATTTTACTAGTAGCGTATAAAATTTTAACTGTAAACAGTAACGTTGCACGTAATATTGCTAGTAATATAAGGGCGATTTATGTGGATGAATTTCAAGATACTAGAGAATTACAATACAATGTAATAGCTAAATTACTTCAAAACAACCCTCAAATTCAGTCAATGTTTGTTGGAGATATTGACCAAGCAATTTATGGATCATTAGATGGTATAGCTAAATCAGTTGAAGAACTAGAAATGCTAACTAGTCACACTTTTCAATCAAAGACGCTACATGGCTGTTACAGGTCTAATCAGAGATTAGTAGACTTCTACTCTAATTTTCAGAGTTGTCCTTACGAGATTGAAAGCAGAGGGAATAATAAAAACGACCGTGGTTTTATAAGTTATGATTGCAAAGTTACTAAGGAGGATTTACCCAACATAATAAAAAATATAATAAAGGAAAAGATTGAAAGCGGCATTCATGAAAAAGATATTTGTGTACTTGCTCCTCAACACTATCCTCTGTTTTCACTGGGTGAGTATTTAAAGAAAGAATTACCGTATTGCAATTTTGATGCTATAAATATATCACCAATTAAGGTAAATAATCATAGTTTATTTTTCAAGTTAGCAATTTTGTACTTTACTGAATCAGGTGAAAAGGTTCGAAGAAGAAAGCTAATTGCAAACGATATTTTAATTCACTAATGGTGCGTAAATAAAATAAGAATATTCAGATAATTTACTTTTCAAAAAAATGTTAAAAACGAAGAGTGCTCGCGCAGAGGATG
>NZ_JAFBFD010000030.1 GCF_016909125.1 Enterococcus lemanii | reverse complement strand
TTATAAGGGAAACAGATGCTTTTTTGTTATAGAAAGAAAAAGGGTGTTCTTACCAATTTCTTAGTAACAACACCAAATATTATAGACCCCTTTTTTTTAGTTAACTGGTCAATATTTGAAAAGAGAAATATTGACCAAAAAGAATCAAAATATTAACAAATTGAGATCGAGTTCTTCACAAGTTCGTTGCGATTGATTTTTTGCGTGAACTCATTAATGGCATAATTATTTTTAACGAATCAATCGTTTTAATAGGAAAATGGCTGATCTTGTAATAATGAATGATCGACAAAGTTAAAAAGAGAAAATTGCTTCCTAAAATGAGTTTAGTTGCTAGTAAATTATAAATTTGATTGATTGATCAAGTAACAATTCAAACGACAAATACTAGCGGAAAAAGCCATTTAAAAGAAAGTACTTTTAATTTTAAAAAATGTTTCATTTTATGAAAAAAAGGGGTTTAGCCATGTAGGGTAACGTGCCATACAATACAAAAAGAAATGAAAAGAAAATAGAAAAAATTATACGAATCGCAAAAAGCTCTTATTGTTTTTAAAGATTTAGAAGAGTAGAATAAGAAGCATCTAATGAAAAGGGGAATGAAAGAATGACCGAAATTACAAAAGAATTAACGAATCGATTTGCGAAAGAATTAAGTCAAGATACGAAAAAAATTGCTCTTCAACGAGCAGTGGTAAAAAACGGCATCAAAGCTTCCGCTGAAAATATGAGTGCGACGATTAATAATCATCCTGTTTTTTCAATTGATGTTGCAACTGGTCCTGTTACCAACCAAAAGCAATCTGGTCGTTGTTGGATGTTTGCTGCTTTAAATACTTTTCGTCATAAAATGCTCCAAGATTTAAAATTGAAGGATTTTGAATTGTCACAAAATTATACTTTTTTCTGGGATAAATATGAAAAAGCAAACTATTTTTATGAGAATATTTTAGCAACTGCTGACCAAGAATTAACTAGCCGAAAAGTGGCCTTTTTATTACAGACGCCACAACAAGATGGTGGCCAATGGGATATGATTGTTTCTATTTTCCAAAAGTATGGTGCAGTTCCAAAAGCGGCTATGCCCGAAAGTAGTAATTCTTCAAACTCAAGTGATGTTAATAATTATCTAAATAAAAAACTAAGAAAAGATGCGATTACTTTACGAGAATTAGTGGCTAGTGGTAAGACGAGTGCTGAAATTCAAAAGGTAAAAGAAGGTTTTTTACAAGAGATTTATAACTTTTTAGCAATTTCATTAGGCAATCCACCAACTGTTTTTGATTTTGAATACCGTGATGAAGATAAAAATTATCATATTGAGCGTAAACTAACGCCGCAAAGTTTTTATGAAAAATATATTGGTGTGAATTTAGACGATTATATTAGTATTATTAATGCACCTACACAAGATAAACCGTTTAATCGTTCTTATACTGTTGAAATGCTAGGCAATGTCGTTGGTGGTAAAGAAGTGAGATATTTAAACGTCGATATGGCAACATTTAAAAAACTAGCAATGACACAATTGGAACAAGGGGAATCGATTTGGTTTGGTTGTGATGTTGGTCAATCTTCCACGCGCGATACCGGAATTATGGCGACCGAAGCATTTGATGTCAATGATGTGTTTGATATTGATTTTGAGATGACAAAGGCTCAACGTTTGGATTACGGCGAAAGCTTAATGACGCATGCGATGGTATTAACTGGGGTAGATATCGTTGATGGTGAACCGACAAAATGGAAAGTCGAAAATAGTTGGGGTGAAAAAGTCGGCGAAAAAGGGTTCTTTGTGGCCAGTGATGCTTGGATGGACGAGTTTACCTATCAAATTGTTATTCGTAAAGATTTATTAACGAAAGAGCAAATCGCGGCATTTGAAGCAGAACCAATTGTTTTGGCACCTTGGGATCCAATGGGGGCATTGGCGTAATTCATTTTTGAGGAGTCATTTTTTGGCTCCTCTTTTTTAGGAGGGAAGTACCAAATGAGTCTTAGTTATCAGATGTCTCATGAAGTTGCTTATTATGAATGTGATGTAAATCAAACAATGACCGTATCAGCCATGGTAGCGGTGGCTATTCAAGCGTCTGAAAAACAAAGTAATGCTTTAGGGCGCGGTGTTGATTTTGTGCATCAATTCGGGCTCACTTGGATTATTACAGATTATCAACTTTTTATTGAGCGGTTACCACGTGTAGGCGAAACGATTATTTTTAAAACGCAGGCAACAAGTTATAATCGTTTCTTTTGTTATCGTAATTTTTGGCTCATTGACCAAGCTGGTAATGAAATCGTTCGAATTGAAACGGTTTTTGCTTTAATGGATCAGACGACGCGGAAGCTAAGTCGGGTAGTGGAAGAAATCATTGCGCCATATCAATGTGAAAAATCAACGAAAATCAAACGAAGTCCAGCTTTTTCTGACTTAGAATCTGTCGAAAAAGAGTATTATCCTATTCAGTTTTTTGAAATAGATGAAAACCAGCACGTCAATAATGCGGTCTACTTTAATTGGTTAATGTCACCTTTAGGATTTGATTTTTTAACTACTTATCAACCAACAAATCTACACGTCCGTTTTGAAAAAGAAGTCTTATATGGTGAAAAAGTCGCCAGTTGCTATGAAGTTGTTTTTTTAGCAGAAAAAGCTCAAACCAAACATGAGGTAATTGTGAATAACCAAGTTGTTTGTCGTGGTGAGATTACTTGGCAAAAGAAAAAAGAAGTGTTGTAACTAGCAAGTTACGATACTTCTTTTTTAACGTAATTGACGAATCAATTTTCCATAAAATGCTTTAATTTATCACCAGTTAGTTGCTTATTGTGGGCAATCAACAATTTGATCCGTGCTTTTTGACTATTAATGCTATCACAAAAAATAACACCGAGTTGATGGAGATCCTTGCCGCCACCTTCGTAACTGTAAACAGGATCAGCGACACCATTGAAGCATCTAGAAACTAAAACGACAGGAATTTGTTGAGCAAGCATTTGTTTAATTGGGGCAACGGTATCAGGTGGTAAATTTCCAGCGCCAAGGGCCTCAATAACAAGGCCATCGATTTTGGTATGGGTTAGTGCTTCAAGGAGTTCACCGTGCATGCCTGCGTAGGCCTTAACGATTGGGATAAAACCATCAATGGTTGAGATATCTAGGCGCAAAGAAGGGCGTGTCTTTTGCAAAAAGAGAATTCTCGTTTTATTAATTAAACTAATCGGACCAAGTGTCGGGGTTCGGAAAGTCGCGACATTTGTTGTGTGTGTTTTGGTAACATAGCGAGCGGAGTGGATTTCATCGTTCATTACAACGAGTACGCCTTTGTTTTTGGCTTCTGAGGTGGCTGCCACTCGAAGCGCACTGACGAAATTATATAGGCCATCACTTCCTAATTCGTTGCTTGAACGCATGGCACCCGTAATTACGATGGGCAACAAGTCACCGATTGTCGCGTCTAAGAAAAAAGCTGTTTCTTCAAGTGTATCGGTCCCATGGGTGATAACGACGCTGTAATAACCTTCGTGAAAAGCAAGTTGCACGCGCTCTTTTAATTGCAACATTTCACAAGGCGTGATATGTGGACTTGGTAAATTATAAATGCTCTCGGAATGAATGCTGACCTCTTTAGGAAGGGTGATTGAAGAGTCAAGCAAAGGGTTCGTGTTATCTGGTTGGACACCGCCTGTTTCTATGTTTTCTTTCATGGCGATTGTCCCACCTGTATGTAAAACGAGTATTTTTTTCAAATTAGAGAACCTCCTTTATTGTATTTTTTTTGAATTTATTTATTATTCGTTACTAGCGTATTTCCTAATTGTTTTCCTTGTTTATTTTAGCGTAAAAAGTGAGAAATTGACAACTTTTTAATTGTTTGTGTAGGTATTTTAGCTTGAGTTTTCCAAAAGCAATTGATATGATATTCAATATTACAAGGAGGTGGGGTCAATGATTAAAGCGATTTTTTTTGATATCGATGGTACTTTGTTATCAAGTAATGGTCGTGTCTCTAAAAGTACAAAGGAAGCCATAAAAAAAGCACAGGCAAATGGGGTGTTGTGTGGCGTTTCATCTGGCAGAGGCCCCAGCAGCTTGAAGAGAATCGTAAGAGATTTAGATTTCGATATGTTTGTGACATATAACGGTCAATATGTTTACACGAACGACCGCGTCATTTATGCTCGTTCGTTTGATCAAATGGCATTAGCAGAGATTGTATCATTTGCAAATGATAAATCAAGACAATTGGTGTTTGGAGCCCAACAACGAATTGATGGTAGTTTAACGATGCGAATTGGTGATTCGGCGATCGTACGTCGTTTGATTCGTTTTGTTCCAAGACGTTTTCCTATTCGAAGAGTAAAACTACTCCTGCAAAAATATAGTCCCAATCGACGTAAAAATCGCTATTCAAACTTAGCAATTTTAAACGAACCGATTTATCAATGTATGATGTTTGGTGCAGAATACGAGACACAAAAGTTAATCGAAGCTTTGCCGCATAGTGATCTGCAACGTTCCAATCCTTACACCGTTGACATCGTTCCAAAAGGTGGTTCAAAAGTGCGTGGCATTCAATTCTTCTTAGCGGATACTGGAATAAATCTTTCCGAGACGATGGCATTTGGTGATCACTTAAACGACATTGAGATGTTGAAAGTCGTTGGAATCGGTGTAGCCATGGGAAATGGGCAAGAAGAAACGAAAGCAAGTGCGGATTATATTACGGATAGTCATGATGCCGATGGAATTGAAAAAGCATTACGTTATTATAAAATTATTGATTAGATAGGAAAAAGCAAATGAAACCATACGAAATGGCGGAGGAATTCCATCAAATTTTTGATCCGAATATCCCCAGTGAACCGACTGCCTTTGATGCGAAGTGGGCAAGTCAACGTGCAGGATTTAAAATTGAAGAAATGATTGAATTTTTGTATGCAAGTACGAATGGGGAGAAAACGGCTTTTCAAGAAACGGTTAGCCAGATGCATCAAGCGATTGACCGAGCCTACGAGAAAATTATACAAAAAGAAAAAACAGTAGAAGATTCTTTAGTTGATGAAGTAGATGCTTTGGTTGATTTGTTGTATTTTACTTATGGCTCGTTTTCTTTAATGGGTGTGGATCCAGAACCAATGATGCAAATTGTTCACGAAGCAAATATGGGAAAGCTTTTTCCGGATGGGCGTCCTCATTATGACCCTCTGACGAATAAAGTTTTAAAACCAACCAATTGGGTGAACGATTTTGCTCCGGAAGCAAAAATTAAAGCGGAACTAGCACGTCAAAAAAAAGAAAAAAATTGATTGGGAAAGAGTTTTTGAGCTCTTTTTCCAATCAATTTTTTCTTTTTTAATCAAAAAAGGTATAATACAAGCTGCGAATCGCTTCTTGTTCACGATCTTTATGAATCCCAAACATAATGCTTACTTCAGAAGAGCCTTGATTGATCATTTCTAAGTTAATATTTTTTCGAGCTAAAGCGGCAGTACTTTCAGCCATACTTCCTACACGGTGTTTCATCCCTTCCCCTACTACGACAACTAACGAAAGATCGTGAGTAATTCGTAGCTCATCCGGATCAATTTCATAAGCAATTTTTCGTAAAAGTTCTTCTTCAAGTTCAGGGGTTAATTGGCGCGCTCGTAAAATAATCGAGAGATCGTCAATTCCAGAAGGCATGTGCTCATAGTTTAAATTAAAATCACGTAAAATTTCTAGGACGCGTAAAGTAAAGCCGACTTCTCGGTTCATTAAGTATTTGCTTAAATAAATCATCGAAAAACCCTGATCGCTAGCAATTCCTACAACGGGTTTTTCCCAATTTGTACGCTTCGTTGTGATTAAAGTACCTGGGTGATCAGGGTTGTTTGTGTTTTTAATGACAACAGGAATCTTCGCTTGGAAAGAAGGCATTAATGCTTCTTCGTGAAAAACGGAAAAACCGGCGTAAGCAAGTTCGCGCATTTCTCGATAAGTAATTTCATCAATTGTTTCTGGTTGATGGACAAAACCTGGGTGTGCAGCATAAATACCGTTAACATCAGTGAAATTCTCATAAATATCTGCTTTTATCCCAGCGGCAACGATTGCGCCAGTGACGTCAGAACCACCACGTGAGAAAGTACAAATGTCTCCTTCGGCTGTGTAACCAAAGAAGCCAGGAATCACTAAAATTTCTTCCGAATCACGCCATTGATAGATTTTGTTGTATGACTGACGAATCACTTGCGCATTTTGTGGTTCACTCGTTACAACAATTCCTAGGTCTTTTGGATTGATGTACTTCGCGGGTGTTCCTTGGGCACTTAGGATACTTGCAATTAATTTTGCATTGCAATTTTCACCAGTCGCTAATATCGCATCTAAGTAATATGGATTGTCTTCAATTTTTAAATCATTTAATTTGGTTAAGTCTTGGAGAATCTCATGTAAGACCGTGTCTTGGTTTGGATAGGCTTGGGCGATTTCTTCATAACGTTGATAGATTTTTTTGATAATCTCTTTTGTTGAGCGGTCAACTAAGAGTGCTTGGTATAATTCGATTAATAAATCGGTAACTTTTTTATCTTCAGCTGTTCGTTTCCCTGGTGCAGAAACAACGACAAATTTACGGTTGGCGTCACTTTGAACAATCTGAATCACTTTATCAATTTGGGTTGAAGATGCTAAAGAGCTTCCGCCGAATTTTATGACTTTCATTTTTAATCCCCTTCTTATCAATTTTTAATAGATTACCTTTAAATAGGAAATAATGCAAGTTTTTTCATAATAATATGGAAAAAACTGCTTATTTTTCGGAATGTTCTATTTTTTAGTCAGTTTTTTTTCAAAAAAGGTGTTTTTTTTAGGGGTTCTTAGTGATTGCAGATTTTCTTTATGTTATAATTTAAGGTAGATGTCTTTTATCTGAAAAAATAAACACTAAAAATATTTAGTTCAATATAAATACAAATGAATACTGAAATAAAATGGGGGAACACTTAAATGAGTAATCAAGTAATCATCGGGGTTGTCATTGCCATCATTGTGGTAGTCGCTGTCTTATATGGGGTCAGTTTTTTTATGCGTCGAAAAAACCAAGAAAGATTATATGTTTTAGAAAAACGCAAAGAAGACTTGTTTGACTTACCAGTAATTGAAGAAGTGGACGAAGTGAAAAAAATGCATCTCGTTGGACAAAGTCAAAACACTTTTAGAGAGTGGAGTCAAAAATGGACTGAACTTTCAACAAGTTCTTTTGCTGATTTGGAAAGTCAAATATTTGAAGTTGAAAACTTAAATGAAACTTACCGCTTTATGAAAGCAAAAGCAGCGGTTTCTGAAGCTGAAGAAATTGTTTCAAACATGGAAGCACAAGTAAAAGAAATCCGTCAAGGGCTAAAAGAATTACGTGAAAGTGAAGAACGAAATTCTCTACAAGTTCAACGGGCATTAGATGTCTATGAAGAATTAAAAAAAGCTTTACGCGAATCTGGTTCAGATTTTGGCCCAGCCTACGCTGAGTTACAAAAGCAAATTAAGAATATTGAAATCGAATTTACTCAATTTGTTACTTTAAATACATCGGGTGATCCGGTTGAAGCTCGTGAAGTACTTGAGACCGCTGAAAATCATACTTATGAACTTGAAGAAACGATGAAAAAAATCCCAGCGGTGTACGAAGAATTAAGCAAGACTTTCCCAGCTCAATTAAAAGAAATTGAAGAAGGCTATAAAAAATTACTTGCAGATAAGTTTGTATTCCCTGAAGGAAATTTTGCCAACGATATTCAACGCGTGACTCGTCGTGTCGAAAATTCAACGGCTGATTTAGCAAAAGCAGAAGTTGCGATTGTGGAAGTGGCTAACCGAGATACGGCTCAAGAAATTGATGATCTGTATTCAGTCATGGAAAGAGAAATTGAAGCGAAAAAATATGTACTAAAAAACAAACCGGTTATCGAAGAGTACATTAATCACTCGTTACGTAATAACCGTCAATTATTAATTGAAATTGATCATACGACCCAAAGTTATACTTTAAACCACAACGAACTTGGACGCGTAAGAGGCTTCCAAACAGAAATCGATGAGTTGACTCGTCGTCATGGTTTAATTCTCCCACAACTTGATAACCACGAAATTGCCTATTCTGAGGTTCAAGCATTTTATAAAGATGCTTACCAAATCTTAGATGATATTGAGAGCCAACAAGTTGAAATTGATGAGTCTTTAAGAAACCTTCGTGAAGATGAAAAAATTGCACAAGAAAAAATTGAACAGTTTGAATTCCAATTACGAAATTTAAAACGTTATGTTGAAAAAAATCGTTTACCAGGTTTAGCAGGAGAATATTTAGAGTTCTTTTTCCTAGCAACCGATCGAGTAGAAGATTTATCAAAACTATTAAATAAAATTCGAATTAATATGGAAGAAGTCAATAAGTTAGTAGCGATTTGTCAAGAAGAAATTGACTTATTGGATCGTCGCACGAAAGAATTAGTTGATGCAGCTGCTTTAACAGAACAAATGATGCAATATGCCAACCGCTATCGTCATTCTCATCCAGACGTCAAAGCAGCGATTGAGCACAGTCTTGTTTTATTTAATCAAGAATATCGTTATCAAGATGCTTTAGATGAAATTGGAACAGCTTTAGAAAGAGTTGAACCAGGTTCATTCAAACGTTTAGAAAATTTTTACTTTAATCATCGTGATTTAGTTTAAACGCTAGAACTATTTTGATTCTTTTAACTAAAAAGAGAGTCAAAATAGTTTTTTTAATGCAAAAAGAAAATTACACGTTCGTCTTTCAATCAATTTTTTTGGCGATTTCTAGCTCAGATGAAATAGCATGCAGAAAAAAGTAGAAAGCTTGAAGGAAGAACGGCAAATGAGTATAATAGAAAAGAATTTTAGAAAGGTGGGAAGAAAGAAAATGATTTATTTTGATCATAGTGCAACATCACCAATTCTTCCAGAAGTGTTACAAACGTACATGCAAACGAGCCAACGCATAATTGGCAATCCGTCGAGTTTACACGACCTAGGTAACCAAGCCAATCGCTTGCTACAACAAGCGCGTAAACAAATTGCCGATTTACTTTTTGTTAATCCAGAAGAGATTTTTTTTACAAGTGGGGGAACAGAAGGAGACAATTGGGTGTTAAAGGGAACCGCCATTGAAAAAAAAGCTTACGGGAATCATTTAATTATTTCTTCGATAGAGCATCCAGCAGTTAGCGAGACCGCGAAACAACTCGAAAAACTAGGATTTGAAGTAAGTGTTGTACCGGTGGATTCCAAAGGACAAATTCACTTAGACACACTAAAAAGTTATCTTCGAAAAGAAACGATTTTAGTTTCAATTATGGTTGTGAACAATGAGGTTGGGGCGATTCAACCGATTCAAGCAGTTAGTGAAATGTTAACGGACTACCCTAAAATTCACTTTCATGTCGATGCGGTCCAAGGATTAGGGCATGTACCAAGTGAAAATTGGCTCACCTCACGGGTTGATTTTGCCACTTTCTCTGCACATAAATTCCATGGGCCACGAGGAGTTGGCTTTATTTATTGGAAGAAAGGCCGCCGCTTAGCACCGCTTTTAAATGGTGGTGGACAAGAAAATAATGCTCGTAGTGGAACGGAGAATGTGCCAGCAATTGTTGGGATGGCTAAAGCAATGCGTTTAACTTTAGAGAAAAAACAACAAAATGAGACGCATGTGGAACAATTACGAAAGTATCTTTTTGAAGCACTCGAAAAATATGAGAAGGTCACCATTTTTTCTCAAAAAGAAAATTATGCGCCTCATATTCTTTGCTTTGGTCTAAAAGGAATTCGAGGGGAAGTCCTCGTTCATGCATTAGAAGAAAAACAAATTTATGTCTCAACGACGAGTGCCTGCTCTAGTAAAAAACAGCAAACGAGTAGCACCCTGCATGCGATGGGAATTCCCTATGAGTTAGCGACAACGGCTGTTAGAATTAGTTTAGATGCGAGTAATACACTAGCAGAAATCGAACAATTTTTAGTGGTCTTTCATCATTTATATCAGAAGTTTTCAAAAATTAACTAAGGAGAAAGTCAGTGAAATATAGTGAAATTATGGTTCGTTATGGCGAACTATCAACAAAAGGAAAAAACCGCAAACTCTTTATTACACGCTTAGCTTCAAATGTAAAAAAAAGTTTAGTTGATTTTCCACATGTCAAAGTGAAAGCAGAAAGAGACCGAATGCATTTATTATTAAATGGAGAAGATAGTGACAAGATTATTCCATTGTTACAAAAAATCTTTGGCATTCAAAATTTTTCTCCAAGTATTCGAGTTGAAAAAGATATCGAAGTGATTAAGGCCAAAGCCCAAGAAATGATGCGTGAAATTTATACAGGAAAAGAAACTTTCAAAATTACAGCGAAACGTAGTGATCATGACTTTGTACAAACGAGCGATGAGTTGAATCAGACGTTAGGCAATGCTATTTTTGATATTTTTCCTAATATAAAAGCGCAAATGAAGCAACCGGATATTAATTTACGACTTGAAATTCGAATGGGTGGTGCTTATTTATCTTATGAGACGATTCAAGGAGCAGGTGGGTTGCCAGTTGGAACGGCAGGCAAGGGCATGTTGATGCTATCGGGCGGAATCGATTCCCCTGTGGCCGGCTATTTTTCGATGAAACGTGGTGTTGAAATTGAAGCCGTTCATTTTGCTAGTCCGCCTTATACGAGCGAACAAGCTTTGCAAAAAGCCAAAGATTTAACAAAGAAATTAACTCCTTATGTTGGAAGCATTCAATTTATTGAAGTGCCGTTTACTGAAATTCAAGAAGAAATCAAAAATCATGTGCCACAAGGTTATTGGATGACGATTACGCGTCGGATGATGTTACGTTTGACGGATCAAATCCGTGAAATTCGCAAAGGGTTAATTATTATCAATGGCGAATCTTTAGGTCAAGTTGCCTCTCAAACGCTTCAAAGTATGGTAGCAATTAATGAAGTTAGCTGTACGCCGATTATTCGCCCAGTAGCCACAATGGATAAATTAGAAATTATTGAAGTCGCTCAAAAAATTGATACCTTTGAATTAGCGATTCAGCCATTTGAGGATTGCTGTACGATATTTGCTCCTCCACAACCCAAGACACGTCCGAAGCTCGAAAAAGTTCATTTATATGAAGCAAGGTTAGATATTGAAGGGATGATTGAACGAGCATTAAGCGGATTAATGTTTACCGAAGTCACTGCAGGACAAGAAGAAGACTTTTCAGATTTTTTATAATTGGATTGTAACTTATCACACAATGAGTAGCATAGAAAATAACAAAAGATTGATTTAATCATTTTTATTAGGATTAAATCAATCTTTTTATTTGTGAAAAATACACTATTTGCACTTGCAAGCCACTAATTTAAGTGATACAATCTATGTGAATGAATTAACAAAGAGGTGGACTGTGTGGAAATCAATGAATTGAAAAAGTTGCCACGAGCAACAGCGAAACGATTACCACTGTATCTTCGAAATTTAAAAGTGTTAGAAGCTAACGGTGTGACAAGAATTAAATCAAAGGAATTTGCCGAGGTGACGCAAGTACCATCTGCCACCATTCGGCGCGACTTTTCTTATTTAGGAGAGCTTGGAAGAAGTGGGTACGGTTATGAAGTGCCATTTTTAATTGAAGTTTTTAGTGAATTACTTGAAACAGATGAAGAAAAACGAATCGCACTTGTTGGAATGGGCAATTTAGGAAAAGCACTCTTGAAAAATAATTTTCGCCGGAATGCAAACTTAAAAATTAATTGTGTGTTTGATAATAATCCTGAGTTAATCGGGACGGTCTTTGATGGTTTTATGATTTACGGAATGGACCAATTTGAAAAAGTCTGCCAAGAAAATAATGTGAATGTTGCGATTACAACCGTGCCAAGTCATAGTTCTCAAATGGCCGTCAATACGATTGTTGATGCGGGGATTACAGCCATTTTAAATTTTGCCCCTGATCGCGTTATCGTGCCACCTTATGTAAGTATCCGTTATATTGACCTAACGACAGAATTGTTAACGTTAATCTTTTTTGATAATCAACACCAACAACTTATCCCAAATTATGTTAAGAATTAGACACCTTGACTTTAAAAATGCTTCATTGTAGAATAAACCAAGACAATGAACAAGAGGAGTAGCGAAATCTTAGTTAAGTAGAGAGAAAATCAAATGCTGAAAGATTTTCAACGAAGATGAGTGAAGGTAGCTTGGGAGTCTTTGATTTGAAATGAAAGTAAAATCAAACGTGTCGTGACCGTTAAATCACGCTTTAAGAGGTAGCGTAAGGCTACAATTTAGGTGGTACCGCGTAATTTACGTCCTAAGATGATTCGTCATCCTAGGACTTTTTTTATTTTTAAGGAGGAAATTAAATGGTAAAAAAAGAACTATCAACAAAATACCAGCCAAGTGAAGTGGAAGCTGGTCGTTATGAAGAATGGCTAAAAAAAGATTTGTTTAAACCAAGTGGCGATAAAAAAGCAAAACCGTATTCCATTGTAATCCCGCCACCAAACGTTACTGGAAAATTACACCTAGGCCACGCGTGGGATACCACTTTACAAGACATGATTATACGCCAAAAAAGAATGCAAGGCTATGATACATTATGGTTACCAGGAATGGATCACGCAGGGATTGCTACCCAAGCAAAAGTTGAAGAAAAACTACGTGAACAAGGAATTTCTCGTTATGATTTAGGTCGCGAGAAATTTATTGAAGAAGTTTGGAGTTGGAAGGAAGAATATGCGAGTCATATTCGTGAACAATGGGCTAAATTAGGTTTGTCATTAGACTATAGCCGTGAAAGATTTACTTTGGATGAAGGATTATCCGAGGCCGTTCGTAAAGTATTTGTAACGATGTATGAAAAAGAATTAATTTATCGTGGCGAATATATCATTAACTGGGATCCACAAGCGCGAACAGCTTTATCAGATATCGAAGTCATTCATAAAGAAATTGAAGGGGCTTTTTACCATATGGCGTATCCATTAGCTGATGGTAGTGGATCGGTTGAAATAGCAACGACACGACCAGAAACAATGCTTGGTGATACGGCGATTGCTGTGCACCCTGAAGATCCACGTTATCAAGCATACATTGGCAAAACGGTTATTTTACCACTTGTTAATAAGGAAATCCCAATCATTGCAGATGAATACGTAGAGATGGAGTTTGGAACTGGGGTAGTAAAAATAACACCGGCTCATGATCCAAATGACTTTGAAGTAGGGAATCGTCATCACTTACCACGTGTCAATGTGATGGACGAAAATGGCGCGATGAATGAATTAGCTGGGGCTTATGCTGGGCTGGATCGTTTTGAGGCACGCAAACAAATCGTAGCTGATTTAGAAAAAAATGGGCATTTAATTAAAATTGAAAAAATGGTTCATAGTGTGGGGCATTCTGAAAGAACCGGGGTTGTAGTAGAACCGCGTTTATCAACTCAATGGTTTGTAAAAATGGCGCCATTAGCGAAGGAATCAATTGAAAATCAAGCAACAGAAAATGCAGTGAATTTTTACCCACCTCGCTTTAATCAAACGTTTTTGCGTTGGATGGAAAATGTTCATGACTGGGTAATTTCTCGTCAATTATGGTGGGGGCATCAAATCCCAGCTTGGTATCATAAAGAAACAGGCGAAGTTTATGTAGGGATGCAAGAACCACTTGACTCTGAAAATTGGCAACAAGACCCCGATGTACTCGATACTTGGTTTAGTTCGGCATTGTGGCCGTTTTCGACGATGGGCTGGCCAGATGAAGACAACGAAGACTTCAAACGTTATTTCCCTAATAATACATTAGTGACGGGTTACGATATTATTGCTTTTTGGGTCAGTCGCATGATTTTCCAAAGTTTAGAATTTACGAACGAGCGCCCGTTTGAAAACGTCTTAATTCATGGCCTTATTCGTGATGAAGAAGGCCGCAAGATGAGTAAGTCGTTGGGCAACGGAATTGATCCAATGGAAGTAATCGATCAATACGGTGCCGATGCTTTACGTTGGTTCTTATCAAATGGTTCCGCACCAGGGCAAGACGTCCGTTTTAGTTATGAAAAAATGGATGCTGCTTGGAACTTTATCAATAAAATTTGGAATGCCTCTCGTTTTGTATTAATGAACGTCGAAGGTTTAACTTTAGAAGATTTAAGCTTAACAGGGAAAAAATCAGTTGCTGATCGCTGGATTTTAACCCGTCTAAATGAAACAATTGAAGCCGTAACACACTTATTTGATCGTTTTGAATTTGGCGAAGCGGGCCGTCAATTGTATAACTTTATCTGGGATGATTTTTGTGATTGGTACATTGAGATGAGTAAAGAAACCCTTTATGGGGATCAGGCTGAAGCCAAACGCATGAATCAAAGCGTCTTAGTCCATGTGTTGGATCAAAGTTTGCGTCTCTTACATCCAATTATGCCATTTGTGACAGAAGAAATTTGGAATAGCATGCCACATGAAGGTGATTCATTAGTCGTTGCGGCTTACCCAGTTGCACAAAAAGAATTCATTGATGAAAATGCTGCAAGCGGTATGGAAACATTGAAAGAGCTCATTCGAGCGGTTCGTAATAGTCGTGCTGAAGTAAATACCCCTTTATCTAAACCGATTACGTTACTGATTCAAACCCATGATACTGAAATTGATGCCTTTTTAGTTGAAAATAAAAACTACATTGAGCGTTTTTGTAACCCAGAAGAACTGGTTATTTCAAGTGACTTAGAAGCACCAGAATTAGCGATGTCTGCTATTTTAACAGGCGCAACAATCTACTTACCATTAGCAGACTTAATTAATATTGAAGAAGAAATTGCTCGTTTAGAAAAAGAATTAGATAAATGGACAAAAGAAGTCAAACGCGTCCAAGGCAAACTAAGCAACGAACGTTTTGTTGCCAATGCACCAGCAGACGTAGTCGTTCAAGAACGTGAAAAAGAAGCCGATTATTTAGAAAAACAAAAAGCAGTGGTTGATCGAATTGACCAATTAAAAAAAATTAAATAAAGTACCAAAAAAACCAATTAAGAGTAGTTAGACCTCTTAATTGGTTTTTTTTGTTTAAAAAGACTTTAGATAAACCGGAGGGAGAAATTAAATCAGTTATTTAGAATTATTCTAATTAATTTCAAAATAATACATAGATATAAATGTCTTTATATAATTATTGTTCTCAAACTTGATTTTAATCAAAAAATCATTTGGAAATTTATTTCGTTATTTTTTTAACAAATTTAAAATTAAGCCTTAAATTTATTTATTATCATCCGATATTAAATATTAGATACTAATAATAATGATTCTAAAATAAAACGTTGTTATTATTATCTGAAATTATTGCTAGTCACTTATATGTTAACAATCAGAAAGGACTCTCATTTATTTGAGAGAAAATAAGAATGAAAAAATTAGCGAAAAAAAGTATAATCAAATTTTCAATTGTAGCAGCGGTTGTAGTTGGATCAAGTATTAGTGTGTATACGTATGCAGAATCAATGAAGGAGTCGAATCTTAAAGAAGAAATTGTCACAGAACAAAAGCTAATTGAAAAATCGATTTCTCAATTATATACAAAAGACAATCAATTAGCCTTCACAGCAGAAGAATCATCCGATAAAATTGATCAATTGTTAAAACAGTTAGATCAATTAATGAAGAAGTCAAATAGTTTGGGTAAAAAGAATCTTGAAGAAGTGAATGCGAGTAGCCAGTCAATTTTAAAGAAATTAAAAAATAATGATCAAGCTTTTGAATTAATGTTCGCTCTAAATGATTTGTTTGAAGCAGAAGTATTTGGTGATGAAGGGTTTAATCAAGAAGTGAAAGTGAAAGCCGAAGTTACTATTGAAAAAGTTGATGAATTGAATCAACAAATTCAAGCGTTAAATCAAAGCGAGGCTATCAAAATTCAATTCCAAGAAGCGACCAATTCGGCAAAAAAACAAATTGAAGCAAAAAAAGCGGTGGATACATGGTATGAAGAAAACAAAGAAACAGTCACAGAAGAAAATTATAAAACTCTTGAAGAACTCGTTTCAAAAGTAGGGCCAGAAACAGCGAAAGAAGAGTATAAAGAAACCTTAGTCACTTATAAAACGAATTTAGAAGAAAAGGTAGCAAAAGAAAAAGCGGAAAAAGAAAAAGCAGCAAAAGAAAAAGCGACACAAGAAAAAACAACACAAACATCTAGTACGCAAAGTGGTTCAACGAATATCAAAGTAAGTGAAACGCCAGCTTCTTCTAGTTCTTCTCAAGCAACAACTGGAGGAACGACCCAAGCGACGCCGGCACCAGCTCCTGCACCAGCGCCAGCTCCGGATCCAACACCGGCGCCAGCTCCAGCTCCTAGAACAGATGGCTTTAATTTTAAAGGCTACCATTTTGATTTAAGTTCATTTTCAGGCGTTGGCTCAGTGCCACAATGGACGCCGTATGTCTACCAATGGACAGATGATCCGTCTCATTACTTATTCGAAAAAGCAAGTAGCGCAGGTGGGGCAGTTTGGAATATTGGCGTGGGGGACACCGTTGTAATAAGTGGACAAACCTATACTGTTTTTAATGTCATGAGAAATGTTCCAAATAACGACAGCGCATATGGCGTTTTGAAATCACAAGGTGCAACAGTGACTTGGCAAACTTGTGAATCAGCAAGTGCAAATTCAGATCTAGCCATTTGGTTTGCTTATTAGAATAAAAAATAATCAATAAATACCCTATAGGAAATTAGCGGCTAGTCAAACTAGTCACTGATTTCCTAAGGGTATTTATTTTTTTGTGATGAATCGATTAAAAACAAAAGGGTTGGATTTAATGATGGAGTGATTATTTTCACATTCTATTTTTCTGAAAATTTCATGGCTATTTAAAAATAGAAGCGTATAAAAAAGGAGTAAAGAAAAATCAAGAAGGAGCTCTTTATTATGATGAAAAGAATTGTTAAATATGTCATTTTGTTATCGATTGTCTTAGGGTCTAGTTTGAGCTTGCTTATCCATGCGGAATCGACCGATGTAATGAGTCTTAAAGAACAAATCGTTACCGAGCAAAAGGAAATTGAATCATCCATTGCACAATTATATGAAGGATCAAACCAGCCTACTTTTTCGCTTAAGAATACTTCTTTAAAAGTTAAACAATTACTAGAAGATTTAGACAAAGTGATTGCAAAAACGGAAAAGCTAAACAAACTTGATCAAGAAGCGTATTTACCTATTAACGAAGAAAACCAAAAAATGTTAGATAAGTTAGAAGATAACCAAGAATTACTTCAAGTAACCTTAGCTTTAGAAAATCTTTTTAAAGAGAATGTTTTTGAAGAAAATAAGTTTAATGAAAAAATTGAATTGAAATCAGATGTTACGAAAAAAACCTTAGAAAATTTGAAAGTGGCAGTCCAAGAATTAAATCAGCCAAATCAAGTAAAAGAACAATGTATACAAGTGATTGATTCCGCAGAAGAACAACTTCAATTAAAAGAACAATTAAAACAGTGGTATCAAGAAAATAGTGAAATCATAACAAATGAAAACTATCAAAAATTTCAAGAGTTAGTTGACCAAATCGTTCCTGGAACTACAAAAAAAGAATATGAACAAAAACTAGCCGATTATAAAGAAAAATTAAATTATCAAGCAACCAATGAAGTAAACGAAACTGACAATCGTTCACAACAAAAGACCAATCCAAAAAAACAAAAAGAAGAAATAAAAGTCGTATCAAAATTAGAATCAAATTTTTCCGATACAACTGAAACAACGCAAGAAACAACACAATCAAGTGATCAAACCATTCAAGAGCCAGTAGCGATTCCTGAAGAACGGACTGATGGCTTTAATTTTAAAGGCTATCATTTTGATTTAAGTTCTTTTTCTGGTACTGGGTCTGTACCAACGTGGACACCGTATGTTTATCAATGGACAGAAGACCCAACGCATTATTTATTCGAACGGGCAAGTAGTGCAGGAACAGCAGTTTGGGAAATTAATATTGGGGACCAAGTTGTGATTAATGGTCAAACGTATACAGTCTTTAACATTATGCGCAATGTTCCAAATAATGATCAAGCTTATGGCGTATTAAAATCTCAAGGTGCTGCAGTGACTTGGCAAACATGTGAAGAATCAAATTCGAACTCCTCTTTAGCCATTTGGTTTGCTAACTAGTGCTTAATTTCTATTAATTGAATGAATAAAAAGTCACACTCTTTTGTGGCTTTTTATTCATTTTTTAGGTATTTCATCTAAACCCGACAAGGATACGCCCACTTCAATCGTGTGCAGGGCGAAGCCCAACGATAAGTGGGTGAGGAATGGTCGTCAGCTACGAACATAGCTGAAATGCCTTTTTCTAACATAAAGTATTTAATTTCACTAGGATATATATAGTATAATAACATTAGTGAAAGGTGGTGAGGTGAATGTCTACCGTTACGGCAAAAATACAAGTTTACGTTTCGAGTCTCCAAGCGAAAAATCTAAAGGCCACAACGGACGCTTACCGTGAGGCGTGCAATTGGCTGTCGAAACATGTTTTTGAGACAAAAGACCTGAATCAAGCAAGTTTAAACAAGCGCTATTACGCTGATTTGAGACGTCTGTTTGAGCTGAAAAGCCAGATGGCACAATCGGTAATGAAAACCGTTATCGCGCGTTATAAATCAGCGCAATCGAACGGACATCACTGGTCTTTCATTGTGTTTAAGCTTCCTGAATACGACCTCGTTTGGAATCGAGATTATTCTCTGACGCAAAATCAATTTAGCGTAAACACGTTAGCGGGTCGCCTTAAATTGAATTACGAACGTACCGCCATGAAAAAATACTTTAATGGGACGTGGAAATTCGGCACGGCAAAATTAGTGTACAAATATCAAAAATGGTTTTTGCACATACCGATGACAAAAGAGTTTCCAGAACTGAACGACACCGATGTCAAGAATGTTGTTGGTATTGATTTAGGTATTAATTTTCTAGCGACGACGTATGACAGTCAGGGAAAGACCACGTTCTACAATGGTAACGTGGTTAAACATAAACGCGGGCAATTTAAAGCCGTTCGTAAACAATTGCAATTGCGTCAAACGCCTTCTGCTCGTAAAAAATTAAAACAAATCGGTTCAAGAGAAAACCGTTATGTTGCTGATGTGAACCATCAGATTACAAAGGCACTCGTTGATAAATACCCGAAAGGGACGCTGTTTGTTTTAGAAGATTTAACGGGTGTTCGTTCGGCGATTGAAAAAGTACGCGTGAAAAACCGCTATGTTTCTGTCTCCTGGGCGTTCTACCAATTCCGTCAATGTTTGGAATATAAAGCAAAACTGAACGGACAAAAGGTAATTGCGGTCGATCCTAGATACACGTCTCAAACGTGTCCGAAATGTGGACATATTGAAAAAGCAAATCGCAATAAAAAACAACACCTGTTTAAGTGTAAGAACTGCCAGTACGAATCAAATGATGACCGTATTGCAGCCATGAACTTACACCGCAAAGGAATTGAACATATCGGTGTTGTTACCACAAGAGTATCACTCTTGTGGTAGGGGCGAAGTCAACCGTCCTTATATTCCACCATACGAAGGTAGGAGGTCTAAACAACCGTTCGCACTACTGGGTAGGAATAAGTGTAATGGTTATCTGTAAGGGCAGAAACCCTGTCGAATTTAGACAGACACAAGCCCCCACTTCAAACGGTTACGTTAAGTGGTGGGTCGTTGACTAGGTGCCAGCTTTTTTAAAGATATTTTACTTCCCAAAAGAGAAGGGCTAATAAAAGTTCAAAGAGTTTGCTATAATGAAAAAGAGGTGAAAAAGATGAAATTATCAATAGAAGAAGCGATTGCGTGGATTCATAGTCGGCTGCCATTTGGTATTCGACCAGGATTAGATCGAGTGGAAGCATTATTGGACTTAGTTGATCATCCTGAAAATAAAATTGAAATGATTCACGTAGCAGGAACAAATGGAAAAGGTTCGACCGTTAGTTATTTAAAAAACATGTTAGAATCAGCTGGTTTAACGGTAGGAACCTATACTTCCCCTTACATTGAAGTATTTAATGAACGCATTGCAATTAATGGGATTTTTATTGCGGATGAAGAACTAATTGCTTTAGTTGAAAAATATCAACCACTTGTCGAATCATTAGATGCACAAACAAAAACAAGTGGTATTACAGAATTTGAATTATTGACTGTTTTGGCTTTTGATTATTTCTTACAAAATAAAGTCGATGTGGCAATTATTGAAGTTGGTCTAGGTGGTTTATTAGATTCGACAAATGTCATTACGCCTATTTTAAGTGCGATTACAACCATCGGCTTAGATCACACCGATATTTTAGGTGCAACCATTGAAGAAATTGCTGTTCAAAAAGCAGGAATTATTAAACCAGGTATCCCAGTTGTTACTGGCAATCTTAGTTTGCAAGCGCAACAAGTTATCGATGGGGTCGCCCAAAAAGTACAAGCAAAAGTGTACCGTTTAAATAAAGATTACCAAGTGTTTTATCAACATCCTGATCCAAATTGGGGAGAAGTCTTTGATTTTTATAACGAACAAGGGAAAATCAAGCATTTAAAAACACCGCTATTAGGCGCGCATCAAGTTGAAAATGCAGGATTAGCAATTGAGCTTTTTTTCAAGTATTGCCAATTAAAAGGGATCATTGTTCAGCAACAGTGGATTAAAACGGGTCTAGCTCAAACAACTTGGCCTGCAAGAATGGAGAAAATAAGTACGGAACCACTAATCATTTTAGATGGTGCGCACAATGATCATGCGATGAAACGCTTAGTTGACAACATGAAACGAGAATTTGCTAATCGTAAAATTTATGTTTTATTTTCAGCATTAGAAACGAAAGATATTTCAAGCATGTTAAAGGATTTGACTGAGATTCCTCAAAGTCAAATTTTAATCACGACTTTTGATAACCCTAAGGCAATTCGCTTAGCGGCTGACTACCAAGCCATTGCACCAAATAAAATTTCAGTTGCCTCTTCTTGGCAATTTGGTTTAGCGGATTTATTAGAAAAAATGACCGAGGACGATCTGCTTTTAATCACAGGCTCGTTATACTTTGTTTCTGAGATTCGTCAATTCTTATTAAGTATTTAAGGAGAAAAAAATGAAAAAATACCAGGGTGTAATTTTCGATTTAGATGGCTTATTGTTTGATACGGAGCGATTGTATTACGAAGCGACGCAAGCAATTGCTGATGAGATGCAAATTCCGTATGATGAAAGCATTTATCATCGGTATATTGGCATTAGCGATGAAGAGCTTTGGGCGCACTACCATCAGATGTATGACTCAACGTTTGGAAAAGAATTTGTTAATGCATTTATCAACAATGCTTTTCATCGTTCTGTGGAACTTTTTGAATCTGGCCAAGCGCAACTGAAAGAAGGTGTCCCCGAGTTACTCGCTTATTTGAATGAAAAAAAGATCAAAAAGGTGATTGCCTCAAGTAATCAAAGACGTCTAATTGACATTTTACTTGAAAAGAATCAACTTGTTCATGAATTTGAAAGAGTTTTTTCGGTTGAAGATGTGAAACGTGCGAAACCTGATCCAGAACTTTTTGAAAAGGCGGCCGATTTTTTAGCAATTGAAAAAAACCAATTATTAATCTTAGAAGATTCGAAAAATGGGGTGTTAGCAGCTCATCGTGCTAAGATTGATGTCGTAATGATCCCTGACTTAATTGCCCCTTCTGTTGAATTAAAAGAAAAAACGATTCAAGTTTTTCCTAGTTTGTTAAATCTTCTATCCTTTATACAGAGTTAAATTCTCTCTTTGCGTATCTTAAATTAAGAATATGCAAAGGAGGTTTTTTTTTGAGTGAAAAATTAATGCTTTCAATTCCTAAAAGCTCGTTACCTCGTGAACGTTTACTTGAATACGGCGAACAGGCCTTATCAAATCAAGAGCTATTAGCTATTTTGTTGCGAACTGGAAGTAAACCGTATAATGTGATGGAGTTATCGGGGTTAGTATTAGCTGCTTTTCCTAGTTTATATGAATTAAAATCGGCTAGTTTAAAAGAGCTCCAGACAATCCGAGGAGTGGGGCAAATTAAAGCAATCGAGTTAAAGGCAATGATGGAGTTAGGTAGTCGCATTCATCAAGCGCTTCAACCAAAGTACGGAAAAGTCCGGACGAGCATGGATTTAGCTTTTCAATTAATGGAAGAGTTGAAAGACTACCAACAAGAACACTTGATTTGCCTTTACTTAAATACTAAAAATGAAATTATCCATCGTCAAACTTTATTCATTGGGTCCCTTAATCAATCAATTGCTCATCCTCGTGAAATCTTTCGCGAAGCAGTTCGTCACAGTGCCGCACGTATCATTTGCGTCCATAATCACCGTGCGACACGTTCGTAACTGAAAAGGTTACGCACACGATCTGAAGGTCAAAAGACTAAAAGAAAGTTGTGAACTCTTAACTCGATAGGTAAAATGATAGGGTAACGCCTTGAAGTGCCTACTCTAATACTCCGACATGCGCTATTTGAATGTGTAAAAAAATAAGGTATGAAGCTCGGTGAAGTCGGCTGAACGTTGTCGTAGTACTAGTTTATCTAGTAACCGAAAGCTAACTAGAGGTAGTTGGTACAACCGATAGGTCGGGAGTCGTTAAAACTTAATATGGTGAGCATGTGGTCAAACACTGACGAACTAACGAATGAAATGTCTGCAAGTGGACCTATTTAGAAATGAATAGACTTGATGAAAATTCAAGTGCGTTCCGTGGGCGAGTACTGATGGTGGTTTTGAAAGTACCATGCACCGTTACAGGCGGTGGAGCGAACGCCAGGCAAGAGTTAGCACCTAAGTTAAGACATGGATAGAGTTAAGGGAACGTGGAAAACTACCAACATGGAGAGTACACGCTCAGTGAAGTGTTAAGGAGGAAAAGTTTTATCTATAACTTCTTTTTGTGGTAGTGAGAGTAGAGGCGTGAGTGGTGAAGCTTTTGTAATGAAAGTGGAGCAATAGCCTCAAGTCGTTTAGTCAATGCATTTCAAATCAATCAGTCTTAGACTTTTTCGGATACTAAAAATGCAATCGAATAAAGTCATAATTGAAATAAGATTGAAAAAGAAATCAATGGCAAACGGTGGAATGCCGTGTGCGGTGAAAATTGCATGCACGGTATGGAGCAGGGGAAAAGGTAGCGATTCTTTCAAAACCTGACCTATTGCTATCGTCTGGAAACCCCGAACCTTCGGAAAATGATCGTCAATTCACGAAGCGTTTAAAAGCTTGTGGCGAAATGATGGGGATTGAGTTATTGGATCATTTAATTATAGGCCATTCAAGTTATGTTAGTTTAAGAGAAGAAGGTCTATGGAATCAGTAATGTAAAAGAATGAATGAGGTGAGGTTGCAAAATGAAACGGTTACGTGTAAAATAGTAGATGTAATTTTGTTTGGCTAGTAGGAGTAAAAAGATTGTCTTTGCCTCTTATGTTGGTGACGAGCAAAGGTTACAATGAAAGAATGTGCATCAGCACTAGGAGGTAATATTCATGGAAAACGGAACAGTAAAATGGTTTAACGCAGAGAAAGGTTTTGGCTTTATCTCTCGTGAAGATGGAAGCGACGTATTTGTTCACTTCTCAGCAATCCAAGGTGAAGGATTCAAAACTTTAGAAGAAGGCCAAGCGGTAACTTTCGACGTGGAAGATTCAGATCGTGGACCTCAAGCAACAAACGTTCACAAAGCTTAATTAAAGTGAAAACAAACAGCTTCTATTTTTTCATTAATGAAAAAATAGAAGCTGTTTTTACTTTTGTCTGACACAAGACTTTTTAAAATGAGCCTTCTCTTTTAAAAATTTAGAACGAGTACGCATTGTTTTTGACAAAAAATAGGTTGAAGGAAAAAGACAAGAAGCTTGCCTCTATTTTAGAAGAAAGCTCTTGTCTTTTGCTTATCCTT
Source organism: Enterococcus lemanii (assembly GCF_016909125.1). Lineage (GTDB taxonomy): Bacteria > Bacillota > Bacilli > Lactobacillales > Enterococcaceae > Enterococcus_I > Enterococcus_I lemanii. Next base: position 17,884 of record NZ_JAFBFD010000030.1, on the reverse strand, counting down.
GATCGGGAGTCATAATCATCGATAAGATCATTGGGTGTCGTTCTGTTTTTTCAAATAAGAAAGGTTGTAAGGCGCTAGACATTGCTTCTCTTAGTTTAAACTCGGAACAATTAGGTTGATTCAAAGCTTCTCTGAGGGCATTAAATAAAATGGTCTGGCCTTCACTAATCATTTCACCTGATTCACGCATATAGACAAACCCGCGCGATAAAATGTCTGGTCCTGATAAAATTTCTTTTTGTTCAATATTAACGGTTGCGACTGCTAGAACGAGGCCTTCTTCAGATAGAATGCGACGATCTTTTAAGACAACGTTCCCGATATCACCAATGCCACTTCCGTCAATATAGACATCGCTGGCATTGAATTTACCAGCTAAGCGGGCAGTGTCTGCTGTTAAAGCTAACATATCACCGTTTTCCATAATAAAACAATTTTCTCTAGGCACACCCGTATCCTGGGCAAGTTGTGTATGGATTTTTAACATACGAAACTCTCCATGAACCGGCATGAAAAATTTTGGTTTCATTAAACGTAACATTAATTTTTGTTCTTCTTGTCCACCATGCCCTGAAGTATGAATATTGTTTAGTTTACCATGAATAACATGTGCACCTGCTTCTAATAGCAGATTAATGACATGGTTGACACTCAAAGTATTCCCTGGAATTGGCGAACTTGAAAAAATAACCGTATCGTCTGGATGAATTTGAATTTGGCGATGTGTCCCATTGGCAATTCGACTAAGAGCGGCCATGGGTTCTCCTTGAGAGCCAGTACATAAAATCATCGTTTCATTTGCAGGGAGACGATTAATTTCGGTAGCATCAACAAAAGTACCATCGGGGACTTTAATATAGCCAAGTTTTTGACCGTTTATAATGGCGTTTTCCATGCTGCGACCAAAGACGGCAATTTTTCGACCGGTTGCTACCGCTGCATCAGCGGCTTGTTGTAGTCGAAAAATATTTGAAGCAAAACTTGCAAATATAATTCGGCCATCGATTTTTTCAAAAATTTTGACAATCGAAGAGCCAATTGTTTTTTCTGATTTGGTAAAGGTTGGGATTTCAGCATTCGTACTATCAGAAAGTAAACAAAGAACGCCTTCTTCACCAATTTTAGCCATTTTATGTAGGTTGGCTGGTTCTCCAACTGGGGTAAAATCAAACTTGAAGTCGCCAGTGGCTACAACATTGCCAGACGGTGTTTTGACAACAACGCCAAGGGCATCGGGAATGCTGTGCGTCGTTCTAAAAAAACTAATCGAAGTTTTTCGAAAGCGAATAACTGTCTCTTCGTTAATTTCATGCATCTGTGCATCTCGTAAAAGACCATGCTCATCAAGTTTATTTGTAATTAAAGCGAGTGCTAATGGGCCTGCATAAATGGGAATATTCGCTTGACGTAATAGGTAAGGAATTCCGCCAATATGGTCTTCGTGCCCATGGGTGACAATTAGTCCTTTAACTTTTGGTAAATTTTGGACGATGTAACTATAATCGGAAATCACATAGTCAATCCCAAGTAATTCATCCTCAGGAAACTTAATTCCTGCATCAATCAATATAATTTCATCTTGGAATTGAACCCCATAACAGTTTTTTCCAATTTCACCTAATCCACCAATGCCAAAAACGCCGGTTTCATTATTTTTTAGTGAAACTTTCATTTTAAAACTCCGTTAAAATGAATTCAGCATTTTCTTTTTCATACTCTAAGTGGTTGCCTTCTAAGAGTTGAATGAATTCAATATTATATGGGGTATTTTTTTCGACTAACTGACGAGCAATGACTTCACTTTCTGCTTCTAGATAAAGTGATTTTGTTTGCTCTCTTTTTGGGTTGTAATCTTTTCTTTCTTGGTAAAATACTTTGTAAATCATATGATACGCTCCTTTAGTTTATTGACAGATCCGCTCGATCACTTTTTAACACAACAAAGCAAAGGCTGCCGTTTTGTAGCAGACTTGCTGTGAAAGAAATTTCTTAAATATTTCTTTTTTCAGACATTGAGTGAGAAAAAAGAGAAAGTTTCGACCAGACTTTCTGATTGTAATGGTTAAAAATTCACCGGACTGCTCTGTATTTCTATACAGAAATTTTCTTTAGTTTATCATAGAAATGAAAAGAAGTATAGAAAAGGTGCACAGAAAACAAAGTCGGTCGTCTTCTTAAGATAGACGACCGACACAATTTTAACTTAACCATTCAAAAAAGAATAATTATTTAGCAAATTAAAGACCGATTAGTTTGTATTATTTTATTTTGAACTTTAAAAATACTTTTGTTATAGTGGTTGTACTTGGAAAAAGTTAGGAGGAAAATTAGTGAAATTAATGTGGGAATATTCCTTACGCAATAAAAAATTATTAATTTTAAATTTTATATGTGTATTTGGTTTTATTGGGATTGAACTAGGTTTGCCAACGTTATTAGCCAAAATGATAAATAACGGCATTGTAAAAAAAGATATTTCTTATATTCAATCAATGGGCATTTTGATGTTAGGGGTCGTTCTTTTTGGTATTATCTTGAATATTATGCTCGGTTATTTTACTTCACGAATTACAACGAATATGATTGCAGACATTCGTGATGATTTGTTTGAAAAAATTCAAGGTTATTCACATCAAGAGTATGAAGAAATTGGTGTATCGTCATTAATTACACGAGTAACCAATGATGCGTATCAAATCATGTTATTTATGCAAAACATTTTAAGAATTGGTTTTACAGCACCAATGATGTTTGTTGCGAGTATTTATTTAGTTGTTCGGACGAGCCCATCTTTAGGGTGGTATGTTTTAGGCTCCTTGCCCTTTTTATTAGTTGGTGTCGTTACTATTGCGTTGCTTTCAGAACCGATTTCTAAAAAACAACAAAAGAACTTAGATAAAATAAACAGTATTTTACGTGAGAATTTATCTGGCATTCGGGTAATTCGAGCGTTTGTAAATGAAAAATTCGAAGAAGAGCGTTTTGCGACGGTCAATAAAGATTATACGGATAGTTCAAAGCGATTGTTTCGTTTAATGGCAGTTGCACAACCCGCTTTTTTCTTTTTGTTTAATATTGTAATGGTTCTTATTATTTGGTCGGGTAGTATCCAAATTGAAGCAGGTTCGTTACAAGTTGGGAACTTAATTGCTTTTATCGAATACATTTTTCATGCGTTGTTTTCATTTATGCTTTTTGCAACGGTTTTTATGATGTATCCAAGAGCCGCTGTTTCTGCGAATCGAATTATGGAAGCTTTTGCGATGGAGCCTTTAATTGAGTCAAAAGAAAAGACTGCACCTAAAACGAAAACAAAAGGTATTGTGGAATTTAAGAACGTTACTTTTGCTTATCCAGGTGCGACTGAAACGCCGATATTACGTAGCATAAACTTTACGGCAAGACCGGGCGAAACCGTTGCGTTTATTGGAAGCACGGGGAGTGGGAAGTCCTCCTTAATTCAATTAATTCCACGATTTTACGAGGTTAGTGAGGGAGAAGTCTTAATTGATGGGGTCAATGTGAAAGACTATCCTCTTGAATTTCTACGGAAAAAGATTGGCTATATACCACAAAAAGCGTTACTATTTTCCGGTACGATTGCGGATAATTTACGCTATGGAAAAGAAGATGCGACCACCGAAGAAATGTTACAGGCTTTAGAAATTGCGCAAGCAAAAGACTTTGTTTCGCGCTTGGAAAAAGGGCTTGAAACCCAAGTGTCAGAAGGTGGGACTAACTTTTCAGGTGGTCAAAAACAACGCTTAGCCATTGCCAGAGCTATTATTCGTCAACCAGAGATTTTTATTTTTGATGATAGTTTTTCAGCACTTGATTATGCCACGGATGCGAAATTAAGAGCGTGTTTAAAAAAAGTAACAACGCAAACAACAACTTTAATCGTTGCACAACGAGTGGGAACCATTATGCATGCAGATAAGATTATTGTTTTAAATGAAGGGGAAATTGTCGGAACAGGTACGCATGACGAATTACTAGCAAATTGTTCAATCTATTATGATATTGCAGCGTCACAACTTTCAGAGGAGGAATTGAAAAAATGAAAAACTTCTCTTCTTTTAAACGTTTAAGTAGTTATATTAAACCTTATCGTCTGAGTTTTTTTCTCGTTCTTTTCTTTACGGTTTTAACGGTTATTTTTAGTGGGGCCCTTCCTTATGTTGCGGGCTTACCGACGACTGAAATTACAAAAAATGTTTTAGCCGGAGAATCGTTAAATTTTGGTTATATTAAGCAAACCTTACTTTGGATCTTCTTGGTTGGTTTAGGCTATGGTATTGCTCAGTTATTAGCAGGAGTATTAATTACGAATGTCGTCCAGTCGATGATGCAAGATTTGCGGCGAGACTTAGAACAGAAAATTAATCGATTACCGGTTTCGTATTTTGATCGAAACAAACAAGGGAATATTTTTTCTCGGGTGACCAATGATGTCGATGCGGTTAGTGGCGCACTTCAACAAGCATTAATCGGTATTATCAATGCCCTTTTAAGCATTGCCATTGCGTTAGGCATGATGTTTTATATTCATAAAGTTATGGCGCTCGTTGCACTAATCATGATTCCTGCTTCTTTTTTTATCTCTAAAATGATTGTGACAAAATCGCAAACGTATTTTAATAACATGCAAAACGCTTTAGGTGAAATGAACGGCTATGTTCAAGAAAATATGACCGGTTTTGGTATTTTAAAAGCGTATGGTCGCGAAAAACAAGCTTTAGAAGGATTTAAAGAGGCGAATCACAAATTACAATATTATGGCTTTCGAGCAGCCTTTATTTCAGGTCTAATGATGCCACTTGTTCAATTAACGGCTTATTTAACGTATATCGTTATTGCTGTATTAGGTAGTTATTATGTGATTGCTGGCGCGCTTGTTGTTGGTCAATTACAAGCTTTCATTCAATATATTTGGCAAATTAGTCAACCGATGGGGAATATTACGCAACTTTCGGGTGTTTTACAAAGTGCGGCTGCTTCAGCTAAGCGTATTTTTGAAATTCTAGATGAAGAAGAAGAGGCTGTTAGTGAAGCATACCTTTCTTTACCCGAGGAAGTAAAAGGCGAAGTTCGTTTTGAAAATGTTGGCTTTTCTTATTCTCCTGATAAACCGTTAATCGAAAACTTGAATTTCACGGTTAAAGCAGGTCAAACCGTTGCAATTGTTGGGCCAACCGGGGCTGGAAAAACCACGATTATTAATTTGTTGATGCGTTTTTATGAAGTAAATGACGGGGCAATTAAGATTGATGGGATTGACACAAAGAAACTAAAGCGGAGTGACGTTCGTTCGCTATTTGGGATGGTTTTACAAGATGCTTGGTTATATGAAGGGACAATCGCAGAGAATATTCGTTTTGGAAAGTTAACGGCGACGGAATATGAAGTAGTCGATGCTGCCAAAACAGCCAACGTGGATCATTTTATTCGAACAATGCCTGAAGGGTATGCAATGATGATTAATTCTGAGGGAGATAACATCTCGCTAGGGCAAAAACAATTATTAACAATTGCCCGGGCTGTGATTTCAAATCCAAAGATTCTAATTTTAGATGAAGCGACAAGTTCAGTCGACACGCGGTTAGAAGCTTTGATTCAAAAGGCGATGACAAAAGTAATGCAAGGCCGTACCAGTTTTGTGATTGCACACCGCTTGTCAACGATTCGCGAGGCTGATTTGATACTGGTGATGAATCAAGGGTCGATTATCGAACAAGGGACCCACCAATCGCTATTAGAAAAAGATGGCTTTTATGCCAAATTGTATAATAGCCAGTTTGCAGAAGAAGAAATGAGCGAATAAAAGGAAAAAAGAGGGGATGATTGTTCAATCCTCTCTTTTTTTTAGCAAATTTGCATCACACTCTCATTAATCTAAGGTATAATAGTTTGGTAGATTAAAGGTTAAAGGAATGAAAACGTTGAAAATAAAAACTCAGTACGGGTTCGTTGCCATTTGCGTGATTAGCTGTTTGGCAATCTTAGGATGTGGTTATACATTATTGTTTACTCACCCAATTGAAGTCCAAGCACGATCAATTTTTCGTGAAAAGGAAATTGGCGAATACGGCACCATTACTTATGAGAATTTTCGTCTAACAACAGATTTAAAAGGAACAGAAAACAAAGGTGCAAAAAAATGGCTAAATCAGACTTTTTTTGTTGAAAAGTCTTTTAGTCAAGGCATCGAAACGTATTATTTATTGCGTGATTATTTAGGCGAAGAAGTTGGTTATGTCAGTCAGTCAAGTGTTACGTTAACAGGTGATTCACCAGAAGGTTATAAAAAGAAAATGGCCAAAACAATGACCATTCATCAAGAGAATCCGGTGTTCTTTTCGAATTTTTTAGGACAAGTAAACGAACAAAGCGAAGATTTTTATTTAAAAAAAGTGAAAATAAAAGGAGTCTACTATCATTTTAATCAAACGATGTATTATGAGGCTTATGACTTTAAAGGGAATTGGCTAGGGTATATTGATGCACAAGCGATGGTAGCAGCTAGCGACGGTGAAGATTTAGCTAGTGCAGACTCATTAGAAACAAATCATACAAGTGAGTCCGAGCCACTAGGAGAAAAGTTGGAAACCGTGTCCCAGGAAAGTCGAGAAAATGTACTTACTAGTGAAAGTACTGAACAAAAGCGTCCGATTAAAACACTTTTTAACCAATTTTTTATTTCAGGTCAAATTCCACCTGTTGTAAAAAATAATCAAGTCAGTCCAAGCGCTCCTTCTCAAACATTTATTTTAACCAATTATAAAGACAATGAAGAGTTTGTTCGTCTAATTGCGAAAGATGCTCAAGAAATTGCAGGTAAATATCAATTGTATCCTTCCGTAATGATTGCTCAAGCTATTTTAGAGTCTGATTATGGTCGCAGTCGGTTAACGAAAGAAGCGAACAATTTTTTTGGAATTAAGTTTTCAGTAGGATCTGATGAAACAAACTATGAGAAGTATGATATTTATTCAGATGAATTTGTGAATGGTCGAATGGTTTCTTTACCCGCGTCCTTTAGAAAATATGCCACGGCAAAAGATTCTTTAGAAGACAACGGCAAGCTACTAGCAAATGGTGTATCTTGGAATAAAAATTATTACAGTGGCACTTGGCGAAGTGTTGCTAGCAATTTTGAAGAAGCAACAAAAGGTTTAGTTGGAAAATACGCTACTGATCCGCAATATGCAGAAAAATTAAATCAAATTATTCGTAATTGGGATTTGACACAATATGATTAGAAATGGATAATGATTATTTTTTAGCACACATAAAAAGAACCTTCCGTATTTAGAAGGTTCTTTTTATGTTATTTAAATTAACGTGTCACCATGACTTCATCGATTAAGCCATAAGCTTTTGCTTCTTCAGCAGTCATAAAGTTATCGCGATCGGTATCTTTTTCGATAACCTCAATCGGTTGACCGGTTCTTTCTGCTAAAATTTTGTTCAAACGGTCACGAGTATTTAAAATATGGCGTGCAGCAATTTCAATCTCCGTTGCTTGTCCTTGCGCCCCACCAAGTGGCTGGTGAATCATGACTTCAGCATTTGGTAAAGCAAAACGCTTGCCTTTTGTACCTGCAGCAAGTAAGAAACTACCCATGGAAGCTGCCATCCCCATTACGATGGTTTGAACATCGGCTTTTACAAAGTTCATTGTATCATAAATCGCTAAACCGGCTGTTACGCTTCCACCAGGCGAGTTAATGTACAAGTAAATGTCTTTTTCAGAGTCTTGTGCATCTAAGAAAAGTAGTTGGGCGATAATAGAGTTGGCCAAGTCGTCTGTTACTTGTCCGCTTAACATAATGATTCGATCTTTCAATAAACGTGAATAAATGTCATACGCTCTTTCGCCACGAGATGATTGTTCAATGACTGTTGGAATTAAATTCATAGGGATATATCCTCCTTAGTTGTATTCGCTAAATTTACATACATAGCATAACATATCTGAAAAAATTTAAGTAGAATTTTTCCACATTTAGCTAAACAAAGTATAACTAAAAGGTCAAAAAAGGTCAAATAAAAAAACTGCGAATTTTGGTGAATCTATGGTAAAATATAACAAAGGAATGTATGGGAGGCGAAAGAAGAAATGACCTTGTTTTTAATTGGAATGAGTGGGGTGTTTACAGGCGCGCTCATTGTTATTTTGGCGTTTTATTTATTATTGAAATATCAAGACCAAAAAGAGAAAAAACGACGCGTAATCGAGCAAAAAGCCAAAGAAATCGAAACATTAATTCATCTTAATCAAAAAATGGTTGAGATTCTAGAAAAACGGGTTTTATTAATGGATAAATATGTTAGTTTTGATGCATTTGATGACTGTTATATCACAGTAGATGATTACATTTATTTACAATCGTTTGCGGCTCATAATAGTTTTTATTTACCTAATCGTTTTTTAGAGGAATTTTTCAATCAAATCTCAACGCGTAAAGTCGTGCTATCACCAGAAGAAACTTTGGCCATTGGTGGTTATACCTTTAAAGGTGGACGTGTCATCATTGAACAACTTTCTGATAAAATCACCGAAATGATTTATGAAAGAAAGGTTCAACTAAAAAAAGTAACGGACGAACCGTTAACTCTCTTTTCAAGAGCATTTTAATTAGCTAAAGGAATTTAATGAAAAAATGAAAAAAGTGATTGTGATTGTCGGGCCTACTGCTGTCGGTAAAACGGCGTTAAGTATCGAATTAGCCCAAAAATTGAATGGTGAAATTATTAATGCCGATTCAATGCAAATTTATCGAGGACTTGATATCGGAACGGCCAAGGCCACAAGCGAAGAAAGACAAGGGATTCCTCACCATTTGCTAGATATATGTGAAATCAGTGAGCCTTATTCAGTGGCCGATTTTCAAACGGCGGCTAGACTGCTCATTGATGAAATTACGCAACGAGGGAAAGTCCCAATTGTCGTTGGAGGAACGGGCTTATATGTTCAAGCCTTATTGTATGATTATCAGTTAGGCGCAAACACCGAGGTTTCAAATACTGCGATTCGAGAAAAATATACAAAGATGGCTCAAGAAAAAGGCAAGCAATGGACCTGGGAGTATTTAAAACAAGTCGATCCTTTAGCTGCCCAAAAAATTCATCCAAACAATGAAAGAAAAGTGATTCGTGCGCTTGAAGTTTACGAATTAACTGGAACGAGTATTTTAACGCCGGAAAAAGAACCAAAAAAGTTGTATGACGACTTTCTAATTGGATTAACAACGAAGCGTGAGTTACTATATGATCGAATTAATCTTAGGGTTAAACAAATGGTTGAAACAGGCTTAATAAGCGAGGCGGAAAAAACGCTTGCTTATCCAGATGCTCAAGCTAGTCGAGGCATTGGTTACAAGGAATTTCAACCGTTTTTTGCTGGTGAAATGGGTTTAGAAGAAGTAATCGAGGACATTCAATTGCATTCTAGACGCTATGCCAAACGTCAGCTTACTTGGTTTAGAAATCGAATGAATCCTAGGTGGTATGACCTGCTGTTAGATCCATCTGCTAGTCAGCAATTAGAAAAAGAAATTAAAAAATGGTTGGAAGAGGTGGGTATTAGTGGATAAAAAAGAAAAAGTTGTTTTAGTGGGCGTAGAGACTGAGAATAATTATAAATATTTTGAAGAATCGATGATTGAACTAAAGAGTTTAACAAAAACAGCAATGGGAGAAGTCGTCTTTTCACTAGTTCAAAAAAGGCCACAAATTGATCGCCAAACCGTTATTGGTAAAGGTAAAATTGAAGAGTTACAGACCATTGTTGAAAATCACGAGGCAGATTTAGTTATTTTTAACCATGAGTTGACTCCGCGGCAAAGCCAAATTATTTCTGATGCGCTTGGAGTGGCGGTAATTGATCGCGTGCAATTGATTTTGGACATCTTTGCGATGCGTGCGCGCTCAAAAGAAGGGAAATTACAAGTAGAGCTCGCCCAATTAGAATATTTATTACCTCGTTTAATTGGACAAGGTAAGACTCTTTCTCGTTTAGGTGGCGGAATTGGAACAAGAGGACCGGGGGAAACAAAGTTAGAAACCGATCGTCGTTATATCCGCGACAAAATTACCGTCATTAAACGCGAACTAAAAGAAGTGGCTGCTCATCGTCATCGAACACGCCAAAAACGTCAAGATAACCAAGTTTTCCAAATTGGTTTAATCGGCTACACAAATGCTGGTAAATCAACGGTTTTAAATATCTTAACACAAGCTCAAACTTATGAACAAGACCAGCTTTTTGCCACTTTAGATCCGCTAACTAAAAAATGGCGGATGCCAGAAGGTTTTGAAGTGACCATCACGGATACCGTTGGCTTTATTCAAGATTTGCCAACTCAATTAGTCAATGCCTTTCATTCAACTTTAGAAGAAAGCCGCGAAGTTGATTTGTTACTTCATATTGTCGATGCAAGTTCGCCAAGTCGCCAACAACAAGAGGAGACCGTCTTGCGCCTGATTGAAGAGTTAGATCTTAGTAAAATACCAATTTTAACCGTCTACAATAAGTCTGATAAGATTGACCCAAGCCACTTTGTCCCAACTCTTTTTCCTAGTGTCCTTGTTTCATCAAAAAGTTTAAGTGGAAAAGAACAATTAATCCAAGGCATTAAACTGAATTTGATGGAAATTTTACAACCTTATACTTTAACTCTGACCCAAGAGAAGGGGAACTTATTGCATCGCTTGAAAAAAGAAACACTCATGTTGTCATCTGAGTTTAACGAGGAGACGCAGAATTATTTGGTCAAAGGATTTGCCCAAGCTGGTTCTTTTGCGCTTCGGCTAATGGAAAGTGAACTAGAATAAAAAAAGAGGTAGAAACAAGCATCATGCTCGTTTTTACCTCTTTTTTTACTTGTCAAACGGGCCGCATTTAATGCCTGCTGAATAAATGAAAAACATTGAAACATCAGTATTTGACCTCAATATTTTATATAACAAGTGCAATAACTTTAACAGTAGAACACGGAAAATCGTGCACTTTTATCAATATTGAAGATTTCTAATGTATAAACCACAAGTTCACCCGCAACTTACTTTTGCAGATTTTGATCAATCTCTTGGATTAAAAAATCGGCTAGTCAGAGCTAAAAAACTACTTAATAAAAAAGGCAATGTTGTGCAACTTTTATAATGACTTTGGGTGCTTTACTAATTCAAAAAGAATATGGCTTCAATGAATAAGAAATCGTTATGCAAATTCAAGAAAATCCTTATTTGCGAACCATTATTTGACGAAATCATCCTATTTGTTAATGGATACTGGTCATTCATTATTTTTAAAATAAATTGATTCATATTCTTTTATTAAATAAAGATGTTTATGCATCTATTGCTCGGTTCATTCAGATTTGCGAACCGAAGAGAATCATTGGCGCCGGAGCCGTGTCAAAAGATTCGATGTGAATTACGGAAGCTTGGTGCTTTAGCAACTAGCTCTCCGTTTGAAGCTCGAAAGCTGAGAGACTACGGGCAATGAACAACGTTTCGCTAACGCTCAACCTTGTCCCGCATCCGTAACTCACTAACGTTCGAACGGCTGCGTCATCACGGACCCAAAAGCCAATGCATTCTCGTAGGTGAGTGGCGCTTACAAATTAAATTGGTCACGTTATGAATATTTGGCAATTATTCAGTAGACATTATTTACCAAAAAAAGTTGTAAAAACTGAACGTTCGTAAAAATCATGTTAGATTTTGTGACATAAACAGTTGACAACTAAAAAAAGGCTTGCTATATTTTCATTAGATTTAATTAAGAAAGAGCATCGATGAAGGAGGGCGTACGTTTCATGCAAGAAAAAGAATTACGGCGTTCCATGTCTGTATTTCCAATTGGTACTGTCATGAAGTTAACGGATTTAACGGCTCGTCAAATTCGTTATTATGAAGAACAAGAATTGATTTATCCAGAACGCAGTGAAGGGAATCGAAGAATGTATTCATTAAATGATATTGATGTATTACTGGAAATAAAAGATTATCTTTCCGAAGGCTTAAATATGGCTGGGATTAAACGTCTTTATCGTATGAAACAAGAAGAAAAAGAAATAAAAACGAAACAACCGTTAACCGATAAAGATGTTCGTCGTATTTTTTACGATGAGATTTTATCACAAGGAGGATTATCTCAAAGTAATCCTTTTCAAAAAAATCCAAGAATTTAAAAATCTAAAACCAAAAAGGTGGAAAAATTTATGCCAAGAGTAGACTTTACAGCTGCTGAAATTAAACAAAATGCTAAAGAAGAAAATGTACGCTTTTTACGCTTAATGTTCACTGATATTATGGGAACAATTAAAAACGTCGAAGTACCGATTAGCCAACTGGATAAAGTGTTGGATAATAAAATGATGTTTGATGGTTCTTCAATTGAAGGCTTTGTTCGGATTGAAGAAAGCGACATGTATCTGTACCCAGATGTCTCTACTTGGTTAATTTTCCCTTGGGAAAGTGAGCATGGGAAAGTGGCTCGCTTGATTTGTGATATTTATAATCCGGATGGTACCCCATTTGCGGGTGATCCTCGTGGAAATTTAAAACGAAATCTACGTAATATGGAAAAAATGGGCTATACCTCTTTTAACTTAGGGCCAGAACCTGAATTTTTCTTATTCAAACTAGATGAAGATGGTGAAATTACCACCGATTTAAATGATAAAGGTGGCTACTTTGATTTTTCACCAACGGACATGGGCGAAAACTGTCGAAGAGATATTGTGTTAGAATTGGAAAAAATGGGCTTTGAAGTTGAAGCTTCTCATCACGAAACCGCTCCGGGACAACACGAAATCGACTTTAAATATGCGGATGTCGTTGAAGCTTGTGACAATATTCAAACATTCAAACTGGTCGTAAAAACAATTGCTCGTAAACATGGCTTACATGCAACTTTTATGGCTAAACCACTTTATGGGATTGCTGGTTCAGGTATGCACTGTAATATGTCTTTATTTAAAGGCAAAGAAAATGTCTTTTATGATGAAACTGGCGAAATGCAACTTAGCCAAACGGCATACCACTTTATGGCTGGTTTGTTAGAGCATGCACGGGCATTTACCGCTGTTTGTAATCCAACGGTTAACTCTTATAAACGCCTTGTTCCAGGTTTTGAAGCGCCGGTATACGTGGCGTGGTCTGGACACAACCGCTCACCACTGATTCGTATTCCAGAAGCACGTGGCTTGTCAACGCGTTTAGAGTTACGTTCAGTTGATCCAACGGCGAACCCTTATTTAGCGATGGCTGTTTTGCTTGAAGCAGGGTTAGATGGTATCCGTCGCGAATTGACACCGCCACCTGCCGTTGATCGTAATATCTATGTGATGACAGAAGAAGAAAGAGAAGCTGCACAAATTTACGATTTGCCATCAACTATCCATAATGCGATTAAAGCATTGCGGAAAGACCCTGTTATGATTAATGCACTAGGGCAACATATTTATGGGAACTTCAACGAGGCAAAACGAATGGAATGGGCTGCGTATCGTCAAACGGTTTCTGAATGGGAGAGAGAGCAATACCTAGAGTTGTATTAATTAATCGGTTGTTTTCTGAAAACTTACTTTTATAATCATTGACGTTGCCAGTTTTTAATGAAAAAAATAGTAATTTTCACCGGAAGACTAGCAAAAAAGTGAAAACTTTGCTAAAATAGGTTTGTTGGTTGAGAATCAGAATTCTTGACAAATAAAGTTTAGCCAAAAACTAGGAGGAAATGATTATGCCATTAGTATCAGCAACTGAAATGTTAAAAGCAGCACGTGAAGGCGGCTACGCAATTGGAGCTTACAACACAAACAACTTAGAGTGGACGCAAGCAATTTTAGCAGCAGCTCAAGCAAAACAAGCGCCAGTAATGATCCAAACTTCAATGGGTGCAGCAAAATACATGGGTGGATACAAATTAGTTGTAAACATGGTGAAAGACTTAATGGAATCAATGAACATTACTGTTCCTGTAGCAATTCATTTAGACCATGGTGAGTACAAAGACGCTTTAGAGTGTATTGAAGTTGGTTACACATCTGTAATGTTTGACGGATCTCACTTACCATTTGAAGAAAACTTAAAATTAGCAAAAGACGTTGTTGAAAAAGCACATGCAAAAGGTGTTTCTGTTGAATGTGAAGTTGGTTCAATCGGTGGAGAAGAAGACGGAATCATTGGTTCAGGTGAATTAGCTGATATCGACGAATGTGTTCAAATGGTTAACACAGGAATTGACTTCCTAGCTTGTGGAATTGGTAATATCCATGGTGCATATCCTGCAAACTGGACTGGTTTAGCTTTTGATCACTTACAAGCAATTGCGGATGCGGTTGGCCAAGAAGTGCCATTAGTATTACATGGTGGTTCAGGTATTCCAACTGAGCAAATCCAAAAAGCAATCTCAATGGGTGTTTCTAAAGTAAACGTAAACACTGAATTCCAAGTATCATTTGCCAAAGCAACTCGTGAATATATCGAAGCTGGTAAAGATTTAGAAGGTAAAGGTTTTGACCCTCGTAAATTATTAGCTCCTGGTAAAGCAGCGATTATCAAAGATGCAGAAGAGCATATCGAAATCTTTGGTTCAGCAAATAAAGCTTAATTTTAATCAAATTATAAAAGGCGCCTTTCATTTGTAATGAAAGGCGCCTTTTTAAATCGGCTAAACTATGTTAGTATTAAGGGTATCTGAAAATAATTATAATTAAATAGGTGAAATTTAAATGAAAAAATTAATGATTCAAGGAAATAAACCCTTAACAGGTGAAGTAACTATTAGTGGGGCTAAAAATAGTGTCGTTGCGTTAATCCCTGCTGCCATTTTAGCTGACTCGCCAGTTACATTAGAAGGCGTCCCTGATATTCAGGATGTCCATTCTTTACTTGAAATTTTAGCCATTATGGGCGTAAAATCAACTTTTAAAAATAATACATTAATCATTGATCCAACAGAAATTGTCTCCATTCCAATGCCGACTGGGAAAATTAATAGTTTGCGTGCTTCTTATTATTTTATGGGCGCCTTGCTTGGTAAGTTTGGTGAAGGAGTGGTTGGGTTACCTGGAGGCTGTAATTTAGGTCCAAGACCCATCAACTTGCATATTAAAGGCTTTGAAGCTTTGGGCGTTCAAGTAACGAATGAGCATGGCGCGATGTATTTACGCAGTCCTGAAGAAGGCTTAAAAGGTACCCGTATTTTTATGGATATGGTTTCAATTGGAGCAACAATTAACGTTATTTTGGCAGCCGTTCGTGCAAAAGGTCGAACGATTATCGAAAACGCGGCTCGCGAACCTGAAATTATCGATGTGGCGACTTTATTAAATAATATGGGCGCAAAAATTCGTGGCGCAGGAACCAACGAAATTCGTATCGATGGCGTTGAACAATTACACGGTTGTCGCCATACGATTATTCCTGATCGCATTGAAGCCGGTACGTACTTGGCATTAGCCGCTGCAGTTGGAAATGGCGTTTTGGTTAAAAATGTGATTCATGAACATCTTGATAGCTTCCTTTCAAAACTAGAAGAAATGGGCGTTGAAATGGAGATTGGTGAGGATAGTATTTTTGTCCATCCAGCCAAAGACCTAAAAGCTATTTCGGTGAAAACATTCCCTTATCCAGGGCTGGCAACTGACCTACAACAACCATTAACCCCGCTTTTACTAAAAGCCAAAGGGACTTCAGAAGTGGTCGATACGATTTATCCTAAACGGGTCAATCATATTCCAGAACTGGTCCGTTTAGGGGCAAAAGCAAGCATTGAAGGCAATATGATGATTATTCAAGAAAGCCCGCAGTTATCTGGTGTAGAAGTGGCCGCGTCTGATTTACGAGCTGGGGCCTGTCTAGTCATTGCTGGATTAATGGCAACCGGAACAACAAAGATTAGTCAAGTCGATCACATTTTAAGAGGTTACGACAATATTATTGAAAAACTTTCTGCTATGGGAGCAGATATCCAAATGATTGAGGAGTAATGCAATGAGAGACTATTTAACAATGGCCGAACTAGAGCACAAGACTTTAAAAGAAATCTATACTTATGCTAAGGATTTTAAAATTCCTTATTACAGTCAAATGAATAAAAAAGAGCTATCGTTAGCAGTCATTCGCGCACAAGCTGAAAAACAAGGTTTCTTCTATATGGAAGGAATATTAGATATTGTTGGTCAAGAAGGTTATGGCTTTTTACGTCCAATCAACTATGGCCCGAGTGCAGAAGATATTTATATTTCATCTTCGCAAATTCGTCGTTTTAGTTTACGTAATGGTGATAAGGTGGCCGGAAAAGCTCGCCCACCTAAAGAGTCCGAACGTTATTATGGCTTAATGCATGTTGAAAGCGTCAATGGAAAAGACCCGGAAGAAGCCAAAGAGCGTCCTCACTTTCCAGCCTTAACCCCACTTTACCCGAATCGTCGAATTCAATTAGAAACCACAACTGGCCGCTTATCAACACGAATGATCGATTTGTTTTCACCAATTGGTTTTGGGCAACGCGGCTTAATTGTCGCGCCGCCTAAAGCAGGTAAAACGAGTATTTTAAAAGAAATTGCCAACGGAATTACTGAAAATCATCCAGAAGTCGAACTAATTGTCTTGTTAATTGATGAACGTCCAGAAGAAGTGACCGACCTAGAACGAAGTGTTAAAGGTGACGTTGTTTCTTCGACCTTTGATTTACAACCAAGCAATCATACACGCGTGGCCGAACTGGTTTTAGAACGAGCGATGCGCCTGGTTGAAGATAAACGTGACGTCGTGATTTTGATGGACAGTATTACCCGTTTGGCTCGTGCTTATAACTTAGTTGTTCCGCCAAGTGGCCGGACATTGAGTGGTGGGATTGATCCAGCGGCTTTATACAAACCCAAAAAATTCTTTGGTGCTGCTCGCAATATTGAAGAGGGTGGCAGCTTAACGATTTTAGCGACGGCTTTGGTCGAAACCGGTAGCCGAATGGATGACATGATTTATGAAGAGTTTAAAGGAACAGGGAATATGGAACTGCAATTGTCTCGACAACTAGCAGAGCGCCGCATCTTCCCAGCGATTGACTTGAAAAAATCAGGCACACGTAAAGAAGAACTATTAATGAGTGCTGAACAACTTGAGGAAACTTGGCGTTTACGCAATAATATGGTGGGTGATTCTTTAGACTTTACGGATCAGTTCATTCAATTAATGAAAAAAACAAAAAACAACCAAGAATTTTTAACTGCTTTTCAAGATGTTTCCTTTGGTGGAAAAATAACAAAGCGAATTAACAAAAGATAATTGCATCTAAAAAAGAAACGTGTTAAGATGTTCATGTTGTAAAACGATATTAACTCTGGTTCAGCAAATGAATCAGGGCAAAGGAGAGAAATTAGCATGAAACCAAATATTCATCCAGAATACCATCCAGTAGTTTTCTTAGACTCAACAACAGGCTTCAAATTCTTGTCAGGTTCAACAAAGAAAACACAAGAAACAATCGAATGGGAAGATGGCAACACTTACCCAGTAATCCGTGTTGAGGTTACTTCAGATTCACACCCATTCTACACTGGTCGTCAAAAATTCACACAAGCAGACGGACGCGTGGACCGTTTCAACAAAAAATACGGTCTCAAAGACGAAAACGCTGCAGAATAATTTTAGACTTAACAAACGTTGGTGTATCAACGTTTATGAGGGCTTTCCTTTTCGGGGGAAGGCTCTTTTTTTGTGTTTGAATACGTTTTGAATGCCCTTTGAATGCACTAAATAAGAAAATAAAGGGCTCTTTGTCAAATAGTGTTGTTTAGCAATATCCGTATAATTAAGAAGGACTCAGGTTCTTCTTTTTTTGTTATTTAATTTTGGCTTTTTA
>NZ_JAFBFD010000029.1 GCF_016909125.1 Enterococcus lemanii | reverse complement strand
ACAATATCCAAGCAATATGATTTTAAGGAATGAAAATATTTTATTTAGTTTTCAAGGAGCGTAATTTGCTTCTAAATATATTATACGAGGAGGGATTGCTATGTTTTCCAAGACACCGATAGAATTATTATCAAAAGATTACTCAAATCTCTACAACAAGTGCCAAGCCGTTTACGAACTCGTCTCTAGCCGTCGCTACAACGAATCACTTGCACTTTTAACGACTGCTGAAATTTATGCCTTAGCTGAAAAAACTTATGTCCGTTGCGATACTTTTAAAGAATTACAGACACCAGAAGTAGAAGACTACGTGAATGCTTTCGATGATTATTATTTCAGTCTAAAACAAACCCTTTTTCATAACCATCGCGACTTTGAAGAATTGCGCGTTCGCTTACGTGCGATGCGTGAAGCTTATGAAAAAATGAATACTTCCTTTAATTTATTTTAGAAAAGAGGGATACTTTTGACGCCTGATGAAGTATTAGATCGCTTGCGAGAAGAATTGGAACTGCCATTTTTTCAAGTAAAAGTAGAAGAAAAAAATTACACCGAAGAAGAATATTTACAATTTAAAGCAGACTTGTTACGTTATTTTGACGATTACGTCCGCAATGTTGAAAATTAAAATACAATGCCTACTTGCAATTTTGAACGATTGCGAGTAGGCATTGTTATTTGTTTTTCTTTAGAAATTGGTCAATCAAGTAAAAGTGAAATAAATCATCTGTTTTTTCTAGGAAAACCTCTCTAAAATTTAGAAAATTAATAAATTCTTTTTATTTTTTTAATTCAATTACTTTTGTCGCAATTTTTGTTAAAAAATGTGAGTCATGATCAATTACAATCATTGTTGGTTGCGTTTTAAGAATGGTTTGTTCAAGTTGTTTGTAATTGAATGCATCTAAATAGTTTAGCGGTTCATCCCAAATAAAAATATTCGCTGGCGTTACCAGTGCTTTTGCAATTTCAATTCGTTTTTGTTGCCCTTGGCTCATATGTTCAATTTTATTGTTAAACACGTGACGCTCTACGCCTAATTTACGGATTTGATTTAAGAATTGCTCTTCATTTATTTTATTTTTTTGACAAAACGTAGCAATTGTCCCCGTATTTTCTTCAAAATTTTGTCGCACATAACTTAGCTGCCACTGACGATCAATTGTAATTTCCCCTTGAACTTCTCCTTTGAAATTGCCTAAAAAATAATTTAATAGTGACGTTTTCCCTGATCCGTTTTCACCAATCACTGCTAATCGATCACCAGGATTTAACTCAAAGGAAATCGGTTGAAATAAAGGCTTTTTATCATAAAACAATTGAAATTTTTCAACTTTTAACCATTGTTTTTTGTGAGTCGCCAATGGAATTATTTTTAGTTCATCGATCTTTTCGATATTTTTTAATAAGCGTTCTTTTTCTTCTAGTTGTTTTTCTACACGTTGAACAATCGTCTTACTCCGTTTCATAACACGTGCTGCTCTAGCCCCGATTGCACCTGTATCATAAATGGCTCCACTTCCTTTTTGATGTGGATTGCCATATTTATCTTTTTCACGAACATTTGACCATTGTGCTTTTTCGCGAGCCGTTTGATGTAAACGATTAATTTCACGCTTCAATTTTCTATTTTGGGCTTGCTCCATTGCATCTTGTTGTAATTTTTCTTGTTCATACTGACTATAATTGCCTTGATGTAATACGAGCTGGTTTCGTTCAATTGCTAGCGTATGATCAACAATTTCATCCACAAATTGACGATCGTGACTTACTAAAATAAAGCCTTCTTTCTTCCCTTTTAAATAATTTGCGACTAATTGCCGCGAAGGCAAGTCTAAATGATTCGTTGGTTCATCAATTAAAGCAAAACCATTCTCTTGTGCAAATAAAATAGCTAGTAAAACTTTTGTTTGTTCACCACCAGATAATTGATTAAAAGGCTGCCACAACAACTCTGTATCAAGTTTTAATAAATTTAATTCTCTTTCAATTTTCCAATACTCAGTTTCAGTAAATCCTTCAATTACTTGGTAAGTTGGTTGTGCTTTATCTGTTATTGTTTGTGGAAAATACCAAAACTTCACTTGATGCTCAATGCTTCCTGTATAAGGGTATTTTCCTTGAAGTAGTCGTAACAAAGTCGTTTTCCCTCGTCCATTGCGACCAACCAAGCCTAATTTCCAAGAAGTTTGAATTCGCAAGTTGGTTTGATCAAATAACAATACTCCTTGTAAATCAAAACCAAAAGTTAAATTTTTAATATAAATATTTGACATAAACGCTCCTTTCTCTCCCTATCTAAGTAGAAAAGAAAAAACCTCATCCTATTTTCAGGAAAAGGTTTTGCGGTCGTCAAAGAAGCTTCTTCATTTTTCGATCGAACATTACCCCACCTGAAAATCTGCACATGCCCCCCTTGGTCTACCAAAAAAGTCATCTGAATGCAGCTTCAACTCATGGGTTAATTATTCAATCTAAGATCCCTCACTTCCTATTTATCGTATTTAGCATAGCACGTTGAATCATATTTGACAATAATATTACAAAAAAATCGCCCGGTTGGTTAGGCCGGACGAAAAAAGGAGTTTACTCTGGTTAGGAGTAAATGAAAAATAAAAAGGTTATTCGAATTGTTGTTTTGATAGACTTCAATAGATACAGATAACCTTGATATAATGCCTTTTATTGTTTAGTTTAATATATTAGATTCATATAGTTTTGACTATATAGACGGACATACGGACAGACAAATCCACCACGCCGATAGTTGGGATATCGTTCAATTTTCAGCTTACTCTCTAACTATTTTTCCTTCTTTTCTTCAACAAATCCTATATGTTTGTACATATCTTTAACTACTTTTTTATTCACCTTATTATTTTCTTCTATTAATTCTTCAAAAGTTTTTTCTAATAATTTCTCTACCATCATTATTCCCTCCTAATAATTATAGTATTTGTTTCATAGTAACTCTAAAATGCTTCTTTTTCAATATGTTTGCCTAATATTTTCCCACAAGCCCTTCTTTTCTGCGGCAATTTTCTTTTCTTTGTCTTCAAGTGCGTCGTATTCAATTTTAGATGACCAACGATTATACACTTGTGTTAAATACTTATATGGAGCTTCTTTTAATAAATCTTCATAGATATCTTTATTTTCATTTACAAAATCAACTAGAATTTTGTGTAATGGTTCGTAAATTATTCTTTCATTAACTAATCCAGCAGATATGTATAAACAGATATGCTCTAACTGATTAAAGACATAACCTGCACCACATTCTTTCTTAACTATTTTAATTATTAGTTTTTTCTTATCTTGGGGAATTTCATGCAATTTAGATTTGTCTTCTAACTCTTTTCTAAATTTTGATATATAATTATCCATTTGGGGAATTAAATCATTTGCAAATATACTTAGAACTTCTATAGATTTTTCTTTTTTTCTGTATTCAATTTCTTCTTCTTTTTGTAAATTTTCAGCTATAAGTTTTTTTTGCTCATTCTTTAATTGAAGAATTGAAATAAATATCGCTATTATTCCAATAATTGCAACTAGAAAACTTATTGTTTCCAATACATCTTTCATACCTATGTACAAGTCACTAGATACAAAACCCTTAATTATTTTAGTCACGGCTTATCTACCTCCAATTTATGACACACATTGGTTAACATTATATCAAATTATCCTCATAAAGTACTATAAAGATTCATAATATTTCATTCATTACTTCTAATCATCTCTAATTTTATATACTTCTATTTTTAATACTAACGCAATTTCTCGCTCATCTTACTCACTCGGCCGAATTTTCGGCTTATCTGCTAAATAATCGCCTGATTTCTGTTGATTGTTAGCACCATCTCACTCATTACATGCTTAGGGGTGGCACAAAAGTATGCAGATCTGAACAAGTATATTTGTAACTACGCTTATTGAATAAAAGCACCTTCTAAAAAATGAGAACATCAATTATCATAAATTCCAACTTACTCATAAAAAAGAACCTTGCTCAATATGTATTCTAAACGTTAGCAATTGTTAGCATACTAGGCATATTTTAAAGTCAGGTTTTAAATGTTAACAATCGTTAACAATCCATACATAAATGTTAGTCCCTATATGTGTTTTAAAGTTAACAATTGTTAACATGCTATATAAAACTTGACGTGTCAGAACTTCCACCTTTTTCCAACATTTTCCAACATTCTAAGGCGTTCTACTCACTTCCCATAGAAACACATTAGGCGATGAACTGGAGCCACAAAATCCCGTTAAAAAAAGAGCCCACATTTGTATGCAAGCCCTTGAAATTAAGTTGTCGTTTCTTCTAATCAATGCTTTCATTCGTCCACTGATAAACCCTTGTAATACAGATGTTTTAAGTCTCTTTTGCTCTTATTCGTCTCCTGGTGCACTCAATTCCAAAGGTTGGTATTTTTTGAAGAATTCAACTACACCGTTACTTATCGTTTTATCCATTAAAGAAGGCTTTACTTTTCCTACATAAATCATCTAAATCACATCCTTTTTACATTCCACTTTCAAACTCCATCAATGCCTGAGCATGATTATCAGCTAACGCTTGAATCGCTCGTATCATCCCCTCTAAGGCGTCAATATCTTCCGTAGTAATATCTACACTACTAAATTGATTAAAAGTAAGAGTACCCAATCCCTTCAACGCACCGTTTATGGAATTAGCCGCCATTACTAAATCTGTTACTTCTATCGTTTTATTCATTAATATTCCCCTCCGTTTTTTTAATTTACTTAAATGAAACTCATTCCACTCGATAAGAAGTAACTGCAACGCTGGTATTGCAATCAATAGCTTCTTTAATGGTTCCAACGGTAATGCAATAACTACTAATACAGTTAAAGCTAAAATTCTACGAGTTCGTTTCTTCAACATATTTCTATCTCCTTTTCTTTATCAGTTTTACATGATAGAATGGAGCAAAGAAGGCTTTAAATACCCTTTCCTTGCCTTGCCTTTTCGCTAGTCCTCCAAGACAATTAAGCGAAAGGCTTTTTCTTTGCCTCCAGGTAACCATTTAACTCTCCTCACTAGCGATAAGAATACTTTTTAATCGCTTTAACTCTGCAGCCGTTTCAAGAACTTCATCCACACGATCACCTACTGTAATATCTTCGAGAAAGTCATCGCATAACGAATCCATTCTTGTTCCATTCAATGGCTAACAAGTATTATTCGTAAGTATAAGCTGCCAAGAATCACACCACATCACTTTAGGCATACTCATGCAAGTTTACTCCTGCAGGCAGGTATTCCAATTAAAGAAGTAAGTGAGAGACTTGGACACAAAGACATAACCATTACATTAGAGATTTATTCTCATGTCATGCCTGAAGAAAAAGAAAAAACAGCCGCAAAGTTTGCTAATTTTGTTGGCTTTTAATACAAGGGACGGACAAATGGACGGACCTCTCACTTTTCAGACACAAAAAATAGGCGATAACTTGAAAGAAATGTTCTTCCTCAGTCATCGCCTATGTGCTTTAAACGTTGATAAATCAATATAAAACAAAAAAATCGCCCGGTTGGTTAGGCCGGACGAAAAAAGGAGTTTACTCTGGTTAGGAGTAAATGAAAAATAAAAAGGTTATTGTTGGTTATGTACTTAGTATATACCAAAATAGCTCTTTATACATAAAAATCAACTAATAGTTTTATTAGATATTTCTTGTTTTCATATCCTTTTTCATTTTATTTCTTTAATAAAATGCGCGTCATGCGTTGGATAGCAAAAGAAATACCATCCGTCGCCCCGTCTTGCTTTTCTTCAGCCGCATTAAAAGCTTCGACATCGACTGTTCCTTGTGCTAAACTAGCAATCATTTCTTGGCAACCAGCTACATAATTGGCATAGGAATTTTCAAATTTTTTGTGAATTCCTAAGACTTGTGCCGGCGGACGTAAGGAACGAACTTGCTTTAACATCGCTTCGTACTTACTTGTTCCGTTTGCAAAAGTTTCTACAATCTCACTAATTTTTTCAGCTGAGATTTCCGCTAATTGTTCTTGGTCAATTGCTTGGCGAATTTCTTCGTATTTTGGATTTAAGTTTTCGCCAATCGCTTCTGTTTCTTGAACAATTTGATTAATATTTTGAATATATAAACCGAGGTTTGGTCTCACTAAACATTCCTACTTTCATTCTTTGTATGTTCTATTTTACCTTGTTTTGACCAAATAGAAAAGAAAAAAACTACTCAGTAAAAATTGCTGAGTAGTTTTTGATTTTAAACTTTGCCCATTCGACGTTGAACGAATTTCACACATTCAACGACTGGAATAATAGCAAAACTTGCCCCTACAACAATCCCCCATTGGTACCAGTCTAAATGGGTCACCTTAAAGATGTCATTTAAACCAGGAATAATGATGATACCCATCATTAAAACAAAAGATAAGACAATCGCCCAGTTAAAGGCTTTGTTGCGGAAAAATCCAACAGTAAATAGTGATTGGTGAACGGATTTTACGTTAAAGGCATGGAATAACTGCATTAAACCAAGTGTTGCAAAAGCCATCGTTAATGCGTCGGCATGTTGCAAGTTATATAGTTCGGCTGCACTTAAACCAATCATATTTAATTCTGTATGTGCCGGCCATTGAATCGCTGACCAGTAAACGAATAAAACAGCTGCTGCTTCTAAAATACCTTGGTAAATAATACTACTCATTACGCCACCAGAGAAGAAGTTTGAGCTTTTCCCACGTGGTTTACGAGCCATTAAGTTTCCTTCTGCTGGTTCCATTCCTAAAGCAATCGCTGGGAAAGTATCTGTTACTAGGTTAATCCATAATAAATGGATTGGTAGTAACGTATCCCAAGCAAGTAATGTCGCAATAAATAACGTTAAAACTTCGCCAAGGTTTGCGGCCATTAAGTACTGAATCGCTTTTTGAATATTTGAAAAGACTTTACGTCCTTCTTCCACCGCTACAACAATTGTCGCAAAGTTGTCATCGGCTAAGACCATATCAGACGCACCTTTTGATACTTCAGTACCGGTAATCCCCATTCCGATTCCAATATCGGCTTGTTTGAGTGATGGTGCATCATTCACCCCATCACCAGTCATCGCAACGACTTTACCAGCTTGTTGCCATGCTTTGACAATACGAACTTTATGCTCTGGTGAAACACGTGCATAAACAGAATATTGCGTAATTTTGCTCGCAAATTCTTCTTCAGACATTTGATTTAATTCTGCTCCCGTTAAAACAGCTGCATCGTCGCCTGGCTTGATAATTCCAAGACGGCCCGCAATCGCTTCAGCTGTGTCACGGTGATCCCCTGTAATCATGATTGGACGAATGCCGGCTTCTTTGGCTACTTTTACGGCACCCGCTGCTTCTGGACGCTCTGGGTCAATCATCCCGACTAAACCAGCAAAGATTAAGCCATTTTCTAGTTCTTCAGAAGTTAATTCACTTGGTAAAACATCGATATATTTATAAGCAGTACCTAAGACACGTAACGCTTGTTGGGCCATGTTTTTATTGGCAGCTAGAATCGTTGCTTTAGCTTCTTCCGTCATTGGTGAAACTTGTTCATTGTTTAAAATTTCAGTCACACGGTTTAATAAAACATCAGGTGCTCCTTTAACGGCCACTAGATAACGACCATCGGCTAATTGATGGACCGTGCTCATTAATTTACGGTCTGAATCAAATGGTAAGTCGGCTACACGTGGTTCAACTTTAACAGCTTCACGTACATCAAAACCTAAATCTAAACCAAATTGAATTAATGCCGTTTCTGTTGGGTCACCGATTAAATTCCCTTCTTTGCCAAAACGAGAGTCGTTGGCAAAGTTCATCACTTTAACAGCCATTGTATCAGCCGGTATATTTTCTTTGATATCATATTGCTGATAATCAACATATAACTTTTCAACGGTCATTTGGTTTAAAGTTAATGTCCCTGTTTTATCAGAGGCAATAATATCTGTTGCACCCAATGTTTCAACCGCTGGCAATTTACGAATCATTGAATTACGTTTTGCCATAACTTGTGTCCCTAAAGCTAAGATAATCGTTACAATCGCTGGTAACCCTTCTGGAATAGCAGCTACTGCTAGTGAAATTGAAGTTAGGAGCATTTCAACCCAACCTTGTCCATTTAACATGGTTCCTACAAAGAACATCACAACGGCAATGGCTAAAATGGCATACGTTAAGAATTTCCCTAATTGGTTTAAGTTACGTTTTAACGGTGTTTCCGTTTCGTCCGCATTGGCTAACATGTTCGCAATTTTACCAACTTCGGTATTCATTCCAGTGTGAACGACAATCCCTTTTCCTCGACCGTAAGTCACGTTACTATTAGAAAAGGCCATATTGACACGATCACCAATTCCGACTTCTGTATCTACTAAGACGGCTAAATGTTTTTCGACAGGAACAGATTCTCCTGTTAAAGCTGCTTCTTCAATTTTTAGTGTGCTCACTTCAAACAAGCGCACGTCAGCTGGAACCACATCACCGGCTTCTAATAACACGACATCGCCCGGCACTAATTCATGGCTATTAATTGTTACGCTATGGCCACCACGTAAAACGTGTGCATTGGGCGTTGACATTTCTTTTAACGCCTCGATCGCTTGTTCTGCTTTGTTTTCTTGGATGACACCCATAATGGCATTAATTACCACAACGGCTAAAATAATAATCGCATCTACCCATTCGCGGTGCCCTTCAGCATTTGGTACCATCGCTGAAATAGCCGCAGCCGCAATCAAGACAATAATCATTAAATCTTTAAACTGTGCAAATAACTTTTGAAGCATCGTTGTTTTCTTACCTTCGTCTAGTTCATTTGCTCCATACGTCGCTAAACGTTTTTTCGCTTCCTCTTCGGACAATCCCTCTTGAGAAGTTCCTAGGGTTCTCATGACTTCCTCTGGGGTTTGCGTGTAAAATGCTTCATGAAGCTGTTCTTTTTTTGTTTGTTCTGTTGACATTGTTTTCCTCCTTCATAATTAGTTGACACGCTTCTATTTTTCTTCAAAAAAAATAGACTCGTGTATGTGCAACACATACATAAGTCTCACTAATTAAGGCAACACCAGAAAATGAATTCGGTTGGTGATGTTGCCACAGCTATTGTATGCTGCCAGTTACTCCCCTATGAACAAAAAAATAATTACTAGTAACAGTATACAAGATAACAATAGCCTTTGACAACTAATTTGTAAGATTTTCAGAAAAAAACTCACAAATCAAGCATTCGAATTTTTGTTATATTTTTAGAAAGTGATAAATCTTCAATTACTTGAGGATAGGTCAAACCTTTGGGCAAATCGATCATGTAAACATTTGTATAAATCAGATAATCATCAACAATGTCAACATTAAAAATGACATCTTCGACTCGAATGTTATTTTCAACAAAATAGTTCAAAATAAATTCTTTTGTGGCTTCTTTATGAACGTAACGTATTTCGATTTTTTTTAGTGTCTTAATATTGACTAGTCTTTTAACAACTAGTAAAGCAAATAAAATGCCAATAAAACTACTAATAGCAATCATATAATAGCCCATCCCAATCGACAATCCTAACCCTGCCACTGCCCAAATCGAAGCGGCCGTTGTTAAACCACGAATCGAACGATCAGAAACGATAATCGTACCTGCGCCCAAAAAACCAATGCCACTCACAACTTGCGCAATGAGCCGAGCTTGATCGGAGCGAATCACGGTTGACAACTCCGGATAGATTAGCGCATAGCTTAAAGCCGAGGCAGCAATTTGAACTTGAATTAAAGCAATGACCGTTGAACCAATACAAACTAAAATATGGGTCCGAAGTCCAGCCGGCTGGTTTCGGTACTCTCTTTCCATGCCAATCATTCCACCCATAATCAGTGACAGAAACAAGCGGACGGTAATTTCAAAGAGCGACAAGTCTAAATTCATAAGGACTCCTTTCTAAAAAGAAAAGCCAGTAAAATATCTTACTGGCTTTGTTTTACTATTAAGCAATCGTTGAACCGTTTGGCATGCCTTTTGGCGCATCAACAATTTTTAAGTTTCCTTTTTCATCTTCGGCTGATAAAATCATCCCTTGACTAATTAAGCCACGCATTTTACGTGGTTTTAAGTTTGCGACAATCACAACTTTTTTCCCAATTAATTCTTTTGGATCTGGATAAAATTCAGCGACACCAGATAATATTTGACGATCTTGATCATCACCGGCTGCTAAGCGGAATTGGAGCAATTTATCGGCTCCTTTTACCTTTTGGCAATCGATAACTTCAGCGACCTTTAATTCGACTTTATCAAAATCTTCATATTTAATTTCTTTTTCTTTAACAGAAGTCAGCGTGGTTTCTTCTGGGTCCCACTTAATACTTTCTTCTGCACTCGTTCCGCCATCAATCATTTTCTTTTGAATATAAGCGACTTCAACATCTAATTCTAAACGTGGGAAGACTGGTGTACCTTTTTCTACAACTTTCGTTCCTTCTGGGAATTCACCAAAATGAAGTTGTTTTAAGGACATTGCTTCTGGATCAAGACCTAATTGTTTAAAGATTTTTTTCGGCGTTTCCGTCATGATTGGCTGTAATAAAATAGCCGCAATTCGTAAACTTTCTGCTAAATGAACCATTACGCTGTCTAGTTCGGCTTTTTTCGTTTCGTCTTTGGCTAAAACCCAAGGACTTGTTTCGTCAATATATTTATTTGCACGAGAAACAAGAGTCCAAATCTCAGCTAAGGCATGATTGAATTCCATTTTTTCCATGGCTTGGTGATAGCGACCAATCACATTTGCTGCTGTCGTTGATAATTCACTATCAAATTCCGTAACTTTTGACGCGTATTTTGGTACGATACCATCACAATATTTGTTAACCATCGCAATCGTCCGGTTTAGTAAGTTCCCTAAGTCGTTCGCTAAGTCGTAATTTACACGAGACACAAAGTCTTCTGGTGTAAACACCCCATCGCTACCAAACGGCACGGCACGTAATAAGTAGTAACGCAAAGCATCTAAACCATAACGTTCCACCAGCATTTCTGGGTAAACAACGTTGCCTTTTGATTTTGACATTTTGCCATCTTTCATTAATAACCAGCCATGACCAAAAATCTTCTTCGGCAAAGGAATATCTAAAGCCATTAACATAATTGGCCAATAAATAGTATGGAAGCGCACAATTTCTTTACCAACCATATGAACATCGGCTGGCCAATATTTTTTAAACAACGCATCGTGATCTGTTCCATAACCTAAAGCGGTAATGTAGTTTGATAAAGCATCAATCCAAACGTAAATCACATGCTTAGGATCGGATTTGATTGGTACGCCCCAAGCAAAAGTCGTCCGTGAAACGGCTAAATCCTCTAACCCTGGTTTAATAAAGTTATTGATCATTTCGTTTTTACGTGATTCTGGTTGGATAAACTCTGGGTGTGACTCATAATATTCAAGCAAACGATCCGCATATTTGCTCATTTTGAAGAAATAAGACGTTTCTTTTACCAATTCAACTTCGTGACCACTTGGCGCTTTTCCACCAATCACTTTTCCATTTTCATCGCGGTAAACTTGTTCTAATTGTGTTTCGGTAAAAAATTCTTCATCAGAAACAGAGTACCAACCTTCATACTCACCAAGATAAATATCACCTTGATCAAGGAGACGTTGGAAGATTTTTTGAACCGCTTCTTTATGGTCGGCATCTGTTGTTCGAATAAACTTGTCGTAACTAATATCTAGTGTACGCCATAATTTTTGAATATCGGCTGCCATATGGTCCACATATTCTTGTGGCTCGACCCCTAGTTCTGCTGCTTTTTTCTCAATTTTTTGACCATGTTCATCGACACCTGTTAAATAGTAAACATCAAAACCCATCAGACGTTTGTAACGTGCGACTGCATCACAAGCAATCGTTGTATAAGAGTTCCCAATATGTAATTTCCCACTTGGATAATAAATTGGCGTCGTAATGTAAAAAGTTTCTTTCTCAGCCATCTGTCGTTATTCCTCCTTATTCATCTCACAATTCATTCTTTGCTAGTATACCACAATTTTTTTAAATGCGTTTTTATTTTTCCAGTTGTTTCAAACTTAAATCATGTTAAAATAAAAGTAACAACTACCTAAACAAGGAGATAGCCATGAAGTTCACTTCAAAAGAAGCCGAAAAAAAATACTACGAACAAGAAGCAAGTGAAAGTGAGTTCCTTGCTTGGTATAAACAACAAGAACAACCCACTTACGAAAAACCTTCTGTTACAGTCGATATGGTTTTAATGTGTTATAACAAAGAAGAAGACCAATTGAAAGTCTTATTAATTCAGCGAAAAACGAACCCCTTCCGCAATTCTTGGGCGTTACCTGGTGGATTTGTCCACCCGCAAGAGTCAACCGGCGAATGTGTGTTACGTGAGACAAAAGAAGAAACTGGTGTTTTAATTTCCGAACATAATATTGAACAACTACATACCTTTAGTACCCCAAACCGTGATCCACGTGGTTGGGTCGTGACGGTGAGTTATTTAGCTTTTATTGGTGAAGAACCTTTATCTGCTGGCGATGATGCGAGTCAAGTGCGCTGGTTTTCGCTTGAAAGAAAGAACGATGCGCTCTATTTAGTAGATGAAGAAATTGAAATTATTTTAGATTTACCCACCGGTGCTTCTTTAAGCCAACACCACCTTGCTTTTGACCACAATCAAATTATCTTAAAGGCCTTTAAACGCATTACCAATAAAATGGAAAACGAACCACAAGTCCTACAAGTACTAGGAGAAGATTTTACCATCACCGAAGCTCGAAAAGTTTTTGCGAAATTTTTAGGGACAAATTTTCGCGAAATTGATCACTCGAACTTTAAAAAATCCCTCTTACGTTTCTTAGATGAAGTCGGTGAACGCTCGATGGGCATTGGCCGACCTTCAAAAGTTTATCGTTTGAAACAAGGAATCTTTGACGAAGAATAACGAATCTTAAAAGCCACCTTTTCTTTGGTGGCTTTTTTTGTCGCTCGCTTTACGACTCGAACCAGAACGCAAACGATTCAACTTTAGCGGAATCCGTGAATCGTTTGCTGGTTCTCGGTCGTAAATCAAACGCTTTTAAAATGAAAAAGCCATTTTAAAAAGAGTCTGCTTTACGACTCGAACCAGAACGCAAACGATTCAACTTTATGATATTGCTTGCTTTTTTGGGGATATTTTTTTATGATAGACAATAAGTTTTAAATCGTCTGTTTTTTCTGACAATTCAAAACTAAAGGGGGAACAAAATGAAAAAATTGAAAGGATATCGGTTTCGAATTTATCCAGAGGAAGACCAGCGCCAATTTTTTATCGAAACTTTTGGATGTGTTCGCTTCACCTATAACCACTTATTGATGGCAAAAAAAGACAAAACGGTTGAAAGCTTAACGCCAGCGCAACTTAAAAAAGATTACCCTTTTTTAAAAAAGACGGATAGTTTGGCTTTAGCAAATGCCCAGAGAAATTTGGACCGCGCTTTTTCAAATTATTATCGTGGTCGGGCTGGTTACCCGAAATTAAAAAATAAAAAAGCAATCTGGCAATCTTACACAACAAACAATCAAAAAAACACGATTCAATTATTAAATGGCACCCTTAAACTACCCAAATTAAAAACAGCCGTTAAAGTTGAACAGCACCGCGTCGTTCACGGACTTATTAAATCCGCAACTATTTCTGCTAAAAACAATACGGAATTTTATGTTTCTTTGTTATGTTTAGAAGAAATTCAACCGCTAGAAAAAACTGGGGAAAAGACGATTGTCATGTTTCATCCGACGACTTTTATCCAAACGGATGCAAACATCACTTTACCAACGTTAGATTTAAATCCGCTAAATCAAAAAATAGAAAAAGAACAACTTAAACTCGTACGACGAAAAAAAGTCGCTCGTACACGCGGCGTGGCGTTAAGTGATTCCAAAAATTATCAAAAACAAAAACAACGGGTTGAGCAATTGGTTTTGACTAAATCAAACAAAAAGATCAATTTTTTTGATCAACTCACTTGGATTCTTGTGCAACAATTTGACAAAATTGCCATTTCAACGCCCGCTCCAGAAGATTTTTGTGAAGAAGGACTCTATTCACCAAGTGATTGGCAACAATTTTTAATCAAAATCCATTATAAAATCGACTGGTATCAAAAAGAATTACACCAACAACAAAAATAAAGAAAAAACTAAAAGCCAGCCGGTTTTTAGTTTTTTTCTTTATTTTAGGATATTTTTTTCTCTTTTTTTATTTGCTTACTTCTTAATTGACCACATGCGGCATCAATGTCTGTGCCAAATTCTTTTCGAATCACACAATTAATCCCATTTTTCTTTAAAACATCATAAAAAGCCAGGACATCTTCTTTGCTACTACGTGAATATTGATCGTGTTCACTTACTTTATTATAAGGAATCAAGTTGACGTAAGTTAATTTCTTTTTATCTTTTAATAGATTGGCTAATTGTTGCGCATGCTCTACGCGGTCGTTAACATGACTTAGCATAATGTATTCAAAAGTAATTCGACGATTGGTTTTTTCTAAATAAAAATCAACGGCGTCCATTAATTTTTCTAGTGGGAAGTTACGATTAATCCGCATAATTGACGTGCGAACATCGTTATTGGGCGCATGCAAAGAAATCGCTAAGTTGACTTGCAAGCCGTTTTCCGCAAACTCTTTGATTTTATGGGCTAAACCACTTGTTGATACCGTAATATGACGTGCACCAATTGCTAGTCCTTTAGCGTCGTTTACGATGTGTAAAAAGTTCATTAGGTTGTTGTAATTATCAAATGGTTCACCAATTCCCATTACAACGATATGCGACACACGTTCACCGGCATTGCGTTCGTCAAAGTAACGTTGAACAAGCATAATTTGTGCTACGATTTCGCCAGCTGTTAAGTCGCGGCTTTTTTTCAGTAAGCCACTCGCGCAAAATGTACAGCCGATATTACAGCCAACTTGAGTCGTTACACAAACCGACATACCGTAATCTTGACGCATTAGTACCGTTTCAATCATATGCTTATCTGGTAATTGGAATAAATACTTCACCGTGCCATCTTTTGATTCTTGCACAATGACTTGGTTTAATGGGTTAATAATAAAGTTTTCATCTAACTTTTCAATTAATTCTTTGGATAAATTCGTCATTTCACTAAAATTAGCAACACGTTTTTGATACAGCCATTCCCAAACTTGATTGGCACGGAATTTTTTTTCGTTGTTTTCTAAGAACCACGCTTCCAATTCTTCTTTTTTTAAGCCATAAATTGATGGTTTCATGATTTTCCTCATTTCAAAAATAGTCGGTTTCACTATACAGGAATTTAAAAATAAATGCAATTAAGATTTCGATAAGTTTCACAAAAAAACAATCGGCTAAGACGACTTGTCCTAACCGATTGGCTTGATTATTCTTGATACATCGCCTCTTCGTCTTCAGGCATGGGCTCAATTAATACTTTACGTGGCTTACTTCCTTCAGACGGCCCGACAATCCCACTTGCTTCTAATTGATCAACTAAACGCGCGGCACGGTTATAACCAACCCGAAAACGACGCTGTAGTAGCGACACACTTGCTGTTTGCATTTCGATGACTAACTCTTTGGCTTGATCAAACAATTCATCTTGTTCGTCTGCAAAGGCCGTACTCCCTGTATTTATTTCTTCTTCGGTTACCATCATTTCTTCCACGTAATTGGCTCCTTGTTGATCGGTCACAAATTTAACCACCGCTTCAACATCTTGATCAGAAATAAACGCACCTTGAACACGAATCGGTTTATTTTCGCCCATTGGTAAAAAGAGCATGTCCCCACGGCCAAGTAATTTTTCAGCTCCATTACTATCAATAATGGTTCGTGAGTCCGTCCCACTAGAAACCGCAAAGGCCATCCGAGAAGGCACGTTGGCTTTAATAATCCCAGTAATCACATCAACACTTGGTCTTTGAGTGGCTAAAATCATATGAATTCCTGCCGCTCGTGCCATTTGTGCTAAACGAATAATCGCATCTTCAACTTCATTACTGGCAACCATCATTAAGTCCGCTAATTCATCAACAATTACGACGATAAACGGTAAAATTGGATTTTTTTCGCCTAACTCAATATTTCGATTGGCAATCATTTCATTGTAACCTGTAATATTTCGAACGCCACTTGCCGCAAATTTCTCGTAGCGCTCTTCCATCTCTTTCACCACTTTTTGCAACGCTTGCGCAGCTTTTCGCGGATTGGTCACAACAGGCGTTAATAAATGAGGGATACCATTATAGACATTTAACTCGACCATTTTCGGATCGACCATCATCAGTTTCACTTCATGCGGTTTCGCTTTCATCAAAATACTCGTAATGATTCCGTTAATCGCAACGGATTTCCCACTACCGGTTGAACCAGCTACTAATAAGTGGGGCATTTTCGTTAAATCGGCCGTTTGAACACGCCCTGAAATATCGCGACCAAGAGGAACTTCTAACAAAGCACTTGGATCGGCTGGTGAGTTTTCAATACTTTCTCTAAACGAAACCATACTCACGGCATCATTTGGTACTTCAATTCCGATTAACGATTTCCCAGGAATTGGTGCCTCCATCCGAATATCTTTGGCTGCCAATGCTAAAGCGATATCGTCGGTTAAGCCAACAATTTTACTTACTTTCACTCCGACAGCCGGTTGAATTTCAAATTTTGTAACAGCCGGTCCTAGACTCGCTTTCACAACTTTGGCATCAACACCAAAGCTTTCAAAAGTTCGTTCCAGTACGCCAATGTTTTGTTCGATTTTTTTGTACTCACCACTTTGATCGGTTGCTTTTGTCGCTTGCAATAAAGTCGATGGTGGTAACTCATAAGTTTCATCTTCGACTTCTTGTGAGATTTCAAAATCTAAATCATCACTTTCTTCCTCAGTCTCTGCTTGAATGGCCTTCTTGGCTGGTTTTGCTTCTTCCACTGCCGGAGTCGCAACACTTTGGAACGTATCAATAGGAACAAAACTTAATTGCTCTGGTTCAATCGTAACGGTCGTTTTTTGAGCTTGAGAAAGTTTTTCCCCTTCCGTCATCGGACGAATCGTGTTTTGTTTTTCTGCTTGAATTTCAGCTAAGATAGCCTCTCGTTCGGCTTGTTTTTTTGCCGCTTGATTCGCTTTTTTCTCGGCTTTTTTTTCAGCTTTCTTCGCTTGTCGGAGTGCTTGTTTATCCGGATCGCCCTTTAGTAATTGGCTGATTTTTTCTTTGATTTGGCTCAAAAAATCAACTAGTTCATGACCATCTAAATTCGTCATAAAAAATACACCAGCTGCAAATAAAATAAAGCTAATTAGATAACTGCCCACTTGCGCAACTAAAAAGTGCGTCACTTGATAAAACAAAGCACCTAACATCCCGCCACCAACATTTTGCGTCACTTGATTGGCTTTTATATCGGATAATAATAAATGCCAAGTTGTTTTAAAAATCGTCAAATCTTCTGGCTTTACCTTCGCAAATAACTGGGCATGTAAAAAAATTAAAATAGCTATGTACATCAATAATAACCCGTTGATGCGACGATAATGTTTAAATTTCAAGGCTGTATTTTTAACAATTAGCAATACACCATAAATAGCTAAGACCACGGTTAAAACCGAAAAACTATTCCCACCAATAATCCGGAACGTATTCGCGATTAAATTACCTAAAAAGCCTAACTGAAATAAGCCAAATAAGGCAAATAAAATAAATAAAGAGCCTAGCCCGACAAGCATGAGTTTTTCTTCTTGGAGTTGTTGTTTTTTTGTTTTTCTTTTTTTCGTTGGGCGCTTCTTTTGTGCCATTTTTTTCATCCCTCTTTTCAATTCCTACCCATTATAACAAAAAAAGAGACGGGAACAAAAGTTTCCCCGTCTTTTTATTGCAATTTCGCTAATTTTTTTGTAATTAACTGCCGTAAATCACCGTGTAGCGCTTCTTGATACGCTGTTTTGGGATCTGACCAGTGACTTTTATCATAAAGCCACACTGGCATTTTACGTCGTTCGGTTGCTTCTGATTGATACCTTGGAAAGACGTGCGCATGTAAATATTGATCGCTATTGCCTAATATATCATAGTTGATTCGAATCGCATCCGTGCTAGCCAAAATCGCATCGCCTAAATAGGACATTTCCAGTAAAAATTGTTGTCTTTCTAACGGTGGCAAATCATTGAGTGACCCGACTTCTTTTTTTGGTAGTAACACACAATAACCTGGTAAAAATTGCACATCACCAAAAACAGCGTAACTTGCTTTTAGTTCTAGCATCAACATCGGGTTGGTGCCATTTTTAGCAGCCAAAATCCGATTTTCTTGCCAAGAAGTGTTCACAGTCTTTGCTTTTTGTCGTTCCATTTCGACTCCTATTTTTGCGTTATTTTTGTGGCGTTACGTCTTCACCGAACCATTTAGTTGAAATTTCAGCAAACGTGCCCTTTTCTTGTAGCGATTTGAAAGCTGCGTTGATTTTATCAGCTAATGCTTGGTCATTTTTACGTACCCCAACGGCAAAATCTTCGGTCTCAAACGGGCTATTAATGACATTAAATTGCGCTAATTTATCGGCTTTGGTTAAGTAATACTCCGCATAAACTCGGTCAATTAACAACCCATCAATGCGTTTATTTTCTAAATCAATAAACGCCTCGTTAAAGCTTGCATATAAAGTCGCGTCGTTGTCTTTTACGATGTCTTTTAAAACATCGGCTTGTTCGTTAAAAGTCGAGTAGCCAGACGAACCTTCTTGCGCACCTAAAACTTTATCCGCCATTTGCTCAAAAGACGTTATACCGCTATCTTTAGGTGTCACTAATACTTGCAGATTTTCCATGTAAGTATTCGTAAACAATACTTTTTTATCACGTTCGGGTGTAATGGTGTAACCGTTCCAAATCATATCAATCGTACCATTGGCTAATTCGGTTTCTTTCATTGACCAATCAATCGGTTGAAACTTCACTTTCGTATCACTTAAAGCAAAGACCGCTTCGGCTAATTCGATATCAAAACCAGTTAACTTGCCGGCTTCATCGCGAAAACCCATCGGTACAAACGTATCATCTAACCCAACTACAACTTCCGCTTTGTCTGCTGCGCTTTCAACGGACGCGCCACTGCCTTCTTCTGACTGCTTACCACAAGCGGCCAAACCAAATGTTGCTGCAACCATTAACCATAAACCAATTTGTTTTTTCATTTTATTTTCCTCCTAATTGTTTGGGACAACCTCTAATAAATTATCCGCAATGTTTTTTGCAAAAGCTAAATCATGCGTGACCACGATTTGCGTAACGCCTTGTTTTTTTAAACTTAAAATCATTTCTTCGACTTGTTGACGTAACGCTGGATCGAGCGCACTCGTTGGCTCGTCATAAGCAAGCACTTTAGGGTCCATTGCCATCGCCCGTGCTAAGGCTACCCGTTGTTTTTGTCCACCTGACAACTGATAGGGGTAACTGTTTAACAGCTCTGTAATCCCTAATTGTTCTGCCAGCGCTTCTGCTTTTCTCGTGTACACTTCTTTGGTTTCTTTCAACACAAGCTTTGGTGCGAGCGTAATGTTTTCAAAGACACTTAAATGTGGAAACAATTGAAAGTCTTGAAAAACGACACCAACAACTTGCTCATGTTCCTTTAAATCTTTTGGTGAAAAAGCTTGCCCATCTAAAGTGAATACTCCAGAATCAGCCGTTTCTAGGCCGGCTAAAATTCTTAAAAAAGTCGTTTTCCCACCTCCAGAAGGGCCAACCACTGTTAAAATACTACCGGTTGGAATGTCTAAATCTAATTGATTGATGACTTGTTTTTTACCAAAACTTTTGTTTAAGCCTTTAATTTGTAGCATGTCTTTCCCTCCTAACGATAGTAATTAAAGTGTTGTTCAATTTTTTTCAATAAAACGGTAAAAATTCCCGTTAAAATTAAATAAATGATCCCTACGCCCACTAACGGCATTAGCGTGGCATCGCGTTCCATCGCAATTTTCCCCATACGCATCACGTCAGACAAGCCTAAAATATAAATTAAGGACGTGTCTTTGACTAAACTAATGACTTCATTCCCGACTGAAGGTAACGTCATTTTAAAAACTTGGGGAATAATAATTTTTAGAATCGTTTGACTCTTACTCAAGCGCAATACTTGTGCTGCCTCATATTGGCCTTTTGGAATGGCTTGAATTCCTCCACGAAAGATTTCAGCGTAATAAGCCGCATAGTTTAAAATAAAAGCAATTAAAGCCGCTTCAAATCGATCGAAAACAATCCCTAAAATCGGTAACCCGTAAAAAACAAAGATTAATTGCAACAATAACGGGGTCCCTCGCATTAACCAAACATAGCCTTGGGTTAACCAACGTAACGGTTTGAAATTAGCCACTAAAGCAAAAGCAAATAAAACACCTAATGGGATCGAACCGAATAAAGTAAAACTAAATAATTGTAACGTGATTTTCGCCCCTTCTAAAAGTTGGGGAAAAACGCTTGTTAAATAACTCATCTTTTAACCTCCTTAAAAAAATGTACAAAAAAAGCCCCCTGGAATTGCTCCAGAGGACGTAATCTACGTGGTGCCACCTCTTTTTTACTTTCTCTTTCGCAAAAGAAAGCCTCATTCAGTCTTGTTGCCTGTCTTACAAAAAGAAGACGCCACCTATAAAAACAAAAAAATCCCTTAGTCAAATTGACTAAAGGACGTATTTTACGTGGTTCCACCTTTTTTTATTTACTCTTCACAGTAGTAAATCTTCGTAAGTCATCAATCATAATGACTGTCGCTGTAACGGGCTTACCCGGATTTCCCTACTTTTTTTCAAAAAATCGACTCCAAGATGTGTTTCACCTTTACTTTATGATCCCTTTGCACCAACCAGAGACTCTCTAAACATAAAAATAAAAATTACTCTTCTTTTCGATGTCATTGTATGAACTTGTTTTAAAGAATACATTGAATTGACAGATTTGTCAATCAATTTAGAGTGAACTTCTTAATTTAATCAATTTTTAGCTATACGAGCGGGTTTTCTTTCGCTACAATAAAGAGAACAACTCAATCATATCAAAGGAGACTGCGATGAATATCCAAACTTTACAACAAATTTATCCTGAAGCAATAAAACAAGCCCATGCAACCAAAAACCCCAATTATTTTGTCTTTGAAGAAGGGCATGATTTTTTATGGGTACCGGTTCATAACCTTTCAAAGACTGAGCGCCAATTACTTCAGACTTTTTTCAAACCAAAAAAAATCGGTCAAAACATCGAAAATCATGTCTGGTATGAAGCTGTTTTCCAACATCAAAATGCACCCGTGACCGCTGGACGTTTTCGCATGATTCAAGTCGAATTTAGTTCATTGGATGAAGCGACCGCGAATGATTGGAATGATGAATTAACCAATATTTTCCCCCAACTAGTCGATCATTTTTTTGTTAGCGATACTTACGGCTTAATCATCGAAGCGTATCATGAAGATTCTTTAACGACGGAAGATTTAGCAGGGGTCTTTTTAGCGTTAGACGGTGACTTTAATACTTACACGCGTTTATTTGTGGGTTCTTTCTTCCCATATACAGAAGATTTCACCCGTATTTTAGCAGAAGAAAGACAATTATTTGATCATGAATTACAACGTTCAAATCATGAAAAATGCCACAACCTTTCCTCGACAAGCTTGAATTATTTTGCCGAAGAATCCGTTAAAAACTCTTATTTAATGCGCATGCTGTATCAAGATTGGTTTAAATCAGAAGAAGACTTAGTTGAAATTATCCAGGCACTTTGGAACAACCAAGGAAATATCAGTTCAACGGCCAAAGATTTATTCATGCATCGCAATACCTTACAATACAAGCTCGACAAATTTCAACAACAAACACAATGTAACTTAAAGAACATGAACGATTTGTTTTTGGCTTACTTACTTATTTCAACCTTCAAAAACTGATTTTTAACAAGGTGCACAAGAAATTATCTTTTTTTTGTGCACCTTTCCATTGCTAGATTAAACCGTTTTCATTTATAGTAAGTGTGTAAATAACATATCGAAAGAAGGAATTAGACAATGGTAGAAATGGCCTTAAAACACATACACAAAAAATATGATAATAACGATTTTTATTCAGTAACAGACTTCAACTTAGATATCGCAGACCGCGAGTTCATCGTATTCGTTGGACCTTCTGGTTGTGGTAAATCAACCACTTTACGTATGATCGCTGGACTTGAAGATATCTCTGAAGGAGAATTAATCATTGGCGATCGCGTTGTAAACGACGTGGCTCCAAAAGACCGCGACATCGCAATGGTTTTCCAAAACTACGCACTATACCCACATATGACTGTATACGATAACATGGCTTTTGGTTTGAAATTACGTAAATACGACAAAGCTGAAATCAAAACTCGTGTGGAAAACGCTGCTGAAATTTTAGGTTTAACAGAA
Source organism: Enterococcus lemanii (assembly GCF_016909125.1). Lineage (GTDB taxonomy): Bacteria > Bacillota > Bacilli > Lactobacillales > Enterococcaceae > Enterococcus_I > Enterococcus_I lemanii. Next base: position 19,778 of record NZ_JAFBFD010000029.1, on the reverse strand, counting down.
TACTTAGAACGTAAACCTGCTGCTTTATCTGGTGGACAACGTCAACGTGTGGCTCTAGGCCGTGCAATCGTTCGTGACGCAAAAGTCTTCTTAATGGATGAGCCTTTATCAAACTTAGATGCGAAATTACGTGTGGCGATGCGTGCAGAAATTGCAAAATTACACCGTCGTTTAGAAACAACAACAATCTACGTAACGCATGACCAAACAGAAGCGATGACAATGGCTGACCGTATCGTTATTATGAAAGACGGTTTCGTACAACAAATTGGTACACCAAAAGAAGTTTATAACTCACCAAATAACGTGTTCGTAGCTGGCTTTATCGGCTCTCCTGCAATGAACTTCTTTAACGTTACTTTAAACAACGGCGTTATCACTGATGGACATGGTTTAGAATTACGTATCCCTGAAGGCCGTAACAAAGTTTTAGTTGAAAAAGGCTACGAAGGAAAAGATTTAATCTTTGGTATTCGTCCTGAAGATATTCACACGGAACAAGTGGTACTTGATGCCTCTCCAGAAGCAACTGTTCATGCAGAAATCGTTGTTTCAGAGTTATTAGGTGCAGAAACAATGCTTTATACTAAGATTGGTACAACAGAGTTCATCTCTAAAGTGGATGCTCGTGACGTTCACCGCCCTGGTGACATGGTTGACTTAGCGTTCAACTTAAACAAAGGTCAATTCTTTGATAAAGATTCTGAATTGGTAATTAAATTACCTTAAGCTTAATAGTTCGTCTACAAGAATCAGTGGATTTGCCCCCGCCAGTTCTTGCTAGATTACCTATACATTTTCCTTATTTGTATCCCCCGCGAAAAAGTCGTGATGCTTCGTGCATTGCGGCTTTTTCTTTTGTCTTAGATACGGTAAACTAATGTTATAAAAGAAAAGCAGGTGAGGAAATTACTTTTTTAGGTAATTTAATTTGGTTTATTTTTGGTGGGTTTATCGGTGGCGTGTCTTGGTTTATAGCCGGTTGCTTATGGTGTATCACCATCGTTGGCATTCCAATTGGACTTCAGTGTTTTAAGTTTGCTTCTTTAAGCATGTGGCCGTTTGGCAAAGAAGTCGTCTATAGTAATTCCTCCACTTCTCTTATTGTCAATCTTATTTGGTTAATCGTTAGTGGCTTGCCAATTGCTCTGGGTCATCTTGTTAGTGGGCTATTTCTTATGATTACGATTATTGGGATTCCTTTTGCCCAACAATCTTTTAAGTTGGCTCGACTTGCCATCGCTCCATTTGGTGCACGGATTGTACCGATAACGCGGTATTAAAAAAACTCAAGTTGTTCACAAAAAAAGTGAACAACTTGAGTTTTTTTATTCGACGGAAGCTCCGTCTGTCGCAATGACTTCTTTATACCAATAGAAACTATCTTTTTTGTAGCGGTTTAAGTTGCCGCCTTCTTCATCTCGATCAACATAAACAAAACCATAACGTTTTTGATAGCCATTTAACCAACTTAATAAATCAGTGAAAGACCAAGTGCAATATGCCCAAACTTCACAACCTTCATCAACCGCTTTTAATAATTCTTTTAAGTGAGCGTTCAAATAAGCAATTCGATAACTATCATGAATTTGATTATCTGCTGTTTTTTGATCAAACGCCCCTAAACCATTTTCTGAAATGACGATTGGTAAATCATAACGACTCGTAATTTCTTTACAAGCATAGCGCAATCCAGATGGATCAATCACCCAATCCCAATCAGTTGTTTCCAAGTAGGGATTACTTGGATTTTTATAAACGCCTGGTAATCCCGTCACTTGACCCGTTCCTTTTTTACCAGTTGTATTCATTTCACCAAATCGTGTCACTCCATCAATTGGGTTATATTCTACCGCAGCACTTTGATAGTAGTTCACGCCCATAAAGTCAATTAAACGAGCGGCTTCTTTTAAAGTCGCTTGCTCGGTTTCCGTAACAATTGGGGCAACTCCTTGCTTAACTAAATAATTATAAGCATTTTTTGGATAACGTCCATACGCATAGACATCCATCCACCAAAAGTTTTTCAAATTGTCGTAATCAATTTTAGCCATGGCATTTTTTGGTTGGCAATCAACCGCATAACTTGGGCTATAAGCAAAACTTGCCCCAATTTTCCCATCAGGCATGATTTTTTTAAAGGCAATCACGGCTTTGGCATGCGCTAAAAAGACATGATGATTGACTTTATAATAAAGTGCCTCTTCATTAAATTTGCCTGGTGGATGCATCGCAGTCATCCAGCCAAAGTCGGTAAAAATATTTTGTTCGTTAATCGTAATCCAATATTTAACTTTTCCTTTGTACGCTTTAAATAAGTAGGTGGCATAGTTGACAAAATCTTCAATAATTTCAGGGCTTTCCCAACCACCATAATCTCTTTCTAATCTTTGAGGCAAATCCCAATGATAAAGTGTAACCATTGGCTCAATGCCATACTTCAGACATTCATCAATAATCGCTTCGTAAAAAGCAACACCGGCTTCATTAACAGCACCTTTGCCTTCTGGAAAAATTCGTGTCCAAGCAATCGAGAACCGATAAGTCTTTAAGCCCATTTCTGCCATCAAAGCAATATCTTCTTTAAAACGATTGTAGTGATCAACGGCGACATCGCCGGTTGTCCCTTTAAACGTTTTTCCTGGAATTTGGACAAACTCATCCCAGTTTGAAATGCCTTTGCCATCTTTGTCATGAGCGCCTTCAATTTGGTAAGCAGCTGAAGCACTCCCCCAAAGAAAGTCTTTTGGCATCGTTAAGTCATTCATAAAATAACTCCTCCTTTTTACTTTGCTTGCTTTTTATGTGTTTATTTTGCTACAGATAAAAACAATTGTCCAGTAATTCGTTAAACAAATGGAATTTTGACAGTTAGAAGACTGATTTTGACGATAACGACTTTTTTACTCCTTGGTTTACGGGTGCAAAAGTCTGCTCTTTCGGCAACTTCAATCAAGTCGCTCAAGCAAATAGCGCTTGGTCGCCTTGTTCTCCAGTTGCTCAGAGCATAACGACTTTTTTTACTCCTTGGTTTCCATTGCGGCTTTTAGGGCGAGTGCTAATGGGCTTTCTTGTTCTTCTTCGGCTTGGGCGTATTTTTTGACGAGGCGGCGTTCTTCGTGTTTCGTCATTTTTTTCTTTTGCTCTTTTTTATCGAGCATTTTTTCGCTGATACCGCAATATTTACACTTGAAGAAGGCGCCATTTTTTCCTTCAATGATTTCCATTTTTTTATGGCATTGTGAACAACGGCGATTTGAAATTTTAGGATCTTTGCGGCGGCGGTACTTACATTCTTTGTTGCTGCAGACATAGATTTTACCGTCTTTGGTACTTCTTTCTCGTAGCGCTTCGCCACATTCAGGGCAAATTTTAGTGGTTAAAGAGAAATCTTTGTATTCTTCTTTTGAGTCTTTAATTTCTGCCACTAAACGTTTCGTGTCTTTTTCAATTTCTTTTAAAAAGACGTCGGCAGATTTTTGGCCTTTTTCAATCGCTGCTAAATCTTTTTCCCATTTTTCTGTTAGTTCGGGACTAACGAGCGAAGGATTCACTAAGCTCAATAATTGTTTCCCTTTCGGGGTTACTGCGAGCGCATTGACACGGCGTTCCATTAATTCTGATTTGATCAGTTTTTCAATAATTTCTGCCCGTGTCGCGGGGGTGCCGAGCGAATGCTTCTCCATCAAAGCAAGCAAACTGCCTTCAGTGGCTAGTTTTGGCGCACTGGTTAATTCTTGATTGACTTGGAAATTACCTTTGATGGTTTTTAATTTTTGCCAATCAATTAAATCGGTTTGTTTTTCAACGGTTTTCCAACCGGCTTGCAAGACTTGTTCTTGTTTAAAGACAAACAGATGGCCGGAAAAATCAACGGTTGCTTTGACGGTTTGGACGACGTGTTTTTGCGCGAAAAGGCCTAAAAAGCGTTCGACAATTAAGCGGTAAATTTTGACTTCATCACTACTCATTTTTTCAACACGTGGGCTTTCTTCTGTTGGAATTAAAGCATAATGATCGGTTACTTTTTGATCATTGAAGACACTGGTTAATTGAACTTTGCTGCCCGCTTTAAGGTATTCCTTGGCACGTGGCTCAAAATTAGCGACCGCTTGCAGACGGTCTTTCATCGTTTGCGCCACGTCTTTTGGTAAATATTTAGAATCCGTTCGTGGGTAACTCACCGCTTTGTGACTTTCATATAAACTTTGAACGAGTGATAACGTCTTTTTAGCTGAGAATTGATACATTTGGTTGGCTACACGTTGTAATTCGGTTAAGTCATAAGGCAGTGGTTGGCTTTGGCTTTTTTCTTTGACTTCAACACTGGTAACTTGACCAAGTTTGCCACTTAATTCTTTCACGAAATGCTCGGCTTGTTTGCGTTCACTAAATTGTTGCGGATTTTTTAATTGTAAGCGTGCTTTTTCGTTTTGATAAAGTAAATCTACTGAGAAATAAGTTGTTGGTAAAAATTTCTCTACTTTCTCTTGGGCTTGATTGACTAAACTTAAGGTCGGTGTTTGCACACGACCGGCCGATAAATTATCTTGGTATTTAACCGTTAGCGCACGGGTAACGTTTAACCCAACTAACCAGTCGGCTTTCCCACGAGCCACCGCGGATTGATACAAATGATCAAACTGACGGCCAGGTTGTAATTTTTTAAAACCTTCCTGGACGGCTTGTTTGGTTTGGGACGAAATCCAAAGACGTTCCATTGGCTTGTTGGTTTTTAACCACTCAAAAATAAAACGCCCCACGGCTTCTCCTTCGCGCCCACTATCCGTCGCAATCACAATGCCAGTGACATCTTTACGTTTTGCCAAGTCACCTATCACTTTTAGTTGGCGATGGGTTTTCGGCAGTGGTTTTAAGCCGATTTTTTTCGGAATCATTGGAAGGGTCTCTAGACTCCAAGTTTTCCACTCTGGTTGAATATCTTCAGGTAATTTGAGTGATAACAAATGGCCATATGCCCAGGTAATCACGTATTTTTCATTTTCAAAATAATCTTTGCCACGTGGACTCGCTCCTAAAACTTTGGCAAAGTCTTTTGCAACACTTGGTTTTTCTGTTAAAACTAATTTTTTACTCATAAATTCTCCTTATCGCAGCAAATATTTGCTGTTTGCGTTTCTAGCCATAAAAAAACTGCTCCTTACCTTATTGTAAGCAACAGTTTTCGTTTGTCAAAAGAAGTTTGGCTAAGCTTGTTTTCTTTGACAAGTTTTTTCTTTTTCTTTTTCATTAATGGTCTCATAAAAGTCTCGATCGACTTGCATTGAAACGGCCTCGTAATCTTTTAATAAAGCCAAGCCCATAAACAACTGCAAGCCTTCCTCGCAGTCTTCACACCAATGTTCTTCGCCATCATTCCAAAAAGCCGTTAAAAAATTGGGTTTGACATGAACATGATTATACGTATCACGCAATGTTTGCCACTGCTTTAAATAAGCCTGTTGTGCTTGGGCGAATGTTTGAAATTCTTGACACACGCGAATATCGGCTTGCCAGTCTTCAAAAAACCACCATGGTTCATTCTCACCGTACATCGTTAGGACTTGATACATTTTTTCTCACCTCATACATTTTCCTTTGAATAAGGTTATAGTAATCAGTTTTTAACGATGTTTCAATTATTCTGCTTGTGAACAAAACGCTTAAATATATGGTAAAACTTGATTTCCTTGGTATGCTTGATCAATTAGAGCACCACCTAAACATTCCATGCCATCATAAAAGACTACCGCTTGACCTGGTGTGACAGCGCGAGCCGGTGTATCAAAAATAACTTCAGCCTTATCGTCTGGTAGTAAACGAACCGTCACTGGTACGTCTTGTTGGCGGTAACGGAATTTAGCCGTACAACGAAACTCTTTTGGTTTTGCTTCATTCGTTGTAAAGTGCACGGTACTTGCTGTAAGCTTATCAGCAAAGAGTTGTGGATGGTTAAAACCTTGGCCGACAAACAATGTATTCGTCGCTAAATCTTTCCCAATCACAAACCACGGTTCTTGACTCGTACCACCGCCACCAATGCCCAGTCCTTGACGTTGGCCAATCGTATAATACATTAAACCATCGTGTTGGCCCTTTTCTTCGCCGTCTAAAGTTAACATTTTTCCACCAGTTGCTGGTAAATAATTGCTAAGAAATTGTTTGAAGTTTTTTTCACCAATGAAACAAACACCCGTCGAATCTTTTTTCTTGGCGGTTGCTAAACCGGCTTTTTCAGCAATTTCTCGTACTTTTGGCTTTTCGATGCCACCTAGAGGAAACATGGTTTTTTGCAATTGTTCTTGCGATAATTGACTTAAAAAGTACGTTTGATCTTTATTATTGTCAACGCCACGCAACATGTGCACGACGCCATTTTCATCTTTTTCAACTTGAGCGTAGTGCCCGGTTGCCACATAATCAGCACCTAAGTCCATCGCGTAATCTAAGAACGCTTTAAATTTGATTTCCTTGTTACACATGACATCTGGATTCGGTGTCCGGCCCGCTCGGTATTCAGCGAGAAAATACTCAAAAACACGGTCCCAATATTCTTTTTCAAAGTTGACTGAGTAATAAGGAATTCCAATTTGGGCAGCCACTTTGGCTACGTCTTTATAATCTTCGGTCGCGGTACAAACCCCATTTTCATCGGTATCGTCCCAGTTTTTCATAAAGATTCCTACTACATCATACCCTTGTTCTTTCAATAAAAGCGCTGTTACTGACGAGTCCACCCCGCCACTCATGCCGACAACCACTCGAATTTGGCTGTTGTCTGTCATGAAAATCACCATCATTTCATTATAAATTCTGAATTCTACGATTTGAAGGTCGCAACTTTTTCAGTAATTGCCATTATACAAGAAAAGTATGAAAATTTCACGAGATTTATTTTTGCGGGTGGATTTGCAAAAAACAAAGTCGCTTTATTGATAATATTGCGCTTGTGCTTGCCATAATTCGGCGTATTTTTCTGATTTTTGATTCACCAATGCTTGATGCGTTCCCCTTTGAATTAATTCTCCTTGATTAAAAACAAGGATTTCATCGCAAAAACGGCAACTCGATAAACGATGTGAGATATAAATGGCTGTTCGATCACGAATCATTTGATTAAATTTTTGATAAATTTCTTCTTCGGCAATTGGGTCAAGCGAGGCCGTGGGTTCATCCAAAATCATAAATGGTGCATCTTTGTATAACGCTCTAGCAATTGCTATTTTTTGAGCTTCTCCTCCAGATATTTCAATCCCAAGTCGATTAAAATCCTTATATAAGTAACTTTCAATTCCATTCGCTGTTTTTGTTAAACGCTCAGCTAACCCTGCTTCTGTCAGACAACGTTGGACTTTTTCTTCATCATAATTTGTAGAAGAAGCAATATTTTGAGCAATCGTTAATGAAAATAAATGAAAATCTTGAAAAACAACTGAAAACAAAGCGAGATAATCGGCATAATTGTACTTTCGAATGTCAATTCCATTTAATAAAATGACTCCTTCTGTTGGTTCATACAGTCGACATAAAAGCTTAATGAAGGTTGTTTTTCCTGAACCATTTTCCCCCACAATGGCAAAACGTTTCCCAATTTCAAATTGCATAGAGAGGTTTTTAATGGCATACGTATCCGCATCTGGGTATTTGAAAGACACGCGTTGAAAGGTAATCAAATATTTACGGTCCGATCTTTTTTCAGTAGTCAAGCTTCCCTGATACATTTCATTTGGTTCTTCAAGGAGTTCAAAATTTTTACTTAAAAAAGCGGCATTTGATTGGGTCTTACCAAGTGATTCTAACAATTTTGAGATGTAATTTGATAAAGCTAAAATGGCACTAATATACTGCGTGACTAACCCAATACTAAAAGCTCCGGCCCAAGCTTTTAAACCAACATAAAAATAAACTAACCCACTAAATAAAACAGTAGTTATGGTTGATAACCCGCGATAAATCCCCATTGGACCTTTATGATATCTTGCAATTAACGAATGTGGATTACGGTCGACACTGTCATCAAACATATATTTTTTTGATAGCTTATCTTGTCGGTAAATCCGAACATCTAGTCCGCGTTCCGCTAGATTCATGTAGTGACTAAAAAATAGACCAAAACGATTCGTTTCTTTACTCTCTTCTGCTAATAAGACCCAATAACTTTCACTTTTATTCATAAAATAAGGTGGAAGTAAGATTCCCAGTAGTAGGAAGATAAAAAATAAAAGAGTAAAAAACGGGTGATTTAACCATTGAATTGCAGTAACTTCTTCCGGGATAGAGGATCGAAATAAACCCAGTAGCAAGAAAGCCCCGCCAATAATTCCAAATACAGCTGAAAATAAGTCTTCTGATATTTTTAAAACATGGAGTAAACCTAAACCGGACCAATTTTCATTTTCTTTGATTTGAGCTCTCAAACGGTGGATACGTGCAGAAGAAAATTTCGCATAATCCATCTCAAACATTTTATTTAAATAAAATTCATCGTTTAAAATCGACACTAAATTTTGCCATTTCGCTCTTTGCCAAGTAATTATCGCTTGTAAAATACCCAAAGTCATCTCTATAAATAAAGTGAATAAAACCAACCGAAACAAGGCTTCTGGCCTTCTCATGCCGCCTAATTCATTTAAAATTTGTGCACTAAAATAAATTAAAATGTATGGCATCAAGATTTTTAGAAGTGCATCGAAGAACATATAATAGAAAATTTTTGGCTCTTTTTGATACCAAAGCTGCATCCCTTTTTTTTGTAGCTGCAAACTATGCATCAGTGATACTTTCGTTTTTGACTTCTCCATCGACCTCTACCTCCTCTTGATAGTATTTACTTTGAACTTCAAATAGAGCTTTGTATTTGCCGTTTTTCTGCATTAAGTCTTCATGGGTTCCTTCTTCGATCACTTTTCCTTCTTCAATATAAAGAACGCGGTCACAAAATCGCGTAGATGCCAAGCGATGTGAGATAAAAATTGCTAAATGGCCTTTTGTTAATTGATGGTACTTTTGGTAAATGTCATTTTCCGCAATCGGATCCAAAGCAGCAGTTGGCTCATCTAAAACAAGCATTGGTGCTTCTTTGTACAATGCTCTAGCTAACATCAAACGTTGAATTTGACCACCTGATAATTCAATCCCTTTTTCGTAGACCTTTTTCCCAAGCAAAGTACTTAAACCTTGTGGTAAACGCTCAATCATTGGCTGTAATCCGGCTAATTGAATACAATCTTTTGCTTTTTCGAATTGAATCGGATTTTCTCCTTGGGTAATATTCTCTAAAATCGTCGTCTCTATTACCGAAAATTGTTGAAAAACCGCACTAAAAAGGCGATAGTAATCCCGGCGATTGTATTCTTTAATATTTATTCCATTGAGTAAAACCTCTCCATGTGTTGGATCAAGAAAACCACAGATAATTTTTACTAAGGTTGTTTTTCCTGCACCATTGAGACCCACAATCGCGACACTTTCCCCCGCATGAAACGTTAGATTTAAGTCTTCAAAGGTTGCTTTTTTCGCTCCTGGATAAGTAAAGGAAAGGCCTCTTAAGCTAATTTCGTAAGATTGGTGTTTGTCTGCGGTCAGACTTTTTCCTTCTTCAAATAAAAATAATTCTTCTGTTTCTAAAAAGTCCCTTAGATGGTTAATATCCAAACTATACTTATTTAAATTTGACATTTCCGTCAAAATCATTTGGATTCCCTGGCTAAAGCCGCTAATAGCTAAAAAGTATAATAAAAATTCAGACACTAGCCATGATTGACTCATACTTAAATACAGTAAATAGGCATAAACAATTCCATTTCTGACAAAATTCAATCCGATATCGGCTAAGTTCGCTTGTAAATAATAGCTTTCTTTTTTTAACATTAGTTTTTGATAATTCGAAAAAGCAGTTTGGTAAATTTCTTTTAACCAATTTTTTTGTTGGAATAAACGAATGTCTTTTGCATAAGAAAAATCTTCGCCTTTTTGTTGGATATAATTTAATTCCTTCATTAATTTTTCTTCCGCAAAACGAGATAACTGTGCTTGTTTGTTCTTTCTTTGATGATAAAAAAAAGAACAAACAGCTGTCACCCCAACTAATAATGCTAAAGTAATGTCCAAATGACTCAATAAAAAAAGATAAATTACAAAAATAAAGAAATTTTGGATGATTTTCGACATTGTTTCCCAAAAAATTTCAGTTGCTGATCCATTGGTCATTACAGAATAATTCGCACTTTCATATTTTTCCAAAAAACGGGTGTCTTCTAGATTTGGATACGACGTTTGTTGCATTTTTTGACTTAACTGTGAAATTAAGTAAATCCGGATATTTAAACGCCCCAACAAAGTATTGGTTTTTAAATACGCGAGCCCACCTTTTGTTGACATCAGTAGTAAAACAAATAAAATTAACCACTTTATAAAAGTATAAAGTGACGCTTTCATTTCAATTTGTTGTAATAGAATTGGTGTAATGAATAATTCTAATAATTGAACAATGACCGATAAAAAGGTAATACTCAACATGATAAAAATAACAGATTTTCGTTGTTGCCAAGCTAATTGGAACATGTAGCGACTATTTTCTTTCATGGTATATCGTGGTTTTATTGGATCTTCTTTTCTCATTTCTCTCACCTCTTTTACAGCATAGCAAAAAAAGCCCCTGACATGTACAATCGGGGATAACTTGTCCATTATTGGGGCTTAAATGTATTTAAAATTCTTTTCTTGGGGTATTAATACTTCTGTTGTAAACGCGCCATCTTCACTATTGCGATTCAAATAACCATTTAATTGAGCGACAGTTTGGTCAATCCTTAATAACCCTAAACCACGGTTTTCACCTTTCGTTGTTTGGAAGCGACCGAACCACTTCGCTTGCTTTTTCATGGCCGTAAAATTGGTCATGGACAAATAAAATTGCGAACCTTTTAGTTCCATATAAAAACGAATCAAGCGTTTTTCTTCAGGTAAATCAAGACTCGCTTCAATGGCATTATCAAATAAATTTCCTAGTAAGACACAAAAATCAATTTCAGAAATTACTAACGAATACGGAATATTCGCATCTCCTATAATTGTAATTCCTTTTGATTTTGCTAGAGAAATTTTACTATTTAAAATTGCATCTGCCATTTTATTGCCGGTTTTTAGCACAAGTTCAACGGAAGACAACTCCTCATCTAATTCATTTAAATAACGCTCTAATGCCTGGTAATCACTTAATGCAAGGTATGCTTTCATCACTTGGATATGGTTTTTATAATCATGTCGCCAACCACGCATCTGTTGATACATGTTGTCGACCTCTGCATAATGCGTCGCTAAAAGCTCGGATTGATAAGCTTCCAACTGTCTTTTTGCTTTCTTCTTAAGAAACAATTTTCACCTCATCCTTTCTACAAATAACGGATCATTTGTTGATTTAACGCTTCATATTTTCCGCGAGCTAAGGGAAGTTTCGTTTCATCATTTAAAATGACTTCCTTGCGAGTAATTTTTTTAATCCAATTTAATTGAACGATGTAAGAACGTTGAATCCGGAAAAAAGAGGCATCCAGTAGTTCTTCAATTTCTTTTAATGGTCTTTTCATTCGGATACTTTCATTTGCATGGACCGTTACGTAATTACTTTGAACTTCAATATAACGAATATTTTTAATTCGAACGGAATGAGTCGTACCCGAAGACTCAAAGAGTAACACTTGTTCTTCCAGTGCAACTTGTTTAATTCCCCGATTCAACACTTCAAATAATTTTTCAGGATTGACTGGTTTTAACAAATAGTGTAAGGCAGACACGTCATACCCATCGGCTAAGTAATCACTATAGCCCGAAATAAAGATAATGGGTAATTCTTGTTGCGCTTGACGAAGATGCTTTGCTAAAGATACGCCATCCATTGCACCCATTTCAATATCAAGCAAAAGTAAGTCCAGTGTCAACGTTTCTTCTCTAAACAAAAATGACTCAGCCGAAGCATATACTTCAATTTCCACCTGATGGTTTTCACTTTTCGCCCACTTTTCGACAAGTGATTGAAGGTACCTTTGTTCAACTACTTGATCATCGCAAATACCGATTTTATAAACCATTTTTCTATCCTCTCTTTAATTTCGACAAAAAAACTTGAAACAAGAAATTATTCGATCTCGCTTCAAGTTTTTCGCTTATTTCACTTCTTCAAATAACCCACGACTAATAAAGCCATCCATTAGGAAATAAAACTTTTCTTGTAACATTTCGTGTTGTTGGCCTTTAAAAATATTCACCGCTTTTAGGCCGTTCGCCGTTGTAATCGACATTTTTAAGGTTTTAATCTCTTTATCGACGGTGATTTTTAATTTAAAGCCTTCTTTACTTTGAGGGGTTGCTTCCAAAGGTCGAATAATTTGGAAGTTCCCACCATTTGTTTCTAAAAAGCCATTATCACGTAATGTGTACCGTTTTGCTTCAGGCGACAAGCGGTATGTTCTTGCTGCACCTAAAACCGTTGCTGTTTGTTGAAATGCCATTTTCCCACCTCGTTTAGTTTCTTAATTTAATTATAGGGGTTTTCATTTCTTTTGGCTAGTCTATTTTTTTAAGCGTATAACCGCGGCAATGAGCGCATCAACAAAAGCTGCGACTTCTTCAAGCGTATTGCCATAACCAAAACTAATACGAATCGATTCTTTTAAGATTGGGGCGTTTTGACCGTGCATCGCTTGCAAGACGTGCGACGGCGAAACATCGCCCGCACTACAAGCGGCTCCCGTTGAAACTGCAAATCCTTGTAAATCTAAATGAACGAGGAGTAAATGACTCGCCACTCCGGTAAAAGCTAGGTTTAAAATATGCGGTAATTTTTCGTCTGCTTGACCATTCACAGAAAAAGCGATGCCTTCTTTGGTCAAGCGTTCTAAAATATACGTATTAAACTGCTGATAGACTTCCCAATTTTCTTGTTGTTTTTCTGGTGTGAGGCGAGCAATTGCTTGACTCATCCCAACGATTCCGGTCAAGTTCTCTGTGCCGGCTCGCCGTTTTTCCTCTTGTTCACCGCCTAAAAGTAGTGGTTGCAACTTGGTGCCTTCTTTTTGATATAAAAAGCCGACCCCTTTTGGTCCATTAATTTTATGCGCAGAAATACTTAATAAATCAATATTGCATGCTTTTGGCTGTAAAGGAATTTTTCCATAAACTTGTACCGCATCGGTATGGAACGTTGCTGGATGGTCTTTTAAAATTTCGCCAATTTCTTTGATTGGAAAAAGCATACCGGTTTCGTTATTGGCATACATAATTGAAACTAAAATCGTGTCTGGTCTTAATGCCGCTTTTAAGGTCGTCACTTCTAATTGACCGTGTTGATTGACCGGTAAATAGGTCACTTCAAAGTCTTGCGTTTCTAAATAACGCATCGCAGCAAGGACGGCTGGGTGCTCAACTTGGGTCGTAATCAGGTGTTTGCCTTCGTTTTGACGTGCATAAGCTGTGCCCATAATGGCGTAGTTGTCGCCTTCTGTTCCACCACTTGTAAAAATGATTTCATTGGGTTTTACAGCGATGTCGGTGGCAATTTGTTGTCGCGTTGCTTCTAAGCGTTCGTGTGCTTTGCGACCGTATTGGTGAATACTTGAGGGATTACCAAAGCTTTCATGCATCGTTTTTGTCATTGTTTCAATCACTGCTTCTGCCATTGGGGTAGTCGCAGCATGGTCAAAATAGGCCATTTTTTAACTCCTTTCAAACACAAATACCGTTGACTCTTTTAGCTCGAAAGGGTCAACGGCAGTTTCAGTAACATTTAATTAAATTCTTTTTCTTCTAGATGAAATAACGGGCTCATCGGTGTATTTTCGTGAATCCGTTTGATTGCTTCACCCATCAATGCGCCACAACTTATATACGTCAAATTACTTGGATGGCGAGCTTCATCGGTTAAGCAAGAATCCGTCACACAAATATTGGCAATCGGAGCGGCTTCTAATGTTTCTTTCGCTGGTGGGGAAAGTAAGGCATGTGAGGCACAGGCATAAACTTCTGTCGCACCCGCTTCTTTTAATAATTGAGCAGCATTGGCAAAAGTTGTACCAGTATTTAACATGTCATCGACCATAATACACTTTTTACCAACGACATCACCAATGACGTAACCTTCTTCAAGTGTTTCTTCTTGATCAACAATCGCAAGGGTTGTATTTAAATATTCGGCTAAGCTTCGTGAACGTTGGACACCACTATTTTTAGGTGAAACAACCACATACTCATCGCCTTGCATACCTTTATCACGATAATACCGGGCAAATAAAGGCATCGTAAATAAATTATCTACCGGAATATCAAAGAAACCTTGGACTTGTACGGTGTGTAGATCTAGGGTCAAAACACGAGTCGCACCAGCTTCCACTAACATATTGGCAATTAGTTTGGCACTAATTGGTTCGTGTGGTTTAGCTGTTCGATCTTGACGGGAATAAGCATAATAAGGTAAAACCACATTCACTGTCTTCGCACTTGCTCGTTTCATCGCATCAATCATAATTAATAATTCCATGTAAGAATCATTGACTGGTTCATTTGTCGCTTGAATAATATAAGTATGGACACCACGAACACTTTCTTCAATATTAATTGAAATCTCTCCGTCAGCAAAAGTTTTTACGACGCATTTTCCTAACTCTTTACCAAAAGCACTGGCAATTTTCTCAGCTAATGGTAAATTACCATTTAAACTAAAAAATTTTACTGGTTTCTCCTGATCTGTATAGCGCATAGGTCCCTCCAAATAATCTTTTTTGTGCGAATTTCTTCTTCATTCTATCATTAATCAAGGGTGCTTTTCAAGGTAAAGACACCGTTGCATTGACCCATTTCGCTGGAATCACTGCACGATAATTTCCCCAATTGTCGTGAATTTTTAAATAACGTTCACCTTGACTGGTTTCCATGTAGGCGTAAGCCACTACCCAATGATTGCCGTATGTACTACCAAGTAGCTGATTTAAGCCAATAATCAAAGGTTTGCCTTGATCAATGCGCTTCACACTGCGCTGCCAACCACCAATCATCGTTGCCCGTGCTTGAACTGGATAACCGTGGTGGTTAAAAAAACACGAAATGCCATGGGCCACTTGCCAAGCAATCGTCGGCAAGCCATGACGTTGAACAAATAAACGCAAGAAATTAGCGAGCGTCTCGCCATCACCAGACGACTTTTGGCGAATATAGCGTGGAATAACAGCTGAATCTAGATAATCTTGGTAATAAGCTAATAACACACTCGCAGCATACGTCCCACACAAATACCCGCTTGGTGTCCGC
The DNA here is from genome assembly GCF_016909125.1 of Enterococcus lemanii. Taxonomy (GTDB): domain Bacteria; phylum Bacillota; class Bacilli; order Lactobacillales; family Enterococcaceae; genus Enterococcus_I; species Enterococcus_I lemanii. The sequence continues at coordinate 4,478 of NZ_JAFBFD010000029.1, read as the reverse complement.
CAATTTTGATACAATTGAAATCGTTCTTCTGGCAAGCCATGCCACACATCTTTTTCCATCGATTCACTTCCTATACAATCGTTGCACCTAGTGTCCCAGCAAAATGTTTCAGCGCCCATTCATGTCCAATCGGATCAAAACTTGCGACGGCATCTTTCACAATAAAAACTTGATAACCTAAATTATACGCATCAACGGCTGTATGCAATACACAAATATCTGTGCAAACGCCCGTTAAATAAACTTCTTTAATTTGGCGTTCTCTTAGGCGAATATCCAAATCAGTGCCACTAAAAGCAGAATAATGACGTTTGTCAATCCAGTAGACATTGGTTAAGGCGTTGTTTTGTTCATAAAGTGGTGCCAATGAGCCGTACAAATCGCGCCCTTTTGCGCCAATTAGATTATGTGGCGGAAACAATTTATTTTCTGGGTGAAATTGGTCGGTTGCGTCATGTCCATCAATGGCAAACACGACATAATCACCTTGTTCAATAAATTCTTTCGTAATACCAACTAGCTTTTCCTCAATGGCTTGACCCGCAGCCCCCGTTGTTAAAGCACCATCTGTTGCAACAAAATCATAAGTATAATCAATTGATAGTAAAGCTTTCACAAAAAACTCCTCCTATTCACATAAGGCTAAAAAATGTAACACCATTTCGGCGCTACGTTTGCCAGCAAGTTCAATAAACTCATCAAACGATACATTCGCCTGATGGTCCGCCGTATCACTCATCGCTCGCACAACTAAACAAGGCACGTCAAATTGATGCGCCGTTTGAGCGATGGCCGCCCCTTCCATTTCACAAGCCAGTGCGGTTGGAAAATGGGTTAAAATTTCAACAATTCTCTTTTGATCGGCAATAAAACTATCCCCTGTCACAATCAAACCTTCTTTGACTTGATGAGCCGTTTCATGCGCGGCTTGTTTCATTAATGCAGCAAATTTTGGTTCTGCTTCGTAATAAAGAGGCATGCCACCTGGAACTTGTCCGTATAAATAACCAAAGACCGTGGCATCGACATCATGATACGCCAATTGGTTGGCAATGACCACGTCACCCACGCTTAAGCCTTGACCAATGCCACCCGCTGAGCCAGTATTAATGACTAATGCCACTTCGTATTGCTGAATTAACAGACTCGTTGTAATTGAAGCTAATACTTTTCCGATACCTGATTGAACGACAATCACCTCATGTGCCCCAATCGTTCCTTGATAAAAACGGGCCCCCGCTTTTTCCCAGCTGGTTTGATTAATTAAATGATTTTTTAATGTCTCAACTTCTTGTGACATGGCTCCGATAACGCCAATTTTCATGCTGATTCTCCTCATCGCTTTTTCTATGATTATTTACATTAAGTATGAAATGTTTTACCAAAAAAAGACCATCAATAACACCGCGACCAATAAACAAAAAACGATCACAATCCATTTCGTTAATGTGTTACTAATTCGTTGGGATTTCGCTTTTTCTTCCGTCCTTGTTTTTTGAAGTGGTGGCTGTTTTTTTGTTTGCTTACGATAAAAATTATCGATTTCTTTTTCTTTTCTTTCGTATTCTTTTTTGGCTGTTTTTTCAATTTGCGTTTGTTCTTTTTGTCGTTCTTCTTTTCTTTTTCGTAACTCTGAACGCGTAATTAGTGGTTCTTGACTCATATTAATTCCTTTCCCTTAAAAATAGTGTTTCCCAATATAAAATTGCGTAAATTGTTTTGGCATCACAAATTTCTTGTGTTTGTATTTTTTCTTTTGCTTCTGAGAGAGTGAGTTCATATACTTCTAATACTTCATCGTCGTCTTGCGCCAATGGATTTTCTACTTTTTTTAAGTTTTTTGCATGATAAAGATGCAGTAATTCATTGGCAAAACCCGGAGACAAATACATCGACGTCAAATGCTCTAGTGTCTCCGCTTGATAACCGGTCTCTTCTTCTAGTTCACGCGCGCCTGTTTCCATTGGTGAGCGCCCTTCATGCGTTTCAATTTTACCAGCAGGAATTTCTAAAATAACGCGTTCTAATGGCTTACGAAATTGTTTGACGAGAACGATTTTGTTTTCAGGTGTAATGGCTAGCACCCCCACCCCTCCTGGATGAAAAACCAATTCTCGGTAGCTAGTGCCGCCCATGGGCAAAGCAACTTCATCAAGCGCTACTTCGATAATTTTTCCTTTAAAAATCTCTTGTCGATTGATTGTTTTTTCTTCAAACGCTTCATATTCAAGCATGACGTTTCTCCACCTTTTAGCATTCTCACATTTTATAACTTAGTTTAACACAAAAATGTTTATAAAATTCCTAAATTATTAAAATCCATCGCAAGTCGTATACTTTTCTTAATTAGAACGTGCTAAAATAACTATTGTAGAGGTAACAAAGAAAATGAATCAAACAAGTGGCACTAGGAGGTACACGAAATGAATTTTAAAAAAATTTTGGGGTTAATTTTGGGGTTGATGGTTCTAACCGTCATCTTTGGTATTGCGGCCGATTCAGGAAATCCATTTAATCTCTTTCTTTTCTTTAGCGGTGCTTTATTCTTACTTTTTGCTTTTCGTTCAAGAAAAAAAGCGGCTCATTCACAAGAAATACCCGCTTTATCAAAAAAACGCGAAGCAGCCTATTTAGCTAGTGGAATGACCGCCAGAGAAATCGAAGTTTTCCGCGAGACTTTATTCCAAACTAAGCAACAAATTGACCGTTTGCAAAAAAATATTCAAGATAACGCGAAACTTAAAGCGATTGATTTGCGTCATGACACATTGAAAGCCGCAAAAGCTTTATTTAAAGAGTTAGTCAAAGAACCTATTCGCTTACACGATGCTAGTCATTTTTTGTACACTCATTTACCAAATATGGTTGATTTGACGAATAAATACATCGAGATTAATCAACATGAAGTCAAGAGTCGTGAAACTTACGAAAAAATGGAAGAAAGCGTGCAAATTATTGATCAATTAGCAGCATTAATTACTTCCGATTATCAAAATTTTGTTTCAGACGATTTAGTCGATCTTGACGTAGAGTTATCGATTGCCAAACAAAGCTTAAAAAGAGATAATAACTATAACCAGGCAAAAAGCCATGAATGAGTAGTAAAGAGCTGGGGCATTCCAGCTCTTTTTTTCAAAAACACTGACCCTCAGGAGGAAATAAAATGACCGAATTAAAGCCACAAAAAAATGTCGATCACGAACTCGAAGACTTATTGAGCAACCCGTTTGCGACAGCTGAATCATTAACCGTGACACAACAAAATGAAATCAACGACTTACAAAATCATCAACGCGCTCCTCGTCTAGTCGACAAACTCTCCGCCGAGCGCCAACAACAAGCACAAGAATTAGCGACAAAAATTGACGCAACTGATCAACAATCCGTCATTACCTATGGATCAGCCGCTCAAACAAAATTAAGTGAGTTTTCAGAATCCATGCTAACCCACGTGCAAGCTGCGGATATTGGTCCGATTGGTGATTCACTTACCGAACTAATGTATCGTTTACAAGAGGCCAATCCTGATGATTTACGAGCAGGCGAAGGCAATGTTTTTAAACGCATGTTTGGAAAAGTGAAGCAATCGATTTTTGAAGTGACTGCTAAATATCAAAAAATTGGTGCCCAAATTGACAAAGTAGCGGTGAAATTAGATAAAGAAAAAGAAGGTTTGTTAAAAGACAACCAAATGCTAGAAAATCTTTATCAAAAAAATAAAGATTACTTCGATGCCCTTAATATTTATATTGCGGCTGGTGAATTAAAAATTGAAGAACTAGAAACCGAAATTATTCCCACTGCGATGAAAAAAGCGGAAGAAACAGGCGATCAAATGGATGCCCAAATCGTCAATGACTATTCACAATTTTTAGACCGGTTAGAAAAACGAACTCATGATCTAAGACTAACTAGGCAGATCACAATTCAACAAGCACCACAAATTCGCTTAATTCAAAATACTAACCAAGCTTTAGCAGAAAAAATCCAAGCATCGATTCACACGGCCATTCCACTCTGGAAAAACCAAGTGGCCATTGCGTTAACCCTTCTTCGTCAAAAAGATGCCGTCACTGCGCAACGCCAAGTAGCAGAAACAACCAATGAACTCTTAAAGAAAAATTCAGAATTGCTAAAAGTTTCAGCAATTGAAACAGCTCGCGAAAATGAACGAGGCATTGTCGACGTGGAAACTTTACAAAAAACGCAAAACGACTTAATCGAAACGATTCAAGAAACATTGCGAATTCAGCAAGAAGGAAAAGAAAAACGCCACGCTGCTGAAATTGAGCTTAGCCACATGGAAGATGATTTAAAACAAAAATTACTAGATTTAACGCAGTAAACACCCTTTACACAAACAACCTCCCAACAAATCATTACGGCTCTTTGTCAAATAGTGTTGTTTAGCAATATCCGTATAATTAAGAAGGACTCAGGTTCTTCTTTTTTTGTTATTTAATTTTGGCTTTTTAAAG
>NZ_JAFBFD010000028.1 GCF_016909125.1 Enterococcus lemanii | reverse complement strand
ACACAATATCCAAGCAATATGATTTTAAGGAATGAAAATATTTTATTTAGTTTTCAAGGAGCGTAATTTGCTTCTAAATATATTATACGAGGAGGGAGGAGAATGCAATTAAGAGAATGGCTGGAATTAATTCGCATGCAAAAAGTTCTTTATATTTTATCATTATTATCGATTGCAATGGTGATTGACTTCATTAGTGGTACCTATGCCGCAAAACTTCGTAAGAAAATCACTTCAAAAATTGGCATTAATGGCATTATTCGAAAAATAGCAAGTTTAATTTTATTAGTCTTTTTTATTCCTGTAGCCTATATTATTCCTGGACAAACAGGAGTCGCGTTATTAACGGTTTTATATGTTGGGTATTTAGGGCTAGAAATCCAATCAATTTTAGAAAACTATCGAAAAATAGGAATCGATACAGCGCTTTTTCAAAAAATATTCGATTGGTTGAAAGAAGAAATGATGAAAAAATAAATTGAATTTAAAATTGCGACTATTATCAATGGTCGCAATTTTTTGTATAATCAAGTGTGTACTGCCTAACTAACAGCGGGATTATGCATCATTTTTATAGAAAGTAAAAGATTGAATAACACCGCCTAACCTAAAATCTATACACTCGTCTCCGATAGAAAACAGGTAAATCGATAAAACAATAATGATTATACTAAAATTAGAAAATTATTGAATAAATGCTATAATAGAGTAGACAGCAACCGTACCATAGAAAATGGAGGAGAGGTAGAATGAAAATTGTTTTATTGGAATCCCTAGGTATTGATAAAGAGAAGTTGGCTAGTGTAACGAATTTGCTAGTAGAAAATGGCCATGAATTAGTTATTTATGAAGACAAAGTTGATGAGGCAACACTGAAAACGAGGGTGAAGGATGCAGAAATCTTAGTACTGGCAAATATGCCTCTTAGCGGAGAAGTGATTGAGGCAGCAGAAAGGCTAAAATATATTTCAATCGCTTTCACAGGATATGATCATGTTGATTTAGACAAGTGTCGCGAAAAAGGAATTCAAGTATCCAATGCGGGTGGCTATAGTACGAATTCAGTCGCAGAACTAGCCATTGGACTGATGATCGGACTTTTACGTAACGTTGTCGATCTGGATGGTGTGGCAAGAAATGGAGGCACTAAAGTAGGTTATCCGCAATTCGATCTTAAGGGAAGAACCATAGGAATAATAGGGACTGGAGAAATAGGAAGTGCTGTTGCTAAATTAGGGATAGCTTTTGGCTGTAATGTGATTGCTTATAATCGGAGTAAGAATCAAGACTTAATTGATCAAGGCGTAAAATATCTGTCTTTAGATGAACTTTTAAAAGAAAGTGATATTGTTACCCTTCATATACCATTGACTGATGAAACAAGAGGGATGATTAATGAAGAAAAGTTGAAGCTTATGAAACCGACCTCGTTCTTAATTAATACAGCGATTGGCCCAGTTGTTGACAATGATGCTTTAGCAAAAGCTTTGCACGAAGGAACCATTGCGGGTGCAGGCTTAGATAGGGTTGATATGGAGCCACCAATTCCAGCAAGCTATCCATTACTAGAAGCACCAAACACAATTATTGTTCCCCATATCGGCTTTGCAACCGTAGAAGCTTTGGTAAGAAGAGCTGAAATCACCTTTAACAATATTGTTATGTGGGAAAAAGGCGAACAAGAAAATATTGTTCTATAAAGATAAAAACCTTGGCCTAGCCAGGTTTTTTTGTCTTTATAAAATATGAACGAGTCACGATAAAATTAAGTAGGACACCTAACCTAGGCATAAAAATATTTTGGTTAGATAAGCCATATTTAGTTAAGAGGTAGAGAATAAAACAGCAAAGAAAACATTGGATAAATTTGAAAATCGGTGAGCAGCAAAAGAAAACGATTATTCGCAACGATTCTTTTTTTGTGTATAATAAAAAAGCAAAGAAGGTGAATAAATGCAAAAACATAAAATTGCTGTCCGAGAATTAGTTGAATTTATTTTAAGAAAAGGTGATATTGATAACCGCAAAACAAGTAACCATACTGCGCAAGAAGGAGCTAGAATTCATCGGAAGTTACAAAAAGAAGCTGGTGAAGCGTACCAAAAAGAAGTCTTTTTAAAAACGGAATATAAACGAGCACCTTACTTAGTCCAGCTTGAAGGACGTGCAGATGGTGTGTTTAAACAAGATGAGTGTTGGACAATTGATGAAATAAAAACATCAGAAATTGCATTTGAAGACTTGCCAGTTGAGCAAAAAGAACAATATTTTGCCCAAGGAATGGTCTATGCCTATTTATTTAACCAAACCAATTGCGAAGATCGTTTAGCGGTTCGGCTGACTTACTACCAAACGCTTACACAAAAGATTCATTACGAAACGCGTGTGTTCACGAAAGAAACCCTAGAAAGTTTTTTAGAAGACTTGATGAATGAATACCATCGTTGGTTGATGTTTCAATCCGATTGGCGAAAAGTTCGGAATCTGTCTTTAATGGCATTAAAATTTCCGTATGAAGCTTACCGTAAAGGACAAAGAGAATTGGCGGTGGTTGCCTATAAGGCCTTAAAGACGCAACAAACACTTTTTGTTGAGGCACCAACGGGCACAGGAAAAACAATCTCGACGCTTTTTCCTGCGTTAAAAATTCTTGGCGAAGAATCCAATGACCGAATTTTTTATTTAACAGCTAAAACAATTACTCGCACAGTAGCAGAAGATGCAATGAAAGCTTTAAGTCAAGTAGGGGCTAAAACAAAAAGTGTCACACTGACAGCAAAAGACAAAATTTGCTTTCTTGATGAAAGAAAATGTAATCCCGATGATTGTCCTTATGCTAAAGGTTATTACAATCGCATCAATGAGACACTTTGGGATCTTATAAACCATGAAACACTAATGACACGTGAAGTGATTGAAGCCTACGCACAAAAATATCAGGTTTGCCCATTTGAACTATCACTTGATGTTAGCTTGTTTTGTGATTTAATTATAAGTGATTACAATTATTTGTTTGATCCTGTTGTTTATTTAAAAAGATTTTTTGAAGAAGAACAAGCAAAACAATATTTTCTTGTTGATGAAGCACATAACCTTGTTCCACGCTCACGAGACATGTATTCAGCAAGTATTAACGACCAAATTTTTGTTCAATTGAAAACGGAGATACCAAAAGGAGCTAGAAAAATTCACCGAAAAATAAATCAAATCCTCTCGGAGTTTGATTTATTGAAAGAACAGGCGATAAAAGATAATTGGCATTACAAGCATCAGAAACTACCCCCGGAAACGCTGGTTCAATTGTTACTTACTCTAACGGAGCAAGTAAAAGAATGGTTAGCCAAACAACAAGAAGGTTTAGGAAAACAAACGATCTTAACGCTTTATTTTGACTGTATTCGCTTTTTAAAAATTAATGAATTCTATGATGAGCATTATGAGACAACCATTGAAATTGGTTATCGACAAATACAGATTAAACAATTTTGTTTAGATCCATCCTTATTTTTAGCGGACACTTTGAATAAAGGGCAAGGCAGTTTGTTGTTTTCAGCAAGCTTTTCGCCGCTTGATTATTATCAAAAAAGTTTAGCGAATACCCAAAATTCCTATGCTTATCGTTTGCCTAGTCCTTTTCCAAAAGAAAATTTAGCGGTGTTGATTGCCAATGATATTCAAACAACTTATCAACAAAGAAAAAGCAGTATTCCAAAAATTGTCAAAGCGATTCAAAAAATGGTTTTTGCTAAAAAAGGCAATTACCTAGTGTTTTTCCCTTCTTATCAGTATTTAGATGCTGTTTATGAAGTTTTTAAAAAGACTTTTCCCGAAGTGCAGACACTCATTCAAGGAAGTGGAATGAATGAAAGTGAACGGGAAGCTTTTTTAGCTCACTTTCAAAATGATCCAGAAGCATCACTTGTTGGTTTTTGTGTACTAGGGGGCATTTTTTCTGAAGGGATTGATTTGAAAGGTTCTCGTTTAATAGGTGTCGCAATTGTGGGTGTTGGCTTACCACAAATAAATGAAGAGCAGAGTTTATTAAAAGACTATTTCCAAGGAGTTTATCAAGCAGGTTTTGATTACGCTTATAAATTGCCAGGTATGAATAAAGTCTTACAAGCAGCTGGACGAGTGATTCGAGATACTTCTGATTATGGTGTCGTCTTATTGCTTGACCAACGTTTTGCAACTGCTCAATACCATTCGTTGCTACCGGCACACTGGCTACATCGTAAAATTTGCAATAATGAGGCTGAATTAGAAATCAACCTACGCCGATTTTGGCAAAATCACCCCTAAAAAAAGCCAGAAGTCTTAAACTTTTGGCTTCAAAATATAAATATTATAAGCAATTAATACAGGGCTCGAATCGAACCCTGTATTGACTGCTGATAGTTTTAACGATAGTTGGTAAATTGTAATTCAATTGGTAAGTCAAGTTTTCGAAGTAACTGGATAACTGCTTGTAAATCGTCGCGGTTTTTACCCGTTACCCGAATTTGGTCTTCTTGAATTTGGGCTTTCACTTTTATTTTTGAATTTTTAATTGCTGTCGTGACTTTTTTGCCATTTTCTCGGTCAATACCGCTGATAAGTTGTGCAACTTGTCGAGCTTTTGAACCTAGTGCGTGTTGTGTTTCGCCAAATTGGATATTTTTAATTGGTACACCGCGTTTGACTAATTTGCCAAATAAGACATCTTTGATTTGTTCAAGTTTAAAATCGTCATCACCAACAATCGTTAAGTGATTATTTTCCATTTTTATTTCAACCGTTGAGCCTTTAAAATCAAAGCGGTTGGTCAATTCTTTTGTGGTCATTTGAATTGCATTTTTTACCTCTTCTAAATTTAATTCAGAAACAACATCAAAACTTGCTTCTTTCGTCATGTGAACGACTCCTTTATAATAAATATTAATCTGATTCAGATTGTTTTGTTTATTATAGCAATCTTTTTAGTTTCTGTAACGTATCCGTCTTTTTTATTTTGTTCACTCGAATTTTCAAGTCTAAAAAGTTGATTTTATTACTTATCAGAAAGAACTTACGTTACTGACAGTAAATTTTCATATGAAGTCTCTTTATTTTCACAAGGGAAACTGCTATTCTTATAACGATTGATTTTGAAAGGATGCTTGATAAAAGAATGAATAAAAAGCAACAGATTGAATTGTTAAAAAAAATAGGAACAATTCTCATTACAGGAGTTACAAGTGCTATCGGATTAAACTACTTTTTAGCTCCTGCTCAAGTATTATCAGCTGGGGTAAATGGTATTTCCCAAATTACCGTCGCCATTGCGCAAAACCAGTGGAACATTCATTTGAGCATGGGCGCTCTTATTTTACTTTATAACATACCGATTTTTATTTTAGGCTTTATAAAATTAGGCAGAGATGCAACGATTTTTAGTTTTTTAAATGTTCTTTCGGTTTCATTAATGACAATGGTTATTCCGGAAGGCCAATTTTCAGACAATATTTTGTTGAATGCCATCGTTGGTGGGGTATTAGTTGGCGTTGGGGTAGGGCTATCTTTAAAGCTAGGTTTTACAACAGGTGGAATGGATATTATCTCATTGATTTTTGCAAAAATGACTGGTAAAACAGTTGGAAGTTATATGATGATTTTAAATGGTATTATTATTTTAGTTGCGACGAGTATCTTTTCGGTAGAAAGTGCGCTTTACACGATTATTTCTTTATATGCGATGAGTCGGTTGATTGACGTCATGCATACTAGCCATCAAAAGATTACGGTGTTTATTGTAACAACGAGAGCAGAAGCGGTTGGTAAGAGCATTACAAGACGTTTGTTTCGTGGGATGACACTGTTGCCTTCAGTTGGCGGCTATTCTGGTTTACCAAGTAGTACAATTATGATTGTTGTGACTCGTTATGAATTATATGATTTAGAACAAGCGGTTTTAGAAGAAGATCCGAATGCTTTTATTAACGTCGTGGCAACGAACTCTATCATTGGGCGTTTTGCGAATGATGATGAGCAAAGAAGTTTTAAAGCAACCGGCGTTTTTCCAGATATTAAGATTGCTAAAAAACATTAATTTGATTCGTTTTACAAAAGAATCGAAAAATAGTATGATAAACTCTATCAATGGTAAGAGGAGGTCCTTTTTATGAGCGAAGCATATACGGAACAAGAAATTCAAGAAATTAAAGATCGTATGATGACGGCCCTAGAAACAGTAATTGATCCAGAATTAGGAATTGATATTGTCAATCTAGGATTAATATATGAAGTTGAATTTGATGGTGAAAGCGGCGAGGCAATTGTCAAAATGACATTAACAACCATGGGGTGCCCACTAGCCGATGTCATTACTGATAATATTCATGATGCATTAGAAGAAGTTACTGAAGTAAAAAAAATTGAAGTGAAACTCGTTTGGTATCCGGCTTGGACGACTGATCGCATGTCAAGATATGCGAGAATCGCCCTAGGAATCCGCTAAATTAATGAGGTCAATAGAAGGCTGTCTTTTTTATCCAATAAAAAGAGGCCTTTTTTTATTGGTAATACCAAAAAGGAGGAGCGATAACATGAAACAAATTAAAAGCTTGAATTTGATGGAAAACAAAAAGATTATTTTTAGGTTAAATATCGCTAGTGTTTTGTTAGTATTCTTATTCTTTCCATTGTTTACGGCACTTGTTTTGAAAACAAAAGACATCGATATTATGCGTTTATCTTTGAATCACTTGTTTCAAACGCTTGTTTTAGCGCTTTGTTTAATTGTTATTCACGAACTAATTCATGGCTTGTTTTTTAAATGGTTCCATCCAAAAGGAAAAGTGAAGTTTGGCTTTAAAAATGGTTTGGCGTATGCAACGAGTCCAGGCTCACTTTATAATAAATGGCAATTTGCTTGGATTAGCATTGCTCCTTTTGTTTTAATTACTTTTTCTTTATGGTTAGCACTGGAACTGAATAATCTTGAACCGATTGTCTTTATTTACTTAGCAACGTTTCACGCGAGTGCTTGTGTTGGCGATTTTTATTGGATTTATTTAATTTTTAAGGCACCTAGAAAGGCATGGGTTGAAGATACAGAAGTGGGCATTAATTTTTATCTAAAAGAAGATTAAAAGGAGTTTTATATGAAATTAAGACAAGCGACGAAAGAAGATTTACCAATAATTATGACAATTATTCAAGAGGGAATTGACGCTTTAAAGGAGCAACAATCACCTCAATGGCAAGACGGTTTTGGTCCTAATCAAGAAAAAATGGAAAAAGATATTGAAACAAATGCGTGCTATGTACTTGTTGATGGTCAAGATGAAGTGATCGCAACAGCTTCACTGATTCAAGGAATAGATCCAGTATATACAGCTATTGAAGATGGCCACTGGCTTGGTTTAAATTCATATATTGCGATTCATCGAGTGGCGATTGCAAAAGGGCAACGTGGGAAAAAGCGAGCGTCTTTACTTTTAGATTTATTAATTAGCCAAGCGAAAGAGCTAGGGTATCATGATATTCGAATTGATACGCATCGTTTGAACCTTCCAATGCAAAAAGCAATTTTAAGTAGTGGTTTTTCCTATCGCGGACTGGTCCATTTCCCAATTCCAAACGGCGAACGCTTAGCCTACCAAATCATATTGTGACCAACAAAAAAGAATTGTTGGTCTTTTTCGTATTTTATAGAAACAACATCCTACAATTTTTAAGTATTTCTAAAATGTGATATAATTAAAACAGGATTAGAATTGGAGGTTAAGCGAATGAAGATGAATAAAAAATTAACGCAAGCAATTTCGTTATTTACAGTGGCTCTTTTGCTAATTTCTTACACTCCACCAGTTTTTTCTTCAGAAAACGATCAACTATCTGAAGAAGAAAGTGTTGTCGAAAATGAGGATTTAGTCATAGAGACAGAGACGTCCACCACGCAAGAATCAATCGAAGAAGAACTTATTCCTGAAGAAACGTTCGAAAACGACTTAAACAATGAAAGCGCTAACGGTGATTTAGTAGAAGCCCCCGCTACATCTGAAGAAATAGTAGAGGAATCGACTGAATTTTCAAGTGTCTCCACGGATGTAGCGCCTGAATCTACAACAGACACTTCTGTAGAAATTTCAAGTGAAGAAAATTCAAGCCCTTCTATCAGTGAAGAAACAACAGCATCAAGTGAAGGGAGTCATTTACCAGAAACGAATTCACCGCCAATCGTTGAAACGACAGAAACAACGACAGATTTATCAAATGAGTCAAATGCACTGGATTCATCCGATTCAGCTGAACCAACTCCGGAACAAACGGCTCCACCAGCATCAAGTAATAATCCGACAGAAGAGAAAAACACGACGGAGGAATCTTTAGGAAACCAAGAAGAAAACAACTCAAAAGAAAGTCACGAAGAAATAAAACCAAATGGAATGACTCCTACTCAAAAGACTTACCCGACTCTTAATGTAAACATTGCGACACAATTACTCGCAAGAGAATTTGTGGCTTCAGATCTAAACGGCTTTGAATTACCGAATCTTTCTTTTTACCAAACAAGACAGCAAGCTGCAATTGTTTATGCTAGTTTAAAACTTCTTAGTCAACCTTATAACGTGTTAAACGAAGAAGGAAAAGGATTTGATCAGCTAGGTTTTATCCAGTTTATTTATAATAAAGTTTTTGGATTAGCGATCAATGAAGACTTTGATGATTTGCAAACAATTGGCGAAAAAATCAATCTTGCTGAAATTCAAATAGGAGATTTACTTGTTTGGGAAAAAGAGCAAAAAATGGCTATTTATTTAGGCCAAAATAAATTTATTATGGCCGATGATACGTTATTAAACGAGCAACTAGAAAACGAGGAACGAACAGAAGAAAATTTAGCGAAAATTCCAGGCGTGCGTATTTTCACCTTGCATATGGAGCAACTAGAAGATGAAACAATGTATGATCAAGATTTGTTAACACGCTATGATTTTGTGCAAATGCCCTCTTATGCGATTCAATTAAATCCAAAGCTCTCCTTATCTGCGTATGGAGAAGAACAAATCGCCAATTATCCGGTTACTTTTAACTTTCAAAAAAATGAACAAACGCTGGCCTTTATTGATTTGATCAGCGAGAGTGCTCGAGAGCTAGGGTTAAAATATGATTTGTTTGCTTCGGTTCTCATCGCTCAAGCAATTTTAGAAAGTGGATCGGGAACAAGTGGACTAGCTCGTTATCCTTACTACAATTTATTTGGAATTAAAGGAGGATTAGGCGTTGCTTCAGTGATGTTACCAACTCAAGAAGATGATGGCACAGGTAATTTATTTACAATTTCATCTGCCTTTCGCGTTTACCCTACCTATGAAGACTCACTGGCTGATTATGTTACTTTGATTCGAAATGGGCTTTCTTCAAACACTAGTTTTTACCAAAAGGTTTGGCGTTCAAATGCGAAAAATTATTTACAGGCAACGAGTGAATTAACGGGGAAATACGCAACAGATACTAGTTATTATAATAAGTTAAATTCAATTATTGCGACCTACCATTTAACACAATTTGATGAACCAAAAGTTGAAGTTGGACAAATGCTTTACGACATTAATCAAGTGCCGGCTATTTATCGTGAAAGGATGCTTTTCCCAACGTTTAACGGGCAAAATTACAATACTTCTGCTTCTTATGGTATGGATCAATGTACATGGTACGTCTTTAATCGAGTGACGCAACTTGGTGGGAAAGTTGGCGATTACATGGGCAATGGCGCGGATTGGAAAGAAACAGGGATAGCGCAAGGTTATCAAACAGCGACGACACCAAAAGCCGGGTACGTCATTAGTTTTAAACAAGGCGTTGCAGGTTATCATCCTTTATATGGCCACGTCGCTTTTGTGGAGGCCGTCACTGATGAAGGAATTTTAATTTCAGAAGGAGATGCATCTTATTTAAGTTATCGGGTGATTCCAAATGAAATTGCTTTATCGAGTGGTGTCGGTTATTTAATCCCAAATTAATGAAACCCCCTTCATTTAAAAAGAGTATTGTAAGTTTTCCCGACTCTTGATAAGATACTCTGGTAGAGGATGGTGCAAATAATGAAAAAACGATTGCGAAAAAAGAAAGCTTACAAACAGTATATTCAAGACATTTTTAAAGGTTATGAAACGATGCTAGAAAATAAGGACTTGCCCGAGTTGCATTTTTCTTATTTAAAAGAAGAAACAATTTTAAAACGCGATGAAAAAAATCAAATTCGTTTTCGAACATTTGATAAAGAATAATTAAAAGTGATTAGAAGTTTTATGATTTTTATAAAGCTTCTAATCACTTTTTTTATCAAAAAATGATACACTAGAACTAAGAGGATTTCTAAGGAGGGTGTTTTATGACTGATTCAATAAAAAAAGAAGACGTATTTGAGGAAATGTCATTTTTAGAAACGAAGGAAAATGCTTCAAGAAACATTGGTTCATTATTGAAGGATTTACAGGCATTTGAACAAGCCATACAAGAAGAAAATATTCAAGAAATTTATCGGATTTACAATGGACGCTTGCATAAGGAATTGAAAGAAACATCGAATCAAAACCATGAGATTGACCATTTACTCACTCGGAAATTTCATGATAGCTTTATTGCTCGTTTTCCTTTTATGAAGCAAAACCATAAACTTTCTTCAACTGTTACCCATTATCAAATTGGGCAGTATTATCGAGAAAGACCGGCCATCTTGATGGATGCCAGCATTCCAGAATTATTAATTTTACCAGAAGTGCAAGAAGATTGGTTGGCTACTTCGGACTCATTTGAAGAGCGCTTAGTTGCTCTTCAAACACAAATGGATGAATTAGAAGCAAAACAAATTAATGCAAAAGTGGCCCTTGCCCAAGTTGATGCAAAAATTAAAGAGCTTCAAAAAGAAAAGGCTCAAATTGAAAGTAATAAAGGATTCTTTAACCGTAGTAAAATGGAGGAAGACTTAGCTTTAATTCAACAAAAACTCCAACCGCTTGAAATAGAAAAAGAAACGTGGTTACCATTTGCAACGGATATTTCTGAAAAAAATGCTGAGAAAAAGCGATTAAAAGAACAATATAAGGCAATCGAGTTAAAACGAGCGTTGATTACGAAAGAACATCGCTTAATTGAACAATATTTTGGTTCGTTCGAAGAAATGCAAAAACAAATTACACTTTTCTTAGAGACGTACCTATCAGGTAAGGAGGGGTCTGAAAATGAATGAAGTTAATCAAACGACCGGTGATGAAACTTACGAAAGCACTTATATGATTTTAAAAAAAGAGTACCAAAATGAAATCACCTCATGGATTCAAGAATCTGAGAAGGAATTAGCGGATCTTTATTTAAGAAAAAAATTATTAGCGGCCAATTTTAAAGAGTTGCTTGAACAATATCAAACGATTATTTTACAAAATCAAGAAGTTTCAACGATTGCTAAAACCAACTTGCTAGAGTATTTCTCCTATGAACTACTCTTACCGTTTCACTCAATTGGCTTAGAAGGAACAGAACACTACAATACATGGGAAACGAAGCAGTTTTTTGTCGCTTACCAATTGGATGAACAAGGGCATTTGATTTTTTATTTCAAGTTAAAAGTATTAGATGATCGCTTTGTTGTTGATTACATCCCTTTAGTACGCTTAGATATGCAAGAAATGACGGTCACAATTGAAGAAAAGCAAGTACAAACACTAATTTCTTTATGGTTTTCTGATCATTTTCTTTCACGTAGTCAATTATCGTTATTCAATCATGACTTAAACCGTTTGCTCATTCATTTAAGAGAGCTTGGCTTTACGGTGGCACCAAGCTTACTAGATAATACGCAACCTCTTTCGTTTCATTTAGTTAGTGATTTTCCACTAACCAGTGAAATTTTAGACGAAATTTTTATAAAAACAATGGCTTCAAAGGAATATGATTTTAATAAGTTAGAAGAGCAGACGTATCAAGTACAATTAAACCAAGAACAAAATGTCATTATTCATTTAAAAGAAACGCAAACCGAACTTTATATTGACTCAAATGAAAGACGTCGTTCGATTCTTGATTTTGTGACAAGTTATCCTTTTCTAGTGCCTTTAATTGTACCCGGAAAAGAGAAATGAATTTAAACGAACAACAAACTTTTTGGGATGACTTTGCCCAAGAGTACACAGAAATTCAAGCGGAAACAGTAACAAAAATTGGGGAAGATGTTGCACATTTTTTAGCAGAAACAGCTTTGTTTCCAGTTACTTCTTTTGTTGATTTAGCTGGGGGAAGTGGGAAATATGTCCCTTACTTGCGTTCATTTTGTCAAGATTATTATTTAATTGATTTTTCAAAAGAGATGCTTCAAATTGCGAGCACACAATTTAAAGGAGAAGACATTAAATACTGGCAGATCGATCAACAGGCTTTTTTTGAACAAGCATCGCCCGCTTCTTATGATTTTATTTTTACCGCGATGAATCCGGCTTTGCAAACAAAAGCGGACCTGGATCAATTAGTCCGAATTGCAACGAAAGGCGTCGCGATATTACGATTAACGTCAGATTCCGATGTATTGTTTTCTCCTTGGGAAGAAGGGGTTGATGATTCCTTGATGGCGCAGTACAAAAATTGGTTGGACGTGGATTTTGAAAGTAAATTATTTACTTATACTATGGTAGAGGAAATTGAGCGCTCTTTTTTTGAAAATTATTTTGAAGGAGAACTTCAACAAGAGTTAATGATACAGTTACTGCAAAAGTATTTTAGTCATTCAAATACGTACCAAAACAAGCGGACGATAACGTTTGAGTTGCTGTTAGTAAAAACGTATAAATCGAGGGGAATTAATGAAGATTATTAATTTATTAGAAAAAAACCAGCAAGTTCAATTTGCTATTTTTGACTTTTTTTTAGACCATCAAACGGGTATTCATTTAAAAAAACTCGAAAAAAATATTCAAATCTCTTTCCCAACTTTACAAAAAGAAATAAGCGCTCTACAACTTGAGTTACACGCTTACCATGAAGAAGCGCAAATTGAAAAAGGGGAGGGCGATTTGTACCATCTTTTTTTACCAAATAATTTTTCAAGGAAAGGCTTTTTAAATCATTACTTGCAACAATCGCTCAATTATCAATTGTTAATTGCGATTATTCAAAGTAAAAGTATCTCTATTCCCCAATTGATGATTGATTTTCAAATTAGTGAAGCATCTTTATTTCGACGTTTTAAAGCTTTAAATCAATTGTTAGAAGAGTTTGATTTGCAAATAAAAAATAAAAAGCTTATTGGTGAAGAAAGACAAATTCGCTATTTCTATTTTCAATTGTTTTGGCAAGGGAGTTACCAAAAACAATTAAGAAAAAAATTAAACGCTTCTGTTAGTAAAAACTTGGTAGGAGTTTTAGCAAATGAATTAAAGCGAACATTTTCAAAAGAAGAAGAATTAAAGTTATTGCTTTGGTTTTATTTAATGGAATTACGGTTTAATTACCAAGGGAATAAAAAAACGCAATTGCCTATTGATGACCAGCTCGTTATTCAAGAAGACCCCATCTTTCAAATACTAAAAGAAGTTTTAGCACGCTATTTAAGTCGTTTTGCGTATCAAAACTTTGAAGACGAAACACTTTATTTGTACTTGTTTTGTTTTGCGGAAGGCTTTTTTTTAATTGATGAACAAACTTTGTATCCTTTAGAAAAAATTGCGCAAACGAATAAACAAGTGGCAAAAATATTGTTTGAAGAGGTCGCTATGCCAATAAAGACGGCTCTTTTTCTTTCACCGATTCATTGTCAAATTGCTTTTTTTAAGGGGTGTTTTGAAGAGAGTTCTTCTTTGACTCACGGACGCTTATCTGACGATCATGCAGATAAACTTCGTGCTTGTATGAATGTTATCGAAAAGAAACTATCAAAACAAGTGAGTCACAACCAGTGGCAAAAACTTGATTTAGTCTACGGCTACTTGATTTACTTTTTTGAAAGAAGTCAAGTGCAAACAATTGAAATTGGCCTGGCGTACACGAACCCGCTAATTGCTCAAAATTTCTTGATTGTCTTACAAGATAAACTCCAACTCTTACAAGGTGTTCATTTGGAATTAGCAGAACCAAATAAAAAGTATCAAATTTTAATTCAAGATGAATACATTGACTCGATGGTTTATCAAGGTGTGATTCAATTATTTTTAATTGCTAATCTATCAAATTTTGATATTGAGCGAATTGTTCAGCTGGTTCACCAATTGAAAAGAAATAATTAGGAAAAGGGGAATTCAATTTGCGTGTTTTAATTATTGGCGGTTCGCATGCAGGAATCGCAACTGCCCGACATTTAAAAAAGATTAATCCAGCAACTGAAGTAATTTTAATTGAACAATCAACCGTTTTAGGCTATATCGGTAGTAGTCTAAACTTATTTATGGAAAAATATATCGAACACCTTGAAAATTGTCGGACAACAAGTGCTAGCGAATTGATGTCAGAAGGAATCAATGTGATGCTTCAGACAAAAGCGACGCAAATTGATGAAAAAAATAAAATTTTGCATTTGCTTTTAAAAGACGGCGAAACAACGGTGAAAGATCAATTAAGTTACGATTACCTTGTTTTAGCGATGGGCTCTAGTCAATATAGCACTTCTTTTTCTCCAGAAGGACAAGATCTATTGACGAACTTCAAGAGTTTACCGCAAGCAAAGGCAGCCGCAAAAACGCTTTACGATAGTCAAAAAGTGGTTATTATTGGGGCAGGATTAATCGGTTTTGAACTAGCGGAGACACTCAGTCAATTAAATAAAAAAGTGGTCTTGCTCGATCGGATGAACCAAGCGTTATTTCGTTATTTCGACAAAGAGATTTTATCGATTTTTTTATCCAATATTCCAGCTAACGTCGAATTAAAATTAAATAGTAATGTTGAACGAATTCAATTTGATGAGACAAATAAGTTTAAAGGTGTCTATTTAAGTGGGAATGAATTTATTCAAGGCGATACGATTGTTTATGCGATTAATCCAAGGCCTAATATTGATTTGGTAAAAGATTTACTTGAAATGAATCGAGATGGTACGATTTGCACAAATGAATTTCTTCAAACTTCAGATAAGAGCATCTATGCAGTGGGGGATCTTGTTTCAGTCTTTTTTAACCAACAAGAAAATATGAGTTATATTCCTTTGGTAACTAACGCTTATCGGACGGGGATTATTGCAGCAACGAATATTTTATTAAATGAAAAAAGACGTTTGCCGGTGGTGCAACGAACGATTGCGAGTCATCTCTTTGATTTTTATGTGGCGAGTACCGGAATGAATGAAGAGGAAGCACCGTATTATGGTTTGAGTGTTGCTTCTGTTACTAAAACATACACGAAAAGCGCCTTGTTTGGCAAAGACGATTCTTTTGAAATGACTTTAAAATTTGTCTTTGAACAACAAACTGGTCGCTTAGTTGGCGGGCAATTAATTTCTAATCGCGAAAAGTCATTAGAGCTCATTAATACATTATCGGCGTTAATTACGAGCCATGTGACGCTAGATGCAGTTTTGACGATGGATTTTTACTTTAACCCTAAGTTTTCTAACCCCGTTCATTTTTTCAACGATCTGGCTTTGGAAGGAATTTTATTAAAATAATAATAAGTAAGGAAGTACACAAGCGAATGTTCGTGTATTCCCTTGCTTTTTTTTGAGCCTTTAACATATTTTAAAAATAAGGTTGCTATTTAGTGAAAAATAACATAAACTAACTTAGAGAATGATAATCATTCTCATTTGAAAAATAAAGGAAGGAGTTCATCATGAGAAAGGTTCTATTTGGACTGGTACTAATCGCATTAATTGTTCTTTCTCTGTTTGTAGGTGTACATAGTGTTTCACTTCGAGGGGTTCTCGTTGGCGATGAACTTCAAAGGCTTTTGTTGGTCAAAACAAGAATTCCACGGACAATTAGTTTGGTTTTAGCCGGTGGCATGTTGAGTTTATCGGGAAAAATTATGCAGCATTTAATGCAAAATAAATTCGTTTCAGCAGGGACAATCGGGATGACAGATAGTGCGCGGTTAGGTATTTTATTTGTTATGTTGTTCATTCCAAATGGATCAATTTTAACCCGTTCGTTGGTTGCATTTATTTTTTCATACTTAGGAGTGCTACTTTTTTTAAGTTTAAGTCGCGTACTTCCAAAAGGCGATCCGATGATTTTGCCTTTAACTGGGGTAATGTTTGGGAATATTATCGGTTCACTCGCTACGTTTTTAGCCTATCAAAATCAACTGGTTCAAAATCTATCTTCTTGGCTTCAAGGAAACTTTGCAACAGTGATGGCAGGTAGTTACGAATTAATTTATATTACAATTCCCGTCTTTTTTCTATTATATTTACTTGGTTATCAGATCACCGTGGCAGGATTAGGGGAAGAACACGCAACAAACTTAGGCTTAAATTACCAAAAGCTACAGTGGATTGTCTTTGCTTTAGTTGCTTTAGGTAGTAGTTCAGTCTTAATTATGGTCGGCAGCATCCCGTTTTTAGGGGTTGTCGTTCCCAATTTGGTATCTCTGTACTATGGCGACCATCTTAAAAATACGGTCGGGTTAACCGTGGTTTCAGGTAGTATCTTTCTTTTAATTTGTGATATTTTAGCGCGTATTATTATTGCGCCTTATGAAATTCCAGTTAGTGTCGTTGTTGGTGTAATCGGCGGTATCCTTTTCTTATTCATTTTAACGAGGAGGAAGCGCACATGAAAAACACAAATTATTGGTTAAAGATTTTAGGTTTGACCATTTTGAGTCTTATTTTTATTGTTTTATTTTTAACTTATAACACACATGGAAACTGGGCATTTGCTTTTTCTTTAAGAGGAAAGAAAGTAGCAACTTTCATTGTGGTTGCCTTAGCGACTTCGATTAGCACGATTTCATTTCAAACATTGACTGGTAATCAGTTTTTAACACCGGGCATCTTAGGATTAGATAACTTGTATGTCTTCATTCAAACAATCTTATTCTTTTTTGTCGGAGGAATTACGATGTTATCACAAGAATCATTGTGGATGTTTTTTGCCAATGTTGTGATTATGACAACGCTAAGTGTTTTTTTCCTACTTTACTTTTTAGAAAAAACAACAGGGAATCTCTTCTTATTGTTGATGGTTGGTATGGTAAGTGGCACGTTGTTTTCAAGTTTAAGTACTTTTATGCAAGTGCTAATGGATCCAAATGAATATGACTTACTCCAAGGAAAGCTATTCGCTAGTTTTAGTAATGTGAATAGTCAATATTTATTGGTTGCAACGTTGTTAATTGTGTTAGGTTCTGCTTATCTATGGTATGTAGCGCCTGAATTAAACGTTTTGTTACTTGGCAACGATCAAAGCATCAACTTGGGGATTCAACTAGCCTCTTTTCAAACGCGGGCACTAATTAGTATTATCTTACTGACAGGAGTAGCAACTGCTCTAGTTGGCCCAACGATTTTCTTAGGGTTTATTGTTGCGACAATTAGCTACCGTTTGTTTGACACTTACCAGCATCATCGCTTGTTTTTAGGGAGTTTCTTAGTGGGAATTCTACTTTTAGTTAGTGGGCAATTCTTAGTTGAGCAAATTTTCCACTGGCGAACAACAATTAGTATTGTGATTCAATTTGTTGGAGGCGTATTTTTCCTTCTTAAAATTATTGCCGAAAGGAGAAAATCATGATTAAAACAACCGCTATTTCAAAAAAATATGCTGATAAGGTTATTTTATCTGACATAGAAGTTGATTTACCAAAAGGGCAATTAATTGCGTTTATCGGGCCCAATGGTGCTGGGAAAAGCACGTTTTTATCGCTTATTAGTCGCTTACAGCCACAATCAACAGGGGAGATTTATATCGACCGAGATGAGATTCGCAATTGGAAGTCAAAAGAGCTAGCGAAAAAGTTAGCTATTTTAAAACAAAGCAATGGTGTACAACTCAACATCTCCGTTTATGATTTAGTTTCGTTTGGTCGTTTTCCATACAACCGTGGTAAATTAACAAAGGCGGATAGTCAGATAATTGATGAAGCGATTTGTAAAATGGAGCTAGAAGAATTAAAGCATGCCTCCATTCATGAACTTTCAGGAGGCCAGCTACAGCGCGTTTACATCGCGATGATTTTAGCGCAAGACACAGAATATATTTTATTAGACGAACCATTGAATAATTTAGATTTAAATCATGCGAATCAAATGATGCAACTATTAAAAAAATTAGTCAAAGAACAACAAAAAACAGTCATCATCGTTTTACACGATATTAATTTTGCTTCAGGTTTTGCCGATTACATTGTTGCTATGAAAGATGGAAAGATTTTTGCCCAAGGACAAACCGAAGAAATTATTGTTCCTGAAGTTTTAAATCGTCTTTATAGCATGGACGTTAGAGTTTGTGAAATTGAAGGAAAACGATTTTGTATGTATTTTAATTAGGGGGATTTATTTATGAAAAAAGTATTTAAAGGTATTTTAGTTTTTACAGCAGTCCTAACATTAGCAGCTTGTGGGCAAGGAAAAACAAATGAAAGTTCATTAACGAAAGAATCAACCCTTTCTTCTACCTCAAGCGAAGCAAAGAAAGACACACTAGAAATTACGGATGCTGAAGGAACCGTAACGGTGCCTTTTCAACCAAAAAAAGTGGTTGTTTTTGATAACAGTGCTTTAGATACGATGCAAGTCTTGGGCGTAAGTGAAACAGTAATTGGCGCAGCAACCGATAGTTTACCGGAATTTCTGGCAAGCTTTAGTGATGTTGAATCAGCAGGTGGCATTAAAGAACCTGATTTAGAAAAAATTAATCAATTAGCGCCAGATTTAATTATTATTTCGGGTCGTCAAAGAGATTTTAAAGCAGATTTAGAAAAAATTGCACCAACTATCTTTTTGAACGTAGATGCAGCGGATACCTGGAATTCAGTGAAACACAATGTTGAAGTTATCGCTCAAATTTTTGGAAAAGAAGACGTTGCAACTGAAAAACTAGCGGCACTTCAAACAAAAATTGATGAAACAAGTGAAAAAGCACAAGCGAGTGGTTTAAAATCACTTGTCGTATTAGTTAACGAAGGTAGTTTATCTGCTTACGGCCAAGGTTCTCGTTTTGGCATTGTTCATGATACGTTTGGTTTTTTACAAGCAGATGATAACATTGAAGCTTCTACGCATGGTCAAAACGTTTCATATGAATATATTTTAGAAAAAAACCCAGATCTTCTTTTTGTTATTGACCGTACAAAAGCAATTGGTGGCGATGCTTCACAAAATGCTGTAGCGGATAATGACTTAGTGAAAGAAACAAATGCCGGTAAAAATAATAAAGTAATTGCTTTAAACCCACAAGTTTGGTACTTAGCTGGTTCTGGCTTAGAGTCGATTGAAATTATGTTAGACGATGTTAACCACGCGTTTGAATAAAATAACAAAAAAAGTAAAGCAGAGAAGTCATTCAATGATTTCTTTGCTTTTTTACTTTACCTGTCGTAGTAGTTGCGTTATAATTACTACGACAGGTAAAGTAAAGATAGGAGGTTACCGATGATTACTAGTGATAGTATCCGTGGTTATAACGATACGATTATATTGTCACTCTTGGCAAATGGTGACTCTTATGGTTATGAATTATCTAAGCAAATTCGAGAAGGGACGAAAGAAGCTTATAGCATCAAGGAAACAACGATGTATTCCGCTTTTACGCGCCTCGAAAAAGCAGGTTACATTACTTCATACCCTGGGGATATAACCCATGGTAAAAAAAGAACTTATTATGCCATCACTAAATTAGGTCGCGCTTTTTTAAATGAAAAAGAACTCGAATGGCAAACAACTAAAAAAGTCGTTGATTATTTTCTAAAAGGAGAGATAAAATGAAAATTATTAGAGATTACATTGAAGTTTTATTTTTGCAAGTTCCAATATCGGAACAAACCAATCAAGTCAAAGAAGATTTAATTGGTAATAGCGAAGATTATTATTTCGCTCTGATTGAAGAAGGGAAATCGGAAAAAGAGGCCTTAGGAATTGTTATTAGTGAATTTGGTACATTAGATGAAATTTTAGCAGTCCTTGGAATTAGTGAAGAAGAGCGAAAAACAAGCCCAGTGGCGGAAGACTTTCTAATGGATGACGCGCTGGAATACTGGCAGGAAAGTCGAAAATTTGCTTTTAACTTGTCATTTGGTTTTCTAATTGGTTTTGCATCACTAGCGATTGTGCCCTTTTGGGGGAGCGGTAATGGAGGAGTATTGACAACGTTATCAGCCTTGCTCACTTGTTTATTGGCACTTATTTCCTTATTGTTTATTTTCATCAGTTATAAAGAACAGCGACAACGAATTAAAGAAATAAAAAAAAGAACGATTTCTGAAAAAGTTCGCGTACTTGCTTTTGAAAAGATGGAAGATTACCATCGGAGTTACCAATTTAGTCTATGCTTAAGTTTTATTAGTTATGGGATGTCTATTCCGGTTTTATTTATTTTAATCGAACTTTTTTATTTGCCAATTGCTGGAGTTGTTTTCTTTTTTGCTCTTTGTGGTTTAGGGACATTCTTGTTGCTCTATGCTTCGATTATTCAAAGAGAATACAAACGTTTATCCAAAAATAAGCAACGACGAAAAATAAAATGGTGGCATCGTTTGAAATATGATGAAGAGATTTATTGGGTGATCGTTACTATCTTTTATTTCTTAATCTCATTTATGTTTCGTGCGTGGTTATACAGTTGGTTAGTTTTTTTAGTTGGTTACGTGATTGCGGAAATATTAATGAAAAATAAAGCCACCTCGACTTATAATTGAGAATACAGCCTCCTAATTGAGAATGAACTGCAATTAGGAGGCTTGTTTTGTGCAGATTGAAATTATTAATAAATTCTAAAGCGTATCGTTTGAATAATCATTTTTAATCCTGTATAGTCGTTATTAGAGAAAATAATCTCAAATAATTATTCTAATTGGAGGAATTTTTCATGTCATTAATTGGGAAAGAAATTATCGAGTTTAATGCAAATGCTTATCATAAAGGAGAGTTCATTGAAGTATCTTCAGAAGACTTCAAAGGTAAATGGAACGTTGTTTGCTTTTATCCAGCAGACTTTACGTTTGTCTGCCCAACAGAGTTAGAAGACTTACAAGATCAATATGCTACTTTACAAAGTTTAGGGGTAGAAGTTTACTCTGTTTCAACAGATACTCATTTTACTCACAAAGCTTGGCATGACCACTCAGATGCGATTGGAAAAATCGAGTACATCATGATTGGTGATCCTTCTCATGCAATTTCATTAGGCTTTGATGTCTTAGGAGAAGATGGCTTAGCACAACGCGGAACCTTCATCATTGATCCAGACGGTATTGTACAAGCGATGGAAATTAACGCAGACGGTATTGGGCGTGATGCAAGCTCATTAATTGATAAAATTCGAGCAGCTCAATATGTTCGAACACATCCAGGTGAAGTATGCCCGGCAAAATGGAAAGAAGGCGCAGAAACCTTAAAACCAAGCTTAGATTTAGTAGGTAAAATTTAAGGAGGTTCTTTTCATGGCTTTAGATAAAGAAACAAAAGATCAATTAGGACAATATTTGGAATTATTAGAGTCAGAAGTTGTGTTCCAAGCGAGTTTAGGCACCGATGACAATTCGGTTAAAGTAAAAGACTTTTTAGAAGAAATCACAGCGATGTCGAATCGTCTTTCACTGGAATTCATTGATTTAGAAAGAAAACCAAGTTTTAAAATTGCCAAAAAAGGGCAAGCAAGTGGGGTTATTTTTGCTGGGTTACCTTTAGGGCACGAATTTACTTCTTTTATTTTAGCTTTACTCCAAGTTAGCGGTCGTGCTCCTAAAGTAGATGAAGCGATTATTAATCAAATCAAAGCGATTAAAGAACCTCATTCTTTTGAAACGTACGTTAGTTTAACTTGTCATAACTGTCCGGATGTTGTACAAGCATTGAACATTATGGCCGTTTTAAATCCTTTAATCACCCACACAATGGTTGAAGGTGGCATGTTCCAAGATGAAATTGAAGCAAAAAAAATCATGGCTGTGCCAACTGTTTTTAGTAGTGATGTTGAATTTGCGAGCGGACGTCTCACAATCGAACAATTGGTTGAAAAAATTACTGGTCCAGCTAGTGCAGACGAGTTTAACGACAAAGGGATCTTTGATGTGTTAGTCGTTGGTGGTGGCCCTGCCGGCAATAGTGCTGCAATTTATGCAGCACGTAAAGGGATCAAAACCGGAATGGTTGTTGAAACATATGGTGGTCAAGTAATGGATACGGTAGGTATTGAAAATATGATCGGTACTCCTTATACAGAAGGTCCTAAATTAATGGCCCAAATTGAAGGTCATGCGAAAGAATACCCAATTGATATTATGAAAAATCAACGAGCAAAAACCATTCGAAAAAACGAACTGATTGAAGTTGAGCTAGAAAATGGCGCAATCTTAAAAACAAAGACAGCAATTCTGGCGGTTGGTGCAAGCTGGCGGAATGTGAATGTGCCAGGGGAAGAAGCGTTTCGGACAAAAGGGGTAACAAATTGCCCGCACTGTGATGGACCACTATTTACTGGGAAAGACGTAGCAGTAATTGGTGGCGGAAATTCTGGTATTGAAGCAGCGTTAGATTTAGCAGGATTAGCTAAACATGTTTATGTTTTAGAGTTCTTGCCTGAATTAAAAGCCGATCAAGTATTACAAGACCGTGCGAATGAACATGCGAATATTACCATCTTAAAAAATGTCGCAACGAAAGAAATCACCGGGACAAACGAAGTCGATGGTATTTCATACATTGACCGCGCGACGAATGAAGAACACCATTTAGCGTTAGAAGGTGTCTTTGTCCAAATTGGGTTGGTTCCAAATAGCAATTGGCTAAAAGAAACCGAGGTGGCATTAAATGAACGTGGCGAGATTACCGTTGACGCCCACCAAATGACCAACATTCCAGGTATTTTTGCAGCCGGTGACTGTACGGATAGCGCGTATAAACAAATCATTATTTCAATGGGAGCTGGCGCATCTGCTGCGTTAGGCGCATTTGATTATTTAATTCGTCAATAAAGATTCAATCAAAAGAACCTCTTAAAGTTTTTTAAGAGGTTCTTTTATCCCTAAAACTGGTAAATCGACGGATACCCGTAGTGGCACACAAGAGTTATTTTTTTGGAAGGGACACTTAATCAGCAACTAGTAAAAAAACATATACTTGTAACACTTGACTTTAAAGTTAAATATTTGCTATATTATTTAAAGTAAAGAGATAAATAAAAAATGGTTGGGCTAATGCTTCAAGGATGTTATTCTTCAAGGGGTGAGAAGAATTTATTTGAAGTGGCTATAGAACGTTTAGAGCATACTTCAAAATACTGAAGTATGCTCTTTTTTTATGGAAGGGGGGACTACACCGTGAAAGAAGCTTTAGAAAAAATTCGTTGCGTAGAGGAGTCAAACCAAGCAGCTTATCATGAGTTAGAACAAGAGATGAATCGCTACGAACAACAAAAGAAAATAGAAATCCAAAATCTAGAGAAAAGTCAAAAAGAACTTCGAATCAAAGCGTTAAATGACTTGGAAAATTCGTTGATTGAAGAAGAAGAACGATATCGGATGTTTTTGTTGCAACAAACAAAAGAAAACAACCAAAGAGATGAAACGCTTTATGAAGAACATAAAGAAACATTGATTCAACAGATAATTAATGAAATGAGGGGAAACTATGGGGGTTAGTCGCTTAAGTAAAATGACTCTCTTAGCTGAAAAGGAGTTTCATGAAGGCTTATTAAAAAAACTCCAAAGCATTCAATCCGTTGAAATTGAAGACATTTTAGAAGTGGAAGAAAACGCAGAATGGTTAACCACGTATTTTCCTGAGCTAGATAAACCAGATTTAACGAACATGAACCAATATAATTTATGGTTAAATCAAATTAGACAAGGGATTATCTTTGTACGTAACAACGGATCCGCTAAGCAAAAAATAAGAGAGCTACGCCGAACGACCTATTCTTTGCAAGAATTAGAAGAAAAATTCGATGAACAAGCACTCGTTGATACTTTAAATCAACTAACTGCTTTAAAAACAAATTGGGAAAATCTTTTAAAAACGCAAAAATATTGGAATGAGGCGCAAATTTGGGCAACACAATGGTCGCAATACGATATTGATCCAAGTTATAAATTAACAACAGTTGAGACGTTATTAGCAAAAGTCCCAGCTGAATTATGGGAAGAAGTGCGGGCTTTTCTGATTAATCAAGAAGATATTTATTTTGAGTTAAATTATACAACTGAAAAAGAAGTCCGTTTTAGTCTCGCTTTATTTAAAGAGCGTCTTGAAAAAATCCAAACACAATTAGTGGCATTCGGTGTTTCATTTGAACAAAACCCATATGGTACAAACCCAAAAGAGCTATTTGTTCAATCTAAGAAAGAATTAGAAACAATTGTTGAAAAAATAAAACACTTAACCAGAGAAATTGGCTATTTCAAACAACGGGTCGTCGATTTACAATTAAACGAAGAAATTCTCTTAGCAAAAATAGCTCGTGAGCAAGTAAAAGAACAACTGGTCTATTCCAAGCATTTAATCGTTATTCGCGTTTGGATTAGCACAACTGAGCAAGAAGCTTTAGTAGCTGCTTTAGAAAATGAATTTAATCATTCCATTTATTGCTCTTTTGACGAGCCAACGCGGCAGCAAATTGAAACAAACCAAGTGCCAACGAAATTGAAAAATAATTGGTTTGTCGCACCGTTTGAAATTTTGACCGCAATGTATTCGGTACCCAAATACGAAGAAATTGATCCCACACCATGGATGGCCCCTTTTTATCTCGTCTTTTTTGGTATGATGGTTGCCGATTTAGGCTATGGTGCTTTAATTTTTCTCGCCACCACTTTCGCTTTAAGAAAGTTAACTTTACCTAAAAGTACGACAAAATTCGTCCGCTTATTTCAGCTCCTATCCATTTCGATTATGGTTTGGGGGATTATTTATGGCAGTGCTTTTGGTTTAACGTTACCATTTCAACTATTGGCGCCAACTGAAGACTTTATGACGATTTTTGCTTTATCCGTTATTTTTGGTGGGATTCAAATTTATACGGGACTATTCTTGGCGGCTAAAGAGAATATCAAGAAAAAGCAATACTTGACAGCCGTTAGTGCAGGCTTTTCTTGGCAAGGGATTTTAACAGGTATTTTTGTAGCTGCCGCAGGTAGTCTTGTTTTTGATTCAAGTCTACTTGTAACCGTGGGGACGGCTTTGGCTTTATTTAGTGCCTTTTTAGTCATTGTTATTCCGATGATCCAAAGCAAATCAAAAGTGGGTGGCTTCTTTAGTGGTCTTTACGAACTCTATGGGGTAACTGGCTATATTGGAGACTTTGTGAGTTACAGTCGCTTAATGGCATTAGGAATTTCTGGTGGGAGTATTGCGATGGCTTTTAATATGCTTGTTGCAACAATGCCCGCCGCTGCTAAGTATAGCGTTGGGATTTTATTAATTGTTGCGTTACATGCCCTAAATATCTTCTTATCATTATTAGGCGCTTATGTCCATGCAGCACGGTTACAGTATGTTGAGTTTTTTGGGAAATTTTATGAAGGTGGCGGACGTCCATTTAATACGTTTAAAGCCGCTGAAAAATATATTAATTTAGATGAAAATATGGGAGGAAAAAAGAATGATTAATTACATTTTAGAAAACAATGCGGGAATTTTATTTGCCATTTTAGCGATGGGAACAGCAACTATTTTTTCAGGGATTGGCTCAGCAATTGGGGTTGGAAAAGCCGGCGAAGCAGCTGCTGCTTTGATGACGAATCAACCAGAAAAATTTGGTCAATCATTGATTTTACAATTATTGCCAGCAACCCAAGGACTTTATGGATTTGCCATTGCAGCAATGATTTTTACAAGTTTATCAACCGATATGTCAATTGTTACCGGTCTATCT
Source organism: Enterococcus lemanii (assembly GCF_016909125.1). Lineage (GTDB taxonomy): Bacteria > Bacillota > Bacilli > Lactobacillales > Enterococcaceae > Enterococcus_I > Enterococcus_I lemanii. The sequence continues at coordinate 17,163 of NZ_JAFBFD010000028.1, read as the reverse complement.
TACTTAGGTGCTTCTTTGCCAGTCGCTTTCACTGGTTTAAGCTCAGCAATTCCACAAGGGAAAGTTTCTGCTGCAGGGATTCAAATTTTAGCTAAGAAACCAGAACACTTCTTTAAAGGCGTAATGTATGCCGTAATGGTTGAAATGTATGCAATCTTAGGCTTTGTTATTTCATTCTTATTATTAGGGAGTATCAATTAATTTTTGAAAAAAGGAGCGAGTTCTATGGATGCAATTCAAAAAATAATTGGAAAAATCAATGAGCAAGCACAGGCCGAACGACAAGAGTTTGAAAAAAATCGTTTAGCTGAAATTGATACAAATTTTTTGGTTGAGCAAAGAAAAATAATGCAAGAGCACGAACAGCAACTTGTCAAACAAACAGAACAAATGCAAAAAAGATTCCAACAACAAAAGAACCGTTTAGAAGTCGAAAATCGACAAGAAATTTTGAAAAAAAAGCAAGCCTATTTAGAAAAATTATTTGAAGAAGCTCATACTGAAATGACACAATGGACACTAGCGCAACACCGCACCTTTGCGGAAGTTGTTTTAGCAAAACTAGCGATAACAAAAGGGGTATTCATTCCAGGTGGCCTTGTTGAAAACGGTACTTACCCAAAAGAATGGCTTGAAGAAGTTGCAAATAAGCAAAACAAAAAGCTCACTTTAGCTTCACCAAGCGCTGTTTTAGAGTACGGCTTTTTAATCGAACATGAAGGCGTGCAGTACAACTTTTTATATCGAGATCTATTAACAGAAGAGCGTAGAAACAAAGGAAGAGAATTTATGCAAGTCTTATTTTCATAAGGAGGGGTGAAATGAAGAATAGTTATCATACCGTCAATCCAATTGTTCGTATCAAGGAAAATGAATTGCTTTCAAAAGAACAATTCGAACAATTAATTCAAGCCAATTCATTTCAAAAAATTGCTGAAATTTTAACACCAACTGTTTATGGAAAATACTTAACAGAAAATTATCAATATGATTTTGAACAGTCGTTAAATCAAGAATTGGTACAAACTTATGAAGAACTCATCGAAATCGTTCCTTATCCAGAACTCGTTTGGTTATATACAATGCGCTTTACTTTTCATAATTTGAAAATTATAACTAAGGGAGAAAAAATCAAGGAAAATTATGATTATTTGTTCATCCCTGATGGCTTTTATACCATTGAAGACTTAAGAAGTGCGATTCAGACCGGTGAATCAAGTGTTTTACCTAAAACCATCATTCAGTGTATTAAAGAAGTCCGGCAGTATTTTGAAGAATCAAAAATACTGCAAGGAATTGATGTCATTTATGATCGGTATTACTATAGAGAACAACGTCGGATTGCAGAACAGCTAAATGATGCAGAATTACTTGAGGAAGTCATTCAATCAATTGATTTATTAAACATTACGACAACCGCTCGTTGCTTACTGCAAAAAAGAACCTATGCATTTATGACAACCGTTGTCTCTAGTATGGGAAGTTTTGACAAAGAAGAATTGCTTTCTTTTGCCCAACAACCATTAAGTGTTTTTATTGATTATATTAGACAGTCAAAATACGGTGAGTTGTTAGGTCCTGCATTGACGGATAAAACAATTGATTTTGCTAAAGTTAATATTTTAAAAGATAATTACTTAACAAAGGTTTTGCAAATTGCTCAAACGCAAGCATTTGGACCTCTACCGTTAATGGCTTTTTTAAATGCAAAAGATATCGAAGTCATGAACTTGCGTTTAATTATTGTAGGTAAAAGAAGTGGCTTTACGGAAGAAGCAATTAGAGAAAGGATGCGTTTGCTTTATGACTTATAAAATTGGAGTAATTGGTGATAAAGAATCGATAATGCCTTTCAAATTATTTGGTTTTTCTGTCCATTATGGAATTAACGAAGCAGCAATTAAACAAGCATTAGAAAAAATGGTTGCTGAAAAATATGGCGTGATTTATATTACAGAAACTTGTGCGAAACAAATTCCACAACAAATTGCGGCATTAAAGCAACACCTCACACCCGCAGTTGTGTTAATACCTGATCATGATGGGACAAAAGGCATCGGTTTAAACGAAATTCAAAAAAATGTCGAAAAAGCAGTTGGACAAAATATTTTATAAGGGAGCGGATCAAATGGAAGTTGGGACAATTATAAAAGTATCAGGTCCCTTAGTAATGGCTCGAAACATGGGACATGCAAGTATTCAAGATATTTGTTATGTTGGCGATTTAGGTGTTGTGGGCGAAATTATTGAGATGCGAGGCGATATTGCATCGATTCAGGTTTACGAAGAAACAGCAGGAATCGGACCCGGCGAACCTGTACGATCAACAGGTGAGGCGTTGTCCGTTGAACTAGCACCAGGAATCATCAGCCAAATGTTTGATGGTATTCAACGACCGCTTGACGTTTTTGCTGAAAAAACAAAGAGTAATTTCTTAGGTCGTGGCGTGCAATTGCCAGCTTTGGATCATCAAAAGAAATGGTCTTTTCAAGCAAGTGCCAAAGTAGGCGATCAAGTAGAACCAGGTGATATTTTAGGTGTCGTACAAGAAACAAAAGTCATCGCGCACAAGATTATGGTTCCAATCGGCCTAAAAGGGACAATCATTGAAATTACGAGTGGCGATTATACAATTGATGAGAAAATTGCCGTTATTCAATCAGATAACGGTGAAAAAGAAATTACCATGTTACAAAAATGGCCGGTTCGTAAAGCACGACCGGTGCGAGAAAAAATCAATCCAAACGTCCCAATGATTACAGGGCAACGAGTGATTGATACGTTCTTCCCTGTTACTAAAGGTGGTGCTGCAGCCGTTCCAGGTCCGTTTGGGGCAGGGAAAACAGTTGTACAACATCAAATTGCTAAATGGGCGGATGTCGATTTAGTTGTTTATGTTGGTTGCGGTGAGCGCGGGAATGAGATGACCGACGTAATGAATGAGTTTCCTGAATTGATTGACCCAAAAACAGGAGAATCTTTGATGGAACGTACGGTTTTAATCGCCAACACTTCAAACATGCCCGTTGCTGCTCGAGAAGCCTCTATTTATACAGGAATTACAATTGCTGAGTATTTCCGCGATATGGGCTATTCTGTTGCGATTATGGCGGATTCTACTTCGCGTTGGGCTGAGGCTTTACGTGAGATGTCTGGTCGCTTAGAAGAAATGCCAGGCGATGAGGGCTATCCTGCGTACTTAGGAAGTCGTCTAGCAGAATATTATGAACGTGCGGGACGCGTGATTACGCTAGGTACACAACGTAATGAAGGAAGTATTACTGCGATTAGTGCCGTCTCACCTTCTGGGGGAGATATTTCAGAGCCAGTTACTCAAAATACTTTACGTGTCGTAAAAGTTTTTTGGGGATTAGACTCGCTACTTGCACAACAAAGACATTTCCCTTCAATTGATTGGTTAAAGAGTTATTCTTTGTATTTAAATGAAGTCGGTGAATACTTAGATCAACAATTACAAGTGGAGTGGTCAGAGCTAGTAACTGAAGCAATGCGTATTTTACAAAAAGAATCCGAGTTAAATGAGATTGTTCGTTTAGTCGGTATTGATTCCTTGTCAGCAAAAGACCAATTAACCCTTGAAACAGCAAAACAAATTCGGGAAGATTATTTGCAACAAAATGCCTTTGATGAGGTCGATACCTTTACCTCAAGAGAAAAACAGTTTCATATGCTACATACTATCTTGCATTTCCATACGGAAGGCCAAAAAGCTTTAGAACTAGGTGCGTATTTACCTGAAATTATGGAAGGTACGATCCAATTACGTGATAAAATTGCACGAATGAAGTATGTTTCAGAAAATGAGCTTGTTAAAATTACACAATTAGAAAATGAAATTCGTGAAACGCTAAAAGAAATTTTACAAAAAGGAGGGCTTTAATTTGATTAAAGAATATAAAACCATTGGCGAAGTCGTAGGCCCTTTAATGGCAGTGGATCGTGTTTCGGGAGTCAAGTACGAAGAATTAATTGAAGTCCGCTTGCAAAATGGTGAAATTCGCCAAGGTCAAGTACTTGAAATTCAAGAGGATAAAGCACTTGTTCAAATTTTTGAAGGGACAAGTGGAATTAACTTAAGAGATTCCACGGTTCGCTTTTTAGGTCATCCATTACAATTAGGTGTTTCAGAAGATATGGTCGGTCGTATTTTTGATGGCTTAGGTCGAGTTCGTGATGGCGGCGCTGAAATATTACCTGAAAAAATGATGGACATTAACGGTGAAGTAATTAACCCTGTTTCGCGCGATTATCCAGATGAATTTATTCAAACAGGGATTTCTTCAATTGACCATTTAAATACTTTAGTTCGTGGACAAAAGTTACCTGTTTTCTCAGGTTCTGGTTTACCCCATAAAGAATTAGCCGCTCAAATTGCCCGACAAGCAGCCGTCTTGAATACCGATGATGATTTCGCGGTTGTTTTTGCTGGTATTGGAATTACCTTTGAAGAAGCCGAATATTTTATGGAAAATTTCCGTCAAACAGGCGCGATTGATCGCTCCGTTGTCTTTATGAACTTAGCCAATGATCCAGCAATTGAACGGATTGCAACGCCTAAAATGGCTTTAACCGCTGCTGAATATTTAGCATATGAAAAAGGCATGCATGTTTTAGTTATTATGACCGATATGACAAACTATTGCGAAGCCTTACGGGAGATTTCAGCCGCACGTCGTGAAGTACCAGGACGTCGTGGCTATCCAGGGTACTTATATACAAACTTAGCGACTTTATATGAACGAGCAGGCCGGATTCGTGGATTAAAAGGATCCGTTACTCAAATTCCTATACTAACGATGCCAGAAGATGACAAAACGCACCCAATCCCTGACTTAACTGGTTATATTACAGAAGGTCAAATTATTTTATCGCGCGATTTATATAAAAAGGGGATTCAACCACCAATTGACGTTTTACCATCTTTATCACGGCTAAAAGATAAAGGAACAGGCGAAGGTAAAACAAGAGGGGATCATGCGGCAACGATGAACCAACTTTTCTCAGCCTATGCACAAGGCAAACAAGCAAAAGAATTAGCTGTTGTGTTAGGGGAGTCTGCTTTATCAGAGACAGATCGAATTTATGCGCAATTTGCCGATCGTTTTGAAACCCAATACGTAAATCAAGGGTATCAAGTCAATCGTTCAATTGTTGAAACGTTAAATCTTGGTTGGGAACTACTTAATATGCTTCCAAGAACGGAGTTGAAGCGCATTAAAGATGAGATGATTGACGAATATCTGCCAGAAAAGAGGTAGAAAAATGGCGATTAGAAATGTAAATCCTACGCGCATGGAGCTAGCTCGGTTGTCTAAACAACTGGGCACAGCTAAGCGCGGACATAAATTATTAAAAGACAAACAAGATGAGTTAATGCGGCAATTTATTTTATTGATTCGTAAAAACAATACACTTCGTAAAGAAACTGAGGTAGAAATGATTGAGGCGATGCGAGCTTTTCGTTTAGCCAATGCAACATTAAATGAACACTTTATCGAAGAGTTATTTATCTTACCGGCTACAAATGTTTCTTTAGATATTTCGAAAAAAAATATTATGAGTGTTGTTGTACCTGTGATGAATTTCGAGTATGATGAGCAATATATTAATACTCCTTTAGAATATGGCTTTTTAAATTCCAATATGCCTTTAGATGAATCCATCGACAAATTTACGAACGTATTGCCTAAATTACTTGAATTAACTGAAATTGAGAAGACTTGTCAGCTAATGGCTGAAGAAATTGAAAAAACACGCCGTCGAGTAAATGCTTTGGAATATATGACGATTCCTGAGTTAGAAGAGACAATCTATTTCATTAAAATGAAACTAGAAGAAAGTGAAAGAGCTGGTGTGACACGGATGATAAAAGTTAAAAACATGAGGAAGTAATTATCCATAAAGTGAGGCGGTCACATGATCTTCAAAAAGAAACGCTTAAATATTACGACACCACAGTTCATTTCACTCGGTTTTTTTGCAGTGATTATAATCGGTACGACATTATTAAGTTTGCCGATATCCTCGCGTTCAGGTGAATTTACGAATTTCCTAGATGCGTTATTTACTGCAACGTCTGCAACTTGTGTGACAGGCTTAACCACTTTGTCAACTGCAGGCCATTGGAGCTTCTTTGGCAAGGTGGTTATTCTTATTTTGATTGAAATTGGTGGACTTGGCTTTATGTGTTTACCCGTTCTTTTCTACTTGTTGACACGGAAAAAAATTGGATTAGGGATGCGAATTGCTTTAAAACAATCACTTAATATTGAAACTCAATCCGGTGAACTTAGTTTAATGATTTATATTATGAAGAATGCATTCTTTATTCAATTTCTAGGCTTTATTTTATTAGCTATTGATTTTATCCCTCGTTTTGGCCTGAAAAGTGGTATTTGGTATAGTTTTTTTCATGCAACTTCAGCTTTTTGCAATGCGGGTTTTGATATTTTTGGTGATAGTCTGAGCCAATTTCAACATGATCCTTGGGTTTTATCGGTGATTAGCGCCTTAATTATTTCAGGTGGTTTAGGTTTTATTGTTTGGTATGATGTCCTTGATTATAAAAAAGAAAAACGCTTAAGCTTACATAGTCAAATTGCCTTGATGGTGACGACTGTTCTTTTGGTAGGTGGCACCTTAGGCTTCTTACTGGTAGAAAACAACAGTGCCATGCTAGTCGAAGGGAATGCTATTGTTCGTTTTTTTAATACGGTGTTTATGTCAGTAACGCCTCGAACCGCTGGATTTTATTCAATTGACTATTTTTCAATGTCACATGCCGGCCTTTTATTAACAATTATTTTAATGTTTATTGGAGGGACTTCAGGCTCAACTGCGGGTGGCTTTAAGACCACAACTTTTGGTGTCTTACTAATTAAAGTCGTGAATATTTTTAAAGGAAAAGAGCATACTGAGTTTCGTGGACGAACAATTAAGGAATCAACCATTTCTCGTGCGTTAGTTTTGTTTTTCTTGCTACTATCTCTAGTTATAGCCAGTACCATGATCTTATCGATTACAGAAACGGTTCCCGACGTAAACGAACTTGGTCTGGAGTATATTGTTTTTGAAGTCGTTTCTGCTTTAGGAACTGTTGGGCTAACGATGGGCTTAACACCTCAACTAACAACGATTGGAAAATTGATTATTATTTCTTTAATGTTTATTGGCCGGGTAGGAATTATGACCGTTGCTTTTTCCTTGGTGACACGTAATTTAAATCGAAAATCAACTTTTAAATACCCTGAAGAGACCGTGATTATTGGTTAGCTTAAAAAAACCACTCATTTTAGTGGTTTTTTTATTTGCAATTTTTTATAAAAAAGTAGCGCATTTTTGTTTTTTTGTGTTAGGCTAACCGTAGTGAAATAAAATACAAGCAAAAGAAATAAAGAGAGGTTTAAACAATGAAAGCAATGATGGATGGAAATACAGCGGCAGCCTATATTTCCTATGCCTTCACTGAATTAGCAGCGATTTATCCAATTACGCCAAGTTCAACAATGGCCGAGCTGGTTGATCAATGGGCTGCTGAAGGCAAAAAGAATTTATTTGGACAAGTCGTTAAAATTGTTGAGATGCAATCAGAGGCTGGAGCAGCTGGCGTAGTACATGGTTCGTTAAAAACGGGCGCCCTAACAACTACATACACTGCTTCACAAGGGCTTTTATTAATGTTGCCCAATATGTATAAAATCGCTGGTGAGCTCTTACCAAGCGTATTTCACGTAGCCAGTCGTGCTTTAACAACGAATGCTTTAAATATTTTTGGGGATCATTCGGATGTGATGGCTGCTCGTCAGACAGGATTTGTCATGCTTGCACAAAGTAGTGTACAAGAAGTGATGGATTTATCAGCTGTGTCGCACTTAGCAACTCTAGAAGCGCGATTGCCTATTTTGAACTTTTTTGATGGTTTTCGAACAAGTCATGAAATTCAAAAAATTGACGTGATTGACTACGCAGACTTAAAACCATTAATCAATGAAGAAGCATTATTAAATTTCCGCAAGCGTGCAATGAATCCAAATCAACCAACCGTCAGTGGAACAAATCAAAACCCTGATATCCACTTTCAACAAAGAGAAACAATCAACTCTTACTATGACGCGTTGCCAGCAATTGTTCAAAAATATATGGATCAAATCAATCACTTGCGAGGGACAAACTATGAGTTAGTTAATTACTATGGGGCAAGCGATGCACAAGAAGTGATTGTTAGCATTGGATCGGTCGCGCAAACAATTGAACAAACCATTGACTATTTAACAGCGCAAGGGCGAAAAGTTGGGTTTATTAATATTCATTTGTATCGACCATTTCCAATCCGTGAATTTTTAAATAAAATACCGACTACTGTCAAAAGTTTAGCCGTCTTAGATCGGAGCAAAGAACCTGGAGCAGGTGGGGAGCCATTGTTACTTGACGTTCAAAGTGCGTTGTATGATTCAGAATTGCGGCCAATTGTTATTGGCGGACGCTATGGCTTAGGTTCAAAGGATACAACACCTGATCAAATTGTTGCTGTTTTTGATGAACTTCGTCGGCCAAGAAGTGAACAAAAAAACCGTTTTACGATTGGGATTCAAGATGATATCACGCACCTATCGCTTCCAACGAAGGGGCGAATGGACTTAACTGAAAAAGAGATTTTCCAAGCGAAATTTTGGGGATTTGGTTCAGATGGAACGGTCGGAGCCAACAAAGCTAGTATTAAATTAATTGGCGAAAAAACGGATCAATTTATCCAAGGATATTTTTATTATGATTCAAAAAAATCAGGTGGTTTAACGGTTTCACATTTGCGTTTTGGCGCTAAACCAATTCGTTCTGCTTATTTAATTGACCATGCTGATTTTATTGCGTGCCATACACCTGCTTATATTCATAGTTATGATGTGTTAAAAGGTTTGAAAAAAGGGGGCACTTTCTTACTGAATACGACTTGGAATAAGGAGCAAATTGAGAAGTTTTTACCTAAAGCGATGAAACGTTATTTAGCTGAAAATGAAATTCAATTTTATACAATTAATGCCATGCAGCTAGCGATGGAAACAGGGTTACGTAATCGGATTAATACCATTATGCAGACGGCTTTTTTCCAACTAACTAAAATCCTTCCAGAAGAAGAAATCATTTCACTCCTTAAAGAAGAGGCGCACAAAGCTTATGGACATAAGTCAGATAAAATTGTAGCAATTAATCTGGCGGCGATTGATCGTACCATTGAATTGCTTCAAAAATTCGAGGTGCCTAATGAGTGGCGTACAATTGAGGTAGTCGAGAAAAAATCAACGAACACGAATCGTTACGTTCGCGAGGTTGTTGAACCCGTGAATGCCTTAGAAGGGAATTCTTTAAGCGTGGGGACTTTAATTCAAAATCAAATGACAGAAGGAAATATGCCTTTAGGAACGACGGCTGTTGAAAAGCGTGGTATCGCTTTGGAAGTACCAGAATGGTTAAGCGATCGTTGTACCATGTGTAATGAATGTGCTTTTGTCTGTCCACACGCTGCCATCCGTCCTTTCTTAGCAGACGAAGAGGAAATGAAAGACGCACCTGAAGACTATATTGTTCGCGAAATGCGTGGGAAAAATGGGCTGAAGTACCGGATTCAAGTTTCGATTGAAGATTGTACCGGCTGTGGACTATGTGTTGAAGCTTGTCCTGCCAAAGGGAAAGCGCTGGTGATGAAACCTTACGAAGAGCAAAAAGAAGAAGCAATGAATTGGGCTTTTTCAATGACTTTACGTCAAAAAGAAAACCCCGCTCGTCCGGGAACGGTTTTAGGGACGCAATTTGAAAAACCATTGTTAGAATTTTCAAGTGCTTGTTCAGGTTGCGGAGAAACGCCATACGTTAAATTACTCACGCAAATGTATGGTGATCGGATGATGATTGCTAATGCGACCGGTTGTTCTTCCATTTGGGGCGCGGCGGCTCCTGTTTCACCGTATACAACGAATGATAAAGGACAAGGGCCAGCATGGTCAAATTCTTTATTAGAGGACAATGCAGAGTTTGGCTATGGAATGTTTTTAGCGAATTTAACGCGTCGTGAAGCACTTGCACAAAAGATGAGTGAAATAATAGCAACGGTTCCTATTTCTTCAGAACTTGCTGAACAAATGACGGATTGGGTGACACATTTAACAGTGAGTGAAGGAACCCAGCAACGGGCACAAAAACTAATCGCAGCCTTAAAAGCAGAAGTAAGTCAACAACCTGTTTTGCTAGAAATTTTAGCGCAAAAAGATTTATTTGTGAAACCTAGCCAATGGATGATTGGGGGAGATGGCTGGGCCTATGATATTGGTTATGGCGGCATTGATCATGTTTTAGCCTCAGGGGCAGATGTTAATTTGCTTGTACTTGATAATGAAGTCTACTCAAATACCGGAGGACAAGTTTCAAAAGCAACGCCATTAGCTGCGATTGCGAAATTTGCAGCCAATGGAAAGTATGTTTCAAAAAAAGATTTAGGGATGATGGCGATGACGTATGGCAATGTTTATGTAGCGCAAATTGCTTCAGGAGCAAACCAAATGCAAACGATTCGCGCATTTGAAGAAGCCGAAAAATTCCCAGGACCTTCAATTATTATTGCTTATACGCCATGTATTGCACATGGACTAGTTGGTGGGATGCGTCAGTCGATTAAAGAAGCACAAGACGCTGTTCATTCAGGTTACTGGTCTTTATATCGCTACAACCCGTTATTGCGTGAAAAAGGGAAGAGACCAATGAGTTTAGACTTTAAAAAACCTGAATTTAGTAAACTGCCTGATTTTTTACGTACACAAACCCGTTTTTCTTCACTTGAGAAGAACTATCCAGCAGAAGCAATTCAACTATTTGCTAAAACTACGCAAGATGCACAGACGCGGTTTTATAATTATGCTCGCTTGTCAGGTGATGAAGAGAAAATTCGCGCAAAAATAGAAAAAAACGATTAATCGTTAAAATAAAACGCACGCCTTTTCATGATTTGAAATAGCTGTGCGTTTTATTTTGTTCAAATGTTTCAAAAAAGATCGAAGGGGCGCTTAATGGGAAATACTAAGCAAATACCCTTCAATCTTTTTACTTATTTACTTAAAACATAATTACGATCAAATTCAATATAGAGATGGTATTTGTAGCCAATCTTATGATAGATATCGTGTGTGATTTTTTGATATAACTCTTCATCAGATGTTGTTATTGAATCCGGAACAACGACATCAAAATGAAGATTCGATACTGTAGCTGTTTCTTCAACTCTAAAATCATGAAAATGGAAATTTTTATCGTAGGATTTCAAAGTTTCTTTAATTACCTTATAGAGGGCGTTTTGCTCGTCATTATTCAAAACAATTGGGTCTAAATGCGTGGCTAAAAGAATGGCAAACTTATCTTTAAATTCTTTCTCTATTGCGTCCGTTACTTGATGCGCATGAAGCAAGTCCCATCTAGAATCAACTTCGATATCAACCGTAGCAAAGAACATGTTTGGTCCATATTTATGTAAAACTAAGTCATGATAGCCTACGAGATTATCATATGAATTTAGAACTTCCTCCATTTGATAGATTAAATTAGGATCAGGTCGAGTGCCCAATAAGTCATTTGAGGAATCTTTAATTGAATCATATCCGCCGCGCAAAATAATAGCCGCTACAAACACTCCGACATAACCATCAATCAACCAACCAAATTGCGTTTCAACAAGATAAGAGAGGATGATAACTAAGTTCATAAACATATCATATAGGCTATCTTTCATTAATGTTTCGATTGCTGTTGAATGAACAGCCATATTTTTGTTTTTTTTATAATAAAAATAAGCCAGTCCACCCTTAATTAAAATAGAAAGGATTAATAAAATTAAAACAAGTGGGGAACGATTAATGCCCTCAGGTTTGAATATTTTTTGAATCGAGCTAATTAAAAATTGCAACCCGACAAAAGAAATGATAATTGCTGTAAATAGGCCACTTAAATATTCCGCTCTTTGATGACCGTAAGGGTGCTCACGATCAGCGGGTTTATTGGCGATATGAAAACCCATAATTGTTAATATAGAATTAAAAGTATCACCTAAACTATTCATAGCATCCGCCATAATCGAGACGCTATTACCTATTAGCCCTGCAATTAATTTTATAATAACGAGGATAATATTTGTTATTAAACCAAAGATACCAGTTCGAATTCCTTCTTTCACACGAATCCGTTGTTCATTTTGCCTCATTTTTATCCTCCTTGTCGTTCATTTAGGTAGTTTAAAAATCCTAGCATTTATTTGATAAAAAGTCAAAATGAAATTGATAAGCAGTAAAGATAAAATTAGTTTGATAAAGAACAAACGATTGAAAAGTTAGAAATCGTTATTAGTGGTTTCTAAAATTAGAGAAACATGCTTGAGTTATTAATAATGTTTTATGGCCATACCAATGAATATGAATAATCTGGGCTAAATAAAAAACAATTAAACTACAAAGATAATAAATCGAACAAATAAAAAAAGATAAACATTGAATTTGCTTAGTTTTAAGTATTAGTAGAATATTTAAGCTGCCTGTTGCTAAAAAGAGGGAGGTCTAAGAGAAAAAACAGCTATTTTAGCAATATTCATTTTATTTTTATTTTAGTTTACATAATATACATTATATAAAGTTGCTAAGTCTTAAAGAAGCCTGTGAGCTTATTTTTTTTGCTCTTTTTTACTATAAATAAGACTTACTACCTGTATAAACCTGCTCTACATAATAAACTGGCGTTAAATTTATATCACACATCATTTTTATTTTCGGATTATAAAAAAGTTTTCCATCACGTTTTAACAAATAATGAAACATTTCTTCTTCAAATAAATCTGTAAAACCTAAACCGCATTTTAAATACTCTTTTAAATTGTCAAATTCAATCATTTTATTTTCCTCACAAAGCTTTTAAAGACATTATACACTTGTTAGCGATTCAATCCAATCTATATTAGTTTTTTTCAATTCTTTTATATCTTGTTTCATTTTATCTTTAATTGCAATACGCTTGTTTATATCCATTTTAAAATCACTAGCCATCTGCTTCTGCTTATCAGACATTTGAGCTTGACCACGAGCCACAGCGTAATCAAATAATAATGAATCATTCCCTAATGCTTCATATAGCATTGCAAAGCTTCCTAGAACTTGTGTATCAATCCAATGCTTAGACCGCATAACCGACTTGTCAGGCGCTTGCATTGATAAACTAATCTTACCAACACCACCCAAAAAACTATCCCACCAACGAGCATTTTTCCACCTATCTTTATGAGAATCTTTCCCCTTAACCTTAAACGCTAGATATTTATTTAACACACCTTTCACAAAATCGCCTAAATCATTATAATCATGAATAATCACATCAATAGCAGCCATAGCCCTTTTTCCTCTTAACTGTAATTCAGTACGTTGCCAAAAAGTAACATCATCATTAAAGATTTTATTATTTGCTAATCGTTCTTGATACTTATCATAAAAGCGAATCATAACATCACCTTTACCAAAATAAATTGTTTGTCCTTTCGTAGAACCATCTTCTAGCGCTATTTCTTCAAAATTCCGAGCGGTACGAAAACGAGAAGTAACAAGCCCATTTTTCACACATTTTTCAATTTGTTTAATTTTAAAATAGCCTTTAAAATCATCTATTGCAATATCTAAACGAGTGATATTAATTTGATAACCAACAATATAACCAAAAAAATCAACCCAAGTTAACCCTAACTTTTCTAAATTTTCTTCTAGTTGTCTACAGCCTTGACCAGACAAATTTATAAACATACCCATTGTAGCAGAATGCCCCTCATAAAATATCTGAATATGACCATTCACAGCTTTTTTAGAATAACCATTTATGCCACCATCAGAACAATCAAAATCTTTCGAATCTAAGAAAAAAGCAGCTGCAATTTCTTCCCAGTTTTTGACATTGAAAAAAGTGCAGGAAAACCAGTCTACACAAGAGGTTAGAGGTTTTAAGCTTGGTGTGATACCCCCCCTGTTAGTAGAGGGGGGATTTTTTTGTTTTTCATCTATCATCTAACTATCCGCCCCTTTTAAAATAACATGTTTAATAGAGTTGATAAAAAAATAAGGCGTGTTAGAAATCCCTTTTTTTGTAATCGAAAAAGTAACAAGAACTTTATCTTTTTCTTTAAATTCAGTCAAATCTATTTTTTTATTCACTTTAAAAGAAAAAACTTGCTTTTGTGGCGTTTCTAAATAAATCACTTGAAAAAAACGATCGCGATAATTTTCTAAAACTATTTTTTTTACTATCATTTCAAACATAGTATAAACACCTTTCTAAAAATAAGACCTTGCCCCTTTAAAAAGGGTCAAACCCCTAAATTTTTTTAATCTTATCCCCCTTCCCCCTTTCTCAAAAGGGGAACCTTTCGCCAAGTGGCAGGCTTTTCGGCATTGCATACCGAAAAACATTTCTTGATGGTTTTTAGATTATTTTTATCAAGGCATAAATTCCTTTCGCTCACGCTACAGTCAGACATTTATACTTGACAAAATCACGCAACAACCACTTTTTAAAGTTCGTAAATACATATAATTTAGGCACACCAGGCATCAACATAGTTCGTCTTTTTGTAGCATTTGTAATGACACCAGGCAAGCCAATCGTTCGTTATTAATTCATAACATAAACATTTGTATTTTTCTTTTCTTCTTTCGCTTGCTCTTGTAAAGTGCGAATAACTGCATATGAATCGTAAAGTTCTCTTAATTCGTCTGTCTGTACAAAACTAACTTTTCTTAATGGAAACATTTTTCTTTTTTCTTCAGGTCTATCTATATTATGATTATATTCATCAGCATCATAGAAGCGGCTAACAGTCCAACGTTTAAAAATAGTACGACACATCACAACGTTAAATGTTTGTTCTCTCAAAGCTTTGCTAACACGAGTAAACACTTGTGAAGTACCTAAAATCTTAATTCCTTGCTTTCTTTGTTGCGTAACCACTCTTAAAACATCTCTCGAAACTTTACTAAAACTATCAAAATCATTTTGAATTTCGTCCCACAAAATCAACGTTCCACAAGCGCCCACTTCATTCGCTCTTAAAACAGCGTTTGTAATATCCGTTAAACTTTTTAAACTTTCATTTTCATGCACATAACCAAAATTCGAACAAATGTATAAATTAGGATATTTCAAACGAAGTTGTTCCGCTTCATGCACCATGCTCATTGTTTTGCCTGCTCCTTGCCTCCCAGTAAACAAAGTTAAACCAAAGTCACTAAAAGGAATTATCCCCTGCTTTTTCAATGCTCTAGCATGTTTATAATCTTTCCACATATATTTTAATAATAAAATTCTTTTCCCCATGTTAATAACCTTTCTTTTATCAATAAAATTATTTTGTAGGTTCGTTTGCTAAAGCAAACTTCCCTACAAAACAATTTTTATTAAATAAACGGAATTTTTTTATAAATGAAATTAAATATTTTTAAAATAAAATTTATATTTTGAACTGATATAATTACTGATATACAAGCGATCATAGTACCAACTGGAAAAAAATAATCAGCAAGGCCAAGCATTTCTCTAAAAAAAGTTGTATCAGGCATTGAAAAATTAATTTCAACAGACGGAACAACTGAAAGAAGTAAATCGACTAACCCGAAAATTAAACCTGTTAATAACTCAATTATCATTGATTAAATCGCCTCCCCCAGTAAATCGCCTAAAGACATACCAACCAGTATTAAACCAAAGCATTAAAGCCGCTAAACCTCTAAATTTAGGAACAAAACTATCTAATATACTCATTTCAGGCTTAAATTCTACCCCCAAAAAATCAAAAGTAAGTTCAGACGCAACATCTTTTTGAATCGGTTGAAACATTTCTTTAATATCATCAGCTAGCGACAAGAAACCACTGAATTTTACATCAAATTTCAATTTCACTTGTTCAAAACTAGCTGTTAAAAAGTCCATATTTTTAGGTATAAGCAACGCAATTATCTTATCTAGTAAACTATCAAAAAAATCTAAAAGCTTACTCAACGTACTACCAACATTATTAATTGCAGTTTCTAATAGACTACCAAGCGTTTTAATAGCTGTTTCTAATAAACTGAAACCACCTTTAACAATTTCTTCAAGTAGTTTACGCATCAATTTACCAAACCAACCTTCTTCGGCTTCGCCTGGTGAAATATTCAAATCTTTTAACATTTTTTCTAAACGTGCATAATCAAAAGGCGGAACATTAACAACTGCTGGTATACTTGGTTTTTCGTAAATCAGTTTAAGCCAATTTGTAACAATTGCTAAAATGTCATTTGTGCTGATTAATTTAGTATTAATCATATCAAGCCAATCATTCATTATCTCTGACCAGTTATTATTTAAAAGCAACAAATCATTTGTAAGATTCCAAGAAATTAAAATTTCAGTCCAATTTTTATCCCAATCTTCGCGAAGTGTTTCGAATAAGACACCAAAAAATACAGCCATTTGAAAATCGCTAAACTTCTTGTAAGCGACCCAAAAAACACCATTTTTAGAGTCCGTAAAATAGTTTGAAAAAGTTGTCTTGATTGTTTCATCAATCATTGCTAAACCGTCCACAATCGCTAACGTTTGACTTTTTATCGTACCTGTTAAAAAAGTTTGAAACGCTCCATTCGATTTAAACAAACTAGCAAAATTAACAATTTCTGTTTTAATACCACTTAGAGCATTTGTTACTAGTAAAATTTGGGCGATTAGCGTTGTTTTTAAGCTATCAACTGCAGTCTTAACATCTATTGTACGATCACGAACAACATCAATCGCATGTACAACAATTGCTAAGTCAATCATATCTGTAAGATTCCAATTTTCTATTGATTTAATGCGATTTTCATGATTATTAATAGAAGTATTTGCAACACTCTCAAATGTCTGTAAATTTTTAATGCGATCATCAACTGTATATGACCACGTCCATAAACCGTTAACATCTGTTCTTAAATCAGTTAACGATTTAGTAGCTCCGGTGCGCCAATTTTTTAAATCAGTAATTGAAGAATTCGCGACACTCTCAAATGTCTGTAAATTTTTAATACGATCATCAACTGTATATGACCACGACCATAAACCGTT
>NZ_JAFBFD010000027.1 GCF_016909125.1 Enterococcus lemanii | reverse complement strand
GCGGTTGTATTCCTACTAGCAAAATGACCTTCTCCCTATGAAAAAAAATCGTTTTTAGCACCAAGGGGGGAGTCTGTCTATTTTTGGCCATTCTAAGCAGAAATTTTTCTTTACTACTCAATTTTCTTGTATCTTTTCTCTATTTTCTTTTAAAAGTTTTATTTTTTTATATTCAAGGGTCAAAACGAGTCATTTTGACCCTTGGATTGTTCTTTTTCTAAAAGTATGAATAATTCAGGAAAAATAGTATATTACACAAACTAAAATAAAAAAAGATAGATTCAGTTTATCTAAGAGGCCTGCTTTGGTTGTTTATTGTTGATTCATTTCTTGGTCGCGGGCAATCGTAGCATCGATCCCCTTCACAACCGTTGCGATAAATTTTTCTTCTTCTAAGGCTAGTAAACCCGCAACGGTTGTCCCCCCAGGTGAGCAGACGCGATCAATTAAAGTCCATGGATTTTCCTTGCTTTCTAAAATCATTTTGGCACTGCCTAAGACTGCTTGAGCGGCAATTTGGTTGCATAACTCTTTTGGTAAGCCATGTTTGACCCCTGCACGGGCGATACTATCAATAAAAAGGTACGCATAAGCGGGTGAACTGCCGGCTAACGCGGTAAAGTTCGAAAAATCTTTTTCTGGTAATTCCCAAGCCGATCCGACTGCTTCAAAAAGTGCAACGACGGTTTGAATTTGTTCTTTCGTCGCAAATTCATTGCCACAAATCGCCGCCGCTCCTTCACCGATCATCGCATTCACATTCGGCATGACCCGTATCATTGGCACTTCTTCGTCGGTTTGTAAAAAGTTCGCTAATTTTTTTAAAGGCGTTCCCGCTGCAATTGAAATCAATAATGGTTTTTTGGTGGTAATGAGCGCTTTATTTTCTTGTAAGACACTTTCAATCACATTTGGTTTGACTGCTAAGAGTACTGTATCTACTGCTTCGATTAATTCAGCTGTCGTTGCGCTGACTTGGCAACCGTGTTCTTTAGCAAAAGCCGTCACTTTTTCTGTCATTAAGTCAAATAAGTAAACCTCATTTGCTGCGACAAACTCTTTGGTAATGATTCCTTTTATAATCGCACTGGCCATATTACCGACCCCGATAAATCCAATTTTCATATTCTTTCTCCCGCCTTTTTTCGTTATTGGTTTATTATACAACTTTCGAAAAAGAAATAGTACCAAAACAGGCTTTTATACCCGCTTTTCTTCTAAAAAAAGCCCTATCTTATGCGAATTATGGTACACTATTTGTAAGCGGTTATTTTTTCAAAAAAGCAAAAAAAAAGGAGAATAAAATGTATAATTTAGTCATTCGTGGACACGATTTAACAAACGTTACGACCCCGGAACAACTCGCACAAGAGACACAAAAAGTAGGAATTCATAATTTACAGTTTGCTATGGGGGCTTCTTTTCCTCAGATGGATTCTTCTGCGTCAGCATTAAACCCCGGAATGGGCACATATTTCAAAAACTTATTTGCAAAACATGAGATTCAAATTGCTTTGTTAAGCTGTTATTCAAATCTTATTCATCCTGATCCACAAGCACGCGAAGAAATTTTGCATAAATTTGAAACGTATTTACGTTACGCTTCATTTTTTGGTGCTTCCATGGTTGCCAGTGAAACGGGTTCTGTCATTCCTAACTTAGGCTATACCGAAGATAACTTTAGCGATGAAGTGTTTGCCGATTTAGTTCAAGTGATTCAACGACTCGTCAAAGCAGGTGAAGAGTATAAAACCCTCGTTGGTATTGAAGCGGGGTTAAACCACCCTCTTTATTCGATTGAACGAACCAAGCAACTCGTGGAGGCGATCGATTCTGATTACTTGGGTATTATTTTAGACCCGACGAATTTGATTACCGTTGACAACTATGGTTCAATGGTCGAAATGGTTGAAGAAGCTTTTGCGCAATATGGTTCAAAAATTTGTGCTATCCACTTAAAAGATTTCATTATTAGCGATGGAAAAGTGAAGCCAATTGCTTTAGGACAAGGGTTAATTGACTATCCCGCGATTTTAAAAATTGTGCAAAAGTATAAACCTTATTGCTATATTGTGTTAGAACAAACACAAGACCAAAACATCATCACTGCCAATGAATTAATTGCTAAAATTTAACAAAAAAAAGACACTATGAATGAAAAATTTCAAGGTGTCTTTTTTTGTTGACGTTCTTGGTAACTTTGCGTGAACTCTTCAATAACTTTTTGGCCAGGCCCGGCTTTAAATGACGCAACGGCTTGTTCAAAATAAGCGAGCTCTTTTTCACCTAACATATATTCGTAATAGGCTCGGCTAATATCCTCCATTAAATCCGGCCACTGAGCAATATAGGTTGCAGAGTTGAGTGTTTGTGTAGGGTCTAAAATGGCATACGCTTCATTTTCTGCAATTTTTTCGTTTGCCTGGTTAATGGCGGTTTCGGCTGATTTGAAAGTGGCAACTAAAGCACTCGGGCGAGACGCGGCGTACGGTTGAACTTCTTCTTGCCATTTGGTTTGATTTATTTTCTCGTATTCTTGTTGTTCATTGATGACGTAATGGACGCCTTCGATGCCTTGAGTCATGAGTGTAAACGGCTCTTCATCCATTAAGTCATTAATAAATTGTAAGACGACCCGAAGCGCTGTTTCTGTCGGAACATTACTTTTGGGGATTGCTAATAAACCATTCAAACCACCATTTGTGTCTGATAAAATTCGACGAGGAACTTCGCCATAAGTTAAATCATCCACCAGCGCCCATGTCTGGTTACCTTTTTCATTCACAAGATCAGAATCTTGATCAACAAAATAACGAACATCTTGAAGAGAAGTAATCATAATGCCTCCTTTTCCTTGAAGCATCATTTCTCGCTGTTCTTCTTTTGAAGTAACAACAAAATCTTGGTTCATCCAACCATTTTGATACATTTCTCGATACCATTTTAAGGCGGTTTTATATTCTTCTTGCATGAAGGTCGGTTGAACCGTGCCATCTTCGCTAATAAAAAATTCATTGCCAGCTCCAAAATATCCCGTCAAGGAACGAAAGCCCACGCGAAAAGACTCATTGCGTTCGACAATACCAATCGTATCCTTTTGTCCGTTACCATCAGGGTCTTCTTCTGTAAAAGCTTGAGCAACCTTCGCCAACTCAGCAATCGTCTTTGGTATTTCAAGTCCTAAAGTCTCTAACCAATCTTTTCGAACAATCACACCGTAACGTGCCGTATGATTTTGGATGGGTACACCATAAACTTTACCATTGATCCGAATTCGGTCCAGTTGCTGGCTCGTAAGCTTTGCTAAGTTTGAATACTCCGCTAAATAAGGCTCCACATCCCAAAACACCCCCGCAGACAACGCACTTTGAATCGCGCTATTTTTAAAACTTGCGAGTGTTACAATATCCGTCAAGGAATTGGAGGCAAATGCGGCACTCATTCGTTCATTCTTAGAACTATCTGGAATCCAGTGAAAATCAAGATTCACACCGGTATATTTTTCTAATTCTTCTTCAATCGCACCAGACGGGGGAGCATCGGTGTGTAGCATGACTGTCCAGGATATCGTTTCTTTCTTGACGGCTGAATCCGTATCTTTTTTTAATAAACCACACGCACTCAAAAAAAATAAGGTCATTAAAAGAAGCCACCTGTTTCTTCTCTCTTTCATTTAACTTTCCTCCTATTTTCTTTTCACTCTTCTTATCATAAGGAATCTTACCATGAACTACAATAAGAAAACGATTCCTCGTCGTTCAAGCGATTTTTTCACAACGAATAGAAGCATGAAAAAAAGGAAGAGTTTTTAGCTCTTCCTTAAGAATCTGGATGATGCAAAATAACACGCTTTGATCAAGGCTCATCCGAATGCTTGATTACTTATTTTGTTTCTTTGTAACTTGCAGTGAATTCGTCAATAATAGTTTGTCCACCATTTTTCTTGAATGTTTCAATCGCTTTATCAAAACCATCCATTTCAATTTCACCCATCATGTATTTGTAATAAGCATCGCTAATTCCTTCAATTAATGTTGACCATTGGGTGTTATAAGTTTCTGAAGTCAATGGTTGTGAAGGATCGATTACCGCAAATTCTTCGTTTTCTGCGATTTTTTCATTCGCTAAGTTAACAAGTGGATCCGTTGATTTAAATGTTTTGACTAACTCAGAAGGACGAGAAGAAGAAAATGGTTGTACTTCTTGTTGCCATTTTGTATCATCAATTTTTTCGTAAGCGCCATCTGCATTAATTTCGTAATGAACCCCTTCTAAACCTTGTGTCATTAAAGTATAAGGCTCTTCATCCATTAGGTCATTGATAAATTTAAGCACGACTTTCAAGTCTTCTTCTGTTTTCACTTTTTCTTTTGGAATAGCTAACCAGCCGCCCATGCCGCCGTTCGTATCAGATAAAATACGGCGATCAACATCACCATAAGTAATGTCATTGATTAATTCCCACTCCATGCCTTCTTGGTCTGTTCCTTTTGCGCCATCTACATAGTTACGTGCTTCTTGTAACCCAGTAATGACGATACCACCTTTACCTTGAATAATATAATCTTTTTGGTCATTTTTTGCCATTACTGCAAAGTCAGAGTTCATCCAGCCATTTTTGTAAATGTTACGGAACCATTCCATTGCCTCTTTGTATTCGTCTTGCATAAATGATGGCACCACTTCATCATCTTTTGTTACCGTAAACCAGTTGCCAGCGCCAAAGTAACCCGTTAATGAACGGAAACCGACGTTGAAAGATTCATTCCGTTCAACAAAACCAACCGTATCCTTTTGACCGTTACCATCTGGGTCATTTTCTGTAAAAGCTTGTGCCACTTTCGCCAACTCTTCTACCGTGTGAGGGACTTCTAAACCTAAGTTGTCTAACCAGTCTTTTCGTACAACGACTCCGTAACGCGCGATCGGTTTTTGGAACGGCACGCCATAAATCTTACCATTAATACGTGAAGATTGGAGACGATCTTCTGAAATATTCGCTAAATTTGAATACTCTTTTAAATAAGGTTCGACATCCCAGAACATGCCTGATGAAAGTGAGCTACGAACGGTTGTATTTTTAATATCCGCTAACGTCACAATATCCGTTAAAGAGTTTGATGCCAAAGCTGCATTGATTCGTTCCGATTTCGATGCGTCTGGTACCCAACTAAAATCAACTTTAACGCCGGTGTATTCTTCTAATTTATTTTCAATCTCGCCTGAAGGAGGAGCGGCCGTATGAAGCATCGCCATCCAAGAAATGGTATCTTTCGTTGAAACCGCTGCCTCACTGCCACCGTTTTCAGCAGCTGATCCATCTGTGCTGCCTTTTCCGCAAGCTCCTAAGATAACAGCTGATAATAATAACACGCTCATCATTTTTTTGTTTTTCATTTTCTTCATCCTTCCAGTTTTAATTACTGATTTATTTGGTGAATCTTTAAAAACCATTATTATTTTTTATTGGTTGCTGGTGAATAACGGAAATAGGCAAAGTCAGCAAAACTACCTGCTTTTAAATCTAAGTCTTGCACGCCAATTCCAATAAAGTTACCGGTAAAACCACCTGCTAGAAATAATAGATTTTGCTCATTACCAAAGGGCGACCACGGTTTTGTTTGATCTTGGCGCCAGTAGTATTGGCCTTTTGTTTCTTCAACGACTACCTTTAACTCAAGCGCGCCAGGTTCAATTGCAACAATATCTGAAAATAAAGTATGTTCGCCATTTTCACAGCGCATATAACGTAAAACTTGCCCTTTCTCCTCATCAAACGTGACGTACGCATATAAGTAGTTGCTTTCATTTAAATATAAGAACAAGCCCGCCATTTGATTAAAAGTTTTGGCTGAAAACGTCAATTGCGTCGCTGCGGTAAAAGAAAAGTCTTTTTGACGAATCGCCAGCAAATGGTGATCAAAATGCGATTGCGGTGACTCACCTGAAACAAGGCGTAAATAGCCCGGACGACTCGTTAAATCACACCAACTCGCATCTGGCATCAAGTGCCGCGCGTTCCATTCTTTGTTTAAAGTCGGCTGACTAAAATCATCATAAAAAGCCGTTTGAATTTGTTGCGTTAATTCTTCTTTTGTTTCAATGAAAGTAAATTCTTCTGGTTGAGTGGTGCCATTCGCCAAACGTAACCAGCCGTCTGGTGTCCAAACGACTTCTTGAATCGCCGTTTCGCGACCTAAGATGGCCTTTCCTTCTAGCGGGCGGGTCGTTAAGTAAACCATGTACCACTTCCCATTTATCCCCTCCACTAAACTGCCGTGCCCGGTACACTGTAAGGGTGAATCCGGTTTATCACTAGCCGTTAACATTGGGTAATTGGGGTCTAGTTCATACGGACCCGTAATTTTTTTCGCGCGACAAATCGTAACGCTATGGTTCGTCCCTGTGCCACCTTCTGCTGTAATTAAATAATAATAGCCATTTTTTTTATAAAGATGCGGGGCTTCCGTCTTAGCGAGTGGTGTACCGTCGAAAATTTTATAGACCTCACCAACTAATCTTTGACTTTTTGGATCATATTCTTGTAAAACAATCCCGGCCGATTTATTACTAGTTGTTAGGCGATAATCCCAAATCTCATTTAAAAACCAATAACGGCCATCTTCGTCATGAAACATTGACGGATCAAAACCACTCGAATTTAGATAAATCGGATCACTCCACGGGCCGTGAATTGTTTCGGCCGTAATTAAATAGTTATGCGTATCTTTAAATGGGCGTGTCGTGTTTTTGACGTCTGTATAAATACAGTAAAACAGCCCGTCACGATAACTCAGTTGGGGTGCCCAAATGCTTGCATCTTTCGGATTGCCTTTTAAAGCTACTTGATCGGTTAAAAGGTCCGTTTCATGGGTCCAGTTGACTAAGTCTTTTGACGTATACACGCGCAAACCTGGCAACCATTCAAAAGAAGAAACAACGATATAATAAGTGTCGCCTACTTTTAATATATTTGGATCTGGATTAAAGCCCCTTAAAATAGGGTTGTGAATTTTTGTTTGTACCATTTGTTTATTGACTTCCTTATCATTTTATTTTAGCGTTTTTTAAAACTGAGGACACCCGCTACAAAAAAAGGAAAAGCGAGAATGAAAGCCAAAAACTGACTTCCAAATAAAGTCGTTAAGCCGGCCATAAAATAAAAAGCACTCGCAATCCGACGATCATAACGACTGTTTAAAAACAAACTAGCCAAAGCCGTAAAAATTAAGACTAAAATTAGCGTTACACCAAACCAGGCGCCTAAGCGATGGAAAAACTCGATTCCTTTTTCAACAGGAATACCTGCAAGTTTTTTGTCAAAGACTGGTAGAAAGATTTCCTGGTATTGAGCGTGTGTGAGCTGGTTCATAATCAAAGACAGTGGCCCTAAAATGACCGTTACTAAACCTGCACTCACCCAACCAATCCATAATTCAAGTTTTCTTTTCATCGAGGCTTGCTCCTTCCAGTTTTATCCAACGAGCTCTTTTAGGCGCCGTTTGGTACGTATTATTTATTTCTTCATAACAAGTCGTTTCATGTGCAGCTTTTTTATCCCAATCGTGCCAGCCAGTCGGCAATAACCAGTCGTCAAACGTGCAGTTTTCAAAACGCGTTTTTGCCTCGTTGCGCCAGGGACGCCCTAAATAATAAGGGCTTTGGCCAGTTATTTGGCAGTTGATAAAAACAAAACCTGCTTGGCCCATTGGGGTTGATGCCGCAGTTAAATAATTGACCGCTGTTCGTTTACGGCTTTGGATTTGGCAGTGTTGAAAAGTTGCTTGACCGCCACCAAAAATAAAATCAACCGTCCCTAAAATAAGACAATCAAGAAAAAGCGATTGTTGTTGCGGGAAATGGCGCTGACACCACGGACTCAATAAGGGGCTGCCATCTTTTTGTGTCGGCGGTAACGGCCCTAAACACAATGTATCTTGATAGGCATCTAAGGTACAATTTTTCAGTGTGATTTGGGTTCCTTCTAAATAAAGCGCCACAGCTTGAGCGGCAATTTGATCGGGTCCAGCGATATTTTTGATCGTAATATTTGCTAGCGTCACCGCCTTGGCATTGATAAAAACGGTGGCCGTTTGAAAAGTGCCGCGCTTATCGCCACTTGCCAGGACTTCTTTTGCTGACCAAGCACCTTCAATCACAACAAGGCCTTGGCCAATCAAGGTTAGGTCATCTTGATAAATTTTAATATTTTCTTGATAAGTACCACTTTGAATATAAATGGTGGTAGGTTGTTGATTGCAAGTCGCTTGATCCAGCGCTTGTTGCAAAGTTCGATAATCCCCACTGCCGTCTTTGGCAACGGTTAGAGATGTTTGCGTAAAAATTGTTTCCATAACTCGCGCATCTCCTTGGTTTCTTGGTGCCCACCGGTTAAGAGATGGCAAGCCCACTGATCATTTGCATGCTGTTTTTGGTAACTTTGCGTAAGTTGTTCAGCTAAAGCTTGTACCCCTGCAGTCGGACAAAGGCCATCATGGCGACCAACCAAACTTAAACGTGCACGAGGCACAATCAATTGTTGAATATCAAAGGTCGTGAGGTGGCGTAAAATACCTGGAACGTAATAATAAAAACCATGACGATCCAATTGTCGTTCGGCTATTAATGTTTCGTAGGCCGCTTGACCAGCTAAATCAACGACGACTTGAATACGTTCATCCAATGCCGCTAACCACCAACTCATTAAACCACCCATTGACATCCCCATTGTCGCCACTCTTTTACGATCGACTTCTGGTCGGGTAAGTAAGTAAGTTAAAAACTGTTGGTTATCGTAAATGCGCATCCCCCACAACGTCTGCCCTTGCAGGAGAAATTCTTTAAACAATTCACTTTCTTTTTTACCGCGTCGTTCACCAAAGCCCCACATGTCAATGACACCAACGGAATAACCTTCTGTTGTTAACGTTTGCAAAAAGCTAGTTGGCTGTAAATAATCGCTACTATTGATTAGCTCTTCTTTCCCTCTTTCAAAGTTACCACCATGTGAATGATTAAATAATACGAGGGGACACGGTTTGTCTAACGCTCTTTTAGGGTAGGCAAAATACGCCGGAACACTTTCTAATTGATTGAGATCAAGTTGCAAAGTCTCTAAAATATAGTCTTTTGTTTCAACCGTCGTAAGAAGGGTTGCTTTGGGCACGACAGAAAGCGCCGGCCCTAAGCAAGTCAAAATTTCTTCTTTAATATCAATCTTCATATACACTTAACCAACTTTTTCTTGATTGGCACGGCATTGATTGATTTCGATGCCTTCACTATTTTCAATATGGAAGACTTCTCCTTCAACGCCATCTAGTGTCACTCGGTCAAAACGAACATCCGTTGCACAACCAATGTAAAAACCACTTTTCGTCATGTCTTCAATCCCCGTCATCATGGCTGGCTTGCCAGGAATGGCTTCTTCTGCCATTGAAATTGAAATATCATGGAAAGTAATCTCACTGACAGGTTGCTCCGTTAGCCCGTAAATAAAGCCGGCCGACGCATGCACATTACGCGCCGTAATATCGGCAAAATGAATCCGACGAAACATTGGTGTTTCTTCTGTAATTGGGTAAGGTGCTTTATCCCACACGTACTTGTCTTTTCCGCGTGGTCCACAGAAATAATATAAGTTTAAAATAAAAGGACAGCTGACATTATCCATGACAATGTTGTTTACGCGAATATCTTCGATTGTTCCACCACGACCGCGCCGTGATTTCAAGCGAATGCCACGATCCGTATCTTGGAAAGTACAATTGCTAATCGTGACATTCCGAATGTCCCCACTCATTTCACTACCTAAAACAACACCGCCATGTCCATGAATCATTTGGCAGTTGGTAATGGTAATGTTTTCGCAAGAAACACGCTCTTTTGTATCTTCGGTTCCTGCTTTAATTGCAATACAATCATCACCTACATCAATTTGACAGTTGCTAATTCGAACGTTTTTACATGATTCTGGATCAATCCCATCCGTATTTGGCGAATCGGCGGGGTTTTTAATATTTACGTTATCTACGGTTACCCCATGACATAAAATCGGATTGACCGTCCAACTTGGTGAATCAATCATTGAAATATCTTTAATCGTTACTTGCTCACATGAATCAAAACTGATTAATTTCGGGCGTGGGTATTTTAGCATTTCACGTTCATTCCGGAAAACATGCCACCATTTCTGACCGTTCCCATCTAACAACCCAAAACCAGTTACTGAAATATTTTTTGCGTTTTCTGCGTATAAACAAGAAGCATAAACTTCTCTTTTTACTCCTTCCCAACGCGAAGTTACGACTGGGTAATCTTCTTGGTTATCAGAGAATTTTAAAATACTACCAGGCAATAAGTGCAATTCAATGTGGTCTTTTAAGATTAATGCAGCCGTATAAAATTCTCCTGCCGGCACACTTACACGTCCACCACCACTTTCAGCAACCGTATCAATTGCTTTTTGAATCTCTTGGGTCATCAATTGACCATTGGGTTTTGCCCCAAATTCTGTAATTAAGACTTGCAACTTTTTTCCTCCTTAGAAAAATTATTATTTTACTTCTTAAAGTAGCGGCTCATTTTCAAGAGTTGCTTGTAAAAATGCCCCATAACCTTTGAAGTCATTGGTTATAATTGGTTCACTAATATAGTAGACAAACGAACCATCGCGACGATCTTCACCACCAAGGCCAGCAACTTCACAGTTTCTAGTTAAGTTCAACCAACCTTCATTCGTTAAGAAAACAAATTCATCCACAACGCCTTGATAAGTCTCTTGACTAAAAGCTTGCCAGTCTTTGCTTAACACTTCGAGGCGTAAGGCTTTAGCTGTTGCATAAGCAATCATACTCGAGGCCGAAGCTTCTAAATAATTCCCGTGTCGAGCGCCTTGGTCGAGGACTTGATACCACACGTGTGTATTTTCATCACGGACTTTTTTCAAGGCAATTAAACATTGCTCAAAAATACTTTCTAGTTTACTTGTATCGATATGGCCTTGTAAAAGCGCAATCGTATCGACGAGCGCCATCATATACCAGCCCATCGATCGACCCCAGAAGTTTGGAGACAAGCCCGTTTCAGGATCCGCCCAAAATTGTTCTTTCTTCTCGTCCCATGCGTGGTATAAAAGACCCGTTTTTTGATCCAGCGTACGGTTATAACATAACTCAAAGTGATGGATGACTTCTTCTAGGCGTTGACCATTTTTAAATGTAATTAGGTATTCAGCCAAAAAAGGAGTCCCCATATACAAACCATCTAACCAAATTTGATTCGGATAAATTTTCTTGTGCCAAAAACCACCTTCTGACGTGCGTGGCATATTTTCTAACTGTTGAAATAATAAATCTAACGCTTGTTTATATTTTTCCTCTTTTGTTTCTTTATATAATAGAAACAATAATTTCCCATTATTCACGTAATCGATATTCATTGACTCGTATTGGTACCCTTTGATCGAACCATCGTCTTGAATATAAAAGTCCATCGTTTCCTTGATGTAATCATAATAGACGGGATCTTTTGTTTGATGATACGCCTCTTTCACCCCTTGCAAAACTACCCCAATATCATATGACCATTTTCCGTGATAAACTTTTGTTTTTGGTAAGATTGGATACCTTTCAAACAAAGTCATCAAAGCTACTTGTGAAAGCTTCATGAAGCGATTTCCTCCTTTTTTACATAACTAAATGATTGCTTCGTGTTCTACTTTTGTTGGTGTGTACTCTTTTAAAATCAATTTGCCGGCATACCCTAGGACAAAACCGACAAAGCCCACACCCCAAATTAATAAGATGGCTAGTGAGACTTTTGAAGCCAAGATATATCCCATAACAATCACTGTCCAAGCTAAAATCGAATAGTGTAAATAACCTAAACCAAGCAAGGCTGAACCCCGTAAAATTTCTTTCATCGTCTTAAAAGTGGTTGCTGCCATCACGGTATACACGTGGCTTGTCGCAAATAAAACAATGACCAAAACAAGTACGTTTGCGACTTGGTAATACCATTCGCTTAAAGTAAATAAATTGACAATGACAATCCCTAAAGCGGCCATGACGAACCAACTAATCAGTAAAGATTGACGAAAGCGTGCTTTAAATGAAGCAAGAAACGTTTGAGCCACAGGCGGTTGTTCTCCTAAGCGTAACCACTGATCATAATAAGCCATCATTGCATATGTTGCCGGACCTGCTCCGAAAATTCCAAGACCTAGTAACGTAAAGCAACCCCATAAAAAACTCAAATAGGCAATAGTTAAAATCGTCGTCATGTAATCATTGATCTTACTAATTTTCTCAATCGTCATTTTTTGTTTCCTTTCGTTTTTAGTAGATACCGTCCTCGCCAACTTTACGTGCGAGTTTATTGGCTAAAACAACTAATGCTAGGCCGACTAATCCTTTGAATAATCCGACTGCCGTTGAGTAACTTAATTGACCATTTTGAATCCCAGCCGTGTAGACAAACGTATCAAAGATTTGGGCAACTTCTTTGTTCATTGGGTTCATTAATAAGAACATGTGCTCAAAGCCCATATCTAAAACGTGACCAATTTTTAAGATAAACAAAGTAATAATCGTTGGTCGAATACATGGTAACGTAATGTGCCACATTTTACGTAATTTCCCTGCACCATCCATGTCAGCTGCTTCATATAATTGTTCATCTACGTTTGTGATGGCCGCTAGATAAACAATCGTTCCCCAACCAGCACCTTTCCACATTTGTTGGAAGATATAAATAGGACGTAACCAATCGGTACTTGTTAAGAAAGAAACTTTTTCGCCACCAAAATAAGTAATAATATTATTGAAGACGCCACCTTCTGTCGTTAGTAACACATAGAAAATTGAGACAACAACTACCCAAGACATGAAGTGTGGTAAGTAGATAACTGTTTGTACAAATTTTTTGAATTTTGCGCCACGTAACTCGTTTAACATTAAAGCTAAGATAATCGGAAATGGAAATGAAAAAGCAATGTCTAAACCGAAAATAACTAACGTGTTCTTCATTAACATTAAAAAGGTATCTTCTGTAAATAAACGAATAAAATGTTTCATACCGACAAATGGACTACCTAAAATACCTAAGAAAGGTTGATAGTCTTGAAAGGCAATGACTAACCCTCCCATTGGAATATATTTAAAAACAATAAAATATAAAATCCCAGGGAAGAGCATTAAATACAATGCTCGGTTTGTTTTTATTTGTGCCCACTTTTTACGACGCTTTTTGGCTTTGATTTCTTTTTCATCTGTTTGGTTTGTTAATACGCCAGCTGTTTCCATATGAACTGATTCCTCCGTTTTGTTATTTATCACACCCAAATCATATCGTTCATGTGAAATTACGTATATAATCATTTCCGCACTTGAGAAAACGGATACAACCTTTTCAAGTCAATTCTCTTGTTTTTCAAGACGAAAATAAGTAAAACCCTTTCATATCAACATTTTCCTCAATATGATAAAAAATGCACATGCGAAAATGATTATATACGTTACATCTTGCCCATGCTAAAGTAACGATGATCAATAAAACGAATTAGGAGGAAAATCTAATGCAAGCACCAGCCCTTAAAAAAAATAAAATCAAAGTCTCTACCAGTGAAAAAATCGTTCATGTGTTCATTGTTCTATTTTTAACCTTATTTACCTTGTTGTGTTTACTCCCTTTTTTAAATGTTCTTGGTAGTTCATTTGCAACATCTGCTGAAATTTCAACGCGGACCTTTATTTTAATCCCACGCACGTTTACCTTAAATGCGTATCGTTACATCTTATCAACACCAACCATCTTTAAAAGTATCGGTGTTTCTTTATATGTTACAATTTTCGGAACTTTTATTAGTATGGTCTTGACTTCATTTATGGCCTACGCATTATCAAGAAGATACTTACATGGTCGATCATTCTTTAACTTTCTCGTTGTATTCACCATGCTTTTTAGTGGTGGTATGATTCCTGCTTTTATTTTAGTCAAAAACTTAGGACTCATTGATACTCTATGGGCATTAATTTTACCATCGGCAGTCAGTGCGTATAACATGATTATTATGCGAAACTTCTTCCAAGGAATTCCTGATAGTTTAGAGGAATCCGCAAAAATGGATGGTTGTTCGGATTGGGGCGTTTTCTTTAAAATTATCTTACCACTTTCCTTACCGTCCATTGCGACCATCTCCTTATTTTATGCAGTGACTTACTGGAATACTTATCAATCCGCCATTTTATATATTAATGATTCAAACAAATGGCCAATCCAAGTGTTATTACGTCAAATCGTGATTGTTTCAAGCGGCTTAAATGCCGATGCGGCAAGCGTAGACGTTGTTCCTCCAGCACAATCGATTAAAATGGCAGTCATTGTGGTAGCAACTATCCCAATGCTAATTGCTTATCCATTTGTGCAAAAATATTTTGTTAAAGGTGCGATGGTTGGTTCTGTCAAAGGTTAAACGCTTTTGGCAACCAAACCACTTAACCGATAGCAGGGAAGGACTTTTCTCAGGTCCTTTCCTCTCCCCTTAAAAAAAACATCCATGGAGACTTCTCTTCATGGATATTTTTATAAATAATGAGGTATAACCGTTTCCTTCGCCACTAACAAACCCACGTGTAATAAGGTTTGTTAGTGGTTATCTGAGAAGATGATTATCTGTTTTATCTTTATTTTATTCTCTTTTTTGTTCTTCAGATTGTTGTTTGCGATACTCACCTGGCGTGATGCCTTCTTTCTTTTTAAAGAAGCGAATAAAGTTTTGTGGGTTATTGTATTGTAGACGTTCTGAGATTACTTTGACGGTCATATCTGTTTCAAGTAACCATTTTTTTGCAATTGTTAAACGGTAATTTTGTAAATAATCGGTGAAATTCCAGCCCATCTCTTTTTTAAAGACGTTACTTAAATAGTTAGAATTGTAATGCAGTTGATCCGCGATACTTTCTAGTGAAATATCTTGGTCGTATTGTTGATGCAATAAAGCAAGCATACGATCGGATAAGTTGCGCATTTGACGATCCGTTGTTTTTTGGATCGTTTCAACAATTGGCTCAATTAAATTTTGATAAATAATTTGTTGGATTTCACTTGGATTGTCTTTACTTAAGACATCCAGATAAACTTTGCGGTTGTTTAGCAACATTTCATGGTCGGCACCTAACAGTTGCCCGAGTTGCATAATGCTATTAATTAATTGAAACAAGGCATTTTCAATGGTGATTGGATTTTTATTTTCTTGCCAAATGAGTCGCATCACTTGTTCATAAGTTTTTTTCGTTTCGGCTTGATCCGCACTCCGCATCGCATCTAAAAAGATTTGCTCGGCTTCTTTCGGGTATTTGATAACTGATTTTTCATCAAGTTGGGCCGCGATTTCATTGTAAAAAATCATCGCTTCTTGCCCTAAATGAATCCGGAAATGTAAGGCTTCTTTGGCGGTATCGACGGCTTGTTTACTATTGGTTAAATCCGTATAGTCCATTGAAATTCCAAAACTAATTTTTATTTTCAAATAATCCGATGCCGCTTGACGAATCGCCTGACAATATTCGATTACTTGGGGCTTGTCGATGGTTGGTGGCAAGCATAAAATCGTTGCTTGGGTATCTTGATTTAAAATCACTGGTTGAAAACGTTGCTCTTTTGGAATGATTTCAGAAACGATATTTTCTAATGAAACTAAAAATAAATCTTCCGCCGTTGAATCACGCCCACCTAAATCATCAATTTGAATGAGGAGAACTAAAAAATGTTCCGCACCTGTAAAGTGATAATTTAACTGTTGCAGTTTTTCCTTTAAATCACTGGACGAAACTCGACCACGAAAAAGATTCAATAAAAAAAGGCTTTCAAGTTCCGGTATTTGATGCTTAATTTTAGCTGAAAGATTTAAATTTGATTCAACAATAGAATCAATCCCAACTAAAATTTGATTAATTTCCGCTTTTCGACCTTTCGATGGCGTGTCTACGGCTAATAGCGCACGAATTTTACGCATCGGTTGGGCAGCGGCATTGGCAACAAAGTAAGTAACAATCACAAAAAGAAGCCACAACGCTAGCGTAATCAAAGCCAAGCCAGAACCTAAACCAAGAATGGTTTGACGAACACTCGCTTGTGAAAGTGACGTCACATAAACCCATTGATTGTAATCTGATTGAGAGTAAATGTAGGTATTTTGATTGCCTTGTTTAAAACTACCCACTTTTTGATCCACTGTTTCGATTTTTGGTGTAATCGCTTGTGCTTTTTCTGCTTGATTCGAAAATAAAAGTGCACCTTTTTGATCATAGATTGCTAAGAACTCTTTCTTGCTCTCATCAAATAGGCTCGTAAAGGCTTGCTGACTAATACTAGCAATCCCAACTGCGGAACGTTCCGTACTAAAAGTTGGCAATAAAACATACATCTTAATGCTTTTTTTATCTGGCTTCCAAAGAATGTATTGGTCCGACGCACGCATGAAATCACTAATTTGCGTCACTTCTTCTTCGGGGAGTTGCTTTAAAGAACCATTGCTAATCTCCCAACCATGTGACAAACTAACTAGGCGGTAAGAAGCATTACCGATGCCGATTGCCCCTATGTAAGCCAGTTCGGAACTAATCTCACGGACGGCAATATAATCTTGATAGGTCAGTGGCCGACGAATCAAATTTTTAAATGAGGTTGTATTGCTATAAGTCGTAAATGAATATTCAATCGTTTGAATTTTTTGTTCAATATTGCCTTTGACTTGATTGATTGAACTCTTTCGATCAGCAATCAGATTTTCTCGTAAATTATTATATGTTTTTTGATACGTATATAAACTAAAACCAACAATTAAAACGGTCCCAACTAAAATCATGGGGAAAAAAATGCTATAAAAAAAGTTCGAACGATTAAATAAACGTTCTTTAAAAAATAACCGTAACCTTTTTATTTTGGACATGTTTTACCACACCTTTCACATGTAAATATTTTAGCATAAAAAAACAAGAATGTTACTTATTTTCACGTGTGCATTGATTAAGGGCCCTTCGCTACTCTTATTTTTTTATTTTATACGATGTTACATCTTGAATTAGGCTTTTACGTTTCACGTGTGCATCGTTGATTTAACAATATTCTTGTTGACAGTTAGATTCTTCTATTATACAATGTAACCGTAAACAATCAAATGTTTATTTTACAACAACGAAGGGAGCCCTCTATGGTTACCATTAAAGACATTGCAAAACAATTGGGGATTTCCCACACGACCGTTTCAAGAGCGCTAAATAACAGCCCCCTTGTGAAACCTGAAACACGAGCACATATTCAAAGTGTGGCCAAAGAATTAAACTACGTGCCGAATTTCAATGCGAAAAGCCTCGTTAATCAAAAAAATTATATGATTGGCTTATTCTTTTCCAGTATTAGTCAAGGAACGAGCTCTAGTTTTCTCGTTGATACGATTACCGGTATCCGCTCTGTTTTAGATGCGACTTATTCTTTATCTGTTGAAGGAATTGATGAAATTAAACAACTAGCTGAGATTAATTTCCAACGCTACGATGGGATTTTAGTAATGAGCCAAAGTGAAACAGACCAAGCATTCATTGAACATTTAAAACAACAAAATTTACCCTTTGTCGTAGTGAATCGTTTAGTCGATGATCCTGAAATTATCAATGTTGTCGCTGATGACGCGCAAGGAGTTACCACGGGTATTGAATACGCAATTACACTTGGGCATCAAAAAATTGGTTATATCGGCGGTTTTGAATCTTTCCATTCTTCAAATGAACGGCGCAAGGCTCTTGTCGCTAGCTTAGAAAAACACGAGTTGCCCATTATTCCTGAATTTTTCCGTTCGGGAAATTACAGTTTGGAAAGTGGTTTTCAACAAATGATTCAATTATTAAAAAATCCCGAGTTTCCAACGCTCATTTTTTGTGCAAATGATGACATGGCGATTGGTGCGATGCGCGCCATTGATGCCGCTGGTTTAAAGGTCCCTGCTGATATCTCTATTATCGGCTTTGATGACACACCGATTACGTCATACTTGAATCCACCATTAACAACGATTCATAAACCACTAAAGAAAATTAGTCGTCTAGGAACGAAATTGCTCTTAGAACAAATCGAGCACAAAGAAGTTACACCTAGACGCTACGAAATTCCAACCACTTTGGTCGTCCGACAATCGGTTGAAAACTTACAAAAGATTACTTAAACAAAGAGCTTTTCTTTGTTTTAAAATAAAATGTTCACGTGTGCAAACACAGGAAAGGAAAAAATATTATGACAAAAAAACTCTCGCTTCAACATTTCCCTGAAACAAAAAACGACTTACCCGTTAAAGTTCTCCAGTTTGGAGAGGGCAACTTCATGCGTGCCTTTGTTGACTGGCAGATCCAACAAATGAATACACAAGGACTTTTTAATGGAAAAGTCGCCGTTGTCCAACCAATTAATCAAGGTTTAGGTGACATGCTCCAAGCACAAGACAATTTATATACGGTTATTTTAGAAGGCTTATTGGACGGGCAACTCGTTGAAACAAGCGAAATCATTCACGTCTTAGATAGCGTGACGAATCCTTATCAATCTCATGAAGCTTACCTCGCTTTAGCAGAAAATAAAGACTTAGAATTTGTCGTTTCAAATACAACCGAAGCTGGGATTCAGTTTAACCCAAATGATTGCTTAGAAGATACGCCTCAACAAAGCTTTCCTGGAAAATTGACGGCTTTCTTATATAAGCGCTACCAAGCAAAATTAGCTGGTTTAACCATTATTCCCTGTGAATTAATTGATCGTAATGGCGATAAACTCAAAGAAATTGTTTTACAGTATGCCGATCTTTGGGCATTACCAAGTGAATTTAAAGCTTGGTTAGAAAATGAGAATACTTTTTGTTGTAGTTTAGTTGACCGAATTGTACCTGGCTATCCACGCGATACCGCAAAAGAATGGGCTGAAAAACTTGGTTACGAAGATCAATTAATGGTCAAAGCCGAACCGTTTATGCTTTGGGTTATTGAAGGACCTCAAAGTTTAACCCAGACTTTGCCTTTAGCTGAAGCTGGTCTCAACGTAATTGTTACAAGCGATATGACGCCTTACCGAGAGCGCAAAGTCCATTTATTAAATGGTCCACACACTGCAATGGTGCCGTTAGCTTTATTGGCTGGTTTAAATACGGTTGACGAAGTGATGAATGACGTTGATTTCCGCCCGTTCGTTGACGACCTGTTTGCCAAAGAACTTATCCCAATGTTGAACTTACCAAAAGCTGAATTAGATGAATACGCGGAACAAATTAAAGAGCGCTTCTTAAACCCTTTTGCGCACCACCAATTAAGTGCCATTTCGTTAAATAGCGTCTCAAAATTTACTGCACGTTTATTACCAATTCTTACGCGTTACATTGAAACAGAAAATGACGTCCCTGTGCATCTTGCCGCTTCTTTGGCCGCTTTAATTTTATCTTATCGCGGTGATCAAGTAACTCCGGCTGATGATGAGGCCATTGTTACCTTCTTCCAAAAAGCATGGCAAACCCCGGCAAGTGTTGTCGCAACAGCACTCGCAAATACAGACCTTTGGGGTCAAGATTTAACCACGTTACCCGATTTACAAGCCGTTGTACAAACCCAATTAGAAGCCATTGAAAACCGTGGCGCACGCGCAGTTGTTCAAAGTTTGAAAGGAGAAAAATAAATGACTACTACAGTTCAAGCACCTGATTTATTAAAATTAAATGTTCGCGATAATGTCGCGGTTGCTCTACGCCCAATCTTAGCAGGTGAAGAAATTTCCGTTGATGACCATACCGTCACTGCTTTAAAAGATATTCCTCAAGGACACAAAGTTGCTTTAGCACCGATTAAAGAAAAAGAACATATCATCAAATACGGTTCTCCGATTGGACACGCGTTGGAAGACGTTGCCCCTGGTGAGTGGTTACATACACACAATGTCAAAACCAATTTAGCGGGTGAACTCGAGTATCGTTATGAACCTGAGTTACACCAAAGAACGTATCCTAAAAAAGATTTAACATTTAAAGGTTACCGTCGGGCCAATGGGAAAGTTGGAATCCGTAACGATTTATTTATTGTCCCAACAGTTGGCTGTGTCAATGGTGTCGCTGAACTAATCATTAAAGAATTTAAGGCCAACCACCCTGACTTAGGACCTTTTGATAATATTACCATTTTAAAACATCCGTATGGTTGTTCTCAATTAGGAACAGACCACTCAAATACACGTGAAATCTTAATCGATGCGGTTAAACATCCAAACGCTGGTGGTGTGCTTGTTTTTGGCTTAGGTTGTGAAAACAACACGGTGCCGGAATTTATCGAAAAATTAGGCGAATACGATGAAAGTCGTGTGAAATTCTTAGTTGCACAAGAAGTCTTCAATGAGATTCAACAAGGGGTTGATTTACTTGAAGAACTCTATCTTGCAGCCAAAGATGATCGTCGTGAAGATGTCCCAATTAGTGAACTAAACGTGGGCTTGAAATGTGGTGGTTCAGATGGCTTCTCAGGGATCACAGCGAATCCTTTACTTGGTGCTTTTTCAGATTTCTTAATTTCACAAGGTGGTAGTACGATCTTAACCGAAGTGCCAGAAATGTTTGGCGCGGAAGAAGTCCTAATGGCCCGGGCAGAAAATGAAGAAGTCTTTGAGCAAATTGTGCATTTAATCAATGACTTCAAACAATATTTCTTATCTTTTGGCGAACCTGTTTATGAAAATCCTTCTCCAGGAAACAAAGCCGGTGGAATCACAACTTTAGAAGATAAATCACTTGGTTGTACGCAAAAAGCCGGAACAGCTCCCGTTGTCGATGTTTTACAATATGGCGAAAAATTACGCAAAAAAGGCTTAAGTCTCCTGCAAGCACCAGGAAATGACCTTGTTGCTTCTTCAGCTTTAGCTTCTTCTGATTGTCAGCTTGTTTTATTTACAACCGGACGCGGAACGCCATTTGGTGCTTATGTGCCAACAATCAAAGTCGCAACAAACTCTGATATCTTCGAACGCAAAGGGCACTGGATGGACTTCAACGCAGGCACTTTATTAAAACGACCAATGGAAGAAGTATTAGAAGAATTCATTGATAAAATTATCGCGGTTGCCAGTGGCGAAGAAACACGTAACGAACAAAATGACGTCCGTGAAATTGCTATCTTTAAAACCGGCGTTACTTTATAAAAGACCCACTTCCCCTGACTTTTTCGCTTCATATTTTCATGTTTACGAAGCGAAAAAGTCTTTAATAAAAAACACAACTTGTTAGGAGACGAATACGAATGTTTTTAAATGATGATTTTTTACTAACCAACGACTGGGCTAAAACATTGTTTCATGATCATGCCGCTAAAATGCCGATTATCGACTACCATTGCCACTTAGACCCAAAAGAAATCTATGAAAACAAACCTTTTAAAAATATAACTGAAGCTTGGCTAGGAGGCGATCATTACAAATGGCGCTTGATGCGTGCTTGTGGTGTACCTGAATCCCATATTACCGGAGACGCTTCTGATTACGATAAGTTTCTCGTTTGGTGTCAAACGATGCCAAAAACAATTGGCAACCCTCTGTATACTTGGACCCACCTTGAATTGAAACGCTTTTTTGGGGTTGATCTAATCATTAACGAAGAAAATGCGCCCCAAATTTGGGAAGCTGCGAATAAAAAATTAGCAACCGACGCTTTTCATCGCCGTGAGATTATTAAAAATTCAAACGTCAAAGTTGTTTGTACGACCGATGATCCCGTTGATGATTTAGCCTACCATGAACTTTTAGCCAAAGAAGAAACAGCTTTTAAAGTATTACCGACTTTCCGACCAGACAAAGCATTAAACTTAGAAAAAACTGATTTTCCCGCTTGGATTACTCAACTAAGCCACGTTCACGGTGCAACCATTGATTCTTATCAAGCGCTAATTCAAGCTTTAGAAGCCCGCGTGCAGTACTTCCACGACAAGGGTGGC
Source organism: Enterococcus lemanii (assembly GCF_016909125.1). Taxonomy (GTDB): domain Bacteria; phylum Bacillota; class Bacilli; order Lactobacillales; family Enterococcaceae; genus Enterococcus_I; species Enterococcus_I lemanii. The sequence continues at coordinate 22,118 of NZ_JAFBFD010000027.1, read as the reverse complement.
CGGTTATCTGACCATGCCTTAGACGTTTTACAATATGAAGAAGCTAGCCCTGAAGCACTAGAACAGATTTTTGCGAAAGCTTTAAAACAAGAAGCGCTAACCGCAAATGAAATCGCCGCTTATAAAACAGAAACGTTAACACACTTATTCCATTTCTATCACGCCCGCAATTGGACGATGCAATTACATATCCACGCTTATCGTAATTGCAATGACCGCATGTTTAAACAATTAGGTCCAGATACTGGCTATGATGGCATCAATGATTTATCGCTAACGATTCCATTGCAACAATTATTAAATCGGGCCGATACAACCGATCAATTGCCAAAAACGATTCTTTATTCATTAAATCCAAACGATTATCCTGTCATTGTTGCTTTAATGAGTTGTTTCCAAAAAGATACTCCTGGAAAATTACAACTAGGCTCCGGCTGGTGGTACAACGATACTTTAGCCGGCATGCGCCAACAATTAACCATGTTTGCAGATGGAAGCCCGCTTGCAAACTTTGTCGGTATGTTAACCGATTCTCGTAGCTTCTTATCTTATACACGCCACGAATATTTCCGTCGAGTTTTATGTGGGTTTATTAGTGAGATTGTTGAACGAGGCGAAGCACCGGCTGATGAAGCTTACTTAGGGAAAATTGTTGAAGACATTAGCTACAATAACGCCGCTCATTACTTCAACTTTTAAAATGTTTGTAAAGGATGAATTTTTGTGAAAATTAAAACAACCTTTGATTCCTTGCTCGAAAAACCAAAAAAAACGACATACCGCCTGCAATTAATCGATGAAGCGGTCCGTCCACTAATCCTTATTTGTCCTGGTGGTGGCTATACACATTTGGCTTATGAAAAAGAAGGCTTGGCAATCCAAGCTTGGTTGCAACAAAAAGGCTACCATACTGGCATTTTAGCTTACCAAGTTCAAAATATTCAACCAACAACTTTTTTAAATGACCTAAAAAACGTGATGATGGCGTTGCGACAACAACCACAAATTAGCCAAATTTTTGTCCTTGGCTTTTCGGCTGGTGCACACGTCGCCGGACTCTTTGGGACGAAATTAGACCACCAACCTGACGGACTCTTACTCGCTTATCCAGTTGTAAGCTTTGTAGAACCTTTTAGTCATCAAGGAAGTTGGCAAAACTTTTTAGGCGAAGACGCTCATTTTGCAGATCGTACAAACTATTCTTTGGAACGAAATATTACGAAAACAACCCCACCTTGTTTTATTTGGCATACCATTGCCGATCAAGCAGTGCCGGTTGAAAATAGTCTTTGTCTAGTGCAAGCATTAAAAGCGCAGCAAGTCCCCGTCGAATGCCACCTATTTCCTGAAGGTCGCCACGGTTTAGGTATTTTACCAGAAGAACCTCACGTCTTACAGTGGCAAGGGCTTGCTGAGAATTGGTTGAAAAAACAGCGAAAATAAATGACGCTACTTCGCTTCATACAAGTTGACGCCAAAAAGGAGAAAATTATGCCAACAATTTTTATCGCCGGTGATTCAACGGCAGCTAAAAAAGCTGACGATTGCCGACCAGAAACCGGTTGGGGCGAAAAAATAGCCCCTTTCTTTCAGCAAAGGATTCAGATTGAAAACCATGCTGTGAATGGACGTAGCACAAAATCATTCATTGAGGAAAAGCGATTAGAGACGATTAAAAACCGCCTCGCCCCAGGTGATTACCTTTTCATTCAATTCGGTCACAACGATCAAAAAATCGAAGACGAAACACGTGGGACGCTCCCTTATGGTAGTTATTTAAATTACTTAACCCAATACATTGAGGCCGCCAAAGAGAAAAACGCCTGTCCTGTACTCCTCACTTCAATTAGTCGACGAGATTATTTATCGGATGGTACGTTAAACCCGGACACGCTTGGCGAATACCCACAAGCGATGAAACAGCTCGCGCAAAGACAAGATGTCGTTTTATTAGACCTTTTTGAGAAGACACAGAATTGGTTAAAAACATTCCCCCCCGCTGACACTGTCAAATTTTTCTTACATGGACAACCAAACGAACTGCCTTTTTACCCAGCAGGCGTTACCGACAATACTCATTTAAATGAAAACGGTGCGACAGAAATTGCCAAATTGATTGCACAAGCGATTCGTGAAAGCTCGTTGCCATTAAAACATTATTTACAAGATATTTAATTAACCCAAATTTTAAGGAGGATTTCTATGTCTAAAATTGTTGAAGTTGTTACCGAGTATTATCGTATTCCTTTACCTGAAATTATGGAAGATGCCAAACACGGACTACATACTCATTTTGAAGTACCGATTGTTAAAATCACAACAGAAGATGGGCGAACCGGCGTTGGTTACACTTATACAGGAGGATTTGGCGGAGAATCCATTGCAAAATTAATTGATAAAGAATTAAAAAATATTTTAATGGGCAAAGATGCCGCTTGTATCGAATCTTTATGGGATCAAATGAACTGGGGCATCCACTACGTTGCTCGTGGTGGTCTAGCAAGTTTTGCGATTGCCGCTTGTGATATCGCGCTTTGGGATTTACGAGCGAAAAAAGCCGGTGAACCACTTTATAAACTACTTGGTGGACACAGTAATAAAGTGAAGTGTTACGGTGGGGCAATTGATCTAAACTTCCCATTAGACAAATTGCTTGCAAATAATCAAAAATACTTAGATATGGGCTTAAAAGCCGTTAAAATTAAGCTTGGGCAAAAAACTTTAGCCGAAGATATCGAACGAATTAAGGCTGTTCGCGAATTAATTGGTCCAGATGTCGTCTTTATGGTTGATGCCAATATGAGTTGGTCTGTTGAAAAAGCGATTAAAGCAGCTAAATTAATGGCGCCTTATGATATTTTATTCCTAGAAGAGCCGACTATTCCAGAAGATTATGAAGGCTACGCACGCATTGCAGAAGAAGGCCATATCGCCGTTGCTGGTGGTGAGAATTTACGAACACCCATTGAATTTATGCATATGATTCAATATGGTCACGTTGACTTCCCACAACCAGATGCTTCCAACTGTGGCGGGATTACAGGTTGGCTAAAAGTGGCGGCATTAACACAAGTCCATAATTTATCGATTTCAACGCATGGCATGCAAGAGCTACATGTTAGCTTACTCGCAGCAATGCCAAATGCGGGTTACTTAGAAATGCATAGTTTCCCAATTGATCAATACACGACGCGCCCACTTGTAATTGATCAAGAAGACGGCTTAGCAGTTGCCCCAGAGACACCTGGAACTGGCGTCACTTTTGATTGGGAAAAACTCGCCCCTCACCGCATGCCTTTTTAATCAAATCATTGTTCTTTTCAATTAAAAAAAGTTTGCTTATTCACAAAAAAAAGTATACACAACGAGGCGGTAACATCTGTTTAATAAAAAACGAATGTTACCGCTTTAAATAAATAAAAAATAATATTTGCTCTATTTTAAAAAGAATGCTATTCTAAAACTCAATAGTCGCAATTTTGCGACTATTGCTATATAAAAAGGATGATATTGAGAAAAAGGTATCAATTGGAGGTTAATGTAAATCATGGCTACAACTGCTTACAATCCGTTTGAAAATGCGCAAATCCAATTTGATCAAGTAGCAGACTTACTTGAATTAAATAGCGGTACGCGTGAATTACTACGGCAACCGATGCAAGAAATCCATTTTACGATTCCAGTAAAAATGGATGACGGAACGACACAAGTCTTTAAGGCTTATCGAATTCGACACAACGATGCTAGAGGGCCAGGTAAAGGCGGCATTCGTTTTCACCCGCACGAGACAGCCGATACGGTTCGGGCTCTTTCGATGTGGATGACTTGGAAATGTGCCGTTGTCGATATTCCCCTTGGCGGTGGGAAAGGTGGCGTCGTCTGCGATCCACATCATCTTTCTCTGACTGAACAAGAACGTTTATGTCGTGGTTATATTCGCCAACTCTTTACTCAAGTTGGACCGAATCTAGATGTGCCTGCACCCGATGTGATGACAAACGGTCAACACATGCTTTGGATGCTTGATGAGTATGAAACCATTAACAATGGCCGCTTTCCTAGTATGATTACAGGTAAGCCTGTCGGTATGGGTGGTTCCCTTGGCCGTAAAGAGGCGACTGGCTATGGCGTGGTTTATGTCTTAAAAAATCTATTAAAAGAATTAAATATTCCGACCCAAGAAACAACGGCCAGTATCCAAGGTTTTGGTAATGTGGCAGAGTATGCGGCTCGGATGTATACGGAATTAGGCGGAAAAGTGATTGCTGTTTCTTGTTGGAATCAATCCGATAATCAAGCTTATACCTTTAAAAAACAAGCAGGTTGTGACATTGAGCAACTCGCTCAAATCAAAGATGATTTTGGTGGGATTGATAAAGAAAAAGCGATTGATTTAGGCTATGAAGTTTTACCAGGCGAAGATTGGTTAAAACAAGAAGTCGACATTTTAATTCCAGCAGCATTAGAAAATCAAATTACGCCTGCTGTTTTCCCAAATATTTCTGAAAAAGTGAAAATTATTTGCGAGGCAGCCAATGGACCAACCACCCCAGATTGTGATCCTCTTATTCGTGAACGCGGCATTACCCTCTTACCTGACTTTCTTTGTAATGCAGGTGGGGTTACTTGTAGCTACTTTGAACAAGTACAATGTGGCATGAACTATTTCTGGGAGATTGAAGAGGTCTTTGAAAAGTTAGAAAGTGCCATGACCAAAGCTTTTTATGCGGTCTATGAACTTTCTTTAGAAAAAGATCTATACATGCGTGATGCAGCCTATACGATCGCGATTCAACGAGTGGCTGAAGCCGTTCGCTTACGTGGTTGGGCCTAAATAATACGAAGGAGATGTCAGGCTGACATCTCCTTTCTACTCTATTATCTAAAAAAAGAACACAATTCGAAAATGATGGAGGTTATTTTGATGGATGACAACACCCAGTTATATGAGCGCGCCAAAGAGCTCGAATGTATCTATCAAGTAGAAGAAATATTAAAAAAGACACAACAACCATTTCCTGAGCAAATGAAAGAATTGACCGAGTTAATCCCTCAAGGTTTTATGCTACCTACTGCTTGCCGCATTAAAATTACGATTGGGACAGACGCTTATTTTACAGAAGATTTTGCACGCGCTAAAGTATTGCATCGTTCGCCTCTGATGGCTGGATATGTTTGCGTTGGTGAAATTACGATGGGATATATTCAAGCGCTTTTACCAAACGATTGTGAATTACTTATCAATGAAGTGAAATTACTTGATACGATTGCCAATCGAATTTCAATTTTTGCGCTTGATAAACAGCGAACACTCTTTAGTCAATGGATTCAAGAACAATCGCCTAAATTAGGAGACGTTTCTGATGAACAGCCCGCCCCCATCCCTAAAAATCTCAAATCAAAAAATATTTTGTTTGCTGGAAACGCGGTTACGGCGAATCGCTTAATCGACGGAATTACCCACCTCGTCTATATTAATGAAACGAAAGAATTAGCCCCACTCATTGATGCCGAGTTCTCGGCAATCGAAGAGGTCCTCGAACGCTTAAACGACCTTTTACCGTGGCGACACTTTCTTTTTATCGCGCGCAATACTTGTTTTCAAAAAATTGCCTTACAGGCTAAAAAAGATTCTTCCACGGTTAATTTTTCCAGTGCGGCAGCGCTAATTGAAATGATACCAGAAAGACAAAAAACGACGACAGATTCTTATTTACCGGCTTTTTTTTCACAAAAATTAACAGACAAACAAGTTGCTCGCTTCTCCCTTGATTTAAGCAATCAAGGAAATACCTTTCAAGAAAGTTACTTGCGCCACAGCCAGAACTTACTTTCGACTTTGTTGCCAACATTTGATTGGTTAGCGGATATTATTAAAGTCATTGAAATACCGGCAAATTCTGCTGGAAAAACACTTTCCTTGCATATGAATACCGTGATTGATCAAGCGATTGCTTTTTTTACCGAAGCACCGCCAACGGTAAGCGATTCTTTCTTACCAAACAAAGACCGCCAAAAACAAGACAAAACAAGTCATTGGCAGTGGCGACACTACATGGCCAAGCAAGTCGCAAATGCTTTAGATATGGACGCTTTTTGTGTCAAAGGTCTTTACTTATTTGGCAGTACGAACACCGGAGAAGCTGGTATGGGAAGTGATATTGACTTGTTGATTCATGTAGGAGAGCAGACAGCAACTCAAAAACGTAGTCTGGAAGATTGGCTAGACGGTTGGAGCCAAGCATTGGCCAGCATGAATTATTTACAAACGGGTTATCAATTAGACCGATTGTTAGATATCCATTTGGTAACAGATGAAAATATTCGGCAAGGCGATTCTTTTGCGATTAAAATCCACTCTATCATTGATCCTCCAGAGACGTTACGTTTAGCACAACCACAAAAAATAGGTTAAAAATCCAGGACCACCCTTCGAACTGGCGGTCCTGGATTTATTTATTTTAAAAAGACAGTACGAGTCTTTGTTTTGGTTTATTCTTTTTCAAAAAGTGGTGTTTCAATTGTTTCTACATACTTTGCACTAGCGACTGCTCGGAATAAGCCGACCCCTTCTTTTTCAAACAAGTCTAAATTGGTGAACTGATTCATCACCGCTTCGACTTGTTCGGCACTTAAATTCGTTGCTGCTGTTTTAGGAATTAATTTGTGTTTTTTTCCTTCTTCGTTTAAAAAAGTTAAATGTAATTTTTTCATATTGATTGCCTCCAGCTATTTTTTAGTTTTTATTTACTATACTCAAATTGAACCGTTTCGATGACACTTTCAAAAGTACTGTCCTCTGGATTAAAACTTGCTACGGCTTCTCCTAACGCTAAAATACTTTCTGCCTCCGCGTCAGGTTTCACATTTGCAAAAGTTTGTGTTTGTAATTTTTCTTCTCCATCGACGTTTAATTGCACCGTTAATTTTGTTTGCTTATGTACTTTCATGTTTGTTTCCTCCTCGTGTTGTTTGGTAAGTCGCGCGCCTTACATCTCTATAAACGAGTCGAACAAAAAGAATGTCTCACTTTTTTTGAAAAAATTTTTAATTTTATTTATCTACGTTTTTTTGTGTTATTATGAAAGAATTGTTGTGTCACTTTGTCATAGAAAAGGAGCGATTTTAAGAAATGTTGTTTCATTTAAAAAAAGAAGAATGGCTTGGTAATGAAAGAAGTGATTTATTTGCTGGGCTTGTTTCTTCTGTAGCCATTTTACCTGAAGTCATTGGCTTTGCAATTATTGCAGGGGTAAACCCCATTTCAGCGTTATTTGCTTCCGCACTGTTATTATTAGTTACTACGTTTACCGGTGGACGTCCAGCCATGGTTTCAGCAGCTGCCGGATCGATGGCCTTAGTGATGGCGGCTTTAATTCAATCACATGGCCTAGAATATATGGTAGCGGCAACGATTTTAACTGGAGGGCTCCAGTTATTATTCGGTTATCTTGGTATACACAAATTAATTCGTTATATCCCTCAGACGGTGATGTTTGGTTTTGTAAATGCCCTGGCCATTTTAATTTTTCTAGCCCAAGTACAGCAACTACCTAACCAAACGATTTGGTCTTATCTCATGGTAGTTAGTAGTATTGCATTAATTTATCTAATTCCTAAATTTATTACGGTTGTACCTCCTGCTTTAATTGTTATTTTAATCATGACTCTTCTTTCTTTCTTTTTTAAAGACCACTTACAAACAGTGGGTAATTTAGGCGAGATGCAAACAATCACACCAAAAATGATGTTGCCAAATGTACCTTTTTCTTTTGAGACTTTGCGAATCATTTTTCCAACTGCTTTTGCTTTAACCATCGTTGGTCTCATTGAGTCGCTCCTCACCATCCCAATTGTTGATCGGATGACGAATAGTACAAGTGACAGTCAACGCGAAGTCAAAGCTCAAGGACTCGCCAATCTTGTAACGGGTTTATTTGGTGGCCAAGCCGGTTGTGCAATGATTGGACAAGCAGTCATCAATGTGAAATCTGGCGGACGTAAACGCCTATCCACGCTTGTCTCTGGTCTAACCCTGCTATTGTTTATTTTTGTTTTGAAAGATCTAATGCTCGTCATTCCAACAGCCGCCTTAATTGGTATTATGATGACTGTTGCTGTTGCGACCTTTGAATGGGACAGCTTAAGATTGTTTCGTTCGTTTGAACTGATTGAAAGCACCATTATGCTTTTAACCGTGGCCAGCATTGTTTACACTCGAAACTTAGCCGTCGGTATTTTATTAGGTGTTGCTTTAAGTGGCCTGGCTTATTTCTTTTTCAAAAAAGAACGAAATAAGTAATTCATTCTAAGTTGAAATGCCTCAAAAAAAGCGGTGGACAAATTTTTGTCTACCGCTTTTTTTATTTATCTCTATTTTTAACAGTCTAAAGGTTAGAGCGCTGTCGGATTGACTAAGCGCTTATCAACAATTAAAAAGACATTGGCTAATGAAGCCGTCACAAACATCGCCACAAGCATTTCAACAATCCCATTTGAAGCAATCACACCACCGATTAATAATACGACCGCTTGCAAAGACTCATAACCAAGTTGTTGTCCAAAGATCGTTCCCATTAAACCTAAGACAAAAATGGTATTTGTTAAAGACCCAACTAAACCAGCTAAGCCATAACCAACTGTTCGTTTTAAATTGGTTTTAGGGAAAAAAGCAATGACTAATGCCGGCGTAATCCCAACTAGAATACGAGGTAAAATCGCCACAACCAAAGCCCACAAGCTGCCATGTTCACTCCCTGGTGCGGGAATAAATGGTGAAAAAACAAAACTCGTTGGGGTAATTAAGACCGTTGAACGATAGACACTTAATAAACCAAAAACAAGGCCTAAAAAGGCTCCGCGCTTATAGCCTAAAATGATTGACCCAACAATTACGGGAATATGCATCGTCGTAATGGCAAAAGGGCCAATTTGTAAAAAACCAAGGGGCGTTAAATAAAGCATAAACATAATAGCTAACAATATTGCGGTATAAACAAATTTTTTCGTTTTTAAACTTTCTTGCATTTTTTTCTCCACCTTTTTGGATTCATTTTATGACTGCCTTAGCTTACTCTCTAAAATAGTGTATAATGAAAGACGAACAATTTAACCATCGTTTGCGCTTAATTGGTTGAATCTTACAAATACAAAAGTCAAAAGCACTCTAATGACATGCGTGTCATTATGGTGATTATACACTTTATTGACATGCGTGTCATTACTTTTTTTAGAAAAAGAGGTGATTTTTTATGGAAATTCTTACAAATGAGGAACGAAAAGCTTTAAAACGGCAATTAATTTTAGATGGTGCCCGACGTGTTTTTCGCCAAAAAGGCTTCATTGATGTCACTATGAAAGATATTATCGAAGAATGTCAAATTAGCCGTGGAGGAATCTACTTATATTTTGACTCCGTGGATTCAATTTTTATTGAGGTTTTAAAACAACGAACGAGTAGTAAATTTGATGGCATTCGACTAGCGGTTCAGGCCAATGAACCTTTTGAACAATTACTAGATAAGTACTTTGCCGAACACAAAGACCGATTGTTAAACCACGTGGGCCACAGCATGTTACGCGCAACCTATGAATACTACTACACGCACAAAACTGAAGAGGATCACGCTTTTCAGCAATCACAACTGCAATCGACCAAACAAACCATTTATGAAATTTTGAAGCTCGGTGTCAAACAAGGCGTCATTGTTGATGATGATTTAGACAAAATCGCTGAAAATTATATGTTTGTCATTGAAGGTTTGGGCGTTTTAGCGATTACCGGAGCAGTCACAAAAGAGCAAATTAACAATCAAATTAAAATTATGAAGTCGTTATTGCCTAAAAAAGTGAACAAATAATTTTTCAAGAGGAGCATATACAACATGGACCTTAAAAAATTCTACCGCATTAAAACGATGCAGTTTAGCATTTATCTGGTTGCAATTATACTGACTTTTTTGTACCCTCATCTTTCAACAAACTGGCCTTTTTATCTTGTTTTAATTGGTATCTTGTTAGGAAATTTACTGCCAATTCAATATCGTTCTAACTTTTTTTCAACGGACCCTGGTTTGATATTGAAGCGTGCGACTAGGCGTTTAGAAAATAGCATTGACCTTAGCGTTACTTGCATCGTTATCTTTTTTGTTTTATTTTTTAATTTTTCTTGGTAAAGTGAGATTGTAGAAAGATTAAGAGGATTGTTAACAATCACATGAAGAGAGCACAACTACCATCATTTTATTTTCACCAATAAAATGATGGTAGTTGTGCCCTTTTTTACAATCAATTTTTAATAATTTCTTTTATTTTATTTTTCAAGAAAATGCTAATCTGCATAAGAAATCTATAATTTTTACAGAAACGTGACTAATTTATCTAGTTTAATCACTTTCTATCTTTGGTAAATTATATACGTTCACAAAATGAAAGCGCTTAAAGGAGGAAGTTATGAGTAAAGTTTCTAAGGTTATTTTGACGTTATTGGTTGGTTGTACAATTTTCTTAGCAAATGGCGGCGTCGCACAGGCAAGTGAGTTCCCTTCCGTTGATTATATGAAAAAAATGGGGTTTGGTTGGAATCTCGGAAACACCTTTGACGGTTTTGATCTAAACCAAAACCTTTACGAAGAATCTTGGGGAAATCCTCAAGTAACAGATGAACTGATTCATTCAATTAAAGAACAAGGCTTTACGAGTATTCGCTTACCTTTCTCGGTGATTGATCGACAAGATGAGTCAAATAATATTGATTCTGAATTTTTAAATCGTTATACTGCTGTTGTAAAAAAAGCAGAAGAAAATGGGCTTTATGTGATGATTAACTTACATCATGATTCTTGGGAATGGCTACAGTACTGGGATGGTAATTTAAATTCAAAAGAATATCAACGCTACCTTGCTTTGTGGCAACAACTAGCAGATCACTTCAAAGACTTTAGTTCTTTCATTTCTTTTGAATCAATTAACGAACCTTTGTTTAATGAAGGAGATGCCCATAAAAAATTACAAGCAATTAACAAGGCTTTTTACCAAATTGTTAGAAACTCTGGTGGGAATAACTCTTCCCGTATGTTAATCTTACCTACTTTAATTACACAAACCGATCAAAACGAACTTGATCTAACTGCGAATGAAATCGCTAGTTATCAAGATGAAAATATTCTTGCAACGGTTCATTACTATAGCGAATGGGTTTTTAGCAATAACATGGGCATTACTAATTTCGATGAACCTTTATATGATGATTCTTCTGCTAGTGCGCGAACAAGTGTCGATGACTTATATCAAAAATTAAATCAAACTTTTCTAACAAAAGGAATTGGGGTCGTAATTGGTGAGTATGGCTTATTGGGCTATGATCGTGGGGATGATGTAAATGAATTAGGGGAATTGGTAAAATACGTCGCTTACATGTCTGAGAAAGCGCGTGAAACAGGTATTTCCCTTATGTTATGGGACAATGGTCAACATTTTGATCGTCACACTTATCAATGGAAAGTCCCTTACTTAGGACAAGCAATTCAACAATCAATGCAAGCTAGTTCTTCTTATAGCCCTATCCACGATAAATCATTTATCACAAAAGAAACAACTTCGCTTTTTATCCCAATTAAATGGCAAAATAATTCTTTAGAAGCAATTCAATTTAAAGAGGCCGCTGCATCTGATCTTTCTATAACAAAAACGTTAACAAATGAAGTCGATTATCAAGTGGTTACAGAGGGAATTGTACTCTCTTCTACTTTTTTACAAGATTTACAGTTCAATGATTTTGGTTATAAAGGACAGTTGCTTTTGCAATTTAATCAAGGCGCCTCTTGGATACAAGAATTATACTTAGCAGCAAATTTTGAATTTCTACCGGCAACAGGTATCGTTGGAGAGAGCTTTGTTATTCCGATTCAATCAAATGGCCAACTTATTCGACGTGCCAAATTGGTAAACGATATTGGTGAAGTCGTCTCAACAAATAGCTGGTGGAAATATCTAACTTTCCGCGATGAATTTTATCCTAACTACGAAGAACAATCGCTAACTTTACCAGAAAAAATGACTCATTTATTAATTGAGGGGACTTACTTTTTAACAATTGAAACATTTGCTGGTACACAAATTGAATATAAGATTGTTGTTGATGATAATCAAAAGATCAGTGGTGCGAGCCTCGTTGAATTACCTGAAAATCCAACTGAACCAAATGACTCTTCAGATTCTGACTCGTCTAGTGACTCAACTGATACTTCTACAACAACCGACTCAAAGCAAGCCGACGATGAATCCGTTACTACGGAATCCAGCAACTCTAGCGATGAGTCCGATACTACTGAGTCTAGCAGTTCTAGCAATCAGTCTGATACAACAAGCTCGAGCAGTTCTAGCAATGAATCATCTACAAAAGGGGCTTCGGTAAAAGACAAAACAAATAACAAACAAAAAAAGCTGCCCCAAACTGGCTCAAAGCAAGGAACGGTTTTCTTGATAACAATCGGCGTCTTCATTAGCCTAAGTGCTTTTATTGGCCTAATCATTCGCCAAACAAAATAAATTGGCTACCTCGCTAATTTTAAAAAAATATAAATGCAAAAACCACGCTCTTAAAATAGAACGTGGTTTTTCATGTTAATTAAAAACACTACAGGCTGTTTCTAAATCTAAAATTAAGTCGTCCGCATCTTCTAGGCCAATCGATAAACGTAACAAATCAGGGGTTAAACCATATGATTCGCGTAAGCTTTCAGGAATATCCGCATGGGTTTGGGTCGTTGGATAAGTAATTAAGCTTTCAACGCCACCTAGACTTTCCGCAAAACTAAATACGGTTAGTTTACTTAAAAAATCACTAATTTTACTTGCATCAGTTACTCGAATACTAATCATGGCCCCTTTTTCTGGGTATAAAACTTCCTTCACCCCAGTTGCATTTTTTAATGCTGCGACGACTTTCAAAGCATTTTTTTCTTGTTGATTAAAACGCAACTCAAACGTTTTTAAACTTCGAATAAATAACCAACTATCAAAAGCCGCTAGCGTCGGGCCGGTCGTATTGGCTAACCAAGCCAATCTTTCACCCACTTGTGCGTCTTTTGCAACAACTACTCCAGCTAAAAGATCATTATGCCCACTTAAATATTTTGTCCCAGAATGAACAACAATATCCGCTCCTTCGTCTAGTGGCTTTTGCCTTAATGGCGTTAGAAAAGTGTTGTCAACAATCACAATAGCACCAAATGAATGCGCAAGTTCTGCTGCTTCACGGATTGCTATTTCATTCATTAAAGGATTCGTTGGTGTTTCAATAAAAACCGCAGCGATCTGGTCATTGAGTTGTGTTTTAAGGCTAGCTAAATCGGTAAAATAATGAAATTGCGCCACTTTTTGAGCCTCTAATTCTGCAAAATAGCGGAAACTACCACCATATAAATCACGTGAAACTAAATATTGGCTACCAGCAGGAAATAAGTTAAAAGCGAGTTGTATCGCGCTCATACCTGAACTAGTCGCCACGGCTCGTGCGCCATTTTCTAACAAAGCAAGCCCTTCTTCTAAAATCTCTCGCGTCGGATTATTCGTCCGCGTATAGTCATAACCGGTGCTCTCTCCTAATTTAGGGTGTGCAAAAGTGGTCGATAAATAGATTGGGGCACTGACCGCTCCGGTTTGAAAATCCCGGCGATTGCCAAGTTGGGCTAAGTAGGTTGCTAACTTTTTATTTGTCATGTTGTTCTCCTTTTTGTTTGTTTATTTTTTAATGGCTGCCACGAGTTGCTGAACGGCTTGTTCGACATTTTGTGGAATCGTCGCTAAGTTTAACCGGATAAACCCTTGGGCATTTGGTGAGAACCACTCACCAAAATCAACGGCTAATTTGGCCGTGTCTTGTACCACTTTTTTCACCTCTTGTTCTGAAACGTACGCTCGTAAATCAATCCAAGCTAAATACGTGCCTTCAAGTGGGGTGACAATTATTTTGGGTAATTCTTTGGCAAAGGTTTCCTTTACGTATGCATAATTACTAGCCACCACAGCCAGTAAACCTTCTAACCATTCATCACCTGTCTCATAAGCTGTTTTTGCAGCGAGTTGACCAAGTAAACTATTTTCTGTTTGTTTGTAACGTTTGACCCAGTTCTCATAAAGATTGCGCTTTTCTTCGCCTGGAATCCAGACATGCGAGTTTAATAAACTGGCTAAATTAAAAGTTTTTGAAGGCGCGTTTAACACGAAAACTTCATCTAAGTAACCGAGTTCTTTAGCGACGGTTACCGTTGAAACAAAGGCATGCCCTGGTAAAATTAAATCTGAATGAATCTCATCTGAAATGACTAGCACTTGATAACGATGGCAAATCTCTAATAATTGGGCAATTTCTTCTTTATGCCAAACACGACTGAGTGGATTGTGTGGCGAACATAAGAGGAAGATTTTCGGGCGATGGGTTTTGATTTTTTCTTCAAAATCGACAAAATTTGGCACATAGCGATTCTCTACTAAAATTAACTCTGATGAAATAAGTGCTCGTTTTTGATCTTGAATCGCATGAAAAAACGGGTAGTAAACAGGTGGCTGGATTAAGACACCCTCGCCTTCTTCACTAAAACACGCAATTAAATCATAAAAAGATTGAACAACACCCGTTGAAAAATATAACCAATCTTTTTCAAATTTCGTCTGTTCATGACGGTCTTGCCAACCTTGGTAAGCTTCAAAATATCCTTGCGCAACCTGCGTATAACCAAATGCCCCATGTTCGATTCGCTGAATTAAAGCTTGTTTAACCGTTTCAGGTGTTGAAAATTCCATATCTGCTACCCAAATCGGTAATAAATCATCGGCACCAAACCGTTCTTTTAAAGCGTCCCATTTAACGGCATTGGTCCCTTGACGCTCAACGGCATATTGTTGAATGAATTGCTCTTTATCCAATTTTTTCCCTCCTTTTAAAATAAGACAAAAACGCCCCTTTAATGACCGCACAATACTGCCATTAAAGGGACGAAATCTCCGTGATACCACCCAAATTCGCATTGTCTTTACAAACAATGCCTCCATCGGTTCATTAAAAATAAACCTAGTAAGATAACGGTTACGCCCGTTTAGACCGCGTGAACGATCTAAAAACTCTGAGTTCATCTTCATTTAGCTTTTCAGTCCCTGCTTTCACCTAATCAGGGTCTCTTTGGCTGATTGACTAAACTACTCTTCTCTTCTTCGTTGTAACAACTATTATAGCTTGAGTGAAAAACGAATGTCAATGGCTTTATTGTTTATAATTGTCCGATTTTTGCTCGTTCTTCTTTCGTTAGAGCAAAATCAAAAATTTCTAAGTTTTGCGCTTGACGCTCAGGCTGATGGGATTTAGGAATGACGATTACGCCTTGTTCAATTTGATAACGTAAGATCACTTGCGCCCAAGTTTTGCCATATTTTTCACCAATGGTTGTTAAAATACTCTTCGCTTCTTCACTAACTCGCGTTAAAGGCCCCCAAGCTTCCGGTACAATTCCTTGTTGTTTCGTATAATCGATTAATGCTTGGTTCCATTTGCCTGGATGTGATTCAATTTGATTGACGGCTGGTTGAATTCGCGCATGTTCCACTAAAAATCCTAATTCTTTTTCGGTAAAGTTTGACACGCCGATTGCTTTTAATACCCCATTATCGACAAAAGATTCTAAGACGCGCCAGACTGCTAACATTTCTTCTAAGTTTTCCCACGGATGATGAATTAAATATAAATCGATCGAATCTTTCGTTCCAAGCGCCCACAAACTTTCTTGGACGGCTTGCTCTACTGCATGCGCACTATTCGTGTATTCAGCTTTTCCTGGAATTTTAGAAGTGATAAAAAATTCTTCCCGGGCAATTCCGCTTTGTTTAATAGCTTGGCCAACCACTGCTTCATTGCGATAAGCAATCGCCGTATCAAAATGACGATAACCTAAAGCAATCGCGACTAATAGTTCTTTCGTATCGTGATTAATTTCGCCCATATAATCACGATTTTCTTTCCCAAAAGTATTGGTGCCACTCCCGATTATCGGGATTTTGATGCCTGTATTTAACGTAAGATATTCCACTATTTAACCTCTTTTCTATTTTTCATTTCTTTAAGAGAAGAACGCGAGTAAAATCCCCGCCGCAATCGCTGAACCAATCACGCCTGCCACGTTTGGCCCCATTGCATGCATCAGTAGATAATTATTTGGGTTTTCTTTTTGTCCTTCAATTTGAACGACCCGAGCAGCCATGGGCACCGCGGAAACACCCGCTGCACCAATCATTGGATTAATTTTTCCACCACTTAAACGATGCATCACTTTCCCTAATAAGACCCCACCGGCTGTTCCAACTGAAAAAGCAACCAATCCTAAGAAAATAATTTTTAAAGTTGTCGCTGATAAGAACAAATCGCCATCTGCTTTTGCCCCGACAGTTAGGCCAAGTAGGATTGTAATCATATACATCATCGAATTTTGCAAAGTCTCGGCTAATTTAGGGACTAATTTACTTTCTCGAATCAAATTTCCTAGCATTAACATACTAATTAAAGTCGTGGCACTAGGAACGAGCAAACTGACAAAAATCGTCACGATAATCGGAAATACGATTTTTTCTTTCTGGCTAACTTTACGAATTTGAGCCATTTCGACTTGACGTTCTTCTTTTGTTGTTAATAGGCGAATAATTGGTGGTTGAATAATCGGAACGAGCGCCATATACGAATAAGCAGCTAAAGCGATTGGCGGCAGTAACTCTGGGGCTAAACGAGTGGTTAAAAAAATCGCCGTTGGACCATCTGCGCCACCAATAATCCCAATTGAAGCCGCTTCTTGTGGGGTCATCCCCAATACAATCGCTAAAAAAAACGCGACAAAAATACCTAGTTGCGCTGCGCCGCCAAGTAAAATGGTCTTGGGATTTGCTAGTAGCGGACCAAAGTCGGTTGAAGCACCTAAACATAAAAAGATTAGCGGCGGATAAATACCTAGTGTCGTTCCCTGATATAAATAATACAGTAAACCGCCTGGATTTTCACTGGTTTGATTGGCCATCATGCCCGCTAGTGGTAAATTCACTAGTAAAATCCCAAAGGCAATTGGAATCATTAAATAAGGTTCATATTGTTTTTTGATTCCCAAGTATAAAAATAAACAGGCTAGTAAAATCATAAAAACATTATTAAAAGTCAAATTGGCAAGACCAGACGTTTCTATTATTTGTTGTATAATTTCACCCATGTGCGCTCCCTCCTAAATCACGATGAGCAACTGATTCGATTCAACTCCTTGACCTTTCGTAACATGCACACTCGTCACCACACCATCGACAGGCGCCACAATTTGATTTTCCATCTTCATCGCTTCTAGCAAGCAAAGCGTTTCGCCTTTTTTTACCGAATCACCAACTTTTACGGTTATTTCTAATATCGTGCCTGCCATAGGGGCAACAACAGGGTGTTCATTTGAGGTCATCGCCCTTTGACTGGTGTGACTTGCCTGATTCGATGCTTTTTCGTACACTTGGACTGCGCTGTCACTTAACTCTTCTAATGTCACTTGATACGTTTGACCATCAACTGTTACTGCATACTTTTTAATCGTCATTTTCTTTGCCCCTTTCGCCTAATCCATTTTTTCAATTTGTTTTATTTTAAAAGTTTTTCCGCTAGCTCCCTCACTTGCTTGTGCTAAAGCAATAATCGCTGCAACTTTTGCTAACGGATCTGTTTGAAATAAAGCGTTGTTTTTTACTCGTTCAGGTGTCGGTAAGGGCTCTGGTTCTTTTGCACCAAAAAACTTGGCACTCACCATCATTAAAACCATTAAACCTAGTAAGACTAGAAAAACTACCGTCATTGAAAACAGCGTTAACGTCAAAACCTCCATTAATGAATATTGCATCGCGTCCACCTTTCTTTCTACTAATTCTAGCGACCTTGATTCAGCGATTAGAAAATTCCTGTCACTTCAATGATGGCCTCAGATTGTTTTAAAACAGGAGCTTGTTGCCTTTTTTCCAAAAATTGTTTCCCCACTTGTGGAAATAACGCATAAATTAAGACATCTTCCTCATTTTGTGCGAGCGGGCCAATTTCGGCGGTTAAGCGCTGGAATTCTGGGGCTAGATGATTGGCTGGGCGATCGGTTAGCACCGGATGATCACCAATGATTGCCTGGCGAAATGCAGGCGCAATGGGCACCGGCGAACGACCATACTCACCAGCTAAATAAGCCTTAATTTCGTTTGAAACCATCTGATAAGATTGACCCGTAATGACATTCATCGCCGCTTGTGTCCCGACCATTTGACTAAGCGGGGTCACTAATGGTGGATAGCCTAAATCTTTGCGGACACGAGGGACTTCTTTTAACACTTCTTCATAGCGATCCAGCGCATTGGCCTCTTTTAATTGCCCATACATATTCGATAACATCCCACCAGGCACTTGGTAAATTAAGGCTCTTGGATCGGGCGATAGCATTTTAGGATCTAGTAACCCTTCTGCCAAATAGCGGTCTTTTAATTGACGAAAATAACTCGCCGCTACTTCTAGCGCTGCCAAGTCTAGCGTTACTTGATAGCCCATTTCTTTAAAAGCGATGGCTAACGCTTCTGTTGGCGGTTGACTCGTTCCTTCACTAAACGGTGATAAGGCCGTGTCAATTCGATCCGCACCAGCTGCAACAAGGGCTTGATAGGTCATGGACGCTACACCACTTGTTCCGTGCGTATGAATAATAATGGGCAAGGTTACGACTTCTTTCAACCGTTGGACCAACTCACTGCCTCGCGCTGGGGTTAAAATACCCGCCATGTCTTTAATGCACAAAGAATCTGCCCCCATTGCCACCATCTCTTGCGCCAAAGCTACGTAGTAATCCATTGTATGGATGGGGCTAATTGTATAGGCAATGACTAATTGGGCGTCTTTCCCAGTTTTTTTCACTGCTTTTAACGAGGTCTCTAAATTGCGAACATCATTTAAGGCATCAAAAATCCGGAAAATATCAATCCCATTTTCAGCCGAGCGTTCAACAAACTTTTCAACGACATCATCCGCATAATGCCGATACCCTAATAAGTTTTGACCGCGTAAAAGCATTTGGAGTGGCGTCTTTGGCATGGCTTGCTTCATTTGTCGTAGCCGTTCCCAAGGATCTTCTTCTAAAAAACGAATACACGCATCAAAAGTCGCTCCACCCCAACATTCAATGGAATCAAAGCCAATCGTGTCCAACACTGGCAAAATCGGTAACATATCGGCAAGTGGCATACGCGTTGCCATCAAACTTTGGTGGGCATCACGTAGCACTGTTTCGGTAAAGCCAATTCTTCTTTGTTCCATGTTCTCACCTCACTTTTTTATTTTTTCAATTCTTTTAAGCAATCAAAATGACTGCTGTTATAAATGAAAGCAATGATCGAAACGAGTCTATTTCTTATATGCTAATTATAACACAAGCGCTTACATTTGTTGGTTTAGAACTGTCTTATCTTAAAATCATGGAAATAAAAAGTAAAGCTAAAAATAATTTGTCCACAACTAAAAAAACGCATCAACGAAAATAAATAACCATTGATGCGTTAGCTAATTTTAGTTTGTTTTTGGAAGAAGCTCGGTTAAATCAAATCCCGTATTCATGTCTGAGTAAATGGAACACACAACAAATAATTCTTTGCCCCCAAACTCCACTTGCTTGTACCGACCAAACGAGGCAGGGATATGGTGATGGCCATGGATGACGCCAATTATCGAATACGCTTGAAATAGGCTTTCAATTCGTTTATCTGCACAAGTATACATTGGGTTATAGGCCGGACTTCTTGGTGATAGACGGCTTAATTCATTGCATAAAGGCGCATGCGAAATGATAACGGTTGGCGTTTGCTTATCTTCTCCTAGTAAGTGCGTTAACGTCTGAAATAAATAACGTTGCCAATCCTTTTTCCTTTGCACAGAGGCAACCGGAATGGTTAAGCCTAAATAACGAACCCCATCGTGAACGAAACTTTGATTATGCAAAATTCTTAATTGCGGAAACCTTGGTTGTAAGGTCTCTTGTACCATTTGATAAAAAGGGTGGTCGCCAATTGGCAGTAAATACCACGCCTCTTCTGGCTCTGCTAATAATTGCTGAAACCACTGATACTTTTGAAAAGGTGCCCACTTTTCTCTTTCTTCTTTTGTCGCTGTTTCTGTTGGTAAAGCAGCGATTAACTCATGATTGCCTAAGACATAAAGACCGGTAAGGGTAGCATTTTGCATTGGTGCGTCTGTCAAATCACCTGCGATAAGATTAAACCTATGATTGATAAAAGGAATTTCTCCGTTTGTCACATGCAAATCAGAAACGACATTGATCACATTGAAATTTTCATTGGGTAAAACTTTTTCAAAATAGTTTTCTAACTTAGCTGGCTTTACACTATGAGCAAGGTAATTTTTTCGAACCTCTGAAAGCTCTCGCCCAAATACCGAACGACGCAATGGCGCTGGCTGGCTAGTTTGAGCAAGAAAGCTTGGTTTACTAGACGGTGGTTGCTGCACGCGTGGCAATAACGCCAAAGCTTGTGTGACATCTGAATCGGCATAAATAAATTGCGGCAATTGCGCTGTTTTGACACCGTCTGCTGTATAATCTAACCATTCAATCTTTTTACCATTCGTAGTAATCGGCAACGATTGTGTGAGCTTTAATAAAAAATTTAAGTACGAAAAAACATACCCGGAGATACCTGTTTTAACATTTTCAGTGTATAAAAATTTTCCTGCTAAATTGGCAGACAACGGACCTGTCTCATCGTGTTGCAGCAAGCGGCCTAAGATTTGAATCTCAAGTAACGGGTCTTGAAAAATTGCGTGATACGCCTGGCTGACTTCAAGCGAATTTTCTGCTAACACTTGCTGACTGACTTGAAAAAGACTCAAGGCTAAATACTTACGCACGTTTGGTTCATGCCGTTCAATATATTGCCGCACTTCATTTGGATGGAGCAAGTATTGCACCGCGGCTCGCTGAATATAATGACGCGCCGTATCATAAGGAATGGCGGAATACACCAAGTCCCCACGCGAACGAATCTGTAATTTCTTTTCTTTTACATGATAGACCAATTCAAAATCGTCATCGCGAAAAAGTGTTTTGTTGACCGGACGTCGCTTATTTTCTGGGTAACGAGCGAAATAAGGCGTTAACTCAAGTGGCCAATTTTGCCAGTCTTTTTGAGGAACGATGGCGTTTTTTTCTTCTTCTAACACTGGCTATCCCCCCTTCTTTTCGTTCAGTTGAATGCTTTGATTATACCATGAACAAAAAAGAGACGATGACAGGCGTTCGCTCCAAATAATCAAAAAGCAACGCCTACCCTCTTCTCTTTCTACTAAAAAGATCCAATTAAAAAATCTTGTAGCAAATAAATCACCACTAAGTGAATCGGATAAAAATAATAAAACAGTTCTTTTTGCCAACGAGCCCCCGTACCACCGCGCTCACCATTGTAGTAATAAATAAATGGTAAAACACTAATCATCATGTACTCATTACTAAAAGTTAAAACTTGGTAGAGACTGCCTATATCTGAAATCGTGAAATAGTTAAATAACGTATGCGCTAAAAGTAAACCACAAACCAAAGACACCGCCAGCGCAATCCGTTTAAAATTGCCTCTAAAAAAATAGAAAATCAAGGCGATGGGTAGTTCATAGAGGCCGCCTTCACTAATCACTAAAAATGGCAATAACACGATCAAACCGAAAATGATACCTACACGTTGAAACTTACTGATCTGCCCTTTACGGATCGTATCAATCCCCCAAATTAGGAGCAATAATAAAGCCAAAGTCGTTAAAATATTTTGCCCTTGTAATAAGAGGAAAAAATCAAATTCTCCGGTAATCGGATGCGTCAAATCACGACCACTCCATAAATTGTGACTAATATTGATGCCATACATGAATACCCCACCCAAAAAGAGGCGCCAGAAGTACTTTTTCTTACTACGAGTCACTAATGGTGTGTAAATAAAATAAGAATATTCAGATAATTTACTTTTCAAAAAAATGTTAAAAACGAAGAGTGCTCGCGCAGAGGATGACCTTTTTCCAGAAAATT
>NZ_JAFBFD010000026.1 GCF_016909125.1 Enterococcus lemanii | reverse complement strand
CATCACTGATTTCGGCTTGTGGTTCGCTACGCTTGGCGGTAACTACCCGCGACTGGACTTGCACCAGCTAGATGAATGCCATGCCTGGCACACACAAAAAATTCTAGGAGAAAATCCCCCTAGAATTTTTATGGTTTTGCTAAAATTGTTTGAGCAATTAAATTCGTATAATCAATTAAACCTGTTTCATTAGGATGCACTTGATCTTCTTCAAACCAAGCTGTTTGTCCTTGGCTAACTTCATACCAATTGATTAAGGTTACATTTTTATATTTGTTTGCTATTTTTTCTAATAACTGATTGATGTCGCCTTCCCAACGCTTGTTTGGAACATGAACATTCATTAAATAGACTGGACGATCACCTAGTTCTGCCATTAATTGATCAAAATCAGATTCAGAACCGGCACCATTCGTCCCAAGCCCGATGAGGACCGTCTCACCGATTAAATTCTCTTTGATTAATTCTTTCGCAACTTCGGCACCATCATAAATTTGTCTGCCTACTTTTGCATCAATAATCATTTTAGGAAAAACTTCTTGTAAGTGTGCGGTCGCACCAAGCATGACCGAATCACCAATTGCGGTAATCGAAAGGGTTTGACCGGCTAATATTTGTTTTTCGGTTAATTGAACTGGCGTAACCGATTCTGGCTTCTTGCTTTCTTCTTTCGTTGTATCTTTTTCAGCATCATTTGTATTCCCTTGATTTTTTGACTGCTCGGCTAGTTTTTGGCTTTCTGCTAACCGTTCTTGGAAAGCTTGTTGTTCTGCCGTTGTACTTTCTGTTTTAGAAAAAACAATGCCCACCAAAGCCGAAATAATAACAAATAAAGAAGCCGCTTTTTTTAAAGTCGCAAGGGTGAGGGTTGGTTTCGTAAACCAAGATTTTCCAGCCATTTTTAGAGCGTGCCAATTGATTTTTTTCCCTTTTTGTTCGGCCAAACGATAAGATAATTCGCTAATGCCAAAAATTAAGATTAGTTCAATTAACGTATGTAGCCACAAGTTCTTGTTAATATTTTTGACTTTTGCTTCATAAAAAATCATTACTGGAAATTGCCATAAATACAAACTATAACTTCTTTGACCTAAATAAGTAAAGACGGGATTCGTTAACCATTTATCCCAGCTCGCCCCTGGATGGGCAATCACCGCAACTAAAACGACGATTACGAAACTGATTAAATACATGCCACCATAGTAAACAAAACGATAGCGGGCATCAAGGTAAAGAAAAGCTACCCCTAATAGTAAAAGTGCGACGCCACCAAATAAATTAAGGAGATGTTTAGCTTTTAGTGGGATATCTTTTCGCAAATGTGTACTCGGCCAAATAAAAGCGAGCAAATTCCCTAGCCATAAAGAAAACAGTCGGGTATCCGTTCCGTAATAAACGCGGCTTGGGTCACTGCCAGGAGTATATAAAAAGCCCATGAATAGTGCGGAAATCAAGGTTGCCGCAAATAAAAATTGAATGATGTGCTTTTTCTTTTTAACAAACATCATTAGTAAGAAAAAAACGATTGGCCAAAGTAGATAATTTTGACCTTCAACACCTAAAGACCAAAGATGAGTAAACGGCGATTCATTGTTAAACCGATCAAAATAAGAAAGGCCATGACGAATTTGCCACCAGTTATTCGTATAAGTTAGGCTACTAAATACAATGCCACGTAAATTGGTTAGCAGATTTCGTTGAAAAAGAGTAATATAAGCAGATGAAACAACTAATACCGCAAGCAAGGCTGGATACAATCGCTTTAACCGACGCAAGTAAAACTCTTTAAAATTAATTTTGTTTGTACTTTGCCATTCTTGGCGCAAATGATCTGTAATTAAATACCCTGAAATCACATAAAAAACCGCAACCCCTAGATAACCACCACGTATTTGATTGGGAAATAGGTGATAAAAAATCACTCCAATTACCGCAATGCTTCGCAAACCATTTAAACCTGAAATATAGCGACTCTTATTTTGCTTCTTTTTTTCCATCTTTTTTTCCTCATTTATCATTTAAATTTCTCATCTTACAAGTCCTCTTCATAAAAACGGCCTAAAATTTGTACGTTATCGGCAATACTGACGAAGGCCTTTGGATCGGTTTCTTTCATAACTTGTTTTAAAAATGGCAATTCATAACGTGTAACGACTGTTAATAAAACTTTTTGATGATCGTAACGAAACGCGCCTTCTGCATCATTAATAATCGTAATCCCACGACGCAACCTGGCATGAATGCCATGAACGACTTCCTCTGGATGCGAAGTAATAATAGTAACTTGCATTTTCTTTTGTTTGGTAAACACCGCATCGGTTACTTTCCCGCTCACAAAAATAGCAAGTGCGCTATATAAGGCATATTGCCAACCAAAAAGTAAGCCAGCTGCAGCCATAATAATGGAATTGAAAAAGATTGAAAGCGAACCGATCGTCTTTCCCGTTCTCTTTCGAATCGCGATTGTGATGAAATCTAGGCCACCAGAAGATAAATTATTTTTTAAAACATAACCATTGGCTGCCCCCATAATCGCACCACCAAAAATGGCATTAATGGTTGGATCAGTGGATAAGACTTGAGTGGGCATAATTTGCATAAAGAGCGAAGTTAAAATAACTGTAATCCCCGTAAAAAAAGTAAATTTCGGGCTAATTTTATACCAACCTAATAAAAATAAGGGAATATTTAAAATAAGAAGGGCTGCAGAAACTGGGATCGATTGGCCAAAAAGCTCGATACCAAGTGTTCGAATAATTTGGGCAATCCCTGTTACCCCACTTGAATAGATTTTTCCTGGTTCATAAAAAAGGTTCACGGCAGCCGATGCCATAATCGCATACACGACCGAAGTTGAAAATTTTGTTGCAAAATTTGAATACGGGAGATGTCTCATTAGCCTTTCCATTGGGAAGCCTCACTTTATTTACATTTTAACAATCTTTCTTCATTATACGCACTTTTTATTAAAAATAAATAAACAATTAGTAAAAGTCGCCGATTAAGCCGGAACTTTTAACTAATTGTTTATTTTTTTATTATTCTACTTCAACCGTTACATCAATTCCAAGTTCAAAAAGTTGTAGTGGTGATACTGGGCTTGGTGCTTGTGACATTGGATCTACTGCACGGCCATTTTTTGGAAAGGCAATCACTTCACGAATATTGTCTTCACCAGCTAATAACATGACTAAACGATCTAAGCCAAGGGCAATACCGCCATGTGGAGGGAAGCCAAAGTCAAGCGCTTCAAGCAAGAATCCAAATTGTTCATTCATTTCACGATGAGAAAACCCTAGCGTTTCAAAGATTTGTTCTTGCAATTCACGATGATGAATCCGTAAAGAACCACCACCAACTTCATAGCCATTTAAGACAATATCATACGCTTGTGCATAAACTCTGCTTGGATCGGTTGCTAGTAATGGAATATCGGTTTCTTTTGGTAAAGTGAATGGGTGGTGTGCACTAACAAAACGCCCCGCTTCTGCATCGTATTCAAATTGTGGCCAATCAACGACCCATAAAAAATTGAATTTTGATTCATCAATTAAGTCTAATTCTTTCCCTAAACGAGAACGTAATGCGCCAAGTGCTGCTGAAACAACTTCAAAACTATCCGCTCCAAACATCAGCAAGTCGCCTACTTCGGCATTGGTTGCAGCCATAATTGCCGGTGTTGCTTCAACTAAGAATTTCGCAATTGGGCCTTTTAGACCATCTTCTTCAACTTTCAACCAAGCTAAGCCTTTTGCGCCATATTGACTAACGAAAGTTCCCAAATTATCCATGTCTTTACGTGAATACTTTTCTGCTGCGCCTTTCGCGTTTAAAGCTTTTACAACCCCACCATTTGATAAAGCCATTTGGAAGACTTTAAAATCAATGTCTTTGACGGTTTCTGATAAATCGATTAATTCCATTTCAAAACGCGTATCTGGTTTGTCACTACCAAAGCGATCCATTGCTTCTTGCCAAGATAAGCGTGGGAATGGTGCTTTGATTTCTAAACCTTTCACGTCTTTCATTACTTTGACTAACATTTCTTCAGTCAGTGTTTGAATTTCTTCTGCCGTTAAGAAGCTTGTTTCAATATCGACTTGGGTAAATTCTGGTTGACGGTCGCCACGTAAATCTTCATCACGGAAACAACGAACGATTTGGTAGTAACGGTCAAAGCCAGCGTTCATTAATAATTGTTTGAAAATTTGTGGTGATTGTGGCAATGCGTAAAATTCACCTTGATGAACACGTGATGGTACTAAGTAGTCACGCGCACCTTCTGGCGTAGATTTCGCCAAATAAGGTGTCTCGATATCTAAAAATTCTTCCCCATCTAAATATTGACGGATAGCTTGAGTTACTCTGGTACGCATCATTAAGTTTTGCGTCATTTTCGGGCGACGTAAATCTAAATAACGGTGTTTCATTCTTGCCTCATCGCCAACGTTTGCTTCATCTTCAATTGGAAATGCAGGTGTTTTCGCTTTACTTAAAATGGTTATTTCCTCAACCATCACTTCGACTTCACCGGTTTTCATTTTCGGATTGATGGCCTCTGGTGCACGCTCAATGACTTCACCATAAACTTCAATTACATACTCACTACGACAAGTATCCGCCACTTCCCAAGCTTCTTTTGATAACTCTGGGTTAAAGACAACTTGCACTAAACCTTCGCGGTCACGTAAATCAATAAAGATGACGCCCCCTAAATCTCGGCGTTTTTGGACCCAACCTTTTAAAGTTACTTTTTGCCCTAAATACTCTTTGGTCACTCGACCGTTATACACTGTTCTTTTTGCCATTTAGATTTCCTCTTCTTTCATTAATTCATCGTATATTGCTAGAAAGTCTTGATAAATGTCCGTTAATGGGACTTGAATTTCTTTTCTATTTGCCATTGCTTTTACATTGATAACACCTGACTCTAATTCACTTTCGCCAATCGTTAAAACGAGTTTGGCTCCTAATTTATCGGCCGTTTTAAATTGCGCTTTAGCTTTACGATTTAAAACATCGCGATCCGCTGAAAAACCAGCTTGACGAATGCTTTGAACGACTTTCAATGCTTCAATGTTTGTCGCCTCACCTAAATTTACAACATAGGCATCAAGCGCATGTTGGGTTGGTAAAGTAACACCTTCTGCTTCTAAGACCAGTAAGACACGTTCCATACCTAGTGCAAAGCCAAAACCAGGTGTTTCTGGTCCGCCTAAGTCTGCCACTAATTGGTTGTAACGCCCACCAGCACAAATGGTATTTTGTGCTCCCATTCCTTTTGCATCACTCATAATTTCAAAAATCGTGTGCGTATAGTAATCCAAGCCACGTACCATGTTCTTATCAATTTCATAAGTAACCTCGAGCGCATCAAGCATCGCAACGACTTCATCAAAATGTTTTTTCGAAGCGGCACTTAAATGCTCTAAAATTGAAGGCGCGTTGGCAACGATTTGTTGGTCACGCTTGTCTTTGCTGTCTAAGACGCGCAAAGGGTTTTCGAGTAGACGACGCTGTGAATCTTCACTTAAAGTCTCTTTATGTGGCATTAGATAATCAATTAACGCTTGACGATAATTTTGACGTGTTTCTTGGTCTCCCAGTGTATTGATAACTAAACGCAATTCACTTAAACCAAGCTGTTTAAAGAAATCAAGGGCCATCAACATCGTTTCAACATCGGTTGCTGGGTTTTCCGAGCCAAAAGCCTCGACCCCAATTTGATGGAATTGTCTTAGACGACCTTTTTGAGGACGTTCGTAACGAAACATCGGTCCTGTATAAAAGACTTTGTAAGGTTTGGCATATTCTGGTCCAAACAACTTATGTTCCACAAAAGAACGAACAACCGGTGCCGTGCCTTCGGGTCTTAACGTAATGTGACGCTCGCCCTTGTCATAAAAATCATACATTTCTTTCGTTACAATATCTGTTGTATCCCCGACACTACGCGTGATTACTTCAATGTGTTCAAACATCGGTGTCCGAATTTCTTGGTATTGGTAGTCATTAAAAATTAAACGTGCGGTTTCTTCTAAAAATTGCCATTTTTCGACTTCTCCTGGCAAAATATCGTGGGTGCCTTTTGGGCCTTGATAATTCATCACAAATCCTCCTTCAAAATAAAAAACAAAAAACGCCCTTGTTTACACAAGGACGCGAACATTCACGTGGTACCACCTAAATTTGAAAGTTTATCGATTCAATCATAAAAAAAACTTTCCTCAAAACGATTAACGCTCGTACACGTAGAGGCTTTGCTTCCTCTCATCTCCAGATTGTCTTTTGGTAGTTTTTCCTTAAATGACTCTCAGCCACGGTCATTCTCTCTAATAAGTCAAAAAATTACCTACTCGATCTTTCACTGACTTTTCTTATAGTATGTTTAAATTACAAGAGAATCACAGGAAAGTCAAGTTTTTTCTATTGCTTCTTTTGCATCTCAAAGTAAAAAGTGTAATATAATACCCCTGTGACCAGCGCGAACCCGGCAGCCCAATAACGCAATTTTTCCTGAAAGAAAAACAACCATAACAGTCCAATGATTGTTGGAAAATTAATCCAACCTTTAAAAAATAGCTGTTCTTTGTTTTGATAAATATACAAAAGAATATGAATGCCTAGTGATATCCCTAGCATCCCCCAATAAATCCAAACATTTTCACTTCCACTCAAACGCATTCCACCAAACGTTCCCATCGGAAGATCAAATTCTTCTGCCACAATAAAAACTGGCAATTTTACGGCTAAAATGGCAATAAAACCATTTAATAATGCCAGACCAATTGGATAACGCTTCTTTTCTTTTTTTAAATAGGCATTGGTATACAGATATTGCATCGTCCATTTCCCTTTTAAGTAATCCAGCAGATTTTCTTGACGGTTCATCTTTCTTTTCCCTCCAGTCTTTTCTTCTTATTTTTATTGTAAGTCAAAAAAACAAAAGAATACATGAGTAAAAGCGGAAAAAAACAACTCTTACTAGACTTTCCCTTGGTTTGCTTGCTATGATAAACCTATTAAGATAGTAAAGGAAAAAACGTGATGAATACATTTATTCCCAAGGCTTTTTTATTTACATCCTGGACTTTAATGAGCGGATGGTTGCTTTCAGACGGGTCCTTCTTTTTTGAATCACAAGAAAAGCAACTCCAACTTTTGATTTGCTTTTTCTTATTATTTCTTGGTAGTTTTATTTTTTTTAGACAACCAATTAATGAGACCAACATTACTTACTTATATTTGATACTTTCACTTGTTTTTAGCATTTTTCTTGATCAAATAAATAACCCTGTTTTTTTAACCCTTCGTTTTCTGTGCTTTGCCTTTATCCCGCTCTTACTTTTTTCTTTTCTCCAATCTTTTTTAGCAGATAATCGGCCAAAGCGAATCAAACTTTTGCTTATTCTGATCACATGCCTTACTTTCGTTGCTTTTGCTCTATCTTTTCACCCTAATTTTAGCCTTTTAGCGCTATATCTCTGTACCTTTGTTTTTGCTATTTTCTATTTAAAAGAAAAAAATTGGTTATTTCCTTCAAAATCTCGACGACTATTAAATTTTTCAGTCATTGGTTTGTTATTTTGTTCGTTTCTCTTATCAAGCAATACTTTTTCATTTTTTTCAATCATTGGTGGACAAAGCTTGATTTTGATTGAATTACTCATTGTTTTTTTCACAAGCAGTCTAGCTTATTTATTAATCAAAGAATATTACTTAAATTTTTCGACTCGTTGGATTGAAGCCGCTATCATTTTGTTTATTAGCTTTAGCGTTGCTCTGGGCATGCGGTTTTTCCAAAATTCTTTTTTATTGCACTTTTTTCAAATCTTAGTTGGCACCGCTTCGAGTCTTTTTTTCATTCAAAAATGGGAGCAACAGCAAAAAAAGAAGCAACAACAAGCTCAAAAAGAATTTCTCTTTGAAAAAAAAGAATTATTGAATCAATTGACCTATAATCAATTTTTACAAGAAGTCGCAAAACTGCTTACTTTTTCAATAGAAGAACAAAGCAAAAGCCCTCGTTTTTTAGTACTGCTAAAAAGTGGCAATGATTACCTCTCTCTCAGTCAAAAAGGGACGAGCTTGAAAAATATTGCATTAAGTAAAATACCTGATTTGCTCGCAAAACAAGGTGCATTCTTTCATGATGGTTTAGCTTATGAATGGTTTCATCTTGAAATACAAAGTGAAAACATTTGGTTATTTTTTGAACAAACGGACCAGACAATTTCACACTCAATGATACGTTCTTTGATTGAAAAGTATCTTAAATTTATCCAAATGGTTCGCTTCCTTCATCTGGCGCAAAAGCCAACCTTTGAAATACCATTAGATACAAATGTACAATTACAAGCAAAACTATTTAATAGCCTCGAAACCCAGAAAAAGAAACAAGCAGATTATTTACACGACGATGTTTTACAAACAATTATCGCGTTAAAAACACTGACAACACGGCTTAAAGGTGATGCTGCAATTAAAAATTTAGTAGAGGATTCGTTTAGCCAATTGATTGCTTCAATCCGTCAAGAAATTTTTCATATCGCCCCATCAACGTTGTACCATATTCCTTTAACAGATAATATTACTATTTTAATGCAAGATTTTAGCCGGCGATACCCTGAAACAAATTTTACTTTTACTTGGGACAGTCGCCACGACGTTCCTTCTAGACTCGTTGCTCCGGTTTATCGCATCATTAAAGAATTAAACGAAAATATCGGAAAACATGCCCAAGCAACACAGGCACTTACTAAACTTACCATTCATGATGCTATTTTAACGCTTTTTATTCAAGACAACGGTTTAGGAATTCCTGCTATCGAAAACTTTGAACAAATTTTACTTCAAAACCAAACACATATTGGACTACTATCAATCAAAAACGATATTAAATGGCTAAACGGTACTTTTACCTTACTCCCTCCAACCGATTTATTTTCGGGAGTAAATATTAAGATTACGATTCCATTAATGGATCGAAAGGAAGAAAACGATGAAGATTTTGCTAATTGATGATCATTATTTAATTGGTAAGAGTCTAGAACTCACTTTAACCACCTATCCGAGTATCCGAGCGTTCAAACACTTAATCGATCCATCTTTAGCAATCGAAACGGTTTCTTGTTATCAACCCGATATCATCTTAATGGATATCCATATGGGGACTACGAATGGGATTGATCTTGGCAAAGAAATTTTACAACTATTCCCCACGAAACTCGTCTTTCTTTCAGGATTTGATTTAATTGAATACCATCACCAAACACAAGAAATTGGCGCTTATGGCTTTTTTGATAAAAGTTGCGCCATTGACACGTTAGTTACTCAACTTGAAAAGATTCATTTCCATAATGAAAAATTTTTTCCGCTAAAAAAAGAAAATATAACACTGCCATCACTTAGCCCGCGAGAAAAAGAAATATTGCAACGTTTGGCACAAGGTGAAAAACAAATTGCCATTGCACAAGATTTAAAGATTAGTGAACGAACCGTCCGCAATCACCTTTACACAATTAATGAGAAATTAGGCACGACTTCCGCCCTTACTTCCGTCGTAAAAGCGATTGAATTAGGGGTGGTGCAAGTACAGCTGCAATAAAAGAGCCAAAAAAGTGACAGAAAATCGCCTTTTTCGTTATACTATTCCTAAGGAGATGACGAGATGAAACTAGCGATACGAAAAAGAAAAATCGGCAATATTCCCGTTTTAGAAGTCGTTGATGATACCAAAATTTATGAACCAATGCCCTTAGTGATTTATTATCACGGATGGCAAACAGCCAAGGAACTCGTCTTAACGCAAGGTCGAAAATTGGCGCATAAAGGATTTCGCGTGATTTTGCCCGATGCTGCCAATCACGGTGAGCGTAAAACAGAGCTTTCGCCGATTCCTTCGCTAACTTTTTGGAATAGTATTCAAAGTAATTTATTTGAGTTTGCCTTTATTGTTGATTTTTTTGAAAATTTAGGGGTAACGAATGGTAAAATTGGCGTAGGTGGGGTTTCAATGGGTGGCATGACAACTTGTGCCCTGCTGACGAAACACCCTGAAATAACAGCGGCTGCTTGCATTATGGGCTCACCTGCACTGATTCAATACCGCGAACGGATTCAATTTCACGCGCGCGCTGCTGGATTTTTCTTACCAGAAGACTACGAAACGTTAGTCAGTTGGATTGATGCGTATGATTTATCTTCTCAACCAGAAAAATTACACAATCGGCCATTACTTTTTTGGCACGGGACACAAGACGAGAAGATACCTTACGAAGATGTCAAACAATTTGTCACGAGTACCACTGCGCCACCCAATATTCATTTTGTTTCGTCTGAAGAAAAACACTTAGTAAAAGGCGATACGATGACACTGGTTACCGATTTTTTTGAAAATTATTTAAAATAAAGGAGTGAAATGATGACTTATTCTGGTTATTTACGCCAACCGCATTATTATGAAACGGACCAAATGGGGATTATCCACCATTCCAATTACATTCGTTGGTTTGAGGAAGCACGCGTTGATTGGCTAGCGTTTTTGGATTTACCTTATTATAAAATTGAAGAAGCCGGAATTATTATTCCCGTTTTAGCGGTAAGTTGCGAGTATAAGGAAATGATTCGTTACGAAGATGCGGTTAAAATTTCTGTCAAAATTGAGCAATACACTGGGACTAGGCTTGATTTTTCATATCAAATTAGCCATCAAAAAACGGGTAATCTCTTAACAACGGGCACTAGTAAGCATTGTTTTTTAGCCAAAGATTCAAATCGATTATTGCAATTACGTCGTAGCCACCCTGAAGTCCACCAAAAATTTCTCGAAACGTTTGAAGCTCAAAATGAGGCTAGTGATGATTAAACAAGCAAATCTAAAAGATGCTACTATCCTTGCCCAACTCGCACAAGAATTATGGCCACATCACACACTACTAGACTTAATCAAAGAAACACAAGACTTTTTGGCACAACCAGAAACCGCCTACTTCTTGGCTTTTCAAGACAGCACGCCGATTGGTTTCGCGCAGTGCCAGTTACGTCATGATTATGTAGAAGGAACGACTACTTCACCGGTCGGTTACCTAGAGGGGATTTACGTACAAGAAAATCATCGAAAAAAACAGGTAGCGACCCACTTACTGCAAGCTTGCCAAAATTGGGCAAAAGAAAAAAATTGTCGCGAATTTGCCAGTGATTGCGAACTTGATAATGAAGATAGCCTGCGATTTCATCTAGCAGCAGGTTTTATTGAAGCGAATCGCATTATTTGTTTTACAAAACCACTCTAAAAAGGGCTTAACTAAAATAAAAAACGACTAAATAAAAAAGCGCCCACCCGCTAACAAGCGTTGTTGCACCGCCTAATAGAGCTAAGAAAAGTGCATTGAGTGGGGCTGCTTTTTTTAACTTCAATGAGCCGTAACAAAAACTTATGCCTAATAAAAAGGAAAAAATTAAAAGAAAATACACCACGTTCACCTCTTTTGATTTTGCTATATTTTACCATATCATATAATAGAACTAAAAATAATGACTATAAAAAAGGGGGAACACTTAATGAGTAAATACATTCACCTAGCAATTACAGAGCAATTAAATTTAATTGTTCCAGAAATCCAAATGGCCGAAGAACTTTTTCAATTAGTTGATTCTGATCGAGAACACTTGCGTCCATTTTTAAGTTTTTTAGATAGTGCCCGAGAGGTCGAAGTGCAAAGAAAATTTATCCAAACGAAACTTCATGGTGCTGCCAAAGGTACCGACAAACTCTTTTTTATTGCGATGGACGATAAAATTATTGGTTCAATTGATTTACACACGATTGACTTGAAAAATCAAAAAGCCGAAATCGGTTACTGGATCCACTCTGCTTATACTAAACAACACATCACTTCAAAAGCAGTGAAAAGACTTTGTCAATACGCCTTTGAAACGCTTGGCTTAAATAAACTAACCATTATGGCTGATACTGAAAATATTGCTAGCAATGCGGTTGCTAAAAGTTGCGGCTTCACTCTTTTAGGTACTCGTAAACAAGATATTTATTTACACGATGCTTTTTGTGACATGAACGAATATTATTTATTGAAATAACGGTATTTCCGCAAGACACCACCGATATTTTCACATTTATCGGTGTCTTTTTCATCAGAATTAAATAACGATTGTTTTAAAAAATCGAATCGTTACTTTTTTTGAATTCGTACAATGAAAAAATTGTAGTAGATTGTCTTGTTTGAAAATGTAAAAAATCCCTTTATAGTTAGCTAGAATATAAAATGTGCTAGCGTGAACCAGCTTTTCGTTATTATTTTATCTGTAACTACTTATCCAATCCCACTATTTTTCGTTGCTTACGGTTAGCTTCTTCGGCAATATATTTTTAAAACTGTTCGAAATTCTTTCCGAGAAGCATTTTCTTGGAAAGTTCCATAATCTCTTCCATATTTTTCGGCAATTTTTAATGCATCTTCTTTTTTAATCACTTAACTTTCCCTCCAAATTCGCAATCGTATATTTGTTTGAAATGGCTAACTCTATATTTTCTATACCTTCAATAACGCCTGAAATAATATACTGTAGCCGCGATTCTTGCGGAAATCACAGTGGTGACGATAAACAACGAAATCGTTTTTGCACATACACTAACACCGCCTCTCAATTGAGGTTAGCTTAGTGCGATGAAATGAGTATACCGTATTTTTGGCTGCAAGAAGGACTTATAACCTAAAAAAACCTCACTATACTATTATAGTGAGGTCGACATTGATCAATCAATGTTTATAAGCTTATTTTGCAAGGGCAGTTTTTGCTTGGTCAGCTAATGCTGTAAATGCAGCAGCATCGTTTACTGCTAAGTCAGCTAACATTTTGCGGTTGATATCGATTTCTGCTAATTTCAAACCGTGCATTAATTTTGAGTAGCTTAAGCCATTCATACGCGCTGCAGCGTTGATACGTGCAATCCATAATTTGCGGAAGTCGCGTTTTTTCTGACGACGATCGCGGTATGCGTAGTAGTATGAATTCATTACTTGTTCTTTTGCTGTTTTAAATAAAGTATGTTTTGAACCGTAATATCCTTTTGCTAATTTAAGCACTTTTTTACGACGTTTACGAGTTACTGTTCCACCTTTAACACGTGCCATGTTTAATTCCTCCTAAATATAAATGAATCTTCTCTTGAATTTTTTTGTTGTAGTAAGCTTGGTCAAAGCAATTATTTCATGCGAGCTAATTGTTGACGAATACGTTTGAAATCGCCCTTAGATACCATGCTTGCTTTACGTAATTGACGACGTTGTTTCTTTGTTTTACCGTGGAAACGGTGGCTTGTGAACGCACGGAATCTCTTTAATCCGCCTGAACCAGTACGTTTTACGCGTTTTGCTAATCCGCGGTGTGTTTTTTGTTTTGGCATAACTAATTTCCTCCTCAAAATCTTT
The DNA here is from genome assembly GCF_016909125.1 of Enterococcus lemanii. Classification (GTDB taxonomy): domain Bacteria; phylum Bacillota; class Bacilli; order Lactobacillales; family Enterococcaceae; genus Enterococcus_I; species Enterococcus_I lemanii. The sequence goes on along the minus strand of NZ_JAFBFD010000026.1, from coordinate 30,752 downwards.
CGTTATCTGACTTATTCACTAAACGTTTTTAGTGAGCCGCTATTTACTTGTCGTTTTTTGGCGCAAGCACTAAGAACATGCTACGGCCGTCCATTTTCGCTTTTTGTTCCACTGTCGCAATATCGGCAGTTTCTTCTGCTAAGCGATCCAAGACTTTCTGACCAATTTCTTTATGGGTAATGGCGCGTCCTTTAAAACGGATAGAAGCTTTCACTTTATCGCCTTTTTCAAGGAATTTACGTGCATTACGTAGTTTCGTATTGAAATCATTCAAATCAATTGTTGGACTTAAGCGAACTTCTTTTACGTTAATCACTTTTTGTTTTTTACGAGCATCGCGTTCTTTTTTCTGTAATTCAAAGCGATGTTTTCCGTAGTCCATAATTCTTGCAACTGGTGGATTGGCGTTAGGGGCAACAAGTACGACATCTAAATTGGCTTTTTCGGCTAATTCAAGTGCTTCTGCTTTTGTCTTTACTCCAAGTTGGTCACCATTTTGATCAATCAAACGTAACTCACGCGCACGAATGCCGTCGTTTACCATCATATCTTTTGCTATGGTCATTCACCTCCAAGTTATTTGCGAGAAAGAAAGTTATTGGGCTTAAAATACAAAAAAACGAGTTCTTTATCAGAACCCGCGCGTACTCCAGCCTAAACTAGTCTGAAATCCTATTCTGCCCAGGAATACAGTCCCTTAGGCGAGAAGCGGGTGCTCCTTCTTTCATTTCTCAACTTAACCATCATAACAAATACTATTAGCCATGTCAAGCTATTGTTGTTGTTTTTTTAACAAAACGGGTTCCCTCTTTTCTAGGTAACCCGCTTTACTTCATTTATTTACGCTAATGTTGACTTAATAACCATTAACTCACTATCTTCTAATGCATACAAACTATGTGGCTCATTGGGTTGCATCCGGACAATTGCTCCTGGATAAATTTCTTCTTTAAAATTTTCTCCTGAAAAAACAACTTTTCCTTTCACTGGCACTACTACAACCGTATAAGGTGCATCATGTGTTGGAATTGTTTTGCCTTTTTCCATGACTAAATTTGTGATTACTTGATTTTCTGATTGAAAAATATGACCAATCTTTCCTGTTCCTTCATAACGTTCCATTTTTTTCTCAACCTTTCTTTCGACTAAAATTGGCAATATAGCCGATTTCATTTTTATTATGATTAAAAAAGACAAACATCTTTTTAAATTGTTGATAATTTTCTTTCTTTAAACCATTTCTAGTGATTTTTAGCGCTTTCCATAATCCTTCATCACGAATTAAACCGATCGGATCCATTAAAGACATTTTGCCGTATTTTTGGGTAACAATCATGCCTTTTTCAGCAAATAACTTTTCCCAGCCAACAACGGTTAATGGTTCTACATTGACGTGAATCGCCTCTTTTAAAGCTTGCGATAAGGGCTCCTTTTTTGCTGTATTCATTAAACAGACATCTTGTGTTAATAGTACTCCGTTTGGTTTTAACACTCGTAAATACTCTTGGACTGCTTTATCTTTTGCTTTGCCGACAAGCATTGTTAACATCGCTTCATTAATCACGACATCAAAACTTGCATCTTCAAAAGGTAATTTTAAGGCATTTCCTTGAATGACCGTCAGTTTTTCTTCTAGCTTTTCTTTCGCAATATTTCTATGAGCTTGTTCCAAGGCAAATTGACTTTGATCAAGCCCTGTCACTTGGCAACCATATGTTTTGGCTAAATGAATCATCGTTGTTCCCATGTTACAAGCGACTTCTAAGACTTGTGATTCCGCTGTTAAGTTGGCTTGTTCAAGTAACCAATTCGTTGCGATGGTACCACCTGGCCGAAGTTTTGTTTTTCCTAAGCGTGCTAAAAAATGATGCCCAATTTCCTTTTTCCCCATTAGACCCCTCCCTTAATATTTTTATTCTGACTAAAAACAGATAGACTGTGGATGCTTACTTATTTCAATTGAGAATGATTCTCAATTGCATCATACGACGAATTCTTTCACGTGTCAAGATTGAATTAAAGTTAAAAAAAGAAGAAGAACCACTGTCCTTCTTCTTCAAAATTTCTATTTTATTCTGCTGTTAAAGCAGCTTTATTAATGTAGTTGTATGGTTGGTTGTAGTGTGGCAAGAAGAATAAATCTAATAGCCCTAACTCATCAATCGTTACTTGTTTCGCAATTGCTAATGAGAACATGTGGATGGCCATACCAATATCGGCAGAAGTTGAAGCCATTTGCGCACCAACAATGCGACGAGTATTGGCATCATAAACGATACGACCTTTTACTTTATCGTTGTTTTTCATGAAGGCCATTTTTTGTGTATCTTCAAAGTCCACGTACTTCACATCTAAGCCAAAACGTGGGGCCGCGGTTGCAGAATAACCAGTTGATACCATGTTGTAGCCAAAGATCGCAATACCGTTTGAACCTTGGACACCTGGAGACTCAAAATCTAATCCGCCAATGTTTTCACCTGCAACAATCCCTGTACGAACGGCATTACTTGCTAAAGCGATATAAGCTGTGTCTTGTAACGCATTTGAATAAACGGTTGCACAGTCACCCACTGCGTAAACGTCTGGGTCACTTGTTCTTTGATGACGATCAACTAAGTAAGCACCGTTAGCAAATAATTCTAAATGACCATTGCCTAATTCACTGTTTGGTCTAAAACCAATGGCATTAACGACGACGTCAACATCATAAGCACCTTTTGCAGTGACAACTTGTTCAACTTTATCCGTTCCACGGTATTCTTCGACTAATTCACCTAAGTGTAATTCAATGCCATGGTCTGCTAAGTTTTTGTCCATATCATCAGTAAACCAAGCATCGTAGTAGTTTGGTAATGAGCGGTCAGCCGCATCAAATAATAATACGTTTTTACCGCGACGTTTTGCAGCTTCAGCCATTTCAACGCCGATGTATCCTGCACCGATAACCGCTACCGTGTTGATTCCTTCTTGATCAAGCAAGGCATCGATTTGTTGACCTTCATGGAATTTTTTCATAAATTGAATGTTTTTCAAATCGTGTCCTGGAACTTTTGGTTCAATTGGGAAAGAGCCTGTTGCTAAAACTAATTTATCATAGCTTTCTGTCCATTCTTTGCCATCGTTTGCTGTACAATGAACGACTTTATTCGCATAGTCAACAGAAGTTACAGCTGTTTCCGTAAAGATTTTTGCCCCTTTGTTTTCGAAGTCTGTCCGATTTGTGTAGAATAAACCATCGTATGAATCGATTTGGCGTCCTACCCATAAAGCTGTTCCACAACTTAAGTAGCTAAAACTATCTGCTTTTTCAATAATTACAACTTCTTGGTTTTCAAATTTATCTAATAGTGTATTGGCTGCGGCAATTCCGGCATGGTTTGATCCAATAATTACTGTTTTTGTCATTTTGTGTTTCCTCCTTTGATTTACAAACCTAGTGTAACAAGATTGTGAATCAAAAAACTATCAACTTTTTATGCACATGCGAAAAAGTTGATAGTTTTTAGCGAAAAAACTGATTTAACAACATTTGTAAAGGTTTTCCTATTTAGAGATTTTTTATCCTTGTGAATTAGAATTCTTTAATCTTTCTTTAGAATTGCTTGATTCCGGGCTTTTTCCCGCTCCTAATTTTTCTTTTTCGCTTAATTGTTCACATTGGCTACTTTCTTTCACTAAGTAATGAGGGCGGTGCTTCGTTTCTAAAAAAATTTTACCGATATACTTACCAATAATTCCCAAACACAAAAGCTGTAACCCACCTACAAATAAAAAAATTGAAACCATCGATGGCCAACCACTCGTCGGGTCGCCAAATAACAAAGCGCGAACAATAATGAAAACTAGTGCCATGCCTGCCCCAATACAAGACACCGCGCCAATCAATGAAGCAAGCATTAGAGGCACTTCTGAAAAATTAACAATCCCATCAAAGGAATACTTCAATAAACTCCAAAAAGACCATGATGTTTGACCAGCAATCCGCTCACGGTTTTCATAAGACAAGTACTCCGTTTCAAAGCCAACCCAACTAAAGATTCCTTTTGAAAAACGATTGTATTCCGTAATTTCTAAGACGGCATCGACCATTTTTCGTGACATCAGCCGAAAGTCGCGGGCCCCATCGACCATTTGCGTTTCGCTAAAACGATTCATTAAGCGGTAAAACAACCTCGCGAAAAAACTCCGAATAAGTGGTTCTCCTACGCGGTTTTTACGCCTAGTACCTACGCAGTCTAATTTTTTTGCTTCCATTAAAGCTAACATTTCAGGTAACAATTCCGGTGGGTCTTGTAAATCGGCATCCATCACCGTTACCAAATCCCCTTTTGCTCCTTGTAACCCAGCATATAAAGCCGCTTCTTTACCAAAGTTGCGTGAAAATGCTACATAATGGCACTGATCAGGCTTCTTTTGACAAACTTCTTTCAAGACGGTCAAAGTTTGGTCTTTTGATCCGTCATCAATAAATAAATATTCCCATTTTATCGGTTGATCTTTTAACGCTTTTTCTACGGCTTCAATAAACAAAGGAATCGTTTCTTCTTCATTATAACAAGGGACAATAATTGATAATAACATCATTGGCTTCAGCATCCTTTCACTTCATGTTTATTATAACTTGAAAGCAAAAAATAAGAAAACAAGAACCGAAACGAATTGTTTGTACCATTCAGAGTTGGGCATCACACGAATTTAACTAAGCAACCCTTCTAATTTCTTTTAATTTTTCTTCAATGATTTGCAACACTTTTTGTGCGGCTTGTTCATCTTCTACAAAATTAAACACATCGCCATCAATTTGAATTTTCGGACTCGCATCATAAGTTTCATACCAGGCATCATAACGGCGGTTTAATTCTTGATAATAAGCATAGAGCTTTGGATCAAAAGAAATTTGTTCAAAATCCCGCCCCCGTTTTTCAATCCGTTCAAGCATCGTCGCAAAAGAAACACGAATATGCACAAGCAAATCTGGACTTTTCTTTTGTGAAGTATGGGGTAACTCTTCCAACATATTTTGTAACAATTCGTCGTAAACCTGAACTTCTGTAGCCGTCGCTCGACCTAAATCAGCATTTAAATGAAACAACAACGAATCTTCATAAATCGAACGATCTAACACATTATTTTCTGCTTTTAAGGCCTGTTTGATACTAGCAAAACGCCGATTTAAAAAATATATTTGCAGTAAAAAGGCATATTTTTTAGGATCTTGATAAAAAAGCGGCAAGACTTCATTTTCTTCGACCGGTTCAAAAAATGCCTGACTATCCAAATGCGCGGCTAACATTTTTGTCAAACTTGATTTTCCTGCACCAATCGTACCTGCTAAAACAATCATTCAAATTCCTCCAATTATTCTTTTATCTAACGTGTCTTTTGAATCAACTTGAATAGCTTACCTTACAAAAGAAGGACGCGTCAAGAGACGTTTTTCGTGATTTTTTCACAAACAAACGATTACAACCGCTTTTTTTAACAATCATGTTAAGTTTTGTTAGCAATCTATTAAAAAAATACGAGGAAGACTTAACGTGACAGACTTTTTCTAGTAAGATAGAAAAGAATGTATATTTTTGGAAATTTTCAAGAAAGAGGCTAGCGTTATGGAAAGTCAAAGTGTCGGTCAAGCAACTGGCAAAATTATTTTAATGGGTGAACATGCCGTGGTTTATGGCCAACCAGCTATTGCTTTTCCTTTTAACGGAACTGGGATTCGCGCTTTTCTTAAGCCAGCAAATAAAAATAAAATCCTTTCCAGTCACTATAGCGGTTTACTGGAAGACGCACCGAAGCAATTAAATAATTTACAACAACTAACCGCACATTTACAAACCGATTTACACACGCCCAATTTTGAACTAGTGATTGAAAGCACCATTCCTTCTGAAAGAGGAATGGGCTCAAGCGCAGCCGTTGCCGTTGCGATTACGCGGGCTTTTTTTAATTGGGTAAAACACGATTTGAGCCAAGAAAAACTATTGCACTATGTCAACTTTTCAGAAAAAATTGCGCATGGGAGTCCAAGCGGGATTGATGCCGCGACAACGAGTGGGAGTCAGCCCTTACTTTTTAGAAAAGGGGAACCTTTTGAGACGTTCCCACTAAATATCGATGCCTTTTTACTCGTAGCAGATACGGGAGTCAAAGGGCAAACACGCATTGCCGTCGCCGATGTTGCCCAACGGTTAACCGAACAACCACAAGAAACAATGGAAAAAATCACCCATCTAGGCCAATTGGTCTTACAAGCCAAAGAAGCCATTATCAAAAACCAACCAAAAGAACTTGGGCGCTTAATGACGGCTGCCCAAAAAGATTTAAAAAATTTAGGCGTAAGTAACGCTCGCTTAGATCAATTCATTCAACTCTCTTTAAATGCAGGAGCACTGGGCGCAAAATTAACTGGTGGTGGTCGTGGGGGCTGTTTTCTTGTTTTATGTCAAAATGAAACACAAGCATTAGCGATTCAAAATAAATTACAGCAAGCCGGTGTCGTAAGCACTTGGATGCAAAGATTAGGAGTTTAAGGACATGTATAAAGGAAAAGCACGTGCTTACACGAATATTGCTTTAATTAAGTATTGGGGAAAAGCCAATCAAGAGCTGATTTTACCAATGAACAACAGCCTTTCTTTGACTTTAGATGCTTTTTATACGGAAACTGAAGTCATTTTTTCAAGCGAACAAACGAAAGATACGTTAATTTTAAACGGCCAACTACAAGATCAAAAAGCCACTCAGAAAATCAGTACTTTTTTAACGCTTGTACGCACGATGGCGGATGTTTCTTTTTACGCGACCGTCAACAGTCAAAACTTCGTACCCACGGCTGCCGGACTCGCTTCTTCAGCCAGTGGCTTAGCGGCTTTAGCTGGGGCTTGTAATGCTGCCTTAAACCTTAATCTAAGCGACAAAGACTTATCACGTCTTGCAAGACGCGGTTCCGGTTCGGCTTGTCGTAGTATTTTTGGTGGGTTTGTTGAATGGGAAAAAGGCGATAGCGATGCCACGTCTTACGCTTCAAAAATCCCTTCAAACGACTGGGAAAAAGACTTAGCAATGATTTTCATCCTGATTAACGACCAGCAAAAGGATGTTTCTAGTCGCGATGGGATGGAGCGCACCGTCGCAAGCTCGTGTTATTATCCTGGTTGGTTAGAAACCACGCCACAAGATTTAAAGATGGCCAAACAAGCGATTGCAAACCAAGATTTCCAAACTCTTGGCGAAGTAACTGAAGCCAATGGGTTAAAAATGCACGCCACGACTCTAGGGGCGAACCCTCCTTTTACTTATTGGTCACCAGATAGTTTAAAAGCCATGAACCTTGTGCGCCAGATTCGTCAAGCTGGAACGCCTTGTTATTTCACCATGGATGCTGGTCCAAACGTCAAAGTTCTTTGTAAAAAACAAGATGTCTCAACAATATTAGCTGCTTTACAAAAAGAATTTCCAGCCGAACAACTAACTTGTGCTTCTGCTGGTCGTGGCATTGAAATTTTAGAAACGGATGTGAACCTATGATTGAAGTGAGTGCGCCAGGTAAATTATTTATCGCCGGAGAGTATGCCGTTGTTGAACCTGGGCATCCGGCAATTATTGTCGCAGTCGATCAATTCATTACCGTAACGATTGAACCTGCGACAAAAAATGGGAGTATCCAATCGCAACAATATAGCGAGCTCCCGATTCGTTGGACACGAAAAAATGGTGAGCTTGTCTTAGATCATCGTGAAAATCCGTTTCATTATATTTTAGAAGCCATTCGCCTAACTGAAAAATATGCTCAGAATCAAGGCCAATTACTCGCTTTTTATCATTTAAAAGTGACGAGTGAACTCGATAATTCGACTGGACGCAAATATGGTTTAGGCTCCAGTGGCGCGGTAACCGTTGCAACGGTAAAAGCTTTAAATACTTTTTATGACTTACAAATGGACAAGATGACCCAATTTAAAATCGCAGCATTAGCCCATTTAGCCGTCCAAGGCAACGGTTCTTGCGGTGATATTGCGGCGAGTTGTTTTGGCGGTTGGATTGCCTTTTCAACTTTTGATAGCCGCTGGGTCAAAGAAAAACAAAAAAAATGGACTTTAAACGAACTAATTGCCAGCGACTGGCCATGTCTATCGATTCAACCACTTGAAGCGCCTAAAAATTTACGCTTGCTCATTGGTTGGACGGGCTCGCCTGCTTCAACTTCTGATTTAGTCGATCAAGTTCACCAATCAAAAGAAGAAAAACAAAAAATGTACGCCCAATTTCTAGTTGAGAGTAAACAATGTGTCGAAGAGATGATTCAAGCTTTTAAAGCAAAAAATATTCCTTTAATTAAACAAATGATTACTAAAAATCGTCAATTGCTCGTCGGACTTTCAACATTCACCGATGTAACCATTGAAACGCCTGCCTTAAAAGAATTGTGTAACCTTGCCGAACAATGTGGTGGTGCCGCAAAATCTTCTGGAGCTGGTGGTGGCGATTGCGGGATTGTGATTGCGGATAAGAAAACGGGTATTTTACCACTGATGACTTTATGGGAAAAGGCAGAAATTACGCCGCTTCCCTTACATGTTTATCATTATCAAGGAGGACAAAAATAACAATGGATCGCAAAGACGAACACGTTTCATTGGCGAAAGCCTTCCATAAACCAAAAGAAAATAGTTTTGATGACGTACGCATTATCCATCAATCCTTGCCCGGTTCTCGTTGCCAAGAGACGTCCATTCAAACAACTTTATTTGGCCAGACATTAGCGACCCCTTTTTTCATCAATGCGATGACTGGTGGAAGTGAAAAAACCGGCCACATTAATCAGTCGTTAGCGATCTTGGCTCGGGAAACAAACTTAATGATGGCTACTGGTTCGATTTCGGCTGCTTTAAGAGACCCGTCAGTTGCTGACAGTTTTAAAATTGCTCGAAAAGAATTACCTAACGGCCTATTACTAGCTAACATTGGTGCAGGAACCACTTTAGAAGAGGCAAAGCGTGGGGTTGATTTATTTCAAGCCGATGCGTTACAAATCCATTTAAACGCACCTCAAGAACTCGTTATGCCTGAAGGTGACCGTGACTTCACGCAATGGCTAACACTCATTGAAGAAATCGTTACACATTTAGCCGTCCCTGTCATCGTAAAGGAAGTTGGCTTTGGTATGACCCGTCAAACGATTCAACAACTACTAAATGTTGGCGTACAAACCATTGACGTTGCCGGTAGCGGTGGAACAAGTTTCACTCAAATCGAAAATGCACGTCGAAAAAAACGCGAATTTGCTTATTTAAACGACTTTGGACTGACCACAATTGAATCCTTACTAGAAGCCAACGAAATCCCCATGAATTTTGGCTTAATTGCGTCAGGCGGCATTCGAAATGCGTTTGATATTTTTAAAGCGCTTTGCTTAGGTGCAGATGCGGTTGGTGTTTCTGGTGTCATCTTAAATCACTTGATGGTTAATGAATTAGAAGACACCATTGCTCTCATCAAACAATGGCAACAAGAACTGCACGTGCTTTACACCCTTGTTGGTGCCAAAGAAACACTGGACTTAAAAAAGACCCCTTTGTTACTATCCGGACGTAACAAAGATTGGTGTGACGCTCGCAACATTGATTGGACAAAGTATAGTTTACGCTAATAACAAAAAAGCAAAGAACAGTGCGTACTACCACCGTTCTTTGTTTTTTATTTTTTCCCAAATAAACGTTTGAACAAGCCACTTTTTTCAGGTGCGGTAGGTCCATTCGTTGCTTCTGGTAATTTTTCACCTAATTCTTTAAACCGACGTTGGAACGTTAAGTTGTCTTGTAAATTCAAACCATTCAATTCCAATACCCCCGTCAAACTACCAACTAAGCGGCGGACCTCCCCTTCACTTAAAGCAAAAAAAGTTTGCGTTTGTTGGGTTTCTTCTAGTTCATTTAACTCTTCAATGAGTGTTCGAAGCAATTTATTTTGATCGGCTAAAACATGGGAAAGCTCATTTACTTCTAACTGTTCAAATTCTGCGGCGGTTGGTGCCACAAAATCGGTTACAACCCGTAAACTATCAAGATAATCACGCAAATCAAAAACAAAAGCTTGCATTGTTTCATCTTTCATAATCGCTGCATGATTCGCCAAGCGGCCTTGCAGTTGCATTAAATGATTTTGCGTATCTACGAGTGTTTGGAGCGTCTGCATAATTGTCATCTTTTTTCCACCTTTTTCTTTGACCTGTTCTTCTTATCTTTAGTTTACCTGACTATGGAAGTGAGTCAAGAGAGGAAGTGAAATTTCGCATACAAAAAAGGCATACCCAAAGTATGCCTTTTTTTGATTCATTGCTTAAGCGTTGTATGCATCCACAATGATTTGTTTTAATTCAGAAATTAGTGGTTCTTTTGGATTTGCTGTTGTACATTGGTCTTCGTAAGCAAGTTCTGCCATACGATCAACCGTTGAATCTAGCACTTCTTGTGTAACACCTTGTGCTTTCAAGTTCATTTCGATACCAACTTTTTCACCTAATTCTGTTACAGCAGTTGCTAAAGCTTCGACTAATTCAGCGGTTGTATTTCCTTTAAGTCCTAAGAATTTCGCGATGTCTGCGTAATCTTGGTCTGCACGGAAGTAGTCATATTTAGGGAACATAGCATGTTTTTGTGGGTCTTTAGCGTTATAACGGATAATATGTGGTAATAAAATCGCGTTTGTACGGCCATGAGCAATATTGTACTCGCCACCGATTTTGTGAGCAATTGAGTGACAAATTCCTAAGAAAGCATTCGCAAAGGCCATACCTGCCATGGTTGATGCGTTATGCATTTTCTCACGAGATTCCATATCTGGACGGTTTGTTGATGTTTCTAAGTAATCAAAGACTAATTTAATTGCTTGTAAACTTAAACCACGAGTGTAGTCTGATGCCATTACAGAAACATAAGATTCAATCGCATGAGTTAATACGTCCATCCCTGTGTCAGCTGTAACAGATGCTGGTACAGATAAGACAAATTGTGGGTCAATGATTGCCACGTCTGGTGTTAAAGCATAATCTGCTAATGGGTATTTCACATGTGTCTCACTATCGGTAATAACTGCAAATGGTGTTACCTCTGCTCCTGTACCTGATGTTGTTGGGATACATACAAATTGTGTTTTTTCTGGTTTATCAATTTTGTACGTACGTTTGCGAATATCTAAGAATTTTTGTTTTGCGCCAAAGAATGAAGTATCTGGGTGCTCATAGAACATCCACATGCCTTTCGCCGCGTCCATTGCTGAACCACCACCGATTGCAATCACTGTATCTGGTTTGAAGTTCGCCATTACTTCTGTTCCTTTATAAACCGTATTCGTTGACGGGTTTGGTTCAACGTCAGAGAACACTTCAATTTGAACTAAGTTTTTACGACGAGCTAAAACTTCGCGCACACGATCCACATAACCGAATTGAACCATACCTGGGTCACAAACGATCATCACACGTTCTAAGTTTTCCATTTTTTCTAAGTACAATAAAGAGTTCTTTTCAAAGTAAATTTTAGAAGGTAATTTGAACCATTGCATGTTATTTCTCCGTTTCGCTAAAGTTTTCACGTTGATTAAGTTAATCGCTGATACGTTACGTGACACAGAGTTTTTACCGTAAGAGCCACAACCTAATGTTAATGAAGGAATCATTTCGTTGTAGATGTTTCCAATTCCACCTTCAGCAGATGGTGTATTCACTAAAACACGACAAGCTTTCATACGTAAACCAAAACGAATTTGTAAATCTTCGTCTTCAGAGTGAATCACTGCTGTATGGCCTAAACCGCCTAAGTTTAACATTGCTTCACATAACTCTAAACCATGTTCTGTGTTATTGGCTTTCATCATTGCTAAAACAGGGGATAATTTTTCACGAGATAGTGGGTATTCTGCCCCAACGCCTTCTAATTCAGCGACTAACATTTTTGTGCCTTCCGGTACTTTAATACCAGCAAGTTCCGCAATTTTTGTTGCAGGCATTCCAACGATAGCCGGATTAACCGCATATTTACCTTCGTTCATTACTGCATCTTCTAATTTTTGTAATTCTGCTGGTTTCACAAAGTAAACTTGGTGTGCTTGGAATTCTGCTTTTACAGCTGCGTAAATTTCTTTATCCACGATAACTGCTTGTTCAGAAGCACAAATCATGCCGTTATCAAATGTTTTTGAAACGATTAAGTCATTGACTGCACGTTTAATTTTCGCTGTTTTTTCGATATAAGCAGGTACGTTACCAGGACCTACGCCTAAAGCTGGTTTACCAGTTGAGTAAGCTGATTTTACCATTGCTGCGCCACCAGTTGCTAAAACAATCGCAATTCCTGGGTGGTTCATTAACCCTTGTGTTGCTTCAATTGATGGATGCTCAATCCATTGTACACAGTTTTCAGGAGCACCAGCTGCAACGGCTGCATCACGAACAATGCGTGCGGCTTCTGCAGAACATTTTTGTGCGCTTGGGTGGAAAGCGAAAATAATTGGGTTACGTGTTTTCAAAGCGATCATCGCTTTAAAAATTGTCGTTGAAGTTGGGTTTGTTGTTGGTGTTACCCCACAAACAACGCCTACAGGTTCAGCAATTTCGATTAAACCTTTTTGTTTGTCTTCGTTAATTACGCCAACTGTTTTATCGTGTTTGATGCTGTTCCAAATATATTCAGAAGCATACATATTTTTAATTGCTTTATCTTCATAAATTCCACGGCCAGTTTCTTCAACTGCCATTTTTGCTAGAGGCATGTGTTCGTTTAAAGCAGCCATCGCCATTTCATGTACAATGTGGTCTACTTGTTCTTGCGTAAAGTCTTCCATCGCTTTTAATGCAACGTTCCCTTTTGCTGCTAAATCGTCAATCATTACTGAAACATCAATTGTCGCTACTTCTTTTTCTACTGTTTTACTCATGATGATCCTCCTAAAAATTGGATAATTTTATTTGTTAACTACTTCACACATAGAATGATACACTATTTTTTTTCGTTTGTAAACACTTTTCTGTGATTTCATTCACAACTTTTCATTTTTTATTCGAAAACCATCAAAAACACTGATTTAACAACATTTCAAAAGAATTAATTATTTCGAAAAAACAACCATTTTCCTTTTTTTCATCAATTTATTTTGTTTTTATTGAAAAAATGAACAAAAAAATAAAAGTGAAAACACGAACTATCGCTTTATTTTTATAAAATTATTGTTCAAAAAAAGAATTTGAAACAATTTATTTGAAAAAATAATGAGTGAAAAATATCGATTAACAAATCGGGTGATTTCGTTAAATGAAGGATTGCAAATAAGTATTTTCTTGAATTTGCATAACGGTTTCTTCATTACTGAAGCCATATTCTTTTTGAATTAGTAAGTTGCGGGTGAATTTATGAATTATACATTGGAACCCGCCAATATTGATAAAAATGCACGGTTTTCCGCGTTCTACCGTTAAAAGTCTTGCACTTGTTATATAAAATATTGAGATCAAACACCGCTGTTTCAATGTTTTTTATTTAATCGGTAGACATTAATTAAGAGAGGAGCATTTTTTATGCTAGATGAGATAAAAAAATTAACTCGAACAATTCAAGAGAAAAATATATTTGAAGAAGTAACCTTTTATCTTTCTCGTGAAGCACTTATTCAAAAAATGCAAGCACTTTCTCCTCATGTTGCTTATGAATTTTTTGACGCGAGCGTTGAAAAAAGAAGCGCTCATCTTTATTTTAATTGTTGTAGACCTAAGAAAACACCGCTTTAACCTTTTTACAGAATCAGATTTAGAAACACTAAAAGATCTTGCCCAAGAATAAATAATGTCTGTAGAAATCAAAAAACCAACTAGTTTATTTTCTAGTTGGTTTTTTTGATTATTCTTTTGTTTGTTCTTCTTCAACGATTACTTCTGTCACAGAATCATCGTTTTCTACTGTCATGCCCGGTTTGACGGTACGAATAGATGTGCGATCAAATTCTAAGTAAATTCCTTCGCAGTCTAAGACAACCGTTTTTTTATCGTCATTGACTTCTGAAACAATTCCGTGTAAACCACCAATTGTTACGACACGGCTCCCTGTCGTAATGCTATCCATCAATTTTTGACGTTCTTGTTGTTGTTTTTTTTGCGAGCGTTGCATAAAGAAAAGCATTGCTGCGATTGGAACGACCATGATTAAAGCTTGCATTTTTTCACCTCGTATTATTATTCTTCTTTACTGTAAATACTGTAACAAAAAATTTTGAATTTCACTAGTCTTTTTGCTGAATCTTAGAAGTTTTTCGCATTTTCTTTGTTAAAGCCATACTCTTCAAAGAAATGTTGACGAAACTCTAATAAGTTATCATCCATAATTGCTTGACGAACTTGTTTCATCAAATTCAATAAGAAGTGTAAATTATGGTAAGAAGTTAAGCGTAGGCCAAACGTCTCGTCCGCTTTAATTAAGTGACGCACGTAAGCTCGGCTGTAGTTTTTACAAGTGTAGCAATCACAGTTTTCATCAATTGGACGAAAATCACGAGCGTATTGCGCGTTTTTGACAACTAAACGGCCTTTTGAGGTCATACAAGTTCCATTACGAGCAATTCGCGTGGGTAAGACACAGTCAAACATATCCACGCCACGAATCACGCCATCAATTAAAGAGTCCGCTGCACCGACACCCATTAAGTAACGTGGTTTGTGCTCAGGAATAAGTGGGGTCGTAAATTCCAAGACACGATTCATTTCAGCTTTACTTTCACCCACCGACAAACCACCAATTGAATACCCTGGAAAGTCCATACTGAGTAGGTCATGGGCACTTTGGCGGCGCAAATCTTCAAAGCCCGCTCCTTGAATAATACCAAATAAACCTTGGCGATCTGGATTCGCATGGGCTTTTAAGCCTCGCTCGGCCCAACGTGAGGTACGTTCTACCGATTTTTTCACATAATCATAGCTTTCATCAAATGGTGGGCATTCGTCAAAACTCATCATAATATCTGAGCCAAGTTTGTTTTGAATTTGAATCGCTTTTTCTGGCGATAAGAACAGTGGTGAGCCGTTTAAATGGTTTCTAAAATGAACGCCTTCTTCTCCACAATGTTACGCATGTCTGCTAATGAGAAGACTTGGAAACCACCTGAATCTGTTAAAATCGGCTGGTCCCAGTTCATAAACTTATGGAGTCCACCAGCTTCTTCTATTAAATCTTCTCCTGGTCGTAACCAAAGATGATACGTATTACTTAAAATAATGCCTGATCCCATTTCTTTGAGTTCTTCTGGTGACATCGTTTTTACGGTCGCAAGCGTTCCTACAGGCATAAACATTGGTGTTGGGAATGTGCCATGTGGCGTGATAATTTCACCTAAGCGCGCGCCGGTATGTTTTTCTTTTTTGATTAATCGATAACGAATGGCTGGTTCCGTCATTCATTTCCCTACTTTCATTTACTAATTTTTATTCTTTTTAAGGGTCCACCCTTCATCTTAAGACTTATTTGCTTATTTTGCAACCAAAATACCAATGTTTCCTTACCGTTTAAAAAATATTAATAAAATCTAATTGTATATGTTTTTATTAACCGAAAGACTTCTGTTATACTGGAAATAATTTTGAAAGGAGTGAAAAAAATTGAAAACAAATGCACAATTGAAACAAGAAGCCAAAGAGGTCTTGGCTGGTCGCTGGAAGGATGCCGTCTTAATGAACTTAATTCCAGCTGCGATTCAAATTTTAGCTATTTTGGTCATTTTTTTAGTTATTGCGATTCCAGCCTTTTTCTTATGGAATACCAACACCGTACAAAATGTTATCCAAAATGGTGAGGTCACCCAAAATATCGATTTAAACTTAGGTAGCCAAGGTGGCTCAGGTTTATTCGGGGGAATTATTGGGACTTTCTTTGCTGTCGGCATTTCTTGGACCTTTTTAGACTTACTTAGAGGAAGTAAAACTAGTATTACCCCTTTAAAAGATGCTTTAAGAGGTTTTCAAGCCCCCTATGGTATTGGAATTTTAGTCATTTATCTCTTATCTTCTATTTTTACTTTCTTCTGGTCTTTATTATTCGTTATTCCAGGAATCATTAAAAGTTATTCTTATTCGCAAGCGTATTTCATTTATTACGATGAATATCGCCAAACAGGTGTGCCACCACGATACTTAGATAGTATTACAAAAAGTCGTCGCTTAATGGATGGCAATAAAGGGCGACTTTTCTTACTTGACTTAAGTTTTATTGGTTGGCATTTTGTTGCTTTACTAACTTTAGGAATCGGCTATTTATGGTTGATGCCTTATATCTCAGCCACTAAAGCAGCTTTTTATGCAGATCTTGCGCAAAATAATTAAGAATTCATTAAGTAGTCAAACTTTTGGCTACTTTTTCTAAGCATATCTTTTGTAAACGCTATCATTACATGTTATTATAAGAGTGTAAGGAAGGACAAATATTTGTTGGTTGGTTTTTCTAGTTTCATTAGAAAAAAAGTAACAAAAAGTTGTTCCAGTAACAAGCTTCACCTAGTATACACTGTGCAAAGTATCAAAAGAGGCCACGTGTAATAAGAGTTAATTTTACATTACCTGTTTTAAAGCAACATGATTTGCAAAAGAATTTTAGTTTCGAATCTTCAAATGCAACAAGATTTTTGTTAAACCGTGATACTGTACTTTGCATCACTCGTAATAAAACCAACAAATACCTTCCGATTGAAAAAAGCAGCTGTTCGAAATTTGAACAGTTGCTTTTTTTTACTATTTGACAAACATTGCGTCACCAAAACTAAAGAATCGGTAGCGCGCTTCAATCGCATGGTGATAAGCAGTTAAAGTCTTTTTTCTGCCAGCAAACGCGCTAACTAACATGACTAACGTTGATTTTGGCAAATGGAAATTAGTCGAAAAAGCGTCAACTACTTTAAAATCATAACCTGGAGTAATAAAAATACTTGTCCAACCACTATCTGCTTGAACTTTTCCGTTAAATTTGGTACCAATTGTCTCAAGCGTTCGAATCGAAGTTGTTCCAACGGCCACAATTTTCCCACCATTTGCTTTTACTTCTTGGATAATTTGTGCATTTTCTGGGGTTAGACGGTAAAACTCACTATGCATTTCGTGTTCTGCAATATTCTCAACACTCACTGGGCGAAACGTGCCTAATCCCACGTGTAAAGTCACATAAGCCAAGCGAATTCCTTTTGCTGCAATTTTATCAAGCAAAGCCTGAGTAAAATGTAAACCGGCTGTTGGGGCAGCAGCTGAGCCATTTTCTTTGGCATAAACCGTTTGATAACGTTCTGGGTCTTCTAAACGCTCTTTAATATATGGTGGTAAGGGCATTTCTCCTAGTGATTCTAAGTTTTCTAAAAAGATCCCTTCGTATTCAAAGCGGATAATCCGACCGCCATGATCAAGTTCTTCTTCAACAATCGCTTTTAGACGCCCATCACCAAAATGAATTTCTGTACCAACTTTCGCACGTTTAGCAGGTTTAATCAACGTTTCCCAAGTATCTCCTTCAATGTTCGTTAGAAGTAAGACTTCTAAATGCCCACCGGTTGAAGGTTTTTCACCATATAAACGAGCGGGTAACACCCGTGTATCATTCATTACTAACGCATCGCCTGGGTTCAACTCATCAATAATTTCATAAAAGTGTTTATCTTCTATCTCGCCTGTTTTTGAATCCAAGACGAGTAAACGAGAACTTGTCCGGTCACTTAGTGGTGTTTGAGCAATCAATTCTTCAGGTAAATCAAAATCAAAATCTTCGGTTGTTAACATGTCTTTTCACTCTTCCTCTTTATCAGTTCGACAACTATTCTATCATTTTTTTAGCCATTGTGAAACCATTGCCGCTTGGTCGATTCTTTTGTGAAAAACAGCCAATTTCACGAACTCTTTGAAATTCTAATGAAATTTTAATTTTATTTTTTCAGAAAAACGAGCAATCCCCTATAAGCAAAGGCTTCCCTTAGCTTTTCCTTCTTACTTAAAAGAGGGTATTTTAAGCCTTTTTTGTTGATTTTAAGCCCTTTTCTCACTCAAATCATTTGTCAAATAGTCATTTTTTTGGCACACTTGTTAAAAAGGCATGTTCATTTTTTAGATAAAAAAAACAAAACAGAGGTGGAAATGATGATTGAATTTCAACACGTTTCAAAAATTTACAAAGGCGGAAAAGTCGCAGTCGACGATATCCATTTGTCTTTTGAAAAAGGGGAATTTATCTGCTTCATCGGAACTAGTGGAAGTGGAAAAACAACTTCGATGCGGATGATTAATCGTATGACTGAACCAACAAAAGGTAAAATTTTAATTGACGGCCAAGATATTCAAAAAATGAACGCCGTCGAATTACGACGAAAAATTGGCTACGTCATTCAAAGTATCGGGCTTATGCCGCACATGACGATTCGTGAAAATATCACGCTTGTCCAAAAATTATTAAAGATTGACCAAGAAAAACGGAATCAAACAGCCGAAAAAATGATTGATTTGGTCGAGTTACCACGTGAAATGCTTGATCGCTACCCAAGCGAGCTTTCCGGTGGGCAACAACAACGAATTGGCGTTGTGCGTGCTTTAGCAGCGGATCAAGATATTATTTTAATGGATGAACCTTTTGGCGCTCTTGACCCTATTACGCGTGACTCTTTACAAGATTTAGTGAAAGATTTACAAGAGCGTTTAGGCAAAACGATTGTCTTTGTGACACACGACATGGATGAAGCATTAAAACTAGCGAGTAGAATTGCCATTATGAGTGAAGGAAAAGTCGTACAATTTGATACACCAGAAAATATTTTAAAACATCCAGCCAATCAATTTGTCGAAGAATTACTTGGCGAAGATCGCTTGTTACAAGCCAAACCTGATACGACACGTGTCAATGAAGTCATGTTAAACACGGCGATTACCATTACAACCGAAAAATCTTTACAAGAAGCATTGCGTTTGATGCGAGAAAAACGGGTCGATACACTCCTCGTTACCGACAATCAAAATATCTTAAAAGGCTTCGTTGATATTGAAGCGATTAATAAAAATCGCGGTTTAACAAGCAGTGTCGGGGATATTTTACAAACCGACGTCTTTTATGTACAAGAAAGTGCCTTCTTACGAAATACTTTACAACGAATTTTAAAACGTGGGTTGAAATACGTTCCTGTCGTTGATATCAATAAAAAAGTTGTCGGCATCATTACGCGAGCTTCTTTGGTTGATATTGTTTACGATGTGGTTTTTGGTGAGGAAGAAACGTTGACCGATGCCGTTGAAGCCTTTAATCCTGATGAAATTAAGGAGGTCTAGCCAATGCAATTTTTACAAGAATATGGTGGGCAAATTTTAACAACGACCCTCGAGCACCTTTATATTTCACTCATTGCGTTATTTCTTGGCGCTTTGATTGCCATTCCTCTTGGGATCGTCTTAACGCGCACACCTAAAATCGCTAATATTGTTTTGGGGATAACAAGTGCCCTACAAACCATTCCTTCTCTAGCCTTATTAACTTTAATGATTCCTTTTTTAGGCGTGGGACGTTTGCCTGCGATTGTGGCATTATTTATTTATTCATTGTTACCGATCTTACGTAATACTTATATCGGTTTAAAAAATGTGGATAAAAATTACTTAGATGCGGCAAAAGGAATGGGAATGACGAATAGACAATCCATCTTCCAAGTAGAATTACCGCTTGCTTTCCCTACCATTATGGCTGGTTTACGTTTGGCGGCAGTTTATGTCATTGCTTGGGCCAGTCTCGCTTCTTATATTGGTGCAGGCGGGTTAGGTGTTTTGATTTTTAGCGGATTAGATAACTACCAACCCGCATTAATTTTTGCCGGAACGATTCCAATCACTTTGCTTGCTTTGGGGGCTGATTATCTTTTAGGTCGACTAGAAAGTAAGCTAACCCCTCAAACGCTCCAAAAGGAGGGCAAATAATGCGTAAAATAAAAACGAGTTTAATTGTTTTAGGGACGCTCTTCTTTTTAAGCGCTTGTTCCCTACCTGGCCTAAAAACAAGCCGAAATGCCAATACCATCGCAATTACTGGTGGCATTACGACGGAAGCACAAATATTAGGTAGTATTGTAGCTGAAATGATTGAACATTATACAGACAAAGAAACGACCATTATTAATAATTTAGGTACCACCAACATTAACCATCAAGCAATGTTAAATGGGGATGCCCAAATTTCAGCGGCACGTTACACAGGAACTGACGTTGCATCAACACTACAACTCGATCCGATTACGGACCCTAAAGCAGCGTTTGACACCGTAAAAAGAGAATTTGCTAGTCGCTTTGACCAGACTTGGTTCCCTTCTTACGGCTTTGAAAACTCCTATGTTTTTTTAGTCCGTGAAGATACTGCAAAAAAATTTAATTTAAAAACAGTCAGTGATTTAGCAGATGTTGCCGATCAACTCGTTATCGGTGCCGATCGTGCTTGGATGACACGTGAAGGGGATGGTTATCCAGGTTTCACCAAAGCGTATGGTTTTAGTTTTGCCTCTATTTTACCGATGCAAATTGGTTTGGTTTATGATGCCGTGGCTACAGGACACATGGATGTCGTTTTAGGTTATTCAACAGATGGTCGGATCACGAGCAACCAATTAGTAATGCTAGAAGATGATCGTCACTTCTTCCCTCCTTACGACGCTTCGCCTGTTGCAACCAATGCGATTCTTGAGCAAGTGCCCGAATTAACAGAGATATTTGCTCGTTTGGAAAAAACAATCGATACAACGACCATGCAACAATTAAACGCAAAAGCCGACAACGAACTGCTAGAACCATCGATTGTTGCCAAACAGTTTTTAGAAGTCCATGATTATTTTGAAGGAGGAACAACCAAATGAGTGACTTAAATTTAATTCAACAATTGTTTCACTACTACAATGAAAATGGCGGTTACGTCTTTACTCAGTTTATTCGTCACTTCTTAATCTCTTTTTATGGCGTCCTCTTTGCTTCTATTGTTGGTATTCCAATTGGGATTTTTATTTCAAGACGATTAAATTTAGCCGATTGGGTGATGCGTTTAGCCAATATCATTCAGACGATTCCGGCTTTAGCGATGGTTTCTGTTTTAATGCTTGGCCTCGGTTTAGGCGTAAATGTGGTCATCGTGACGGTCTTTTTATACTCGCTTTTACCCATTATCAAAAATACTTATACAGGTATGCGACAAGTTGATGATGGTGTCTTAGATGTTGGAAAAGGCATGGGGATGACCCCTTGGCAACGCCTTTATCTTGTTGAACTGCCGCTTTCCATTTCAGTTATTATGGCTGGTGTTCGTAACGCTCTCGTTTTAGCGATTGGAATTACGGCGATTGGTACGTTTGTCGGTGCTGGAGGCTTAGGGGACATTATCGTTCGAGGGACAAACGCCACAGATGGTGCGGCTATTATTTTAGCTGGTGCCTTACCAACGGCTGTCATGTCGATTTTTGCCGATTGGTTTTTAGGAACGATTGAACGCAAGCTTGACCCCACGAGTCGTAAAAAATAAAGTTCCATCATCTTAAAAGAAAGACCACCACGTTTTTATTCGTGGTGGTCTTTTTCGTTTTCTCTAAAATCAATTCGTTAAATCTTCGCCATTGGTGGCAATGACTTTTTTGTACCAATCAAAAGATTTTTTCTTCGTACGTTTCAACGTTCCTTGACCTTCATTATCTAAATCTACGTAAATAAAACCGTAACGTTTGGACATTTCCCCGGTAGTAGCAGAAACTAAATCAATACAACCCCAAGTAGTGTACCCTAATAAATCAACACCATCTAATTCCACGGCATCTTTCATCGCTTGAATATGTTCTGCTAAATATTGAATACGATAATCATCTGCGACATAGCCATTTTCATCTGGTTCATCGATGACTCCTAGCCCATTTTCCACAATAAATAGCGGTTTTTGATAACGATCATAAATGTCATTCATTTACCACTTTAGCCATTTTCTCAATCCCCATTGGAATTGGAACATAAGCTTGTGGTGGAATATTCACAATCGGTTTATTTTGCTTGATTGCCGCTTTTTCCAAGTTAGCAAAATACATTTTTGTTTGTGGGCTAACTAAATACAAGTCATATTGATCTTTGGCGATTTCAGCAGCACCTTGCGTAGCGGATGTCGCATCAAGCTCAATTTCCACTCCTTTTTTTTGGAAAAATTCCGTTGTTTTTTTAGCAATAACTGATGAAGACATTCCTCCAGCACAGATAATTAACGCTTTTTTCATAATCTTTTCCTCCTGTATTATATTTGGTATACTTAATATACATTAAAACGCTTTCATTTTGAAATGGTATCTTTTTCCGTATCAATATGGAAAAAGATTAGTTTCCTTTATAGAAAATAAAAGGAGAGTAGGCTTATGATTGACTTAAAAACTGGTATCATCGTTATTTTACTTTTTTTTAGTTTTGTTTTAATTGGTTTAGCATTTATTTTAAAACAGACAAATGGCTTATTTTGGGCACGTCCACCGCAAAATTTTCTTCGTGATCGTGACAAGCCAATCAACGAAGCAGAAAGGAAAATCGGACAACGCGTCGCCACTGCCATCTTAAGCTTTGTCCCACTCGTTTTCATTTTCTTGTTGATTTTACTATTTTTTATTTTAATCAATAAAATCAAATAAATGAAAAGACCATGCCATTTATCTAGGCATGGTCTTTAAAAAAACAGAAAAAACTTAATGGAAAAAGTGGCTTTCTTTCGTTAACGCACTTATTTTTTTGTTCAAACCTTCCACATGCGGATACGCCCAAATCCCAATTAGCGCAAAAGCAAAGAATAAAGCAACAAGGACGGCGATATATCCGATTGCATTTGGCCAATAGACCCCGCCGGCAGACTCACGCAATAAATTGACCGCATAAGTAAATGGTAGTAGTGGATGAATCATTTGGAAAAATTTGCCAGAAACTTGAATTGGATAATTTCCGCCCCCACCAGAAATCGACAAGACTAGTAAAATGATCGCAATCCCTTTACCGATATTGCCAAATAATCCAGCCAAGACATAAATAATCATCATAAAACTTAAAGCAACGAGTAAGGCAAAAACGACACTTAACACGGGATTTTGAACATCTACACCTAATGCGAAATAATTACCAAAAGTAACAATTAACGCTTGCGGGATGGCAATCGTTAAGAAAGTCAACATCCGCGCCACAAAGGTTTCTCTTTTCGTGTATTTCGCTTTGTCTTCTTGACTTAAATAAAATTCAGTTGCCGCAACACTTGATAGCAATAAGCCCCCTACCCATAAACAAAGTGCCGTATAAAAAGGGGTACTCGCGGAACCATTATTGTCCATTGGATACATCTCATGGGTTTTAAGTTCAACTGGATTGGTAATAAAATCACTTTCTGCTGCAACATCTGATTTTAACAGTTTGATAATATCACTTAAATCAACGACTTCTTCTCCTTTTTTAATGGCCTCAGCGGCTTTTTCAATCCCTTGTTTTAAGGTTGGCCAATCTTCTTGAACGAGTGTAGCTGCCATATTTATGGCTGATTCCACCGTTGGAACTTTGTCATTCACGGTCGCTAAAGTGGTCGTTATTTCTTCTCGTACCTTTGGCCAATCATTTTGAGCAAAGGTAGCAGCCGTTTGCAGTTTTGTTTCTAAAACAGGTAGTTCATTTTGATACAATTCCGCCCCACGGTTAATCCCGTTGACGATTTCGGTCATATGGCCGTTTAATAGCGTATTGGCATCATGGATTTCTTGACCAATTGCTGGCATTTCAGCTTGGTATTTTTCAAGTAAAGTAATCGCACTTGTAATGGTTCCACTGGTCGCAGTTAACAAGCTTTCAAAATCAATTTGGCTACTTTTATCAAGTAATGTCTTCACATTATCAAGTGCTGGTAGTAAATCATTCGTGATTACTTGATCAATTTGGCCAGTAATGTCTTGATTTAAGAGGTTTGTAACCAAATCATTCACGGTCGCACTCATTTGTTCAACACGCGTAATATAGGCTAATAATTCTTCTTTTGAGATTTGATTGATTACTGCTAGTAACGCATCATTCGCTTTTTTCAAACCTGATAATGCGTCTTTGGTTTGATTTAAAGAAGCAATCACACCATCAAAACTTTGATTCATATTTACTTGGTTTAACCAATTGATTAATCCATCGACTAATTGAATTTGTTGGGTTAAAGTCGTCGAAGCTTTCGTCAAAATAGCCGTAATAGCCGCTTTTTCTTCTTCTGTCAATGACGTATCCGGATTCGATAAGTACAAGCGTAAATCGGTCGCAATGCTATTCACACGGGCAGATACGCCGCCTAAAGCTTCTAAATTAAAGTGAATTATTTTTTGAATCGTTGGCAAAGCGGTTTGCAATTCTTTGGCTGCTTCTTGTGTTTTTTCGGTAAAATTACTTGCATCATTGCCAAGTTGTCGCACGTTTGGAAGTAAATCTTGCACTTGTTGAATAATCGTTAAAGCAGCTTGGGCTTCGTCAATTCCTTGAGTCATTGTTGCCACAATTTGAGCAAAATCTTCGTCCACCATCGCCACTTGTTCACCAGCTTTTTGAATTTCTGGAATTTTTTCTTGCAATGTTAAAATGACACTCGCTTGTTGTTTTACCTCAGGAAATTTAGTGTTTAAAGCAATCAATTTTTCGGCTAAGTGATCGACTTCTGGTAAATAATCAGTCAATTCATTGGCTTTCTCTAATTTCGTTTTCAACTCAGGTAATTGCGCCTTTAACGCCAAAATTTCGTTGGCATACGTATCAATTTGATCTAAATGATTATTGGTTGATAAAATCAAATGCTTTATTTTATTAATTGAAACTAAATTATCTTCTACCGTATAACCGACTTCTTGAAAAACATCAAATAAGGTTGAGCTAGCCGTTTCAATAAAGTCTTTCGTGATTTGTTCTTGCAAAGCGGTAGCACCTTTATCCGTAATTTTAGGTGCAATGGCATTAATTTTGGCATTAAAATAATACTCAATGGTTGGTTTTTGAATTTCACCATTAATAAAACTCAATAGGTCTTCAGAAAATTCGCTTGGTAAATAAATCCCTGCATAATACTTCCCAGATTTAACCCCTTTTGTTACTGCTTCTTTAGAAGTTACAAATTTCCAACCAAGTTGATCGTTTTCTTCAAGTTTTTTTTCAACTTCTTCTCCGATATTCAATTGTTTGTCCCCTAAAGTTGTCCCACTATCGGCACTATAAAAAGCAATTGGCAACTCTTTCGTATTCCCGTATGGATCCCATAACGCCTTGATGTTAAACCATGCATAAAGCGAAGGTAAAATCATCAGTGCCACAACTAAAAAGATTGAAATCGGATTACTAAAAATCCGTCGCCAGTCTAAGCGATACAAAGAAAAAATGTTTTTAATTTTTCTCATCACTTTTCGTCCCCTTTCCTTCGATTTCGTTGGTTAATTTACCATGATTTTCATGACTTTTCCATTACTTTGTTTCATTTCTGCTGTTTTTTTTAGACAAAAGTTGATTTTCGTCTAAAAAAGGTTATGTTTTTCTTAATTCTATCTTCATCATATCTTTTGCTACTTTCGCATTTTTTCGTTAAACTTAAATAAAAAATAGATGGGGTGTTCAGATGGATGTTTTAAATTTAGAACAAGTAAATTTTATTCGGAAAGAAAATTATTTACTAAAGGAAATTCAATGGTCTGTCAAAAAAGGCCAACACTGGGCACTGTTGGGCTTAAATGGCGCAGGAAAATCGTTACTTTTACAATTGATTACCGGAAATTTATGGGCTTCCAGTGGCCAAGTCCAAGTTTTTGGTGAAACTTTTGGGCAAACTTCCATTCCTGAAATCAACAAACGCATTGGCTGGGTTAGTTTAGCTTTACAAGTTCGCTTAAAAAATGAAGTCGCTGAAAAAATTGTTTTGTCAGGAAAATTCGCCAGTATTGGTTTATATCAAACGTATGAAGAGGCAGACTTACAAGTGGCTAGAGACCTTTTAACGACGCTCGATTCCAGTAGTCTAATTGGAAAAAAATACCCACAACTTTCCCAAGGCGAACGCCAAATCGTCTTAATTGCGCGCGCTTTAATGGCAAATCCTGAATTACTAATTTTAGATGAGCCTTGTACAGGACTCGATTTATTTGCTCGTGAAGAGTTACTGAAGAAAATCGAACAACTCACGCACACACCAGATGCACCAACCATTTTACTCGTCACCCATCATACCGAAGAAATCTTACCTTTTATCACACATGTGGCGCTATTAAGGGATGGCGAATTTGTGCAACAAGGCAAACGGACACAAGTTTTACAACCCGAAATTCTCTCTGACTTTTATAAGCAAACCGTTGAAGTACGGCCTTATGGCGAGCAACGTTATTTAGTTTTACCGGCTGACTAAAAGTGAATAACAAAAAAACTACTTGAAACCAGATGTTATCTTGCTTCCAGGTAGTTTTTTCTTTATTTTTAAACGACAAAGGCATAAAATTGACCCGCTTCTAAAATGAGCTCTCCGCGTGTCAGAGGGGTTAAAGCTAGAAATGTCTCAACTGGATAACTTATGCACCACTCTTTGTCTCCTTGTTGAAAAATACCATAGTATTGGCCATTTTCTTCGTATTGCTTGACAAGTAAACAATAACCTACATTTTCTCTTTTAAATTGTTGCTTCCACTGACGTACCCCTCGCATAACAAAAAAGACAAAAAGTAAAACCGTTATTGATAGAACTAGTTTCCCCACTATTTCCCTCCTTTGACCAAGAGTCCCAAGCTAACTTTTAAAGCTTGATCGACTTCTTGCATCTTTGTTTGCGTTAAGTAACAAACTTTTTCTTGCAGGCGACTTTTATCAATCGTACGAAGTTGCTCGACTAAAATAATCGAATCGCGTTGCAAACCACTTTCTTCTTTGCCTAAAAAAAGTTGTGTCGGTAGCAATTGTGTCATCTTCTTTGACGTAATGGCCGCGACAATGATGGTTTGGCTATAGCGATTGCCGCGATTGTTTTGGACAATTAAAACTGGGCGAACGCCCCCCTGCTCGGAACCTCTAACCGGAGATAAATCAGCAAAAAAAACTTCGCCACGCCTCATGATAAAATTCCTTCTGTATTTAAATATTCACGCGGAATACGGTCAGACAATAAACAAATCACTTCATAATGAATGGTACCTAAATAATCGGCAACTTCTTGCACGGTAATTTCTTTGTCTTGGTTTTGGCCAAAAAAAGTGACTTTCGTACCTACCGGGTAAGCTTGTGGCAAACGAATCATTAGCTGGTCCATACAAATGCGACCGATAATTTCGCAAGGCTGCCCTTCCACTAGCACCTTAAATCCTTGCATTTTACGTACAAAGCCATCCGCATACCCAATTGGGACGGTCCCAACCCACTCGGTTGCCGGCGTTTCATAAGTCTTGCCATAGCCAATGCCTTCACCAGCTGGGACTGCTTTGACTTGAACAAGTGCCGATTCTAGACTCATCGCTGGTCGGAGTAAATACGGTGCTTCCAATTGTCCGCCAGATGGGTTTTGACCGTACATTGCAATGCCCAAACGGACCAAGTTGCCACAATCTTCTTGCCACAACGCCGTCGCACTATTACTTGCATGTATGTAACGAGGTTTTTCGGGTAAAGAAGCCACCACTTTTTTAAAACGCTGATTTTGTTTATGCCAATACGTTTGGTCGGCTTCATCTGCTGTCGCAAAATGGGTAAAAATCCCTTCAAAGACCCAATTCACATTTTCTTTAATTTTTTCAATTGCAACTAAAATCTCTGCTTCGTCACGAAATCCAATTCGTCCCATGCCGGTATCAACAGTCAAATGAAGCAATAGTTGACCCGTTAAAGCTTGTGTAGCCATGTACAGAGCTGCCTCTTCTAACCAAGACAGCGTCGCCACCGGTACAGCTAAATGATACTCTAAAATTAATGGTAACCAAGCGACTTCTACAATTCCTAAAACTATAATCGGCGCTGTAATCCCACTTTCTCTTAAGGCAATTCCTTCATCTAAGGTGGCCACACAAAAGCCACTGGCACCACCAACTAAAGCGGCTTTTGCTGCTGGAACAGCACCGTGGCCATATCCATTGGCTTTTACAACGGCAAAAACATCGCGCTTGCCAGCTTGTTTTTTTACTTCTATTGAAACGTTTTCTTTAATTGCAGCTAAATCAACAATAACTTTCGTTGGGCGATGGTAGGAAACAACCATTCTCTCATCCCTTTCTTTCTTCTAAAATAATTTGAGCAAAAGCCATCTCTTGCGTATGCGTGATACTAACAAAAACCGCACCTGCTTCAAATGGTGATTTTGTCACGATTGGTGCGCCTCGTTCATTCGTTAATATCTCAATATCTTGAAAAGTAACCGCTCCAATCCCTGTTCCCCAAGCTTTAGAAAAAGCTTCTTTACAGGCAAAACGCCCACCTAAAAATTCAACTTGACGTTTAAACGGTAATTGTTCAAATCGTTTCAATTCTGCTGGTGTTAAAATTCGCGTAATCAATTTTGGTTTTTCTTTAATAATTTTTTCCATCCGCGAAAGTTCTACCGCGTCAATACCAATTCCGTGAATCATTTTCTTTCACCCTTTACTCCTAGAATTTTCGCTTACCTCACATTTTACCAAATTCATAAAAAAAAAGCACCGAGATTTAGGATAACTTAAAAAAACACCCAGATCAAAACGCATTTTGATTTGGGTGTTTTCCTTTATTTTACATTCAATTAAAATCGTTGATTGCTTAGTCTTGGTTATTGCGAATTACGAAGCTACGTTTTTTATCGTTGTTACGACGTGAATTGCTACGGTTGTCTTCACGACGACGATTACCTTCGCTTGAAGAACGGCGATCATCACGGTTGCGGTCGCCGCCTTCGCCACGTGAGCGACGGTCATCACGACTACGGTTTCCTTCACGGCCACCATCACGACGGCCACGGTAATTCCCGCTACCACCACGACGGTTACCACCGCCGCCACCTTTACCGAAGTTTTTCTTCCCTTGTGGTAATGGGCGCTCTGGTGTGATATTCACTGGAACCATATCAGATGGGTCTTTTGCTAAGGTTTTTAATAATAATGCGACTAAGTCTTGTGCATTGTAATTTTCTAACAATTGTTCCGCATTTTGTAAGTAACGATCTAAACCATTTTCGTCTAATTTTTCTTCAATTTGCTCCATTGCAGCCGCTAATTGCCCTTTAAACGCTTCTTTTTCTGAAGGTGGACGTAATGGTGTCATGCGTTTTTTCGTTAAGTTTTCAATAACGTGTAAATAACTCATTTCATTTGGTGTCACAAAAGTAACTGAAATTCCTTCTTTACCCGCACGGCCTGTTCGACCAATTCGGTGAACATAACTTTCTGGATCTTGTGGAATATCATAGTTATAAACGTGTGTCACACCAGAAATATCTAAACCACGAGCCGCCACATCGGTTGCTACTAAAATATCAAGATTACCTGATTTAAAGTTACGTAAAACACTCATTCGTTTTTGTTGGGTTAAATCACCGTGAATTCCTTCTGCTTTATAACCACGTGCTTCTAAACCACGAGCTAATTCATCTACACGACGTTTTGTACGACCAAAAACAATCGTTAATTCTGGTGTTTGGACATCTAATAAACGAGTCATCATATCGAATTTTTCGAAGTCTTTTGAACGAATGTAGTATTGTTCAATTAAGTCAGCGGTCATTTCTTTGGCTTTAATTTTAACGTGTTCTGGCGCTTTCATGAACTTCACGCCAATGTTTTTAATCGCTGGTGGCATCGTTGCTGAAAATAGTAATGTTTGGCGTTGCTCAGGTACTTTTGAAATGATGGCTTCAATATCTTCTAAAAAGCCCATATTTAACATTTCATCGGCTTCGTCTAAGACTAACGTTTCAACGGTTCCTAATTTCAAGGTGTTGCGGTTGATATGGTCTAACATTCGACCAGGTGTACCTACCACGATTTGGGGACGATCTTTTAATTGACGGATTTGGCGACCGATATCGGCACCACCGTAAACGGCTTGAACGCGAATTTTTTTGTCGCGACCTAAACGGTAAAGTTCTTCTTGGGTTTGAATCGCTAATTCACGAGTTGGCGCAATGACTAAACCTTGTAACTCATGACGATTCGGATCGATTTTTTCTAACATTGGTAAACCAAATGCGGCTGTTTTACCGGTTCCTGTTTGTGCTTGACCAATCACGTCTTTTCCTTCTAAAGCTAAAGGAATCGTCTCGCTTTGGATGGGTGTTGCTTCTTCAAAACCAGCTCTTTCAATTGACGCAAGTAGTTCGGGTGATAAGTTTAATTCTTTAAATTTCAAATAAATCCTCCTAAGGGTGATTGAATAAACACTTTTTTGTTTATTCATCGCTTGTATTTTCGGGGAATTCCCCATCAGAATCTGTTTTTTTCTGATTATTTGAAGCGTTGCTTTCTATAATGAAAGAAAGTGGTCGTCCCTTACCAATCTTCATTTCATTTCACACCGAAAAACCGCTTCTTGAAGGCATTAGAATAGGCTAAGACAAAATTTGGGGTCTATAATATTTGGTGTTGTTACTAAGAAATTGGTAAGAACACCCTTTTTCTTTATATAACAAAAAAGCATCTGTTTCCCTTATAATTAAGTTAGACACAAAATTCAAGGAGGAAAACAAATGCTCTGCTATAAAGATATCAAAATCAAG
>NZ_JAFBFD010000025.1 GCF_016909125.1 Enterococcus lemanii | reverse complement strand
AAGAGAAGATGAAGAACTTGAACCAACTGAGTTAGGATAAGACCAACTAACCCCACGAGAAGCAACCGCACGAGAAGCAACCGCACGAGAAGCAACCGCACGAGAAGCAAAAGGAACTATATCAAATGTACTATCTTCAACAACTGAAGAACCTTGAAACTCTGATTCGTCTATTAATGGAAACGGAAAATCTTCATCACTTACAACGCTTTCGCCTTGAAACTGTTGTAAATATTCTTCATCTTGTGCATAGAAATCTTCTTCTTGCCCATCACCCAAAGAATCGCTATCAATGCTAATTTCATCACTACCAACGCTAGTGCTATTTGAATCATAATCATTGCTAGATCTACCATCATCAACATAACTAGACGAGTCAACGGCATAAACATCATGCCCAGCACTAGCAAAACTAAGAATAAAAAAACTATACCTACTCTTTTAGCCCATTTCTTTAAATCAAACATGTTATTTCTCCTTTCAAAAAGAAAAGAGCCAGGGTATCCCCTAGCCCCTAAATCGGTAACTTTAAAATTGCTGCTTAACCTTTATTCATCATTGATTTGACTAAACCAAAACCTTTTTTGGCAACCCATGTAACGGCAAATACTGAAACTCCTGCGCCAATTGCAATAGGTGCTACACCTGTAATTGCTGTAACCACTGGTTCAAACATTTCTGCTGTAAACATACTAACTACCCCTCCTTTTGATTCACTTTTTATTTTTATAATCAGGCAATAAAGCCATCAAATAACCGAGATAAAAACTTATAAGTTGCTACCGCTGGTATAGCAAAACATAAGAACACGATAATTGTCATACTACTAAAGTAACTGGCATCATCAATATTTTTAGATTGTTCTGTTTTCTCAAGTTTCACACTAATTGTTTCAAGTTGTTCTCCAAGCGAATGAAACGCAGTGCTGTTATTACTATCAATTAATTGTAATGCTTCAAGCAATTGAGCTTTAAATTCAGTTTCAGGTACTTCATTAGCTTCTAATT
The DNA here is from genome assembly GCF_016909125.1 of Enterococcus lemanii. Taxonomy (GTDB): domain Bacteria; phylum Bacillota; class Bacilli; order Lactobacillales; family Enterococcaceae; genus Enterococcus_I; species Enterococcus_I lemanii. The sequence goes on along the minus strand of NZ_JAFBFD010000025.1, from coordinate 43,718 downwards.
GTTCAATAAATTGCTCAAGTTGCACCGCTCGTTTTTCTGCTACTGCTTTTTCTGCAGTAATCTCTAATTGCTTTTGTTCCTGTTCGACCTTAGCAATTTCTTCAAGTTCTTTTTCATTTTCGTTTTTTTCAATTTGTAATTGCAATTGATCGCTACGAAGCTGTACATCTTGTTTTAAAATTTCAGTAAGAACTTTAAGCTCATTTAAAATTTCTTGTTCCATAACACGTTACTTTTCATTAACGAATAATGGTTTAAAGTTGCTAAAGCTTAAAATATTCAACTTCATGTTACTTAACTGAAATTGCCCTTTCAACGTGCATAACGCAGGCAATTCTTGAAATTGATATTTGTTATAATCTGCAATATCCATACGCGCCTTGATAGGCTTCAAACCTGTTCCATTCTCAAGTAATTCATCTGGTGCAACGTAATGCACTGTTAGTCCTTCAATCAATTCACCATCATCATTTTTAAATGAATAAGGTGACATTCCTAATAAAAGGACTTCTTTTTCAACATTCATTTCACATTCTCCTTTTTATTTATAAATTAACTTATCTAACAATAAGCCATTTATTATCTTTAAATACAAATTTATTAGAAAAACTAAAACTACCTAAAAAAAACGTCTCAACCACTACAACATCTGAAAACGGAAGTGTGTAAATTAAATATTCATTACCCTTATTATTTTTTACTAAAATACCGTTCGTAACAAGAGGCATTGCTTCAGCAGTAACATTTGATAAAAAAGTGTCATAATATTTTTTCGATAAACTTTCTTGAGCAACATTATCAATTACTTTAATAACATTACTTTTTAAAGATTCTCTACTCATTTTTAACACTCCTTCTCCTTTTTATTTATGAATTAATTTAAACGATAAGCCATTCATTGTTTTCAAATACCAATTTATTAGACATTTCAAAACCATCTGAATAACGAGATTCAACAACTACAACATCTGAAAGCGGAATTGTGTAAACTAAAATTTCATTACTTTTATTATCTTTTATTAAAATACCATTCATAAAAAGAGGCATTGCTTCAACAGTAACATCTTCTAATTCTGATAAAAAAGCGTCATAATATTTTTTCGATAAACTTTCTTGAGCAACATTATCAATTACTTTAATAACATTACTTTTTAAACATTCTCTACTCATTTTTAACACTCCTTTTGGTTAAAGTTAACACTTATTGGTTAATTTGATTATAAACCATTTAGGAATACTTTGCAACACAAAATGGTTAACAATTTTTGGTTAATACCTTTAAAATGAAGATATAAATAAATAAAATGGAGGAAATTTATGAATCATAATAAAATTATCATTGATAGACTCTATTATTTTTTAAGACAAAAAAACATGACAATAAATAAACTTGCAGATTTAACAGGAATAAGACAATCAACACTTAGTAATATGATTAATAGGGAAAGTGTACCCAAATTAGATATGCTCTATAAATTATGTGAAGCATTAGAAGTTAGCCTAGTTGATTTTTTGAATATTCCTCCCTACAATGAAAAGAAAAAAGCTGCACAAGATCAAGATTTTTTAAAAACGTTGAGTGAAAACCAAATTGATAAATTGAAAGATTTTATCGAAGCAATAAAATTGGAATAGGAGTGAAATAATTGAAAAAAATCTGGGATAAGAGGAAAATAAAAGATTTTATTATGAACGAAGCCACAGAAAAAGACATGATAGAATTAATTGAAATTATGAGAGCTAAAAAAAATCTCCTGGATCTAGAAAAAATTGCTAAACAAAAAGAAAAAATTGTAAAAGACGTAAACAAGCTATTTTAAGCAAAAAAAAAGACTATTCATCAAGAGTAGTCTTTTTACGTTTAGAAACTAATAATAGAACCGTCAATATTTGAAAAGTATATAAGAACCATTGCAAGTATTTGAAGCAAGATAGCGAACCACAAAGAAGATTTACTAAGTCCCTTTGAAGATAAATAATCTTTGCGAATTTTCCCACTTGTAAAAATAAAATAAAAGATCGCGAAAATTGATAACAGTAAAATAATTTCTAACGCAATCCCAGACCATAAACGGCCACTGTTGATAATTGTCAAAATAACCCCTCACTTTTTTTAAACAATTATAACATAATCTACTGTAAACTTACATTTGCACTTTATACATTATATAAAGTTACTAAACCTTAGAGAAGCGTAATAGCTTATTTTTTTTTTTGCTTTTTTTATTATAAATAAGACTTACTACCTGTATAAACCTGCTCTACATAATAAACTGGCGTTAAATTTACATCACACATCATTTTTGTTGCTGGATCATAAAAAAGTTTTCCATCACGTTTTAATAAATAATAAAACATTTCTTCTTCAAATAAATCTGTAAAACCTAAACCGCATTTTAAATACTCTTTTAAATTATCAAATTCAATCATTTTATTTTCCTCACAAAGCTTTTAAAGACATTATACACTTGTTAGCGATTCAATCCAATCGATATTAGTTTAAAATCATCGGACATTTATTTTTGCTTGTCAGACATTTAAGCTTGTCCGCGAGCAACCTGCATAACAGACTTATCAGGCGCTTACATTGACAAGCTAATTTTTCCAACACGACCTAAAAAACTATTCCACCAGTTATAAAAAATAATATACTTCAAGTACTCTTTAAAATAATGGATTTCCAATAGCCTAAATAATACCGAACTTTTTGTACATCCAAGAAAAAAATACATCTGAACTAGCTTGAACAGTTGGCATTTCTATTTTTTCAAGGTCTAAGATTTTTGTTAATGTTAATAAGAATTGACTCCAACAGAAATTAAAACTCTCTGCTTCAAGTAATTGATTATTATTTTTATCAATCCAAGTTTTTAACTCTTTTTCAGCTAATTTTTTATTTTTTATTAATTCGATGATTGCAATGGAAAATCTAGCTTCTTCGCTATAAAGAAAGTCATCAATCTCAATTAAAGCTCGGCTAGTACGGTTTAAAATTGCCATAACATCTTCTGTCGTTAAAGTAATTAGTTGGCTTAAAGAACCTAATAAATCCGCACCATGAGCAAAAGCATGTGCCCACCCTTTCCCTTCAACGAAACCGCGGTTATCTTTTTCTTGTGCCATATAAGTTAAACTGATTGCTATAATCTGTTGTTGCTCTTCTAATGTTAACCAACCTTTTTGTTTATGATCTTCAATCAGTAAAACGAGCAACAGTGAAGTAAAACTTCTAGTGAAGACCGCATCATTGACTGTATCTATCGCTAGAAATAAGGACTCTTGTTCCTGGATTTGCTTTAACAACCAGCGTTTTTGCTCTAAGGACAAACGCTGCTCTTCTAACAGTTGAATCCACCCTTGATAAATAATTTCATCACGTAGAACTGGATCGACAGTACCGATGTTCCTAAACATACATTCGATTAATTGGTTGGTCGCACCCTCCTCTTGCTTTAAACCTTTCATTATTTGTTCCTGATCCGTCATAAATTCTCCTCTTTTCTCTTATTTTCCTTGTCTTGTGAATTTGTTTGACAAAATAAAGTTGAAATTATCCCCCGTATCCCCTTTATTGAGTATACTGCTAGTGTAAAAATAAACAAGGGTGAGCTTTTCTAAGGCTCCCCTTGTTTTTAGAAATCAAGTTTTATATTCTCAAAAGAAATAAATTGCTGTTGATTGTCAAAAGTTCCCAAAAAAACATCCGGCATTTTCATTGTTAAAAATTCTTGATAACCAAATGATTGGTTAGTTAAAGTGTTAAACAAGACTGAAAAGGCGGTTCCATGTCCGCAGACAACACCATTTCCGGTTGTTTGCGTTAATATTTCATAAAACGTTGGAACAATCCTTTCTTTTACCTCATTTAAACTATCACCATTTTTAAGTTTAAAATCGAAATCGCCCCATTGCTTTTCAGTGTATCGATCAAAATCTTGGGTTAACCATTCCCCGTTTTTTCGTTCCCTGAGTCCGTCATGTTCAACAAGTGGTAAATTAAAGTGTCTACCAACTGGTTTAATGGTTTCCATCGTTCTTTGAAATGGACTAGAAAAAAGAAATTGAATTTTCTTATCACCAAAATAAGGGACTAAATCATTTGCCAATTGCTTACCTCGTGTTGTTAGAGGCGCTTTTTCATCGTGGACGCTTTGATCACGAATAGAATGGCGAAGAAAGTAAATTTTTCTCATTAAACCGCCCATTTTCTCTCTAATCTTTTTGAAAATACTGATAGCGAATAACAAACAACAAAATAAATAGCAGCCATAGCAACAAACATTGGTAAAACAGCTGTTGGCTCTTGCGCATAAATAATTTTTGCATTATGAGTTAATTCAGGTAACGAAATAATGACAGCAAGTGAAGTATCACGAATCAAAGAAATAAATTGACTGACTAAAGGTGGTAGCATCAATTTAATGCTTTGTGGAAAGATAATGTAGTATAGGGTTGCTAGATAACTTAAGCCTGTCGACCGCCCAGCTTCCATTTGTCCTTTTGGGACAGCAACAAGCCCCGCTCGAATGATTTCTGATAACATTGCTGACTCAAAAATTGTCATCGCAACCACGGCTGACCAAAAAATACTAAATTGAATTCCAATTTTTGGTAAAGCAAAGTAGGTGAAAAAGATAATTAATAGTAAAGGCAAGTTACGAATCACATCAACAATCACCATGACAATATTTGAAATGATTGGAATTTTCATGAAGCGCAAAGTTCCTAAGATACCTCCAATTAAAAAGCTTAAAACAATCGAAACAATCGCTACTTGCAAGGTTACGAGTAAGCCATCTAATAAAAACCGGATGTTGATCCATGAATATGCGGATAAGAAACTCATCTTACTCCCTCCTTAGTTTTTTAAAGTATAATGTTCTTCTAAATGTTTCATTAGATAAGAGATTGGTAACGTAATACATAAATAGATGAAACCAATTAATGTGTAAGTTTCAATTGTTTGAAAAGTCGTGCTTGCAATTAAATCACCTTGGTACATTAAATCGACCCCTGTAACCATTGCTAAAATAGATGAATTTTTTACTAAGTTAATAAACTGATTTCCTAGTGGTGGCAATACAATCTTGTATGCTTGCGGTAAAATAATGTACCACATTGTTTCAACATAGGTTAAACCCGTCGAACGACCAGCTTCCATCTGTCCTTTTGGTATTCCTTCAATCCCTGCTCGAATCGTATCTGCGACAAAAGCGGAAGTGTATAAGATTAAACCCAGTGTCCCGGCCCAAAAACCATCAAATGAGAATCCGTAAATTGGAGCGACAACAAAGAAAAACATAACAATCACTAACAAAGGGATATTTCTGAAAAATTCAACGTAAGCTGTTGCTATTTTTTTTGCTATTTTGAGTGGTGAAACTTGGACTATCGCCATTATCGTACCTATTATTAAACTTCCAATTAAGCCAATCACGCTAGCTAATAAGGTTGTTTTTAAGCCAAGGAAGATTAACTCGCGATTATTAAGTAATAAATCGACCATGATAGTTCTAACCTCCTTAAATTAGTTATTTACAGATGGAAACCAAAAATTAAATATTTCCTGGTATGTTCCATTTTCCTGTATAGTTGCCAATGCTGTGTTTACTGCATTTAAAAAGTCTTGTTGATTCTTATTAATTGCAATTCCATATGGTTCATCCGTAAAAATATCGCCAGCTAAAGTGTATGCTGGATTTTCTTCAGCCATTCCTAACAAAATCGCGTTATCAGTCGTCATGGCATCCCCTTGACCAGATTGCAAAGCTGTAAACGCTTCTGCATAGTTTTCTAACTCTAAAATTTTTGCTTTTGGCGCGTGTTCTCGAATGTTTAGAGCCGACGTTGACCCTTTAACTGCCAAGACGGTTTTAGTTTCATCCAAGCTTTCAACACCAGTAATTGAGCTACCTTTTTTGACTAAAAGTGATTGTCCAGCTGCAAAATAGATATTTGAAAAATCGACTTGTTTCAACCGCTCCTCGCTAATGGTCATTGTTGCAATAATAGCATCAATATTACCGTTTTTTAGCAACGGAATACGGGTTTTAGAAGTCACTTCAACAAACGCTGCTTTGCCATCTGGACCTAAAATCTCCTTAGTCAAAGCTTTTGCAATATCGATATCAAAACCTTCTACTTCTCTTGTTGCAATATTCATTAAACCAAATAACCGCGTATCGTTTTTTACACCCCAAACAATTTTTTGTGTTTCTTCTACTCGATCTAGAATGTTTTGTTCTGCAATTCCTTTAGTTTGGCAGCTCGCCAAGAGAAAAAGACTGAATGTGAGTATTCCTAAATAAAAATATTGTTTTAATTTCAAATGAATCCCCCCTATTCTTTATCTTAGTGTGAAATAATTTTACTTAAAAATTGTTGTGCTCGAACCTCTTGTGGGTTTTCAAAAAAGGCTTCTGCTTCTTGGTCTTCGAGAATTTCACCATCAGCCATAAAAATCACGCGATCGGCCATCTCTCGAGCAAAGCCCATCTCATGCGTAACAACGACCATCGTCATTCCTTCTTCGCTTGCTAGGCTTTTCATAACTTCAAGTACTTCCCCAACCATTTCTGGGTCAAGTGCAGAGGTCGGTTCATCAAACAACATGATATCTGGCTCCATTGCTAAACTTCGAGCAATCGCGATTCGTTGTTGCTGCCCACCTGATAATTGTGAAGGATATAGCTCTTTTTTATCTAACATTCCAACTTTTGCTAATAATTCTTCCGCTTTTTTTTCTGCTTCCGCTTTTGATTTTTTTGTAACTTTCATTGGTGCTAAAGTGATGTTATCTAGCACGGTGCGATGTGGATATAAATTAAAGTGTTGGAAAACCATCCCTAAATTTTTTCGTACGTTATTTAGATTTGTTTTCTTATCTCTTAGATTCACACCTTCGATAAGTAATTCACCAGTTGTGATCTCTTCCAGTGCATTAATACAACGCAACATCGTGCTTTTACCTGAGCCAGAAGGTCCAATTACGACGACAACTTCACCTTTTGAAATATTCAAATTGATATTTTTCAACGCATGGAAGTCCCCATAGTATTTCTCCACATTTTTAAATTCAATCATAATTTGCCTCCTTCTTTTTTACTTAAAAAATAGTAATAGTAAAATTATAAACGATAAGCTTGCTATTTGTAAAGTTTATTCTTTTTAAGGAATTATTTTTGTATAATTATACAATTATTTTTGTATAATTATTTTTTTGGAATAAACAAAATAAACTAACTGCAAAAAACAGTTAGTTTATTTTGAATTATTGAATGTTAAGCGATTGAAATCGTGAATCCTAGAGCTTTTTCTCCTAAGTGGGTCCCAATCACTGGACCAAAATGAGCGATATTTACGCTAATTTCAGGATAAAGGTTTTCTAATTTTTCTTTTTCTTCCATTGCTGCTTGTAAGTTGTTGGCATGAATCACACTAACTTGAACGGGTTGTTGTAGCTCACTGATTCGTTGGCCGATTAAATCTTCAACTCTTGCAAATGCTTTTTTACTGGAGCGAATTTTTTCAAAAAGAACAATTTCACCATCTGAAAAAGTTAAAATCGGTTTAATCTTCAATAACCCCGCAACTAAAGCAGCACCATTTGTTAATCGTCCACCTCGAACAAGGTTATTCAAATCTTCAACAATCATGTAAGCAGAAATACTTGAACGAATCGCATCGATTTTTTTAGTAATTTTGTCAAATGATTGCCCTTGTTCTGCCATCAACAAAGCAGTCTCGACCATATACCCCATCGGCGCACTAGTAATTTTAGAATCATAAGGAATAATTTTTACCTTTGGATCAAAATCGATAATGGTATTCAAATTTCTGACAAATCCTGAGATTCCACTTGATAAGTGGATACTAATAATTGTATCATAACCCTGACTAGCAATGTGTTGATACAATTCTAACGCTTCTCCTAGTGCCGGCTGAGAAGTGGTAGGAAACTCTTTACTATTTTTCAATAATTCATAATAAGCATCTGCTTCAATGTCGATTCCTTCATTATAAATCTTTCCATCTAAGATGACTGGAATAGGAATGATAAATAAATCAGGGTGATTTTTTATTTTATCTGACAAAAAAGCGGTGCTATCAGTAACGACTGCTAATTTCATTTTCAATCCTCGTTTCAAAAAAATTCAAACGTCTCTAATAATATAGCATATAATGGAATGCTTTTGAAACTCTTTTAATAATATATTTAGAAGAAAATACGAATTTGGCTATCACTCAAACCAAATATCATTTAATTTGAAGTAAAAATCCTATTTTCTAAAGATTTAGCCCAATATCGCTTTTCTTTAAACAATAGTCTTTAAATTTTTTAACGACTAGCGAGAGTGTTTCCTGTTTTTTTGAGACTAAGTAAATATTACGCTCAGGTAAAGCATTACGAATCTTTATTTTTTTGACTGGATATGAAGCAATCGAAAGAATATCGGGCATTAAAGCAATTCCGAATCCAGCACTGACAAATCCTAAAATACTGTGGTCTTCTTCTAATTCATAACTTATTTGCAAATCTAAAGAAAACTTTTGAATAACTTCATCTAAAATTGGTCTTAATCCACTATTTTTGTGATAATAAATATAAGGAAATGCTGTCGTTTCGTCTAGTTCAATTTCTTCATGGATTGCTAAAGGATGGTTTTCTGGCACGACCAATATGAGTTCTTCTTTCGTAAATAAATCAAACTGCAAATCAGAATCGGCTTCCACTTTTGAACAAAAGCCTAAATCAATCTGATTTTGCTGAAGCATATCAATAATTTTATGCGAGTTCCCTTGCGAAAAAAGAAAGCGAATCCGTTCGTTATCTGGCATTTGTTTAAAATCACGAACTTTACTCGGAATGCTTTGGGCCCCCAGGGTATAAATGAAGCCAATTTTTATTTCTCCTAAATTAGGGTCAACCATTTCAGTAATTTTGTTTTGAGCCATGTTCAATGATTGCAAAGAAGGAGCTACTTGTTCATAAAATGCTCGACCATACCTTGTCAACGAAAGGTTACGTCCCTTCTTTTCAAATAAAGCGACTCCTAGTTCTCGTTCCAAAGTGTTGATGGCGTGACTAATATTGGGTTGTGAAGTATTTAATTCTTTTGCAACTTGCGTCATATGTTCAGTCTTTGCTAAAGCCACAAAAAACTCTAATTGACGTAGATTCATGAAATCACTCCTTTTGATAAATACATTTTATCAGTTTCATCCATAAATTTCATTAGTATTATTATTTAAAATCAGCTAAGATACGAGAAAGAAAAAGTGAATAAAATCACATTAAAAGATTGTATAACAATTAACAGAAGTTTCGACTCGAAAGGAATTATTAACGATGGCAAAAAAAAGTTACCTCCCTCTTATTTCTAGTCTTTATTTTAATTATATTTTTCAAGGAATGGCCGCAATTATTTTATCACAAAATATGGACTCCTTAAAAGTTTATTGGCAAGCTTCAATGACACAGATTACTTTGGTGATGAGTGCCATTGGACTGGGGCGAGCTCTTGTTTTGTATTTTTCAGGTTATTTCTCAGATCGTTTTGGTAGGAAAAAAACGGTCATGATTGCCTTAATTTCTTATGCAATCTTCTTTATTGGATTATTGGCTAGCCGCCACTTCTTGCTAGCAATCTTCTTTGCCTTATTTGGCGGTATTAGTAATGCCTTTCTTGATTCATGTTGTTTGATGCCATTATTGCTGGCATTGGCTTTATCTTAGCTATTATTATTTTTATTCGTTATCGTCAAACCATTGATCTTACAAAATAGGAGGCTTTTTAACAATGAAAACCGTAAAAATCGGCGAAACCATTATCGGTGAAGGTTTCCCAAAAATTATCGTTCCTTTAGTAGGAAAAACAAGAGAAGAATTAGTAACAGAAGCAAAAAATTTACAAGCAATTGATTGTGATATTGTCGAATGGCGAATCGATTATTTTGAAGAAGTTACTGATTCAAAAGCAACAGCGATTTTCTCTCATGATTTGAAAAAAATCTTAGCAAAACCACTCTTAATTACTTTTCGTAGCAAACGTGAAGGTGGCGAATTAGAATTGCCAGATGCCCAATATTTTGCAATTTATCACGAAATTGTTGAGAATGGCGCAGCGGATCTATTAGATGTCGAACTATTCATGCCTGAAAAAGAAGTCGCAACCCTTCTTTTAGCTGCCAAAGAAAAAGAAGTAAAAATCGTAATGTGTAATCATGATTTTTTTGCCACACCCGAAAAAGAAGAAATCATTCAACGTTTGCGCCTAATGCAAGCAAAAGGTGCGGATATTTGCAAAATTGCTGTGATGCCTAATTCAGCACAAGATGTTTTAACGTTATTGAATGCAACCGATGAGATGTCTCGTTTATATGCCGATCGCCCAATTATTACCATGTCAATGGGCGACAAAGGCATGGTTAGTCGTATTTCCGGTCAACTATTTGGTTCGGCAGCTACTTTTGGAGCAGCTAAGCAAGCTTCTGCTCCTGGACAAGTTCCTGTTTCTGAATTACGTTCAATTTTAAAAACGCTAGCGATTAAATAAGTGTGCCAAAAAAGGCTAGTCAAAAGTAGGAACCCCCCCTCTTTTGACTAGCCTATTATTTTTTTATTTAAAATTATGAACAAACCTTTATCGGATAATGACCAATTAAACGTACCCCGATTTTTAGTGATTCCATTTCTTTAACCGCCTGTTCAATTAACGCTTCATTTTCGTCTACAGTCAATTCAATAATAAAGAAATATTCCCCTAAATTCGTTTTTAAAGGACGTGATTCGACCTTCGTTAAATCAATATTACGCCAAGCAAAAGTTGATAAGACTTTGTGCAATGCACCCGGAAGATTTGCTGGTAACGTTACAAATAATGTCATTTTTGTTGTTGGTCCAAGAAAATCAAAGGTTTGTTGTTTTTCATTACCGACAATCCAAAAACGCGTTTGGTTATAAGCATTATCTTGGATGTCTTTCCCTAATATTTCCAAACTATATTCTTTAGCAGCTTCTTCAGAGGCAATCGCAGCGTATTTTTTATCGGGATGATTGGCTACCCACTCTGCTGCAAACGTGGTTGACGAAACGGCCTCCATTGGCACTTCTGGAAAATGGCTTTCCAAAAATTGTTGAGACTGTGCTAGAGCTTGTGGATGCGATAAAATTTTTCCTGGTAGGGTCGTTCCAGGATTTACGAGTAGTTGTTGGCGAATAGGTAATATAATTTCGCCTAAAACAACTAAGCCTGTTGTCTGAAAAAATTGATCCACGGTCGCATGAACGGAACCTTCTAGTGAATTTTCAATTGGAACTAAAGCATAATCAAGCGCATCGCTTTTTAACGCTTGAAGACACATTGGAATGGATGGGTATGGAATAAATTCATTTTCTTCTCCAAGCTGGCTTGCAGCCTGGAAAGAAAATGAATTTTTAGGACCTAAATAAGCAATTTTCATCGTTTACCTACTTCATTTAAAATTTCTTTTACAATATCCTCTGGCGTTCGACCCGTTGTTTCAATAATGATTTTAGCACTTTCTTCATACAACGGTACTCGAGGTAAATAAACTTCGGCAATCTCTTCAGGTGATTTTGATTCTGCCAAAGGACGCACATTACGTTTATCTAGCACAACCCGCTCAATTAGCGCCATCATATCGGCTTTCAAGTAAATAACGTAGGGCATTTCTTTTAAGATTGCTCGATTTTTTTCTTTTAAAACAATGCCGCCCCCCGTCGAGATAATCCCACTTAAATCAGCACTTTCTTCCAAAATACTTGTCTCAACTGCACGAAAAGCGTCACTGCCAAAACGATCAAAATAATCTGCAATACTCATACCGATTTTATTAACGACTAGTTCATCAAAATCATATTGAGTTAAGCCTGTTTCTTGTGCTAAAAGATGCCCAATTGTTGTTTTTCCTGCGCCCATAAAACCAATCAAAACAATTTGTTTCATCTTTAATCACTTCCTTCTAGAGTTAAACTTTTGACATCTTCAAAGAAGGCCGGATAAGAGATCGCTACTGCTTCAGGTAGTTCAAGCTCGACATCGTCTTGTGTCAGTAAAGCCGCAACTTGTAACATCATACCAATTCGATGATCTCCCAAACTTGATACCGTTGCACCATGTAGTTTTGTTGGTCCATTAATGATTAACCCATCATCTGTCGCTGTGATATCGGCTCCCATTTTTCTTAATTCATTTGCGGTCGCATCAATCCGGTTTGTTTCTTTTACTTTGAGTTCTTGTGCATCTTTAATAACCGTTGTTCCATGGGCTTGGGTAGCTAAAAGGGCAATGACTGGAATTTCATCAATTAAACTAGGAATGATATCCCCTTCGATAACGGTCCCTTGCAAGTTAGACGTTCGAATCGTAACATCGGCTGATTGATTTTGCTGATCTTCTTCCTCAATCGTTAGGTTAGCACCCATTTGTTTTAAAACTTCAATAATTCCTGTTCTAGTTGGATTCATTCCGACATTAGTTAAATGAATTTCGCTATCCGGTACAATAGCACCTGCTACTAAGAAAAAGGCGGCTGATGAAATATCTCCTGGTACAACAACTTCTTGTCCTTGGAGTTGTTGTGGACCAGTTAAAGTAATCGTTTTGTCCGTTACATCAATTTTACCGCCAAATTGACGAATCATTTCTTCTGTATGGTTTCTTGAAAGTTCTTTTTCAATAATTGTTGACATTCCTTGTGCTTGTAGGGCCGCAAATAAAATAGCCGATTTCACTTGGGCACTTGCGACGGGCATTTCATAATGAATAGGGCTTAATGCTTGAACGCCTCGGATTGTAATTGGTGGAAACTCTGTATCGTTTTCACCATTTAAATCAGCCTTCATCGCTCGTAAAGGAAGCATAACCCGATTCATTGGCCGTTTATTTAATGACTCATCGCCAAAAAGAGTCGTTTCAAAATTACTACCAGCTAATAGCCCCATCATCAAGCGAATGCTTGTTCCTGAATTGCCAATGTCGATTGGATGAGAGGCAGCTTTTAATCCGGCAACCCCCTGACCATGAATGGTAATCACCTCACCATCATCTTCGATTTGAACGCCTAAATCTTTAAAGGCATTTAAGGTGCTTATACAATCTTCGGCTCGTAAAAAGTTATGAACGGTGGTTGTCCCTTGAGCAATCGCTCCAAACATAATACTACGGTGAGAAATGGATTTGTCCGCTGGCACTTCAAGTGTACCTCTTAATTTTTTTGCTTTAACTAATTTCATAAACTCCTCCTATTTTAAACGACACTGATAATTGGTTTTGCTTTCGATTAAGGCTTTTCCGGCCATCAAATCTTGTTGGTTTTTAAATGTGATTTGTAACACCCCAATAATATCTTCACGCGTTTCTAAAATTCTTAAATTCGTAAGTGAAATTTCTTCTTCTCCTAACAAGGTCGTTACTTTAGCAATCACACCTGGGGTATCAGGAACATCTACGAATAAATCATAGAATGCTGGAATTGCTCCTTTGCGATGAATCGGTAATTTATCTCTTGTATCTTTTGCTTGTTCAAAAAAACGATAAATTGCTTCCGCATTTTCTTGAGAAAGCCAGTCCGCAACTTCTGTCATTTTCCCTTGCCATTTTTGCAGTAATTTTATTAATGTTCGGCGATTGCTTAATAGTATATCTGTCCACATTTGCGGATCAGACGAGGCAATTCGAGTGATATCCCGAAAACCTCCAGCTGCCAATTGTTTTGAACGAGGATGCATTTGATTAAATTGATCTGCTTGATTTACTAAACCAGCGGCAATAATATGGGGTAAATGGCTTAACATCCCCGTGATTTGATCATGTTCATTGGCTGATAACTCAACGTATTTCGCTCGACTTCCTTTAAAAAGTTCTTTGAGTTCATCTACTCGTTTTGCGACAGTTTTATCGTGAGGTGGCGTAAAAATATAATAAGCATTTTCAAATAAATCACCATCACCCGCTAGTATACCTGATTTATGTGAGCCAGCCATTGGATGTCCACCAATAAAGTCAAATGGCAATTTTTCCGCAACACTCATGATTTCTTCTTTCGTGCTGGAAACATCGGTCACTAAAACATTTGACTGTAACGACAATGTGGCTAGTTCGTTCAAATATTGTAAACATACACGGGCAGGAACGGCCAAAACAATCCAATTGGCTGTTTGGGCACCTTGCTTAAAATCTAACGCGACTTCATCAACCATTTGCTGTTCAATGGCAATTTCTCTTGTCTTTTCAGCAAAGTCCCATCCAACAAGTGTTAGGTTGGGATGAGACTTTTTAATACCAATAGCCAATGATGCCCCAATGAGACCTAAGCCGACAATCAACACTTTTTGCGTCATGTTTGTTCTCCTAGCTTAGTAGTTTTTTAAATAGTCACGGTATTGAGCAACCGAGGCAACCAGTTCTTCAAAGGAATCACTTGGAAATTTTTCTAGAATTTCATTAGCAATAACCGTTGAAACAACACTTTCTGCTACAACACATGCAGCTGGAACAGCCGTACTATCAGAACGTTCAATACTTGCTTTATAAGGTTCTTTTGAATCAATATCGACACTTTGAAGTGGTTTATATAAAGTTGGGATAGGTTTCATGACGCCACGAACCACCACAACTTCCCCATTAGTCATGCCACCTTCAAAACCACCTAAGTGATTGCTACGTCTGGTGTAACCTTTTTCTTCATCCCATAAAATTTCATCCATTACTTTTGAGCCAGGTAAAACCCCTGCTTCAAAGCCAATACCAAACTCGACGCCTTTAAAGGCATTGATACTGACCATCGCTTGGGCAATCTTGCCATCGAGTTTTTTGTCCCACTGTACATAGCTTCCTAAACCAGCCGGGACACCACCAACTAAAACTTCTACAACGCCACCAATCGTATCCCCATTACGTTTCGTTTGATCGATTAAAGCTTTTATTTCTTCTTCTACTAAAGGATCAAGGACGCGGACTTCAGAAGCTTCGGCTTTTTCATGGATTTCTTTTACCGTTAATCCTTCTGGAATGGTTGCTTTTACGCCACCTAACATGGTGACATGCCCCGCAACATCAATTTGTAATTCTTTTAGTAATTTTTTAGCAATGCCACCAATCGCTACTCGCATGGTTGTTTCACGGGCAGAGGAGCGTTCTAGTACATTACGTAAATCACTATGATGGTATTTCATGCCACCAACCAAATCTGCATGACCTGGTCTCGGACGAGCTAAACGTCGTAAATGGCGATCTTTTTCTTCGACATCTTCAATACTCATCACAGTCGTCCAGTTTTTCCAGTCTTTATTTTCGACAACTAATGTAACAGGAGAGCCTAAAGTTTTGCCATGACGAACGCCAGAAGTGATTCGAACTTGGTCGGTTTCAATTAACATTCGACCACCCCGACCATACCCTGTTTGACGACGTGCGAGTTCAAAGTTAATATCTTCCGCGCTTAAGGGCATTCCTGCCGGTAAGCCTTCAATAATTGTTGTTAATTCTGGACCATGTGATTCTCCTGCTGTAATATAACGCATATAATACTCCCCTTTTTTTCAACATTTAATTAATGTATTTTTTTATTTCTTCTACAGGTAGTGTAACAATTTTAGCTTGCCCGATTTTTTCTAATAAAATAATTTTAATATTGGAACCGCGTGTTTTTTTATCGTGCGTAATTGCTTGATAAACAGCTACGGGCTGAATCGTTTCTAATTGGGTAGGCAAATGGAATTTTTTTAACATTTGGCGAATTTGATCGGTGATTCCTGCAGGCATCAATTGTTGACGTTCCGCTTCTTGAGAAATCATAACCATCCCAATGGCTACTGCTTCACCATGGCTCACGACGCCATAGCCAGCTGTATTTTCAATTCCGTGTCCAATTGTATGACCAAAATTTAAGGTCAAACGACTACCGTTATCAAACTCGTCTTCTTCAACGACGTGTTTTTTTACTTGTAAAGCAAGTGGAATAATGGTTTCAGCTTGTTCAATTAATTCGTGTTCATCTTTTAAAGTTTGAAGAATCTCCCACAATTGAACATCTGCAATTGCCGCTGATTTAACGATTTCAGCAATTCCTTCACGAATTCTTCGCGTGTCCAGTGTTTGAAGCACTTCCGGATCAATTAAAACACCTGCAGGTTGCGCGAACGTTCCAACTAGATTTTTGGCTGCTGACGTATTAACAGCTGTTTTTCCACCAATACTTGAATCTACTTGTGCCAGTAGTGTTGTCGGAATTTGCAAGAAATGTAACCCACGCATAAAAGTTGAGGCAACAAACCCGGCTAAATCGCCAATCACACCGCCACCTAGAGCAATGATACCGTCGCTTCGACTAAATTGATCTTCTGCTAACGATTGATATAATTTTTCAGCTTCTTGTAAAGATTTACTTTGTTCGCCAGCTGTTACAACATAAATAGAAACTTTGAACCCTTGCTCTTCTAAACTTTTTTTTACTTTTTCAGCGTAAAGAGGGGCTACGTTGGTATCCGTAATAATCCCCACTTTTTGTTTTCGCCACTGTTGACTCACCCACTGGCCAACAGTTTGCAACGCGCCTTTTTGGATCAAAATATCGTATGAATGATTCGTTAATTGAATATGCATCAAAAGTCTCCCTTTACGAATTATTTTTCTAATTGACGAATTTCTTGCATTGCTTTCACTAAAATATCGACTTCCTTCATCATTAATAAGTAGTTCTTTTCATTTAATGATTGCGGACCATCTGACCAAGCGTTAGCTGGATCTGGGTGAATTTCAACAATCA
The DNA here is from genome assembly GCF_016909125.1 of Enterococcus lemanii. Classification (GTDB taxonomy): domain Bacteria; phylum Bacillota; class Bacilli; order Lactobacillales; family Enterococcaceae; genus Enterococcus_I; species Enterococcus_I lemanii. The sequence goes on along the minus strand of NZ_JAFBFD010000025.1, from coordinate 26,927 downwards.
TACCATCCGCACCAGCCGCAACTCCGGCACGTGCCATAGGGGTAACTAAGTCCCAAACACCTGTTCCGTGACTTGGATCAACAATAATTGGGAAATGACTGAATTTTTTAATAATTGGAACGGCACTTAAGTCAAAAGTATTTCGAGTGGCTGTTTCGTAAGTTCGAATCCCACGTTCGATAAAAATAACCGGACTTTTTTCTTCAACCGCGATATATTCAGCTGCATTTAACCACTCATCAATCGTTCCTGAAATTCCACGTTTTAAGCCAATTGGTTTGCCTGTTTTTCCAACAGCTGATAACAAACGGAAATTCTGCATATTTCTTGCTCCGATTTGAATAATATCTGAGTATTCTGCCACCATATCAATATGTGCCTCATCCATTACTTCTGTGATTACTTTCAAACCGTATTCATCGGCTGCTTGACGCATTACTTTCAAACCTTCTTCTTCCATCCCTTGGAAAGCGTAAGGAGATGTTCTTGGTTTAAAAGCCCCACCACGCAAAATTTTTGCGCCCCCAGCTTTAGCCATTCGAGCCGATTCACGGATTTGTTCAAGACCTTCTACTGAACAAGGACCGGCCATTGTGACAAAGCTTCCGTCACCGATTTTAACGCCATCGACATCGACAACCGTATCGTCTGGATGGAACTCACGTGATGTTAATTTATAAGTATTACTGATTCTTAAAGCTTTATCAACGCCTTCATAACTACGAAAAGCAATATCTTGCATGGCACGAGTATCACCTAATAAACCAATAACAACTTGTTCACTCCCTGTATTTAATTGGTAATCTAAACCACTATCTTTAATTCTTTTTACAACTCTTTCAATTTGTTTTTCAGTTGCTCCTGGTTGCATAATAACGATCATTTTAAATTCCTACTTTCTTTTAATTATTTGAGTTTTCTTCGAGTGATTGCTTAACTAAATCAGTCGGCATTTGTTTCCCTGTCCATAATTCAAAAGCTTTTGCCCCTTGATGGACTAACATCCCCAGACCGTTCACTGTTTGCGCACCAATTTCTCGGGCACATTGCAATAAATAAGTTTCTTTCGGATAATAAATAATATCAATAACGATTAAATTCGTTCTTAAATCCTCACGTTTAATAAAAGGCAACGCGACACTTGGTTCGCCCATGCCAACATTTGTCGCATTTACAAGTAAGTCGGCATCTTGACAAGCTTTTGAAATCTCTGTCTCGTGTTCTGCTGAAATTAATTGAATTTGACAGGTCGTTGCTTCAAGTAACGTTGCTATTTTTTGTTTGGCTTTTTCATAATTTTCGCCATGTCGGCTAATAATTGCAATCGATGCGATACCATCAAGTGCTGCTTGGCACATAATCGCCGTTGCTGCACCACCAGTACCTAATAAAACCATTTTTTTACCAACAATGTCGATGCCTTCTTCAGTTAAACTTTGAATAAAGCCAATACCATCTGTATTATAGCCAATTAGTTTTCCTTTTTGGTTTACAATCGTATTAACGGCACCGATTAGCTGTGCTTCTGGTGACAGTTCATCTAACAACGGAATAACCGCTTGTTTATGAGGCATGGATAAGTTAACCCCGATTAAATTTAAACTCCGAATGCCCTCGATACTGTCTTTTAAATTTTCTGGCAAAACATCAAACGCTAAATAACATGCATCCATTTTGTTATGGGTAAACGCCATATTTTGAATTTTTGGCGAAATGCTATGCCTTGCAGGATGAGCAATTAAGCCTGCAAGCTGTGTTTGACCAGTAATTTTATTCCCCATTAAATTCCTCCTTTAATCAAACAAAAAAGATGTCCGCTGTAAAGATAACAATCTACAGTGAACATCTTATATACAAAAAAGTATAATAAAATATAAAAAGCCACTATAGATTTTTTCATCTACGGCGGCTGAGTTACGCGACAAATCTCTCTAGCCATCATAGATACAAACGGGGCGTCTGTATCCATGTTTCATGAATACAGGCCTATCTAAAATAGCTAAAGTAGTAATTATTCAGTTGTGATTGATGTGATTTTCTCATGTGAATCGCTCCAAACTGATTTAAGATTGAATTTAGTATATGTTTTTGGTTAGAGAATGTCAACTGTTTTCTCATTATTTTTTAAAATATTGTTTCTTCAAAAAAATGCAAGAGGTCAGAAAGGGTTAGTTTTTCTTTTTCTGATTGACTTAAATCTTTAATAATTTCACCTTTTTGAAGTAAAATTAAACGATTTCCATATTTTAAAGCATCTTCCATTCGATGGGTAATCATTAAGCAAGTTAAATTTTGTTCGTTAATTCGTTGATTCGTTATTTCCATTAATTGTTTGGCTGTTTTTGGATCTAAAGCAGCCGTGTGTTCATCAAGTAATAGTAGTTGAGGCGATTTAATCGTTGCCATCAAGAGGCTCAGAGCTTGGCGTTGGCCGCCTGAAAGATGCCCAGTTGGCGTATCTAAATGATTTTCTAAACCATTACCGATACTTTGGCAAAGGGTATAAAAATAATCTTTTTGTTGTTTTAACTGACGAAAAATAAGTTGCCGTTTTTCACCTCTTTGTTGCGCTAAGAGTAAGTTTTCTGCCACCGTCATCCTTGGCGCTGTCCCCATCTTAGGATCTTGAAAAACGCGTGCAATAAAACGAGCGCGTTTTTCCTCGGCAAGTTGCGTCACCTCTTTTCCTTCTAAAAACATCTGCCCACTTGTTAAAGGTAAAGTACCTGAAATGGTATTAAAAAGGGTACTTTTTCCAGCCCCATTTCCACCTAAAACAGTAATAAAATCGCCCTGATTAATGGTTAAGTCTAATTGATTTAACAATATTTTTTGCTCTTTTGGTCCATTTTGAATCGATTTCGTTGCTTTTTTTATTTCAAAGATAGCCATGCCCTAGACCCCCTTTTCTAAACCAGTTTTTAATTGTAATTTTTCTTTTAATTGTGGAATTAATAAACAAATTGCTAAAACCACTGCTGAGAAAAGTTTCAAGTATGTTGTATCAAATCCTAAGCGAATAACTAATAAAATTAACAATTGGTAAATAACGCTACCCACAACAATTGCTAAAAGTCGCTCAAAGAAAGTTAATTCACCATAGATTACTTCGCCAATAATAATTGAAGCTAAACCAATGACAATCACACCCACTCCTTTGTTCACATCGGCATAACCGTCACTTTGTGCAATTAAAGCCCCGCTTAAAGCAATGACACCGTTTGAAAGGATTAGACCAACGACTTTCATTTTATCAGTAGCAATTCCTAATGACCGCGCCATGTTTTCATTGTCACCGGTTGCGATATATGCTTGACCGTAATCGGTATGGAAAAAGAAATACAAGAAAAGAATAATAATTCCTGTCGCCAACAAGCCAAGTAAGATTGTATCAAAATATTTTGGCACAAAACTTTGACTAAAATAGCCGAGTAGATTCGATTGATGCAACAAAGATAAATTAGGTGTTTTCATAATATAGAGCATCACCGCATTTAAAGAAGACATCACCAAAATCCCTGCTAAAATTACTGGTATTTTCCCTTTTGTATAGAGCAATCCAGTTACAAGTCCAGCAAGCATTCCGGCACCAATCGCTAAAAAAGTGGCGAGAACAGGATGGATTCCTGCAACAATTGCTGAAACGCAAACCGCACCACCTAAAGGAAAAGACCCTTCAGCGGTCATATCAGGGAAATTTAAAATTCGATAAGTCATAAATAAACCTAAACCAAGTACACTCCACAATAACCCTTGTCCAATCGATGAATAAATCATTTTTCTTCGCCTCCTACATTTTTCGCTTTTTCTTTGATTGCTTCAGGAATTTGAATTCCTAATTTTTCAGCTTGTGTTGAATTGATAATAAAGTCGCCTTCTTTAAAAGTATAAATGGGCGTATTTTGGGGTTTTGTTTCACCTTTTACAATTCTTGCGGTCATCTCGCCAATTTTTACCCCAATATCAAATTGATTGATACTAATCGTTGCTAATCCACCTTCCGTAACCATCGTATCAACGGCAGGAATAATTGGTAAATTTAATTTATTTGCTTCATTTACCACGGAAGGCATCGCGTTGGCAATCGTATTGTCTAAGGGAATGTAAATAAAATCAACGGCTTGCCCCATTACCTGGACAATTTGACTAATGTTATTTGTTGAAGGAACGGCATACTCCTTAACTTCTAAACCTAAGCGTTGCGCTGCTTCTTTTGCTTCTGCAACTTGATACTTTGAATTGTCTTCAGCCGAGGAGTATAAAACACCCATGCTTTTGGCTTCAGGCAGTAACTCTGTCGCTAATTGGATTTGTTCAAAAACAGGTGCTTTATCAGAAACACCGGTAATGTTACCGCCAGGCTCCCCCATATCTTTGACAAGACCTGCACCAACAGGATCCGTTACCGCTCCTAAGATAACTGGAATATCTTTTGTTTCATTAGCAAGTGCTTGAGCAGCGGGGGTCGCAATGCCAATTAGAGCTTGTGAATTTTGATTGACTAACTGCTGACTCATCGTAGCCAACTTACTTTGATCGGCTTGTCCATTTTGAAAGAACACTTCTAAATTTTGATTCTCAACTAAGCCCTCATTTTCTAATCCAACAAGTACCCCATCTTTAATTTCATCCAGTGCCGGATGGCTGACAAATTGTAAAATCCCCACTTTGTATGTGACTTGTTCTTTAGAAAGTAAGGTCTGTTTACTTTCCTTGTTCCCTGTAATAAATCCGAATAATAAAATACATGCAATCCCAATAACAGTAAAACGAAGTCCAATATTTTTCATTTTTTACGCCCCTTTTTTTGATTTTTTATAAAGAAATAGCAACAGTCGTATCTAGTCGCACGGCCGTTGCTAACAACAAAAAAACCGCATAGATTTGTCTATGCGGGAGAAATTTTAATAAAATCCGACATAGATACACTGTTTAGAAAAGTACTCTAAAAAGTTGTATCTATGGAAAAAGTACCCACGAATACAACTTATCTACGCCAAGATTGCCATGATTTTTGAATAGCTGCCGTAAATCGTAATTGGTTCATGTTTACTCCTCCTTCGTTTAATTGATGTTAGCTTACCTTAGTTCATGCTTGATGTCAATCAGAACTTTCATTTTCTTTGGCGTCGTTTTTAAGGTTCCACATTGGTAATCGGTTAAGTTCGGGGATAAGCGTCGTTTCTGCTTGTTCTAAAGAATCAAAAACTAACCGATTTTTTTCAATTCCTCCTTCAAAAAAAACGAACGTTACTTCCTCTAAAGAAAGTTGATACTGCTCAAGCAAAGTCGAATCAGAATAAACGAGTGGATAAAAATAGATTTTTCGATTCACTTCTTTTTCTTGATCATTTAAAATAGCTAACATTTTTTGATAGTTTTCAGTTGCTGGATTGGCTAATAACACAGAAATTGCTTTGGCTGATTTTACCGTAGAATCCAGTTGATTATAAGAAATCGGTTCAAGTACGTTGCTTTCATTTGGTTGAAAAATTAATACTTCCAGTTGTGATTGCCGAATCGTTGTACGAAAGTAAAGCAGTGAATAAAAAAAAGACAAAAGCAAAAAAAGGGAAAATAAACTATAAAAAACACTTTTTTTAGGATTTTTCTTTAGCCGTGTACCAATATTCAACCAAAACTGGGACAACCAAAAACTAAAATGCCTATTTTGGGGATTTACTTTATCCATTTTTATCCTCCCTTAATGAACTTGATTTATTTTCATAGTACCAATTTCCTGTTAATTCCGTCAAGTTTAAGCGCTCAGTTATCGCTTCACAAGTAGGCAGCGTCTTTGATTTTTGCTATACTAAAGAAAGGACAAAAATAGACAAAGGAAGTGTTCTTTTTGAAGCATACGCTGATTAATTTATTAGCCCCTTATTTTGAAATACTAGTTATTATTTTAGATTTACTTTGTGTCTTTGTCTTGCTGTGGGGAATTGTTGTAGCTATAAAAGATTTTTTTCTTTCTGAACGCAAACGACCGAGCCGGAAAAATGCGGTTAAAGAAATTACGTCGATTCGTAGTTTTCTTGGTAGTTATATTTTATTAAGTTTAGAAATCTTAATTGCAGCTGATATTATCGATTCTATTGTGAATCCCTCTTTACAAGATTTAGTTATCTTAGGCTTTATTGTGATTATCCGAACCATCCTCTCTTATTTTTTACACAAAGAAATTGAAGATACACAAAGAGAACAACTCGCACAAGAAAGTCTCATCAAAAACAAAGAAGAAACGAGGAATGCATAGATGTCATTTGATGGAATCTTCACTCACTTAATGGTTTATGAACTCTCAGAACAGTTAATCGGTGGAAAAATCAGTAAAATTCACCAACCTTATCCAAATGAATTAGTATTAGTCATTCGTTCCAATGGCAAAAACCAAAAATTACTCCTAAGTGCGCATTCAAGCTATGCTAGGATTCAGTTAACCAATATGGTTTATCAAAACCCTGATACACCACCTAATTTTGTCATGTTATTACGTAAACATCTAGATGGAGCAATTTTACAAACAATTGAACAAGTCGAAAATGATCGAATCATTCACTTTACTTTTAGTCATCGCGATGAGCTGGGCGATTTAGAATCTCTTGTATTGGTAGTTGAATTGATGGGCCGACATAGTACGATTTTATTGTTAAATCAAGCCAATAATAAAATTCTCGAAGCAATTAAACACATTGGACCTTCACAAAATACTTATCGCTCAATTCTACCAGGTTCAACTTATGCCGCACCACCAAAACAAAATCGTTTAAATCCCTTTACCGCAACACAAGAAGAGATTTTTCAGCAACTTTCACAACTGAATGAACTAAAAGCCAAAAACTTACAACAAATCTTTCAAGGTTTTGGGAGCGATACGGCTAAAGAGCTTGAAAAACAGTTACAAAAACAACCAAATAACAAATTAAAAGTTTGGCAACAGTTTTTTGAAAAAATGAAGCAGCCAAACCCAGTAATGATGATTACTGAAAACAAAGAATTTTTTACCCCTTTTTTATTTGAATCTATTTTAAATCAAGAAACAAAAGTCGTTGAATACCCAACTTTAAGCTCACTTTTAGATGGGTATTATCAAGATAAAGCTGAGCGAGATCGTGTCAAACAACAAGGTAATGAACTCATTAAACGCCTTTATAACGAAATAAAACGAAATGAAGCCAAACTTGAAAAACGACAAAAAACCTTACTTGAAGCCAAGCAAGCTGAAATATTGCGGCAAAAGGGTGAATTACTTACGACTTATTTACATCAAGTTCCTCGTGGTGAAAGTACGGTAACACTTGAGAACTACTATGAAGAAAATCAGCCAATTGTGATTGCATTAAACCCAGCCCTCACGCCAAATCAAAATGCTCAAAAATATTTTCAACGTTATCAAAAATTACGTAATGCACGTAAATTACTTGATCAACAGATTGCGGAAACAACCGCTGAAATTAATTATTTACATAGTGTACTCGCACAAGTTGAAATTGCAACCCCAATGGATTTAGATTTAATCAAAGAAGAATTGATGACCGAGGGCTATCTGAAACGCCCGACAACGAAACAACGAAAAAACACTAAAAAATCACAACCTGAAGTTTTTTATGCTAGCGATCACACAGAAATTTTAGTCGGACGTAATAATCTTCAAAATGATCAATTAACATTGAAAACGGCAAGAAAAACCGATTACTGGCTCCATACCAAAGATATCCCGGGTTCACACGTAATCATAAAAAGTGCGAATCCTAGTGAAGAAACGATTTTAGAGGCGGCAGAAATCGCGGCCTATTATTCGAAATATCGCCACTCTGCTCAGGTTCCTGTCGATTTGGTCCAAGTGAAACACATTCGAAAACCCAACGGATCAAAACCGGGGTACGTAATTTATGAGAACCAAACAACCTATTTTGTCACACCAGAAGAAGAGCGAATTCAAAAATTTAAAGAACGCAAGAATTAATTGTTGCTTTTTCCTATCGCACGCTCATCAGTTTTGATTCTTTACAAGCTAAGAAAAACGGTAAACGTCGAATAACATAGTACCTAAAAATCCCTTAACCAAACTGATATACTACAGTTAGGTTAAGGGATTCTGATTATTTCTTACATATTTTTTGAACTTGATCTGCCCATGGCAAATAAGCATCTAACGATTCTGCTGTCAAAACCGGGAGATTTGGTAGTTCAGTAAATAGATAGTTAAGATATTTGCAGGTATCCAAACCATTTAACTTCGCTGTTTCTATGACACTTAGTATATGACCGGAAGCTTGTGCTCCTTTTAAGCTAGTGGAAAATAAGCAGTTTTTCCGCGTCATTACCACTCGCTTCACGTATCGCTCGCTCTGATTATTCGTCAGTTCGAGTCGACCATCTTCAAAAATCCGCTCGATATCTCCTCGATACTTACTTGCATAAGTAACAGCGCTGTCTAATTTTGATTTCGGTACTGCTGAAATTCCCGCAATCAACTGATACAATTGATCAAAAAGTGGGCGTAGCTCTTGATTCCGTTTCTCCAACCGCTCATGCGGCGGAAGCTCTTTCCAAGTGCTTTCTAAATGAAAGATTTTTTTCATTTGCTTGATTACTTTGGTCGCTACGTGCTCTTCTTTATTCTTTGTGGGAATGGATTCATAGAACTTCCGTCTCGCATGAGCCAAGCAACGAACAGGTACGATCCCATCCAATGAGTTATACACCGAATAGCCATCACAATGGTTATAGCCACTGAAATCTTTTAAAAATTCTTGCGCTACCTTACCTTCTCTAGATTCGCTATGGTGATAAACAACTAGTGGTGTTGTGCTTGTAGTCAAGTTACTAAAGACCCAGTAATAGGTTTTTTCACGCGCGCTATTCAGGACGCGGTAGTGTGTCTCATCGGAAAAGGCGATATCACCTTTCGATAATTGCATTCGGAAACGTTCCACAAGTAAAGACAAATACTCGTGTCCAACTGTATTATGCCAGTTACTGATATTCTCTCTGGTAATGTCTAACCCAATTTGATGCCAATACTTGATTTGTCGATATGCTGGTACATTCATTTCAAATTTTTGACGAATCGTTTCTGTGACAACACTTGCAGATCCTAAACTGTTTGAAATCAACGGCTTGGGTACCGTGGCTTTTTTGATGACCGTTTCTCCAGAACGCTCACAAGTCTTACAACAGTAACTATGTTGAATATGTTGGAGTGTTTCCAATTTCGCTTGATGAAAAGCAATTTCGTCACGAACTTTTTGTGTGCCGAGCTCGTTCATTTGATCCCCACAATTTGGACATTGTCGTTCTTTTTCATTACATTCATGGTGTACTTCTTTTTGAGGGAAAGCAGCCATCTTACCGGCTTTTGTCCCTTTCTTTTTTCGCTTATGAGTTGGAACAGTGATTTCTTCATCTTCCTCGTCGGAAGAAGTCGTTTCAGGTACGTCAAATAAGTCCAGAGACATTTGACCATTGGTCTGTTCTGGAATGGTTTCTTTTGAGCGACCATATATTTTGTGCGTAAGAAAAGCAACCTGCTCCCGTAGTAAAGCCATTTCATTTGTCAAATTTTCAATCATTTGATCTTTTTTTACTCCTGCATCAATTTGTTGTTGAAGCAACTGAAGTAAGAGAGAAGTGTATTCTGTTGAATTGTTATTTAGCTGCTCATTCCGTTCTTTTTTATCCAACATTTACACCTCCCCAACATTTGATATCTATTGTTATTATATCATGTTTACAGACGGAAAAACAGAAGAAAAGCGCATGAAATCAATATTTCTAGCGATTTTCTTCTGTTAAAAGACGCCTTTTTTTCCGGGCTGAATCGAGTGTTTTTGATCAATCGAAATCCCATCTAATAACCAGCGGATTTGTTGGAGTGTGAGTTCTCGTACCTCTTCTTTTTTTCTTGGCCATTTCAGACGCCCATTCTCAATTCGTTTGTAGCCGAGAAAAAAACCATCCCCATCCCAGTACAATAACTTGAAGCGGTCTGCCCGTGTTCCACAGAATAGAAAAACGGCATTTTCGTAAACGTTCATGTCGTAGTCATGTTGGATGATTCGGGCTAATCCATCAATTCCTTTGCGGAGATCGGAACGGCCACAGACGATGAAAAGCTTGTCTACTTTCGAATAATCCAAAAGCATGCTAGTTCAGCTCCTTTAAAACTTCTCGAAGAATGTATTGGTTTATTCCGTTGTAGATATAGATTTCTTTTCCATTCGGTTGCTTCAAGCGTAATGCTAACTTTACACTCGCTGGTTTGGAAGGTACTGCCGGTTTCTCGACAAATTGAATAGGGACAACCTCATTTTTGTTCTTCAAATTAAATCCCTCCGTTTCTTCTTGATAGTTCAAGTATAGACGGAGGGATTTATATTTGATAGATACTATGTTATTCGACGCTTACGAAAAACGATGGATTTTAATGACATGAAATATAACAATCTTTAGAGGCATATTTTCCTTTTTTGGCTAAAAGAAAAAGTGTACCAGAAGCCGTTTTACTCTAAACGGGCTTTTGGCACACTTTTTTATCGTTTTATTTTAACCAGTTCGCAGGATCTTTTTTCCAGTCAGCTAATAATTCTAAATCTTCGGCTTTAATATAGTTTTCTTCTAACGCGCTTTCTAATAACGTTGTATAATTCGTTAACGTTAATAATGGGATCCCAGCTGCGTCAAAGTTTTCTAAGCCTTTCGGTAATTCATAAGTAAAGATGGCCGCAACACCTAGTACATCTGCACCTTCACGTTTCGCTGCAGCACAAGCTTCTAGCACACTGCCACCAGTTGAAATTAAATCTTCAACCACAACCATTTTTTGGCCTTCTGTAATACGACCTTCAATTTGATTGCCTTTTCCGTGTTCTTTTGCTTTACTACGAATGTAAACCATTGGTAAGTCTAAAATTTCAGCAATCCAAGCAGCATGAGGGATGCCAGCTGTTGCAGTTCCAGCGATGACTTCTACTTCTGGGAATTGAGCTTTAATTTTTTCAGCTAACCCTTTGGCAATTTCACGACGAACTTTTGGATAGCTCATTGTCATACGGTTATCACAATAAATTGGACTCTTAAGCCCACTTGCCCAAGTAAATGGGTCTTCCGGACTTAAAAATACCGCTTTAATTTCTAATAAGTCTTTGGCAATTTGATTTTCTAAAGTTGTCATTTAAACGACTCCGTTCCATTCATTTTTAATTGCTAAATAAGCTTCATAAGGATTTTCGGCTTGAGTAATTGGACGACCGACTACAATTGTATTGGAGCCAATTTCACGAGCCAGTTGCGGTGTCACCACACGTTTTTGATCACCAACAGCGGCACCGCTTGGGCGAATACCTGGTGTTAAACACATAAAGTCTAAACTCGTTGCTTGATGGATTTTATCGACTTCTAAAGCAGAACAAACGACTCCCGCTAAGCCAGCTTTTTGTGCACATTGAGCGTAGTGTAAGACACTTTCTTCCAAAGTAGCTAAAATTAATTGATCTTGTTGCATTTGTTCTTGTGAAGTAGACGTTAATTGTGTCACCGCAATCAATTGCGGAATAGCAGCGCCCGTCTTAGTCCCTCGAACAAGGCCTTCTTTTGCAGCTTGCATCATTTCAACCCCACCGGCTGCATGAACGTTAGTAATCGCTACGCCTAAGTTTGCAATTCGTTCCATTGCTCGACTAACCGTATTCGGAATATCATGTAACTTTAAATCTAAAAAGATATCATGGCCTAAATCTTTTAACCAACGGACAACTTCAGGCCCTTCTTGATAAAAAATTTCCATGCCTACTTTTACAAAAAGTTTTTCTTCTGATGGAAATTTCAACAAAAATTCTTCGATGGCTGCTTTTGATGGAAAATCTAAAGCAATAATTGGTCTTTCAATCATCCTCGTCTAGCCTCTCTTACCTCTTTAATCAATTGCTCTAATGACTCAATACCTAATTCTTTCATGCGAATCGGTAATGCCTCAATTAGTTTTGGACAAATATAAGGATCGGTAAAGTTGGCCGTTCCAACCCCAACTGCACTCGCCCCCGCCATGTACATTTCTAACACATCATCAACCGTCATTACCCCCCCCATACCAATAATTGGTAAGTCAGAGATCCCTGCAACTTGGTGAATTAGACGAATCGCAACCGGCTTAATCGCTGGACCAGATAAGCCGCCTGTTTGATTGGCTAAGATTGGCTTGCGTGTTTTTAAATCGATCCGCATCCCTAGAAGTGTATTGATCATTGTGAAACCGTCCGCCCCACCTGCTTCAATTGCTTGAGCGATGGGTACGATGTCAGTTACGTTAGGTGATAGTTTTACATAAATGGGTACATCTGAAACTTTTTTAACAGCTTCCGTTAATTCGCGGGCTACTTTGGGATCAGTTCCGAAAGTAATGCCCCCACATTTTACGTTTGGACAAGAAATATTTAATTCAATGGCCTTCACATTGGGTGCTTTACTAATCGCCTCGCAAACCGTTACGTAATCGTCTTGGCTTGCGCCGGCTACGTTTGCAATAATTGGTAAATCGGGATGCATTTGATGAAGTTCTGGCAAGATTTCTGTCATTACGACTTCAAGGCCTGGGTTTTGTAACCCAATCGCATTGAGCATGCCACTTGGTGTTTCAGCGACACGTGGCGTTGGGTTACCAAAACGAATTTCTGGTGTTGTTGCTTTAATCATTACTGAACCCAATTGACTAATATTGTAGTATTGATTGTACTCTTTCCCAAAACCAAAACAACCGCTGGCAGGAATAATTGGATTTTTTAAATCTAAACCAGGAAGTTTAATTGCTAATGGATTCTCAATCATTATAGTACCACCTTTCCAGCCGGGAAAACCGGTCCTTCATCACAAACTTTGAGGCTCTTTAGCCCAGTTGGATCATCTTTTACTTTGCAGACACAAGCATAACAAGCGCCCATACCGCAAGCCATCCGTGATTCAAGTGATAATTGGACATTTGCGACCGTGTCAACAAAACGATCTTCAACAGCTTGCATTAGCCCTTTACTCCCACAAGAAAACACAGCCGCAGGTAGTGGTGATGTCATCGCATCAAGTAAATGACCAACGTGCCCATGAACACCATAACTTCCGTCATCGGTGGCAATATGTGTTTCACCTAACGCTTTAAATTCATCCTCATAATACTTGACTTCATTTGATGCATAACCTAAGAAATGAATCGGTTTCACTCCGATTGCGACTAATTGTCTTGATAGCTCATAAAGTGGGGGGATTCCAATTCCCCCACCAACTAAATAAGCTTCGTCTCCTTCTTGTAGTCCAGAAAGGGAAAATCCATTGCCTAATGGTCCCATCACATCGAGAACATCGCCTGCTTGCATTTTGGAAAAGGCGAGTGTGCCATCTCCTTCAACGCGGTAAATAATTCGGCAAGTACCTGCTTCTTGATTAATTTCATTTAAACTAATCGGGCGACGTAGCAATAAATCCGCACGAGGGACGCGTATGTGTAAAAATTGGCCCGGCGTTTGCATTTTTTTAACTAATTGACCTTTTAGTGTCATTTCATAAATCTTTGGTGCTAATTCTCGTTGTGAGGTGATTTCCATCATTTCAATTTTCACAAGATGATCCCCTTTCAAATTTAAATTGCGATTGTTGAAAATCCTCTTGATTCCATTACTTTTAAAATGGCATCGGCTGTATCAAGAGAAGTAAATAAAGGAACCCCATGTTCAACGGCTTCACGACGAATAATAAAGCCATCTTGTGACGCATTTTGTCGATTTTTATCCATTGTATTGATTACTAATTGTGTACCACCATTACGAATTAAGTCAATAACCGTTTCGCTACTACTTTCTGATATTTTAGCGACAGGTTTTACTTTTAGACCATGTGCTTGTAAAAATGCAGCCGTACCATACGTCGCACTTAAACTAAAACCAATATCAGAGAAACGTTTCGCTAAAGCGAGTGCTTCTTCTTTTGATTCATCTGCAATGGTAAACAAGGCCAATCCAAATTCAGGAATGTGCAATCCAGACGCTTCAAAAGCTTTATAAAGTGCTTTTTCAAGGCTTGTATCTGTCCCCATCACTTCTCCGGTTGATTTCATTTCAGGCCCTAAGTACGTATCAACTTTTAACAATTTAGTAAATGAGAAGACCGGTGCTTTAATATGAACCAGTTCTGAAGTCGGGTATAAACCAGTTTGATAACCTAAGTCTGTTAACTTATCGCCTAAAATTGCTTTTGTTGCAATTTGAGCCATTGGAATATCTGTCACTTTACTTAAAAATGGTACGGTCCGACTAGCACGTGGATTCACCTCAATGACAAAAACTTTCCCTTCATGAATGACAAACTGAATATTCATCATACCAACACAGTTTAGACCGATTGCTAAACGTTTCGTATATTCTTCAATGGTCGCAATCGTATCGGCCGTTAGGTTTTGTGGAGGATAAACGGCCATTGAATCGCCTGAATGGACCCCAGCACGCTCAATGTGCTCCATAATTCCTGGAATTAAAACGGTCTCTCCATCACAAATGGCATCCACTTCACATTCTTTTCCGACTAAATAGCGATCGACTAACACCGGGTGCTCAGGTGAAGCTTTGACAGCATTTCTCATGTAATCTTCTAAATCACTTTGATTTTCGACGATTTCCATTGCACGACCACCTAAAACATAACTTGGGCGGACAAGCACTGGATAGCCAATTTGATTAGCGATTGCAACTGCTTCAACCGTATTTGTTGCTGTATCTCCTGGCGGTTGTGGAATGTCCAATTCTTGCAAAGCTTTTTCGAATAGATTTCTATTTTCTGCTCGATCAAGATCTTCAATGGATGTTCCTAAAATTTTCACGCCTGCTTTTACTAACGGTTCAGCTAAGTTAATCGCTGTTTGACCGCCAAACTGGACAATTACACCAATTGGTTGTTCAATATCAATCACATTTAAAACATCTTCAAGCGTTAATGGTTCAAAGTATAGTTTATCAGATATTGAGAAATCTGTCGAAACTGTTTCAGGGTTATTATTCATAATGATTGCTTCATAACCTGCTGCTTGAATCGCTTTAACAGAATGAACGGTTGCATAGTCAAATTCTACCCCTTGACCGATACGAATAGGACCTGATCCTAAAACTAAAACAGAGGGTTTATCACTTTTAATGCTTTCATTTTCAAACTCATAGCTACTGTAGAAATATGGCGTATTTGATTCAAATTGAGCCGCACAAGTGTCAACCATTTTATAAACAGGAAGGATTTGTGCTTCTTTTCGAAACGCGCGAACTTCTTCTTCTGTCATTTGCCACAAATCAGCAATTTTTCGATCAGCAAAACCATTTTGTTTGGCTAATTTCAAGCTTGCTTGCTCTTTTGGCTGATTGGCTAACTCTTTTTCAATTTCAATGATGTGTAAGATTTTATCCAAGAAAAGGCGATCAACTTTCGTTAACTCATATAATTCGTCGATCGAAAAACCACGACGCAATGCTTCAGCTAAATAAAATAGTCGGTCATCTTGTGCTTTTACTGTTTTTTCGATTAATAATTCCGTCGAAACTTGAGCGAGCTCTGGTAATTCAATATGGTAAGCTCCGATTTCTAAAGAACGCACCGCTTTTAGTAACGATTCTTCTATGTTACGCCCCATTGACATTACTTCACCAGTTGCTTTCATCTGTGTACCAAGCAAACGTTCGCCACTTTCGAATTTATCAAATGGCCAGCGAGGAACTTTTGATACAACATAATCAATCGTTGGTTCAAAGGCTGCAAATGAAGTGCCTGTTACGGGATTAATCATTTCATCTAAAGTCAGACCGACCGCAATTTTAGCTGCTAATTTAGCAATCGGAAACCCAGTTGCTTTACTCGCTAGCGCTGAAGAACGGGAGACGCGCGGGTTTACTTCGATTAAATAGTATTTAAAACTATCAGTATCTAAGGCAATTTGAACGTTACAGCCACCTTCAATTTTTAAAGCACGAATAATATCTAAGGAAGCATCACGTAACATTTGATGCTCAATATCGGTTAATGTTTGACTTGGTGCAACGACGATAGAGTCGCCTGTATGAATACCTACTGGATCCACATTTTCCATATTACAAACAACGATGGCATTATCTGACGAATCCCGCATGACTTCATATTCAATTTCTTTAAAACCTGCGATGCTCCGTTCGATTAAACATTGCGTAACCGGTGATAGTTTCAAGCCGTTTTCAGCAATATGGCGTAAATCTTCTTCGTTATCACACATCCCACCGCCAGTACCACCCATCGTAAAGGCCGGACGAACAATAATTGGATAACCAATTTCGTTTGCGAAATCAACGGCTTCTTCAACCGTCGTAACGATAACAGATTCTGGAATTGGATGACCCAACTCTTCCATCAGCTGCTTAAATAAATCACGGTCTTCGGCTTGATCAATCGCTGCT
Source organism: Enterococcus lemanii (assembly GCF_016909125.1). Taxonomy (GTDB): domain Bacteria; phylum Bacillota; class Bacilli; order Lactobacillales; family Enterococcaceae; genus Enterococcus_I; species Enterococcus_I lemanii. The sequence goes on along the minus strand of NZ_JAFBFD010000025.1, from coordinate 10,473 downwards.
AATTTTGTGCCAAGTAATTCAACATTTAACTCGTCAAGAATCCCAGATTTTGATAATTCCATCGCCATATTTAAACCGGTTTGCCCACCCAAAGTTGGCAACAAGGCATCTGGTTGTTCTTTTCGTAAAATACGCGAAACAAATTCAAAGGTAATTGGTTCGATGTAAATTTTATCGGCAATTTCTTTATCGGTCATAATCGTTGCTGGATTTGAGTTTACAAGAACAACTTCATAGCCTTCTTCTCTTAATGCTAAACAAGCTTGTGTACCTGCGTAATCAAATTCTGCTGCTTGTCCGATAATGATTGGACCTGAGCCGATTACCATAATTTTTTTAATATCTGTACGTTTTGGCATTAGTTGTTCCCCTTCCATGCATCCATCATTGCTATAAATTCGTCATATAAGTAAAGTGCATCATGTGTGCCCGGTGCTGCATCTGGTTGGAACTGGACACTGATTGCTGGGTATTGCTTGTGTTTTAAACCTTCGATCGTTCCATCATTAATTTCCGTATAGGTTACTTCTAAAACATCAGATGAAAGACTTTCTTTTTCAACATTATAAGTATGACCTTGGGAGGTAAAGTGAACTTTGCCTGTTGGTAAATGGCGGACCGGATGATTACCATGATGACCAAAAGGCATTTTATAAATTTTTGCACCATTTGCTAAAGCAAAAAGTTGATGGCCTAAAGCAATTGCAAATAATGGCAGTTTTCCTTGAATTGCTTGAATGACTGGAATCACTTGAGTAATACTTTCTGGATTTCCAGGTCCGTTTGTTAATAATACCCCATCTGGACTTAATTCTAAAATTTCCTCTGCACTAGCGGTATAAGGTAACACAGTTAAACGGCAGTTGCGTTTGACAAGTTCACGCATCGTACTATGTTTTAAACCAAAATCTAAAATGACAACATGGTGGCCGATACCAGGATTTGAGTAAGGTTTCGTTGTTGAAACTTGTTCAACTTGGTTGGTTGGCAAAACAGCCGCTTTTAGTTGATCAATCGCATGTGATAACTCATCACCTGCATCAACAATACTGGCTTTCATTGTGCCCTTTTCACGAATCTTTCGAGTCAATGCGCGCGTATCAATCCCCGAAATACCTGGTATTCCTTTACGAGTTAGAAATTCATCTAACGTCATTTGACTGCGCCAGTTGCTGGCTAAGCGTGCATGTTCTTTTACGACTACTCCTTTGCAAGTCGGGATTAATGATTCATAGTCGTCTCGATTTACACCCGCGTTACCAATTGTTGGATAAGTAAAAGTCACAATTGTGCCATTTGAGCTTGGGTTTGTAATCATTTCTTGGTAACCAGTCATTCCTGTTGTGAAGATAATTTCACCAAAGACATTGACTGGCGCACCAAATCCTTCTCCTTCAAAATAAGTTCCATCTTCTAGTATTAGCCAACGTTTCATCTTATATTCCCCCTTTTTCCCATGCAATTTTTCCATCAACAAGTGTTGCAGTTGTATCGCCAAACAATTTCCAGCCAACAAATGGCGTGTTCACACTTTTTGATAAAAATTGCTCGTCATCGACGGTATACTCTGTTTCTAAATCAAAGATTGCTAAGTCTGCCGCGGCACCAATGGTTAAGCGCCCTGCTTCTAATCCGAAAATCTCAGCTGGCTTAACGGTCAACCAATCAATCACTTGTTCTAAAGTGAAGATTCCAGTTTTTACAAAATGGGTATAAACCATTTGAAAAGCATATTCAGAACCAACAATTCCGAATGGCGATTGTAAGAAACTTTGATTTTTTTCTTCATGACTGTGAGGCGCGTGATCGGTTGCAATACAATCGATTGTCCCGTCTAGTAAGCCTTCAATTAGCGCTTGTTGGTCTTCACTGCCTCTTAATGGGGGATTCATTTTCCAGTAACCATGATCTTCTGGAATATCTTGATCATGTAAAACTAAGTGATGTGGACAAACCTCACACGTCACATGGACACCCGCTTTTTTTGCTTCACGAATAATTCGAACACTTTCTTTACTTGAAACATGGCAGACATGGTAATGGACACCCGTCTCTTCAGCTAATAGTAGATCGCGAGCAATTTGTGAAGATTCAGTAGCACTAATAATCCCTGGCAACCCTAATTCTTCTGAACGCGTACCTGCATGCATCACACCACCAAAAAGTAAAGATTCATCTTCGGTATGTGCTACAATCGCCATCTTATTTTTTGCGGCTTCTTTCATCGCTAAGTACATCGTGCCTGCCGTTTGTACACCAACGCCATCATTTGTAAAAGCAAACGCACCAGCTGCTTTTAATCCGGCGTAATCGACAAGACGATCACTTCGCAATTCTTCCGTAATCGGAGCATATTGTAAAACTTTAACAACCGCATCTTTATCAATGATTTCTTGCACTTGGTTAAATTTTTCAACCGTATCTGGGACTGGGTTTAAATTTGGCATCGCACAAACCGTCGTAAAGCCTCCTCTAGCAGCTGCTAAACTTCCTGTCGCGATTGTTTCTTTATAAGTGAAGCCTGGTTCTCTAAAGTGTACATGAACATCCACTAAGCCTGGTGTGACTAAGTTTCCTTTGGCATCAATCACTTTATCAAAAGTTGTTTCTTCAAAAGCTTCTCCAATTGCATGGATTTTCCCTTCTTTAATCCAAAGATCAACTGTAGTTAGTTCATTATCGTGGGAAATAATTTTCCCGTTTTTAATCAGTGTATTCATGTTTTCTTCTCCTCCTAAGCTCTTCCGGTTAAAACAGCTTCTAAAATTGCCATCCGAACAAACACGCCATTTGACATTTGAGTAATAATTCTTGATTGCATCCCTTCAACTAAAGAATCTGCCAATTCAACATCCCGATTCACCGGTGCTGGATGCATAATAATTGCATGGGGTTGCATTTTTTTCGCACGGCTTTCTGTTAAGCCATATTTTTCATGATACTCTTCTTTTGAAAAACTCTCTCCACCATCATGGCGCTCATGTTGGACACGAAGCATCATCATGACATCAACTTTTTCGACGAGTTCATCTAACGGTAAATAATGGCCATAAACTTCAAATTCTTCTGCATACCATTCACGTGGACCTGAGAAGAAAACTTTTGCGCCAAGTCGTTTCAACATTTGCATGTTTGATTTAGCTACACGTGAATGCGTAATGTCACCAACAATGGCAACTTTTAAATCTTCAAACTTACCGAATTCTTCATAAATTGTCATTAAATCAAGCAAGCATTGCGTAGGGTGTTGTCCACTACCATCACCGCCATTGATAATGCCACATTGGATGGTGCGACTTTCAATCAAATTATCATAGTAATGTTCATCACCGTGGCGAATTACGGCCACATCGACCCCAATCGCGGACATGGTTAGGACCGTATCATAGAGTGTTTCTCCTTTTTGAACAGAACTTTTTGATTCTTCAAATTCAATTGTTTCAATCCCTAATTTTCGTTCCGCCACTTCAAAGCTCTTATGCGTTCTTGTGCTATTTTCAAAGAACAAATTTGTCGCAAAATATTGTTCTTTTTCAGGTTGCCATTTTGCACCTTGTTTAAATTCTTGTCCGCGCGTAATCAGACCCATTACTTCTTGATCAGATAATGCTTCCACCGTTAATAAATGTTTTATACTCACTCGTCCTGATTCAATTATCATGATTGACCTCCTCTTAGTCCTCTTCGCTGCGAGAGACTTCTGGCAGAATAAGATTTAATGCGATTCCTAATACTGTTGCTAACGCCATTGCAGATAACGTAAAGGTGCCCACTTCAAGAACTAAACCACCAATTCCTACAACTAAAATAACTGAAGCAATAATTAAATTCTTTTTCTTATCAAAATCAACTTTATTTTCGATTAAAATTTTTAACCCACTAGCAGCGATGACACCAAATAACACAAAACTAATTCCAGAAATAACAGGGTTTGGGATACTTAAGATAACCGCGCTAATTTTCCCAACAAATCCAAGCGCAACAGCTAGTATAGCTGCACCTGCGATGACAAACACACTATGAACACGTGTAATCGCTAAGACCCCGATATTTTCACCATAACTCGTCGTCGGAGGACCACCAATGAAACCAGCTACTATTTGGGCTACCCCATCACCCGCTAACGTTTTACTTAAACCAGGATCTTCAAAGAAATTTCTTTTCGTTAGCTTGTTTAAAACCATTAAGTGACCAATGTGTTCAGTCATTGTCACAAAAGCAATCGGTGCCATGGTTACAATTGCCCCAATTTGTAAAGTTGGTTGATATTGTACGAAAGGGATTTCGAAATTAGGTAAAGAAAACCAACTCGCTTGGGTAATGATATTTGTATCAACAATTCCAGTAATAAGTGCCACAAAATACCCACTGACAATTCCTAATAAGATTGGGATTAAACCAAGAAACCCTTTAAACCACATGTTGAAGAAAATTGTTAAAGCTAAGGTTATTAAAGCAACAAAGACGTACCGAAAATCATACTCCCCAGCGGTGTTAAACATCGCGCTGTTCGCGGCATTTGCTGCTAATCCTAACCCAATAACCATTACAACCGGCCCAACAACAATCGGAGGTAAAACTTTATCTAGCCAAGCTGATCCGCTACGTTTAACGATCATTGCAACAATGAGATAAACTAATCCGGTTGTCATCGCTCCTTGTGCAATTGCTGGATAACCTTGCGTTTTCATTAGCATTTGCATGGCGGCGATAAAGGCAAAGCTACTTCCTAAGTAAGCCGGGATTTTCCCTTTGGTAATTAGTAAGTAGACGAGTGTTCCTAGTCCTGAACTTACAAGAGCGATACCTGGATCTAAGCCGACTAAACGTGGAACTAAAACCGTTGCACCAAACATTGTAAATAAGTGTTGTAAACTAAGCCCTAGCCAAGGCAATGGTTTTGGCTTTTCATGAATATCCAAAATGGCCTCTGGGTTTCTATATTTTTTTGTCACGTTATTCTTCCTCTCCTTTTCGAATCATGATCCGATCTTTTGCATCTGATTCTTCCATTTCAACAATAATTTCTTCAGCTAATGCTGTTGGAATATTCTTACCTACGAAATCAGCACGAATGGGTAACTCTCGGTGACCACGATCAACTAAAACGGCTAGTCCGATTCGTTTTGGTCGGCCAACATCCATAATCGCGTCTAGCGCGGCACGAATTGTTCGTCCAGTAAACAAAACATCATCCACAAGAATGACTTCTTTTCCTTCTAATGAAAAAGGAATGTTTGAAGCATGTACTTCCGCTTCATCTGCTTGATTTTTTTTATCATCACGGTAAAGTGTGATGTCTAGTTCACCAACCGGAATGTCAATGTTTTCTAGTTGTTTTAAACGTTCTGCGATTCTTTGAGCAATGAAAATCCCTCGTGTTTTAATCCCAATCAAAACAACATTTTCAATCCCTTGGTAACGCTCAATAATTTCATAGGTAATTCGGGTGATCGCGCGCTTCATCGTAACGCCATCAATTACTTCTTTTGTAGTCATCTTGCCTCTCTCCTTCATTTTTTTGCATAAAAAAACTCCTACCCGTGATAGGTAGGAGTGTTAAGGTCAAAGTTTAAAGCGCACCCTATAAAAGGGTACAATCATCCGCTCTTAATGATTCAAAGTACCTTATCCGCAAACAAGGATTGAATCGCCACTGCCTTCTTAGCCTCACGGGACTAACTTAAAGGACATCTATGTACTTGATTAAATACACTATACCGTTTTTTTTAGATAAAATCAATTGTTTTCGCGTAATTTTTCTAAAGTTTGTTCAAAGAGTTCTGGTAGTGGTACTTCAAAGATGAACTCTTTTTCGGTTCGTGGATGAGTAAAGCCTAGCATTTTGGCATGTAAAAATTGACCTTTGCCAGGTAGTGTTTTTCTGGGGCCATAGACAGGATCTCCAGCTAGTGGAAAACCAATATAATGCATATGGACCCGAATTTGATGTGTTCGGCCTGTTTCTAATTGCAACTCAACTAGGCTAAATCCTTCAAAGCGCTCTAATACAGTAAAGTGCGTGACTGCTGTTTTCCCATCTGCGCAAACGGCTTGCTTTTTTCGATTTACTTTTGAACGGCCAATTGGCGCATTGATCGTGCCTTTGTCATGAGGGATTACCCCATGAACCAAAGCAACATATTTACGCAAAGCCGTTTTATCTTTCAACTGTTTGGCTAATGATTCATGAGCAAAATCGCTTTTAGCTACCATCAGTAACCCAGAGGTGTCTTTATCAATCCGATGCACAATCCCTGGGCGAATCACATCATTAATCGTTGAAAGATTTTTCAAATGGTATAACAAAGCATTAACCAGTGTACCGTTAGTGTGTCCTGCCGAAGGATGAACGACCATTCCTTGTGGTTTATTGATTACTGCTACGTCATTGTCTTCATAAACAATTTCTAAAGGAATATTTTCAGCTAAAACATCTAGTACTTCTGGTTCAGGAATTTGAATTTCAATTTCTTCTCCAGCGATAACTTTATGTTTGGCTTTGATTGGTTTTCCAGCAACAAAAATACAACCTTCTTTTAACCATTGCTGAATTTGTGAACGACTATATTCAGGTAGTCGCTCCGATAAAACTTTATCAACCCGCCCTGTTTCAGTTGTAATCTTAACTTTAATTTGATTTTCCATGTTTCGTCCCTTTCAATCGCTCTTCAAAAAGCGTATAAATAAAAATGCAAGCCACCCCAATAAACAATGACACATCAGCCACATTAAAAATAGGAAAGGTCATGAACTCCGTTTGGAACATATCAACGACATAACCCAGTCGGATCCGGTCGATAAAATTGCCTAAAGCGCCGGCAAGTACCAAGGCTAATCCAAGTGGAAATAACCAAAATTCTCGTTGATATTTGATTAATAAATAAGTTATTACGACACATGCAACGATTGTAACGATAAAGAAGAACCACATTTGTCCTTCAAAAATACTCCACGCTGCTCCCGTATTATGAATCTGAGTTAGAGAAAGAACACCAGGTATAAAGTTACGCGTTTCTTGATAATCAATCTGATTGACGACTAGAAACTTTACCCATTGGTCAATTCCTACAAAAACAGCACTAATTAAAAAATAAATTGCTAACATCACTTCACTCTTTTCCTAATCATTCAGTATATCTCTCGGGCGAATGATGCCCTGTAGTGTGCCAGAAGCCTGTCCGTCTTCAGTAATTAAGATAGCTTCTAGCATTCCGTTATTATTAAACATTGACTCCACTTTTGAAATCGGACAATTAACAGAGACAAATTGATAGTTTGCTGGTTTTTCATTTGAAACAATTAAATCTTTGGCAATTTTGTTATGCAAAGAAACATTCCCAGCCAAACTTTCTTTAGTAAACCAATAACCAATTCCTCGTAATGTTATCAAGCCAATAAAGCGACCATGATCGTACAAAGGAAATTGTGAATAGCGTTTGGTTGCCACAATTTGTAATAACTCCGATAACGGCATCGTTTGTTCAAAACCTGTCACATGCTTTTTAAACCGAGGCAGTACAAGCTCGGGGCGCATCATTTCACTTTCAATTAGAGTGATTCGATAAACAATCCATTGGTTGGGTTCAGCGATGATAAAGTCTTCCCCCACTTGCTCATGCACAATGGCATTTCGCAGTTGTGAGATTTGTAATAAATCATCCTCATATTTTTTTACAGGCAAATCTTCACGTTTAGATAGATGCCGTACCATCTGGCTAAAGCCCATGTTCCGCGGATTCCCTAACTCTTCTTTCATCCATTTTTCAATCCGATTAAAACTGATTAAAAAAGTTTTTGCTTGCTGTCCCACAATCACTCACCTCATTTAAGATTGATCATATTTATTCGCATGATAAATGATTTTCCCAGGATACATTTTTTCTAAGTACAAAAGCATCTTTTCTTTTTCTTTTTCACTAAAATATAATAGTGTTTTTTTTGTTTGATGATGAATCAATAAAGCATCTACAAACACTTCAACTTTCTCACAAGCTTGATAAGTAATCGCCACTTTTTTCCAGTAATTCCCATAAGAAAGCTTCATTTGATTGTCCGTAAATTGAATAAAACGGCGTCGATCAATTACTATTAAGGAAAAGAAGACCACGAAGGCAACGAGACTTCGCCAATTGAGATGAGCTTTTTCCAAACTTAAAATAAGCCCCAAAAATAAAAAACTGTATGTAAATGACCAATAAATAATTGCATAGGCCAATTCTAAGCGCCAATGAAATTTATCTCTCATAGTTTCTTTTGAATTACTCCTTCCTCAAGTATAATAAGTAAATAAAACAATTGTAGGAGAAAAAATATGATTAAAGCTTATATCGATGCCTCAACAAAAGGCAATCCTGGACCTAGCGCTGGCGGCATTATTTTAGTAGGAGAAAATCTGTACGTCCAAAAGTCGATTGTCCTCCCTCATTTAACCAATCACCAAGCAGAATTTGCCACTTTTGTCGCTTTACTTGACGATTTAATTACCCAACAAAAAAACAATGAAGCAATTATTGTTTATACGGATAGTAAAATTCTAGCAGAAACTGTTCAAAAGAACTACACAAAAAACTTAGATTTCCAAAAATACTTATTAAACATTCAAGAAAAGCTTATTTTATTTCCAAATTTGTACTTACGTTGGATTCCTGAAAGCCAAAATAAGGGTGCCGACAATTTAGCACGACAAGGTTTACAAAAACAATTAAAAAAGAAAAATTAAAGAATCGGAGACATTAAACGAGCAAAACTTTGTTTAAAACGTAAACTACGGGGTTGTTGTTCAATCATCGCATCCGTTAATAAAATCGATTGTTCCACATCCGCTTCAAAAATTTGCGTTAATTGACGATTTAATGGTTCACTGTAGGCAAACGCATTTACTTCAAAGTTCAAGGCATAACTACGGATATCTTGATTCATCGTACCAAATGAGGACAACATATCATCCATTAGCACGACTTTTGCATGTAGAAAACCACCATGGTAAATATAAATTTTTACGCCATGTTGATGTAAAAAATTCGCATAATACTGTGTAGCACGGTAAATAAACGGATGATCGGGCATACAAGGAATCATTATACGTACATCGATTCCTGATTGAACGGCCATTAAAATCGCTTCAATCATTGAGTCATCGGGAATTAAATACGGTGTTTGAAACCAGACACGTTTTTTTGCGCCCAATAGCATTTTAATGAAACTGCCTTTTAAAGTTTGAGCATCATCTTCTGGACCATCTCCGACAACGTGAATACTTACCGCGGATTCTTGCGAAGGTTCAATGAATTTAAAGTAATCCAAATCATACGACAAGCGTTGACTTGGATCTAAGGCCGAAACGTTCCAATCACGTAAAAAGATTTCTTGAAAGCCATAAGACGCCATCCCGACAATACGAAAATGAGTATCTCGCCAAAAGCCAAATTTTTTAGTTAATGTTAAGTATTGATCGCCAACATTAAAACCACCCGTCCAACTAATTTTGCCGTCAATTATCACAATTTTTCGATGCAAATGATAATTCAAACGTGTTTTTCGAATAAATTTATGCGCGGTAATAAATGGCAACACTTGTCCGCCACTGTCACTTAAAGGTTTAAAAAACTTTAAACGGACATTGCCACCAAACGGGTCAAAAATCACCCGAACTTGTACCCCTTCCTGCGCCTTTTTGACTAATAAATTCAAAAAAGCATTACCAATTTTATCGTTAAATATGGCGTAATATTCGACATGGATTGTTTCTTTCGCCTGTTCGATATCTCTGAACATACGTGAAAACTTTTCTTTTCCATCAGTAATTACTTCAACTTGATTTCCTTTTGTTAATAAAGTCTCCTCATGATTTTTCAAAAAGTTTTTTAAAAGACCTTCTCCATTCGGAACGATATTCCCTTTCAGTTGCTGATTTTGGCTTTCAATTCGAGCATTAATTTCAGCAATCTGATCGTTTTGTTGATTGGCGTATTTTTTAATAATTTCTCGATCAATGCCGCGACCAGCAAATAAATAAAGTAAGAAACCAATCCCTGGAATAAAAATCAACGCAAACATCCACGCAAAGACACTCGCAATTGAGCGTGGACGATGAAAAACCGTGTATAAGGCAATTATAGTATTAAATGTAAAGAAAACGATAAGAATTTGCCAAACGATGTGTAAATCTTTAAAAAAACTCATTCAAATCGCGCCCCTCCCTTTTTTAAATTAAACTTACTAATTTGCTACCCTCGAACTGAATTGCACGCTCAATTCGTATTTTATTTTTTGATTCTACTTCTTGTTTTGATTGACTTAAAACTATTTTATCGTTTATTTCTATATATTACTAATAAAACGGCACTAAATCCTCTCACATAATCGCTTAAGGATTTAGGGTCTATAATATTTGGTGTTGTTACTAAGAAATTGGTAAGAACACCCTTTTTCTTTCTATAACAAAAAAGCATCTGTTTCCCTTATAATTAA
>NZ_JAFBFD010000024.1 GCF_016909125.1 Enterococcus lemanii | reverse complement strand
ACAACTTTGCAGTTGTTAAGCTCATAAATTAACGTTGCTAGCATTTTTGCTTGCTTTGTATGTTTGCTTCTATATTAAAATAGAAGTCCTACACATTTGGTTCGTTTGCTTGCTTTGTTCAGTTTTCAAAGGTCTACTTAAATTTTAACTTGTCGCGTTAGCAACTTTTATATCATATCAGTTTGATAATTAAATGTCAACTTCTTTTTTAAAGAATTTTTAAAGTTTTTTACTTCGTTTTTCTTCTCGTCAACAGCAACTCAATCATCTTAACAAACAACAACGTTATTTGTCAACTGTTATTTTTTCTTATTTTCATTGTTTTATCTAAATAAACAATGATGTTGAAAAAACAACAGAATGTTATTTTACTTATCGTTTATTTTAACTAATCGTCAAAACCAACGTTATTTACCTTACCACTTCAAGATTTCCGAGTCAACTACTTTTTCATTTTTTTCAAATTCTTTTTCCTCTAACTAAAAAAAGACAGCTAGCATCGTAAAGAATCTCTTCTTTAAATGAAATGCTAGCCTTCTCCTTCTAATCGTGTTGTTTTCTAAAATCTTGTAATAACCGATAGACTGATGCGATTGGAAGACCCATCACACTGTAGTAATCCCCTTCAATCGATTGAATGAAAGTCGCGGCCGGACCTTGAATACCATAAGAACCAGCTTTATCTTGATAATCTTTTGTCATTAAATAGTTTGAAAGCTCCTCTTCAGTCAATGGATAAAAAGTAACCTTCGTCGGAATCGTGGTCTCTTTTCTTTTATTTCCTTGTTGTAAAACGACTGACGTATAGACAATATGCGTTTGACCACTTAAAGCTTGCAACGTTTGACGCGCTTCATTTTCTGTAGCTGGCTTACCATAGATTACTTGATCAAGTGTCACAATCGTATCACTGGCGATTACCAAATCTTCAGGGTTCTGTAGACTAATCTTATCCGCCTTCAAACGAGCAATTCGCAAAACATAGGCTTCTGGGCTTTCATCCGGGTACTGACTTTCATCAACATCTGCTGGGTAAATAAGAAATTCAGGAACAACCATTTGCAAAAGTTCTTTACGTCGTGGCGACTGTGAAGCTAAAATAATCTTCATTCGATTGCTCCTTTCGTTTGATGGTGATCTTGAATTCGTTTAAACATGCGTTCCATTTCTCTATTTGAAAAATGAATAAGGACTGGGCGTCCATGCGGGCAATTAAACGGATTTTCACATTTCGCTAAATCTGCTAATAAAAGACGAGCTTGGCTTTCATTTAGATAGTGATTGGCTTTAATCGAACGTTTACAACTCATCATAATCGCTGTCGCTTCTCGAAACTTCGCCAAATCAAACGTGCCGGTCTCTAATACAATCTCAATAATCTCTCGAATAATCATCTCTTCTTCACCTGGTGGAAACCAACTTGGATGTTCCCTTATAATGAAGCTATTATTTCCAAAGTCTTCTAAAAATAAATTTACGTCTTGTAAAATATTTAAATGTTCTTGAATTTTTAATCGTTCCACTTGTGAATATTCTAATACAATAGGAACTAAAAGACTTTGTAAATCTTTGCCTACTTCAGCAATTTTTTGGCGATAATACTCATATTTAATTCGCTCTTGGGCGGCATGTTGATCGACGATGTATAACCCTTCTTGGCTTTGAGCAAATAAATAGGTACCATGCATCTGTCCAAAATACTCTAAATGTGGAAAAATACCCACATCCGCATCAAGGGAAGTTTCTTGGTTTTCAGAAGATTGTAGCGGTTTATCCACAAGTTTTTTTGGCAGTTCATTCGGCCCACACAAACTTTCCTCTTCGTTAAACGTTGGAAATTCAAGCGCTTCTTCTTTTTCTTTTAGGATTTCTTCTTCAACAACTACTTTTTCCACAGCATTTTCCACATCTTTATCCACAACTGGTTGAATCACTTCTTCGACAAAAAATTGACCCGTGCTTGGATTAAAGTTGAGCGTGCCATTCGCTGTATTTGGCTTAGTGAAATCAAGTGCGGTTTGTTCAACGTGCTTCGTTTCATTTTTTTTCTTTTTAAATACGTCATCCGGTACAACGTGTGGAATTAAATTCTCTTCTTTTAAACGTGTTTGAATGGCTTGTGTAATTAAATGCGACAGTTCCGCTTCTTTGGATAAACGAACTTCTTGCTTAGTTGGATGAACGTTCACATCGACTAAAAGTGGATCCATTTCAATTTTAACGACACCAATCGGGAATCGACCGACCATCAACTTCGAACCATAGCCATTTACAATCGCTTTATTTAAAATAAAATTTTTAATGTAGCGACCATTAATAATAATAGATAAATAGTTACGATTGGCTCGTGTTACTTCTGGTAAAGAAATATAGCCATAAATTTTAAAATCTAGATCTTCTGCTTTTATTTCACGCATTTTTTTAGCTGTGTTTAACCCATAGATTCCCATAATGCTTTGTTTTAAATCACCATTTCCAGTCGTTGTTAACATTTTATTGCCATCATGGACTACACGAAAAGCAACTTCTGGGTGGCTAAGTGCTAAACGGTTAACGATATCACCAATATTAGCTAACTCGGTTTGTAAGGTTTTGACATATTTCAAACGGGCTGGTGTGTTATAAAATAAATTCTCAACTGTGATTTTGGTGCCTTGACGTAAGGCGCTCGGCTTTTCTTCAATCACTTTGCCACCTTTTAACATTAAATACGTACCTTGTGCTTGTGTTTGGTGAGCCGTTTCAAGGGTTACTTGTGAAACCGAAGCGATACTTGGCAAGGCTTCTCCACGAAACCCCAGTGTTCGAATCCGGAATAAATCATGACGGTTATGAATTTTACTCGTTGCATGACGTTTAAAAGCATTGCGCGCATCTTCTAGTACCATTCCTTCGCCGTTATCAATAATTTGAATTTTCTTCAAACCGGCTTCTTCTAAAAAGATGTCAATTTGACTACTACCTGCGTCAAGGGCATTTTCGATTAATTCTTTTACAACCGAGGCCGGACGTTCGACGACTTCCCCGGCAGCAATCTGATTGGCCAGACTCTCTGAAAGTTCTTGAATTTTCCCCATCGTCTAACCTTCTTTCTTTATTTTACTTTTTTTTGCAATTGATGTAAGGCATTTAAAGCATCCATTGGTGTCATTTCAAGGACGTTTAAGGCTTTTAATTCACCCAGCACTTCTCGTTCAACTTCATTACTTTCACTAAATAAAGACAATTGCTCGACTTCTGGTGCAACTTTTGGTGCTTGTTCACCATTTTCTAAGGCAACGAGTAAATAATCGGCACGTTCTAATAACTTTTTCGGTAAACCAGCAATTTTAGCTACATGAATGCCATAACTTTTATCGGCTGGACCGGCCATCATTTTATGTAAAAAGACCACTTCACCTTCTTGTTCCACCGCACCTACGTGAATATTGCGTAAATGGGTTAACTCCTTTTCTAATGGCGTTAATTCATGGTAATGCGTTGAAAATAAGGTTTTCGCTTGCACGTTTTGGTGGATATACTCAATGATGGCTTGCGCTAAGGCCATTCCATCGTAAGTCGCAGTGCCTCGGCCTAATTCATCAAATAAAATCAAACTATCAGGCGTTGCTTGTTGTAAGGCTTGGTTGGCTTCCATCATTTCAACCATGAAGGTACTTTGACCCGCAATTAAATCATCACTTGCCCCTATTCTAGTAAAAATCCGATCAAACACGGGTAGTTCGGCACTTTTCGCAGGGATAAAACAACCCATTTGCGCCATAATCACAGTTAACGCTAATTGACGCATATAGGTGCTTTTTCCAGACATATTCGGTCCAGTAATGAGTAAAATGAAAGTTTTGGCATCCATTTCAATCGAATTCGGAATGTACTCTTGATGACCGAGCACTTTTTCTACAACTGGGTGTCGCCCATCGATAATCTTTAACGTATGACTTTGATTAAACGTTGGCCGTACGTATTGGTACTTTTCACTAATCGTCGCAAAACTTTGCAAAACATCTAACGTGCTAATCCCGTGGGCTAGCTTTTGCAAGCGCGTGATGCTTTTTTTGACTTCTTCTCGAATTTCTAGAAACAGTTGGTATTCTAAATCCACCGATTTTTCTTCTGCTTCTAAAATTAATGTTTCAATTTCTTTTAGCTCCGGATTAATAAACCGCTCGGCATTAGCCAGTGTTTGCTTGCGCTCATAACGACCTTCTGGCAAATTGACTAAGTTGGCTTTCGTAATTTCAATGTAATAACCAAACACGCGGTTAAAACCAATTTTAAGATTTTTAATCCCCGTTGCTGCGCGTTCTTTTGCTTCTAGTTCCGCTAACCATTTTTTACCTGAATGCATCGCTTCACGGTATTGGTCGAGTTGCGCATTGTAACCCGTCTTAATGACATTGCCTTCTGTAATTTGTAATGGTGCCTCTTCATGGATTCCTCGTTCAATTAAAGCAACTAAATCTTCCAATGGCGTAATTTGTTTAAGTAAAGCCGTCCATTGTCCTTCATTAATTCCTGTCAAAATCGTTTGAATGAATGGCACTTGTTGCAAGGACGTTTTTAATTGCAGCAAATCACGGCCGTTGACACTGCCAAAAGCTACCCGCCCTGCTAAACGTTCTAAATCATAAACTTTTTTCAGCACTTCTTGTAAGTCTGCTCGTTCAAAAAAGGCTTTTAACAACGATTCGACTTGATTTTGACGTGCTTCGATTTGTTTTTGTTGAATCAAAGGGCGATCAATCCATTGCTTTAACAAACGCCCACCCATCGCGGTCTTCGTCTCATCTAATAACCAAAGTAACGTCCCTTGCTTTTTCCCTGTACGAATCGATTGAATCAGCTCTAAGTTAAATTTAGAGTAGTAATCAATCGATAAAAAATGATCGACTTGATAAGAAAGCGCTGGCTGTAAATGATCGAGGCTACGTTTTTGGGTTTTATTTAAGTAAGTTAGTAATTTTAGTGTTACGTTTTTTAGATTTTCGGGTAATTCTTTCGTTAAAAAGAGAAATTCTGTTGTCTCAAGTTGTTCTTTTTCTTCAGAGAAAAGCAAGCCTAAGCGTTTTTCCAATTGTTCAATGACACTGGCAGGGATTTCACTAGTCAAAACGAGTTCTTTTGACTGAAGAGCTGCGAGTTCATTTAAGATGCTTGCTTCTTCTGTTAATTCCGTTGCTTTTAATTCGCCCGTTGATAAATCAACATAAGCAAATTGATAACTAGTATCGGTGTAAGCTAAGGCGGCTAAGTAATTATTTTCTTTGGCACTAAGACTTTTCCCCTCCATCACCGTACCTGGTGTAATTAACTGGACGACTTCTCTTTTAACCATCCCTTTTGCTGTTTTTGGGTCTTCAACTTGTTCACAAATCGCAACTTTATACCCTTGTTCGACTAATGTATCAATGTAACCCGCCGCCGCATGATAAGGCACACCACACATCGGGATTGGGTCTTCGGCATTTTTGTTCCGACTTGTTAAAGTCAATTCTAATAACTGTGCCACTTCCAAGGCATCTTCATAAAACAATTCATAAAAATCACCTAGACGATAAAATAAAAAGGCATCGGGATAAGAAGCTTTAATGCCAAAGTATTGTTCCATCATCGGGGTGTGTTTCGTTTTTTGTGGCATTTTCTTCCTCCTTTTCAATGGCTTCATTCACTTCTTTTTGTATCGTAGTTGAAATATGTTGTAATAACTCATCTGCTTCAATTAATTGGTTCCGGTAATCTTGCACTAAAGGGTGGTTTTTGAATGCTTGATTTAGTCGATCAATTTCTTGAATCGCCATTTTTTCGGCCTCTGGTTTGTCATAATGAGCGAAATTTACGGCATCTTTTTGCGCAGCTTTAATTTGCTCTTCTAGTTCTTTTAACCCTGCATGGTTACGCGCTTGTTTTTCAACCGTTTTAAAATTTTGAACTAACTCTGATTCTTGTAAAAGGGCCACGAGTTTATCAACTTCACGGGCAACTTGTTGTTCTTCTTCTAAAAATCCCACTTTTTTTCTCCTATTCCATTAAAGGTCGATCTTCACTAATTTGAATGGGTTGAATACTTTTGGCTTTCCCTGTTGCATCATCTAACTCAATGATACAAGCAGACAGTAAGTGTCGTCCTTGTTCAACGACTTCAAATCTTCTTGGTAAAGCCGTCATAAACTTTTCAATCACCGCTTCTTTTTTCATTCCTAAAATACCATCATACGGCCCCGTCATTCCAACATCGGTTAAATAAGCCGTTCCTTGCGGCAAGATACGGGCGTCGTTTGTTTGGACGTGTGTGTGTGTCCCGACAACAGCCGATACGCGACCGTCTAGATACCAACCCATCGCTTGTTTCTCACTGGTTGTTTCACCGTGAAAATCAACAAAAATATGGGCAGTTCTTTTTTTCGCTTCTTTTAAAATTTCGTCCATTTTAGTAAACGGGTCATCTAGCGCTGTCATAAAGGAACGCGCTTGTAAGTTAATCACCGCTAACTCAATTTGATTGACTTTTACATAGACAATCCCCACGCCAGGTGTCCCTTTTGGAAAATTCGCTGGTCGGACGAGTTTTTTAGCCTCCGCAATAAACTCAAAGATATCACGATTATCCCAAGCGTGGTTGCCTAGCGTTACAACATCAACCCCATCTTGTAAAAAACCTTTATAAATTTTTTCGGTAATTCCCCGTCCGGACGCTGCATTTTCACCATTCACAATCGTCACTTGTGGTCGATACTTCTTTTTTAACTTTGGTACATATTCTGAAATGGTCTCGCGCCCTAAAGAGCCAACGACATCCCCTATAAATAAAATTCGCACACTTTTTCCTCATCTCTTTTAAACTCTTGTATTATTATATCGGTTTTGCGGTGGAAAAAAAAGCTTCTACCATAAACCTTGGAAATTCTTGAAGTTTTTTTGATCACCACTTATTTTTATAAGAAATAGGCTGTGACATTTGCCACAGCCTATCTTTTTCGTTTTTATTATTAGTTATTTAAAAAGCAATGACTTGGCGGTCGCCTTCATGGATAATTTCACGAAAATCAGCAAAGCCTGCCGCTAAGCCACGTAATAAAATTTCAGCGGTACCAATGTTTGTTGCTAAAGGAATTTCATAAACGTCGGATAAGCGAATTAAAGCCGTCACATCTGGTTCATGTGGTTGAGCGGCTAAAGGATCGCGTAAGAAAATCACCATATCGAGGGCATCTTCTGAAATCATCGCTCCAATTTGTTGATCTCCACCTAGAGGACCTGATTTAAAGCGATGCACGGGTAAGCCAGTTGCCTCGCTAATTCTTCCTCCAGTTGTGCCTGTAGCGAATAGTTCATGTTTTTCTAAAATCGGTTGATACGCAGTCACTAACTTAACCATTAAATCTTTTTTGCGATCATGTGCAATTAAAGCAATTTTCATGTTTTCTCCCTCTATTCTTTCTTCTATTAGTCAACGAGTTTTAATGTTTTTAAAGCTTCCCAGATGCCATCATGGTCATTGTCTTTGGTGATGAGATCCGCTTGGCTTTTGATTACTTCTTGCGCATTGCCCATCGCGACACCAATTCCAGCTTCTCGAATCATCTCTTTGTCGTTTAAACCATCGCCAAATGAAATAATATCTGATTGGTTAATGCCTAAATAATTCGCGACATTCAAAATGGTTGCTGCTTTTGAGCCCGCTGCTGGAATCACGTCAACGCACTTTTCATGCCAGCGGACAAATTGAAATTCAGGGTATTTTCCGATAAATTGTTCGTCTTGGTGCGCTTCAAAATAAGCCAACGCTTGATAAACATCATCTTGTGCTTCGAGTGCCCCCAAAAGAGGCGCGGTTGAGCCAAAAGAATGCATGGCTTCTTCCACTTGTGCTAAATTAAAAGACGTTAAACGTTTCGCTTGATCCAATTGAATTAAAGCTGTGTCTATATTTTTCGCTGTGCAATCAGCAATTAATGTCTCTAACGCTTCGATTGGCAGTGTTTGTTTAAAAACTTGTTGGTGACTTACAAACGCGGCTGCCCCATTACATAAAATATAATTTTCAAAAGCTAATTCGCGAATCACTTCTCTTGCCAAATAACGGCTTCGACCGGTAGCCAGTGTGACAAAATGACCAGCTTGACGTAATTGTCGCAACGCCTCGAGTGTACTCTCCAAAGGACGCTTATTTGAATCTAATATGGTCCCATCAATATCAAAAGCAACTAATTTTCGACTTTTCACTATACAAACTCACTTTCTCTTTTTGTTTTTCCCCTTCTACTTAACCACAGAAAAACATTCTTGGCAAAGAAAACCTATTGTATTTATTGAGGTGAAAATCGGGCAATGTGCACAAATTTTTAACTTTGCGTCCATTGTTGATACATTTTTTCAACTAATTCGACCGTTTGCAACGTCATTTCAGCACGCACAACTGGACTTTCGACGAACCCTTTCGCTAGACAGTCATTCACGTGCTCAATTTCAAAAACAAACTCATTTTCATGTGTGATTTCGATTTCTTCGATTTGTTCTGCTTGAAATATTTTAGCCGTTTGAGCTTTCCAAAAATTCGGTATTTCAATTCGACCGTTTTCGCCATAAATGACAAGCCCACTCGGGGCGGAAAATTCGGTCGAAATTAGGACATGGCTTTGCAAGTTATTCTCAAATAAAAGACTTAAATCGCACTGCCGATCGGACTGTCCTTTTGACATGATAGCCGTACCCGCAACTTCGGCAATCGGACTGTTGAATAAATATTGCAAATATTCAAGTGGGTAACTACCGGAACCATAAAGTGCGCCACCACCACTTTCTAACGAGGCAAACCACGTGATTTTTTCTACGTTCGAATACGTCATAAATGCCCGGACGTAACGAACGGGACCGATAACGCCTTCTTCTAATAGCGCCTTTATTTTTTGGGTAATTGGTAAGAAGACAGCCTTTTGAGCTTCCATTAAAAAACGCTTCTTTTCTTTGGCGATAGCAAACAGTTCTTCGGCTTCATCCAAGGTCAACGCAAATGGTTTTTCAACTAAAACGTGCTTGCCAGCGAATAAGGCCGCTTTTGCCACAGGATAATGTCCTTTATTATACGTTGCGACATAAATTACATCGACCGTTGGATCCGCATACAACTCTTCATAACTCCCATAAGCTTTTGGTATCCCTAAAGTTGTCGCTACTTCCTGGGCTTTGCTTAATGCTCTGGACGCAATCGCAACGACTTCACCTGTTTGACTCGCTTGTACGCCAGCGACAAAACGCGGCACAATCGATGCGGTACTAACAATTCCATAACGAATAGGCATCTTTTTCCTCCTTGATCATTTGTTCTTATTATACCGAATTTTCTTTCGAATTCGTATCACTGATTTTTATTTTTTGAAAAAAAGCACAAAAAAACCAGCAAGCCCTAAAACTTGCTGGTCTGAGACAGTACTATTGCTAGTAGAAGCTTGCTTTCCACAGGCAAAACTTCCGACACCCTACAATCCGGTAGGTGAATTTCTTCGTGTGCCTCTGTTTGAGTGACTAGTTAAACTAGTTTCCTCGGCTCATCGCATGAAACGTATTCTAGCACAAATGAAAAAGAAAGGCTAGCTATTTGCAGCAAAAATACTTTTTATTTTTGTGTTAATTAAATCCACAGCGACATGATTTTCTCCACCTTCTGGCACAATCACATCGGCATATCGTTTCGTTGGTTCAATAAATTGATGATACATTGGCTTGACCACATCTAAGTATTGCTTAATCACTGAGTCAAGCGTCCGACCACGTTCTTCGATGTCGCGTTTAATTCGACGAATAATCCGAATATCGTCGTCCGTATCCACATAAATTTTAATGTCCATTAAATCACGCAAACGCTCGTCTTCTAAAATTAAGATACCTTCTAAAATAATTACTTCTTTTGGTTCTTGCAGGCGAACTTCTTGGCTTCTAGTATGATTCACATAATCATATACCGGAATCTCAATCGTTTGAAATTGACACAATTGTTCTAAATGTTGAATGAGTAGCTCGGTATCAAAAGCAAGTGGATGATCATAGTTGGTTTTTAGACGTTCTTCAAAAGGAAGATGGTCTTGGTTTTTATAATACGAGTCGTGTTCTAACATCATAATCGAGTGACTGGGAAAATGGCTTAAGATGGCACGACTGACACTTGTTTTCCCACTGCCAGAGCCACCGGTTACGCCAATAATAATCGGTTTTTTATTGTGCATGTTAAAATTCCTTTTCTTCTTTCATTTCTTCATCCTTTTAATTATAGCGAAAATCACTCGAATTTCTAGCTTTTTCACAAGATTCTAAGAAAGAATCTCGTATAACTCCTCTAGTTGTTGAATGCGATAGGTCGGTTGAATCGTCACGGGTGTTGGTAGCGCCTTTGGGTTAAACCAAATCGTATCAATCCCCGCATTCACCCCACCTTGAATATCAGAAGTCAGTGAATCACCAATAATTACGGTTTGGCTCTTTTTTAAATTAGGGATTTTTTTAAAAGTATAATCAAAAAATTCACGCATCGGCTTTTGATAACCGGTCGCTTCAGATACAATCACTTCTTTAAAATACGGCAATAGTTTCGCATCGTTTAGCCGCTTCATTTGTGTTTTTGAAACCCCATTCGTGACGACATACAAATCGGCTTGCTTGGCTAGTTCGGCGATGACTTGCCGACTGTTGCCAAGTAGTTGGTGCCCTTCATTTAAAAATTCGCGGTATTTTCGTTCGAACGAAAGGCTATCCACTTGGCGACCATAACGCGCAAAAAACGCACCAAAACGGCCGTTCACGACTTCTTCGCGTGACATTTGACCTTGCTCAAAAGCTTGCCAACGTTCTTGATTGATTTTTTTATACGTTTGCTCCAATTCTGAAGTTAAGGTTAGCCCTTCTGTTTGAAATAATGCATGCAAGGCTTGTTTTTCAGCGGCTTGAAAATCAAGCAAGGTATCATCGACATCAAATAATAATGTTTTATAGCGCATTGTTTTCCTCCTAGCTTTTTTCTATTTTAGCGAAAATACGGTTTTAGTTGTTGCAGTTCTGCCAACGTAAGGGCGCGGTATGAGCCAATTGGTAAGTCGCCTAATTCAAGTGGGCCCATTGTCACACGCTTTAAAGCAATGACTTTTTTGCCCCGAGCTAAAAACATCTTTTTCACTTGATGAAATTTCCCTTCAAAGATTACTAACTCGACGTCACTTTCTTTGCGGCTGAAGTCGACTGTTCTAATTTTAAGTTGGGCACTTTGACACCGAGTGCCATCTAAAAATTCAATCCCGTCAGCAAAAGCCGTAATATCCGCTGGCGTGACCACTTCATTGACTTTGGCTAAATAAGTTTTGCTGACTTTTTTTACTGGATGAAGCAAATCATAAACCAGTTGGCCGTTACTTGTTAAAAGAAGTAGCCCTTGCGTGTCTCGATCTAAGCGACCAGCAGCAACTAACGCTGGCGAAAAATCTTCTGGAGCTAGGAGATCAAAGACCGTTTGATGTTGCGCATCTTTATTTGCCGTAACGACACCTGATGGTTTCGCTAATAAATAATACTTTTCGTTTGTCTCTAGGTTTTGTCCAGCTACTTCAATTTGATGGAGCTGACTATCGACATTTTGACTTTCAGAGTAGGTAACTTGGCCATCAATTTTGACGAGTCCCCGTAAAAAAAGGCGTTTCATTTCTTTTTTTGAAGTGTTTAATTTTTCTTCAATTAACTTGTCTAAACGCATAAGATCCCTTTCTTTCTTGGTTATTATACCGCAAGTTTTTAAGAGAAAAAAGAAGAAGGCTTGACAGAATCGAAAATACGTCCTATGGTTAAGAGGTAAAGTAAATATCTGTTTCTAACTACACACAGTGTTATGAGCTGGTGGAGAAAGTGACTGTATCCTTTCTGGGCAGCAGGTTTGTTGCCTTTTTACGTACACTTTTATGTACGCACCCTTAACCTTTGAATGTGCAAGAGTAACAAAAATTTACTTCGAAATGACTGTCTTACCGGCAGAAAAATTAGGAGGAATTGAGTTATGTCAGTATCATTGGAAGTCAAAACAAGAGCGTTACGCCCAAGAAGCGTGCGCAACAAATTACGTCACGAAGGAAGAATCCCAGGAATTGTTAACGGTTATAAAATCGATAGCACGGCAATTTCAGTGGATGGTCAAGAATTTAAACGTTTATTACGTGAAGAAGGTCTAAACGCAGTTGTTGGTTTAACCATCGACGGTGTAAATTACAACACATTAATTCACCAATTTACAACGGATACTTTCACAAGAGAAATTAGTCATGTGGAATTCTTATCAGTTGATATGACGGAAGTGACCGAAGTTGAAGCAGAGATTGTTCTAATCGGTGAAGCCGCAGGTGTGAAAATTGGTGGTTCTTTAACACAAAACTTATACAACGTAATTGTTTCAGCAACTCCAGACAAATTGCCTGAGCGTATCGAAGTCGATATCACTGATTTACAAGTTGGAAAATCAATTACGATTGCGGACTTGCCAGTATCAGAAGATTACACGATTATCACTGATGCTGTTGAGCAAATTTGTGCAATTAGCGAACCAAGAGCGAAAGCTGAAGAAGAAGAAACAGAAGAAGCAGCCGCTGAATAAATTAAAGCAAAACAACTCAAGGACGTCTTATGCTAGACGTCCTTTTAAAATGGCTTAAAAAATCAGTTGTTTTCGTCAAATAAAGGATTGCAAATAAGAATTTTCTTGAATTTGCATAACGGTTTCTTCAGCATTGGAACCGTATTCTTTTTGAATTAATAAGGTACTCAAAGCCATTGGTAGAAGTTGCGCAACATTGCCTTTTTTTATCCAACGATTTTCAGGGTTTATTTTTAAATTAATAGATTGATCAAAACCTGCAAAAATAAGTTGCGTGTAAATTTTTGGATTATATATTAAAAGTCTTGTACTTGTCATAAAAAACATTGAAACACCGCTGTTTCAATGTTTTTTATTGAATCGATAGACACTAGTTAAAAAACCAGAAAACAGCGTCAGGCGCTTGTTTTCTGGTTTTTTTAACTTTTTATAATTTTTCAAAATCTGCTGGATCAACGTCTTTTAGACTCACTAACCAGTCGTTCATTTCGTCGTTATCATTGTAATCATTATTTTGTGTGTCAATCTTTTCGTTAATTGATGAAATCACACCAGCTAATGGACAGGTAAACTCACTCACCGCTTTTTCAGCTTCTAGCTCAACTAGCATCTCGCCGGCCGTCATTTTTTGATTCACTTTTGGTAAAGCTGCATAAGTAATTGCTCCAAGTTCTTCACTTGCTTCTTGCGTTAAGCCAATCACGTATTCTTTACCATTAAATAAAATCCATAAATTATCTTTTTTCTTAAATACTGGTGCTTTCACTTTGACAAAACCTCCGCATAATCACTTTCTTTAAAGCCATTTGTTAAAAATTGCCCGTCTTTGACTAAAATTGGGCGTTTGATTAACATGCCATCGCTACTTAATTTCTGGCTAGCTTCATCTAGTGTATAACTTGCAACCAAATCTTTCAAGCCTTGCTCGCGATATTTTTGTCCGCTTGTATTAAAGAAACGACGGATTGGTACCTCACTCGTTGCCAGCCAATTTTTGATTGTTTCGGCACTTGGTGTTTGACTGACTAAATCAATATATTCTACTTCGATTTGATTATTTTCGAGCCATTTTTTTGCTTTTTGACAAGTACTACATTTTGGATACCAGTAAAGTGTGACCATCTTTTTTTCCTCCATTATAAATCTGTTGGCGTTTGATAACGCATCGATAAAATTAAGCCAATCCCAATCATATTACTCAGGAGTGCAGAACCCCCTTGACTAATAAATGGTAACGGAATCCCCGTTAGCGGTAATAAGCCGATATTGGCCCCAATATTTTCAAAAACATGAAATAAAATCATCATAATAATACCGGTTGAAATATACGTATAAAATTCATTATTCGTATCAAAACAAACCCGAATCATGCGGTAAATCAATAAAAAATAAAGCAGGATGACAAACGTACTACCGATAAAACCAAAATTTTCCCCAATAATTGAAAAAATCATATCGGATTCACGAACCGGTACATACACTTCACTCACGTTAAACCCTTTGCCCGTCATGCCACCCGAACCAATCGCCATGAGAGACTTCGCAACCTGGCCAGAGCTTCCTTGTACATCGTGAAAAGGATCTAACCAAGCATCAATGCGCTTGAACTGATACGCTTTAAAACCAAGTTTATATAAAAATTCACGACCAGTATCACTCATCACTAAGAAGATCGTTCCCCCACCAACAGCAACTGCCGTACCGATTGTCGGCCAAATAATTTTCCAAGAAATCCCTGACATCAGAAAAACGCCACCAAAAATTGCTAAGAAAACCAGCATGGAGCCAAAATCATCATGAAGCATAATTAAAACCAATACCGGTAACATTACCGCAAGCATTTTAGCAATTAAAAGCCCATCGGTTTTAAGTGTCGCCATTTTCCGATATTGCGCATTGTGTTGGGTGACAACCAGTGCCAACATTAAAATAACCGCAATTTTCATCAACTCGGCTGGTTGCAAACTAAAGCCGGCAAAACGAAACCAGTTTTTTGACCCGGTTGCTTCATAGGTTGCTTGGTCATAAAACTTAACCAACAACCCCATTACAAGTAACCCCACCCCATAAATCAAGGGCGTTAACTTCCATAGCCATTTTGACTTGATGCGCATAATAATCAAAACGGCTAGGACACCTACACCGTACCACAGTGCTTGTTTCCCTACTTCTTTTAACGGATCCCCTGTAAAATACGGCATCTGATCAAAAGCCACATATAACGAGGCCAGGCCGACTAAACAAAGTAAAAAGACCGGCAAAATAACGCCATAGTCAATCCGATTGTCGTTACGAAAAATATTTTTATTCATTTTATTCGCTCTTTTCTTAAGAAATACTTCTCTATTATAGAGGGTATTTAGTAGAAAAGAAACCCAAGGGAAGAAGTTTGAGGAAATTTTAACGGTTCAAAGTCAACGTTCAGCGCTAACAAGACCGAGTAATTAAAAAAGAACGCTCCTTTTAAAAATAGCAAAAAAGTCCAGGGATGAATGTGATCCATGGACTTTTTCGCTATGTTTATGCCAGCTGCAGGAATCGAACCTGTGACCTACGCGTTACGAGTGCGTTGCTCTACCGACTGAGCTAAGCTGGCAAATCTGATTAAAATTATAGAAGAAAAAGAAAAAATTGTAAAGGGGGGAAATGAAAAAAGTATATAAACTCTGTTAAATAATTACTATAACGCTAGTATAAAATCACTTAAACCAGCGACTTAATAGAGACGAACTATTTTTTGCTTTTGTTTTAAAATAGCGCGCACTAATCATAGCTGGCGTGTTGCGCTAAATTCGAAAAAAGCCCAAATACTTCTATGGCTATTTTGTCTACTCTGTTTAACATTTATTTCATCTCCGTACTATATGACAATGTTAACAATTTTTGTTGGATAATCGATGTATTTTGTTCAAACGTGTTCGTTCCATCGATTTTAAGCATTGGAATGTTTGTTCTTTCAATCCATGAGAAAATGGTGTCTGGTGTTCTAGCTTGAACGAAAGTTAAAAAATCTTGTCGCTCATTGTAAAGATCGGTTCCTTTTTCCAAAAAACCGTACCGATTTTTCTCTCTTTGAATGACCCTTTGGACTCGAACTTCTTTTGCAACATCCACATAAACAACCAACGATAGATATGCTTCTATTTTTTTTGAAAGATTAGAAATATTACCAGCAATAATAAATCCGTTACTCGATTGTTCAATTGTATCCAACATTAACTGACTTACTTCGGGAGATTTTCGTGGATTTTGATAATCATACGGTGTTTCAAACCAAAAATCTTCTACCTCTAATACATCAAATTCGAGTTTCTTACCAACATATTTTGCGAGTGTTGATTTGCCAGCACCATTTAAACCTACAAAGACAACGCCAATTGTATTTGCCATTTCATTCATCTCCTATGACAAGCTTTTTGATTGTGAACACGATTTAATAATACCATACCATTCATTCTACGTTGCCACTCTTTATATTTTACTTTTAATATAAAAAAAGCTTAGAAATCCATAAGGTTCGTTTGGCTTCCTAAGTTTTTATTTTGTTATTTAGTAAAGATAGATAGACAGGTCATCAAAGTCACTGCCTTGCCAACCACCGTTCTTTGGTCAGATGATTTATATGGCCGATTTTAGTTTCACCTAAAAGTGGGACTGGCACTTCTTGGCATGTATGATGATAAACAAAACCGATTTTCTCTTGTACTCTTTTTGATTTCATATTGCCATCATAATATCCACACCAAATCTGAGTCATGTTTAATTCTTCAAAGCCATGACGAATGAGTTCACTAGCTGCTTCAGGAATTAAGCCTTGGCCCCAAAAGTTTTTCCCTACCCAGTAGCTCAATTCGCATTCCTCATCACTTTTTGTCATCTCAGTGCTTTCATTGAGTTTCAATCCAATACAACCAATCGGTGCATCTTCTTCTTTTAAGCAAATCGCATAACATTCTTGTTTACAAAAGACATTTTTTATTACCTCACGGCTTTCATCAACATTTTGGTGAGGTGACCAACCAGCAGATGGTCCAACATTAGGGTCTTTGGCTTGTTCAAATAAATTTTCTGCATCTGATTCTTTCCACGACCGCAAAATTAGTCTCTTCGTTACGAGCGCCATAATTTTTTCCCCTCCACTATAAATCGTTTTGAATATTTTGTTAATCATACTTTTAACGTAAGGAAGTGTCAATGTTTCAGCAATTCTATCTTTCCTTTTTCACCCCTAAAATTAAACAAAAATGAAAGAATGAAACGCTTTTTCTTGAAAATTTCTCATTTTGCGAAAAATATGGTATAATGTTTTTAATGAAAGGGAGGTTTTTTAAAACATGGCATCATTTGGCAAGTTTGAAACTACAATTGTCCCGTCACCTATTGGCTTAGAATTTGAGATTGATACGCCGGTAAGTTTTATCGTTCAAGAGCACGCTGAAACTGGTACCGTCGTTAAACAACTTCGCAATTCAGCCATTATTGAAATCGATGAAACACACGGTAATCGTGATTTAATGCGTAGAAGTAACGGTGTGATCACGATTAATTACAAACATTTAAAGAAGATTAGTTAATCAGCCAAAGCCTACTAGCAAAACACGCTAGCCTAGGCTTTTTTTACATTTAGATACGAAAAACAACGCGCCTTTTTAGCAAAGTGCGCGTTGTTTTTTGGATTTATTTTGTACCGAATAGACGGTCACCCGCATCGCCTAAACCAGGAACGATGTAGCCTTGTTCATTTAAGCGCTCATCTAAAGCAGCTGTGTAGATATCGACATCTGGATGTGCTTCTTGTAAAACTTTCACACCTTCTGGAGCAGCTACCAGACAAACAAATTTAATGTTTGATGCGCCACGTTTTTTCAAAGCTTCAATAGCCATCACAGCCGAACCACCTGTTGCTAACATTGGATCCACTACTAATAATTGGCGGTTATCAATATCAACTGGTAATTTCACAAAATACTCATGTGGTTCAAGGGTTTCTTCGTCACGGTATAAACCAACGTGTCCGACTTTTGCGGCTGGCAATAGTTGTAAAATCCCATCAACCATGCCTAAACCTGCACGTAAAATTGGAATCAAAGCGACTTTTTTGCCAGACAACATTTTTTGCGTTGTTTTTGTCATTGGTGTTTCAATTACGACTTCTTCGACTGGTAAGTCACGTGAAATTTCATACGCCATTAACATCGCAATTTCGTCAACTACCTCACGAAATACTTTTGTGCCACAATTTTTATCGCGGATAATCGTTAATTTGTGTTGGATTAACGGATGATCAATTACTTGAAATTTTCCCATTCTAATCGCTCCTTTGTTTTGTTGTTCTTATTGTAAAACAAATTTGATTGACAGACAAGGATTGTTCGTTCACATGAGGATTTTTTTAGATGAAAAAACAAAATACTAGAAAGATTGCATTAAAAAAAGGCAGTAGCCTCACTACTGCCTTTTTAAGTGTTCTTATTTTACTTTCAACGGATGCGCATCTGTTAAAGCAAGCACTTCTTCTTTCACTTGCGCTAAGACTGCTTCATCGTCTTTATTTTCTAACACTTTTAAGACTAATTGAGCAACTTTAACGGCGGCTTCTTCTTTAAAACCACGGCTAGTAATTGCAGGCGTTCCGATACGAATCCCACTTGTTTGGAATGGGCTTAAACTTTCAAATGGAATCGAGTTTTTATTAACCGTAATATTCACCGTGTCTAGTAATTGTTCGGCTTGTTTACCAGTCATATCAAAATCGGTTACTTGGACTAATAATAAATGGTTATCGGTTGCACCAGAAATTAAACGTGCTTTGGTTGATTGATTGAAGACTTTCGCCATTGCTTGGGCATTTTTGATTACTTGTGCGGAGTAGTCTTTAAAATCATCTTGTAATGCTTCTTTAAAGGCAATTGCTTTTCCAGCAATCACGTGTTCTAATGGACCACCTTGAATACCTGGGAAAATGGCGCTATTGATTTTTTTCGCTAAATCTTCGTTATTGGTTAAAATTAAGCCGCCACGTGGACCACGTAAAGTTTTGTGTGTCGTTGTTGTTACGATATCGGCATAAGGAACTGGGTTTGGATGATGTCCTGTTGCCACAAGACCGGCAATGTGCGCCATATCAACCATGAATTTTGCCCCAACTTCATCGGCAATTTCTTTAAATTTTGCAAAATCAATGGTGCGAGAATACGCGCTGGCACCGGCAACGATTAATTTTGGTTGGTGTTTACGTGCTAAAATACGCACGACTTCATAGTCAATGGTTTCGGTGGCTGGATCCACACCGTAAGCGACAAAGTTATACGTTTTTCCACTAAAGTTCACGGGAGAGCCATGCGTTAAATGACCACCAGCTGATAAGTCCATCCCTAAAATGGTATCACCTGCTTCAACAAGTGAAAGATAAGCAGCTGTATTGGCTTGAGAGCCTGAGTGTGCTTGGACATTGGCAAATTTTGCTCCAAAAATTTCTTTGGCACGTTCAATCGCTAATGTTTCTACCACATCAACAAATTCACAACCTCCATAGTAGCGGCGGCCTGGATAACCTTCTGCATATTTGTTTGTTAAGATACTTCCTTGTGCAGCCATGACGCCTTCAGAGACGATATTTTCTGAAGCAATTAATTCAATATTATTTTGCTGACGAATGCCCTCATTTGCAATTGCATTCCATAATTCTTGGTCAAATTCTTTGTAATCCATTAAAATCCAAACACCCTTTCAAATAAGATATCGTGATTGTAACACAAACAAAAAAAAGAATGAAATGATTTTACTCGTAAAAATGAATTATTTCAAAAATATCATGAAAAAATAGCAGAAAACACGAATGTTCTTCTGCTATTTTATTTAATTATTCATAAAATACTTTTGATTCGCGGCTTTTTTTAGACGATTCATATAGGCAGTACCTAACCCTGTTTCGGGGTAGGTTGCAACGAATATATAATCTAGATCCGCTTCATCTAAAGCACGTAATCCGGCAAATAAGCCTTTGGTGGCGCTCGCTACTTGATTATCGGCGTAACAATAACTGGCTTGCGCTTGGCTTTGAAAACGACGCACGACTTCCGGGCTAGCTTGTAGGCCGACTTTTAACTGCTGTTTTTGGGCCCAATTCAAGGCTTCTTCCCAGTCGGTTGGGCCAATCATCAAAACCTTGGTACTTGGCGCGTAATGTTGGTATTTCATGCCGGGCGATTTTGGTGCCTCGCTTTCGCTGACTAAATGGGGATCAACTAAGACGTCCATGCCTAGTGCGGCTTCTAATTCTTCTTTCGTCACCCCACCTGGACGTAAAATCATTGGTGCTCGGTGGCTATCGCTTAAATCTAAGACGGTCGACTCAACCCCAATTTCAGTGGCCCCTCCTTCTAAAATACCGGCAATCTTCCCTTGTAAGTCATGATAAACGTGTTGGCTCGTTGTTGGGCTTGGGCGGCCAGAAGTATTGGCAGATGGGCCGACTAATGGTACACCGGTCGCTTCAATTAATGCCAACGTCAACGGATGATTGGGCATCCGAAACGAAACCGTTGAAAGGCCGGCTGAAACAACGCTTGGAAAGGCATTGGGTTTGGTTTTAAAAATTAATGTTAAAGGGCCTGGCCAAAATCGCTCAACGATTTGTGGCGTAAGCGGATGAAATTGCGCCACATAGTTTTTAACTTGCTCAAAGTTTTGCACATGGACAATTAATGGATTGTCTGTTGGACGACCTTTTACCGCAAAGACTTTTTTTACTGCTTGTTCACTTGTCGCATTCGCCCCTAAACCATAAACGGTTTCAGTTGGAAAGGCGACAAGTTCATTTTGTCTTAAGGTGTCTGCTGCCATTTTTATTTCATTTTTTTGGAAAATTTTTGTTTCCACAAGTTATACACATCCTTTTTCTTAACGATTGGTGAGTTATCAACATCTCCACCAGAGTTATCCACGGATTGTGGAAAACTCCTTTGTCAAGTGTGGATAATTCTGTGGGTAATTCACTAAAAGGTTCTCATTTTGGTTAAATCAAGATTTTTCTTTTGTTATTCATGGTGAAAATATATTTTTACCCACAAGTTTGTGGATAATTATCTCACCCAAATCATGCGGTCTTGCCCACTTAAATCTTGGTGAATCGTGACTGTTTTCGTCGGAAAGGCTTGTTGAAAAATGGCTTGGACACTGGCGCCTTGTTGAAACCCGATTTCTAAAAAAACTTGTCCAGCTGGTTTTAATTTCGTTTGCGCTTCTTTGGCCAATTGTTGATAAATCGCTAAGCCTTCATTTTCAGCAAATAAAGCCATTTGCGGTTCATACGTTCGGACACTTTCATCCATCACTGCCCACTCATTTTCACTAATATAAGGTGGATTTGAAATAATCACATCCACAGGGGCTTGAATCGGTGCCAAAATACTCCCTAAATAAAATGTTACTTCGACCTTTAACGCTTGAGCATTCGTTTTAGCGATAGCAAGAGCGGCAGCCGATAAATCAACCGCGCAAACTTGCCAATTGGGACGTTCGGCTTTTAACGTTAACGCAATAGCGCCTGTTCCGGTGCCGACGTCTACAACCGATACCGCTTTGTTTGTCACGTTTGCCAAACAAAGCGCAACGAGTTCCTCGGTTTCTGGACGAGGAATTAAAGTATCTTTTGTTACTTGAAAACGACGACCATAGAATTCTTCAAAACCAAGCAAATACTGTGGTGGATAGTGTTGTGCTAGTTTTTCTAGATCCGCTTTGATTTGAGCACGATCTTTTGCTGAAATTTCTTCTCCCCAATGACGTAACCAATCGGTCTTGGTCCAATTTTTACGACCTAAAAAAACAAATAAAATACTATTTCCTTCAATTCCTTGCTTTTCTAAAAAAGAAGAAGCCCAGGAAAGGACTTCTCGATAGGTATTACCCATTTTGCAACTCAGCTAATTTCGATGTTTGATCGTATAAAATTAAGGCATCTACGACTTCATCTAACTTTCCAGCTAAAATTTGGTCGAGTTTTTGAATGGTTAGGCCGATTCGGTGATCGGTCACACGGTTTTGTGGGAAGTTATACGTTCGAATCCGTTCTGAACGATCGCCTGTTCCAACCGCTGACTTACGGTTCGCATCATATTCACTTTGGGCTTCTGTTTGCAATTGATCATATACACGGGCGCGTAAAACTTTCATCGCTTTTTCACGGTTTTTAAGCTGTGAACGCTCGTCTTGCATCGCCACCACAATACCGGTTGGAATGTGGGTCAAACGAACTGCTGAAGCCGTCTTGTTAACGTGCTGACCACCAGCACCTGACGCGTGGTAAATATCAGTTCGAATATCTTTATCTGCTAAATCAATTTCGACTTCTTCGGCTTCTGGTAAAACAACAACCGTCGCCGTTGACGTGTGAATGCGCCCTTGTGACTCGGTTGAAGGCACTCGTTGCACACGGTGAGCGCCACTTTCATATTTTAATTTTGAAAAGACATTTTCACCCGTAATCATCATAATCACTTCTTTGTAACCACCAATGCCCGTCACGTTCGCATCCATTACTTCGACTTTCCAACCTTGTGCATCGGCATAGCGTTGGTACATTTCAAATAAATCACCGGCAAATAATGCTGCTTCATCGCCGCCTGCTGCCCCACGAATTTCCATGATAATGTTTTTATCATCATTTGGGTCTTTTGGTAATAATAAAATTTTAATGCGTTCTTCTAAGATTTCTTTTTCTTTTTTCAAATCACTTAGTTCTTCTTTGGCCATTTCTGCCATGTCCGCGTCTAAGTTTTCACCTAATAATTCTTCTGTTTCTGCGATACCTTTTACGACTTCTTTATATCGACGATACACGGATACGGTTTCGCGTGTGCTGGCTTCTTCTTTTGATAACGTCATAAAGCGTTTTGTATCAGAGACAACAGCTGGGTCACTTAATAATTCCCCTAGTTCTTCATAACGGTCTTCAATTGCTTGTAACTGATCGTACATAGAGATTCTCCTTTATTCTTTTTTCATAGTTGGTGCAAAATAATGTTGTCGGCAAACTGGAAAATACGCTTCGTTGCCGCCAATTTGAACTTGTTCCCCTTCATAAACGGGTCTTTCATCGACATAGCGTAAATTCATAATGGCTTTTTTGTGGCAAAACCAGCAAATCGTCTTCATTTCTTCAATTTTATCCGCGTATAATAATAAATATTTTGAACCTTCAAAAAGTTCATTGCGAAAATCATTCTTTAATCCAAAGGCCATTACTGGAATCTTCAATTGATCAACGATTTTAGTTAGTGACAACACATGGGCTTTCGTTAAAAATTGTGCTTCATCAATTAGCACACAATACGGCTTGTAAGGGATATTTGCGACCACGTCTAACAGGTCCGTTTCGCTAAAAATCGGAATCGCGTCTTTTTCAATCCCAATCCGACTGGCCACTTGTCCAACTCCTGCGCGCGTATCTAAACCACTAGTCATCAAAACAACCGGTTTATTTTGTTCTTCATAATTATGAGCGACTTTTAAAATCTCAATGGACTTGCCACTATTCATTGCGCCATACTTAAAAAATAATTGTGCCATTTTTCATCCTCCACTTGCTCCTAGGGTATTATACTTGAAAACAACATTTTTTTACAGTAATTTCTTTCAAAACACCTTTTAAAAAGCAGGTTTCGGCTTAATTATTAAGAAATTTATGCTAAAATTAAACAACAAAAATGAAAAAGAAAGCAGGTTGTGATAATGGCTGAAGATCTAACGTGTCAATTATCTGAAGGAAAACTAAATATTCGCGTGGCTTTTTGGCTTACCCAAAAAGAACAAATCCTCGTCAGCTTATTCCCAAGCGGGCGCTATTCTTTGCCTGGCGGGCGGGTCCAGTTTGGTGAAACAAGCGAAAAAGCCATTCAACGTGAACTCCTTGAAGAAGTTGGCTATTTTCTTGAGGCACCGCAATTAATGGCGGTTATCGAAAATTTTTTCCCAAGTGATGGGGCTTTGTTTCACGAGCTTTTATTTGTTTATACAGGTGATTACCCTTTACAAGAAGATTACCCAAATGCACCAACCAAAGAACAGTGCATTACTTGGCTTCCTATTGAACAATTTTCAAAAATTCAACCAAACGTCTTGCACGCATTATTGGAACAACCATTTGATGGCCAAGTACGCCATTTTGTGAATAGGGAATTTTAAAATACTGCCTAACACAAATAAAACGCAAGCATGACTCTTTTCTTGCGTTTTTCTTTCATTTTATGCTTTGTCTATTCGAGCTAACAAAATTCTTTCTTAAAACGGCTAACTTTGCGGCTTTCCATTTCACGCCATTCTTTTTGCAATAAACCAAAGTCGATTTGATCGTACCATTTGCCACCGTGATAGACACTCTCGCGGTTGACGCCTTCTTGGACAAACCCTAATTTTTGATAAAGTGCCAGTGCCGCTTGGTTAAAAGCGTGCACTTGTAGACGTACTTTGTGTAAGCCAAGATGATCAAACGCAAAAGCTAATAGTAGTTCAATCGCTTCTTGACCGTAGCCTTTCCCACGATTTTCGGCATTTAAAATCCCGATACCGACATTTCCCCAACGGTTACGTAACAACACATCCGTCAGTGAAATAAAGCCAATTAGCATGTCATCGCTCACTTTGCGGATGGTAAAATAAAAATCTTCATTGCTTTGAGTATTGGCAAACATTTCTTCCCAATCTTTTTCTTGAAACGGATGAAAAACATCTGAACTAATCCCATGCATAAATGTTTCATCCCATTGCCACTTACTAAGTAATGCCGCGTCACCGTCTTGTAAGTGGGTCAAATAAACTTTTTTTCCACGCATTTTTATTCCTCTTTTCATATTTGAAAATCTAACTCCGCCCATAATAAAGCGTGATCTGAATATTTCGTATCGATTTTTTGAATTTGTTTAATCGTAACATTTGGT
The DNA here is from genome assembly GCF_016909125.1 of Enterococcus lemanii. Taxonomy (GTDB): domain Bacteria; phylum Bacillota; class Bacilli; order Lactobacillales; family Enterococcaceae; genus Enterococcus_I; species Enterococcus_I lemanii. The sequence continues at coordinate 22,376 of NZ_JAFBFD010000024.1, read as the reverse complement.
GTCGTTAAGATATTATCAATCGCAAAGACTTGCATCGTTTCATCCGGTGCTAAAAAAGTGTCTTGCCATGGATTTTCGCCACCATTACACCATTGAAAGCCCTCAAAAAGCGCCCATTCATCATAACTTTGATCAAAGTTAAAATCGCCAACAATGACTACCCACTCGCAAGGATGGGTTTTCAGGTGTTTTTTTAGTTCGGCTACTTGTTTGGCTCGGATGGTTGGCGTTTCAAAAGACAAGTGAGTATTATAAAATCCAAGTCTTTTCCCAGGTGAAAGTTCAAAGGTGAGAAATTGAAAGACGCGTTTTTCTTCCCCGGTTATTTGGTAAGTACGCGCTTCATAGGTTTGTGCTGTGAATTGACTCACACTCGCTACGCCATATTCCCCGCCATCTGTAAAAGTTAAAGTCGCTTGAAAAAACGCTTCGTTAAAATGCGCCCCCGCGATTTCTTGTAACATCTCTTTTGGGTTACGCTTTGATTTTTGGTCGATTTCTTGTAAACCGACTATTTGTAGTTTTTGTGCGGCCAGCAATTGGGCAAGAGCTTGTGTATCTGGTTGTAAGCCGGCAGCGACGTTAAAAGTCCCAATTCTTAATTTCATCTGATGATTTCCTTTTATTTTATTCGATAAAAAAACGAGGAACCGTGAAGCGAGACCCAATGGTTAGATTTTTGGTCTAACTTAGGGGGCGCACTTCAACCGTCCTCGTTTTTGGTACTAGATAAATTTGACCGTTTCGTTGACTTGAATGGCTGGATCAAGTGATTGAATCACTGGACAATTCGGCGCAATTAGTTTTAAGCAGCGTAAGGCTTTTTCATGGTATTCTGCTGGAATTTTTGCCTCAATGACTAAATCAACGGATGCGAGTGGTTGAGATCTTTTTTGTTCGTTACGCGTGTATTCGACCCGAACGCGTTCAATCGTATGGGGCACGTCGGAATTTTTTAAAACCGACTCGTAAACATAACCGCCACAACCAGCAATACTGCTAACGAGCATTTGGACGGGCGAATAGCCGATTTCTCTTAATAATTGCCAATCGCCAGTTGGGGACGGCATGGTAAAAGCTTTTCCATCTTTGGTTAAAACAAGTGATTCAATAGTCAAATGACTCATCCTTTCTTAATTGCTATCTTTGGTAAACAATGACATTTGATTTAGTGGCCAATAACGCCAAATGACGCGGCCTTTAATATACGACTGATCAACAAAACCGAAATAACGGCTGTCTTTTGAGACTAAACGATTGTCCCCTAATACAAAATACTGACCTTCTGGAACGGTATAACTAAAATCACTCGTAAATGTTTCGGCATTCTCGGCTGTTTTTTGAAATTGAGGGTTATAGGCATATGTTTCTGCTAACTGTCCGGTATCAAACAACGCTTGGTATTCATCTAAGTACGGCTCGGCAAAAACTTCGCCATTAATGGTTAGTTGGTCATTTTTCATCTCAACCGTTTCGCCAGGTAATGCAATCACCCGTTTGACGGCCATTTTTTCAGGTTCATCAGGCTCTTGCAACGTAATAATATCTAAGCGTTCCACCTTGTCCGTTTTTAAAGTAAGCAACTTTTGGCCGTCCGCCAGTGTTGGGTCCATTGAATGCCCCTTCACTGAAACTGGCGTCACCACAAATAAACGAAGAAGAATAAAGACGCTTAAAATAATAATAAAAAAGCCCCAATTTTTCATAAAATCCTTCATTTAGATTTCCCCCCTCCTCGTTTCATTTTATTTTTAGAACTGGCTTAATCATTTGATTGTTTATTTTCCTAAAAACAGTATAACATAGCAAAAGAATGAAAGTCTTCTTTGAGATTGGTAAATCCAAAATAAAAAAGAGAATCGCCGTTTTGGGAGTCAGGCGATTAAAAATTTGTTATACTATAGGAAATATTCGCCAACAGCTTGGTAGAAGAGGAGTTTTTTTATGCATTTGGAAAGGCAAATACAGCTATTTTTTAGACGTAGTCGTACTTTCTTGTACCAACGTGTCTCTTCCGTTCAAATTATTGTTATTTATTATTTATTAATGGTTTTACTAGCACTGGGCTTGTTTTACTTGCCCTATTTTCGACAACCGGGTAGTTCCGTTGCTTTCATCGACATGTTATTTATGTCTGTTAGCACAATTAGCGTGACTGGGTTAACGACTTTTCCAATCAACGAAGTCTTTAATCGAAATGGTGCGATTTTACTGGCCTCTTTATTCCAAATCGGTGGGTTAGGCATTATGATGATTTCGACTTTCTTTTTTATTTTGTCAAACAAGCGCATTTCTTTAAAGCAACGTCAGTTAATTATGACTGACACCAATCAGCAACACTTAAGTGGGATTGTTTCCATGATTCGGTCGACGTTTTTAATTTTAATTGGTTTTCAATTTTTTGGTGGCCTCTTATTTGGACTGCATTTCAAATTAAATGGTTATTATGAACATTGGAGCGATGCTTTTTTTAATGGCTTTTATCAAGCCATTTCAGCGGTCACAAACTCAGGCTTTGACGTAACGGGGCACTCTATTTTACCTTACGCTCGTGATTATTTCTTTTTATTTTGGATTATGTTTTTCATTTTTATAGGCGGCATTGGTTTCCCTGTAATTATGGACGTTCGTTCTTGGCTTAAGAGCTATTTTAAAAAGAAAAAAGTCCATCAATTGCCCTATCGTTTTTCCTTATTTACTAAAATTTCTTTACTCACTTTTACCGTTTTATTTATTGGTGGGACGTTACTCATCTTTGCTTTAGAAAAAAACCACTTATTTAACGGCATTTCTTTTTCAGAACAATGGGTAACGAGTATGTTTTATTCGATTACGACGCGAAATGCCGGCTTACAAATTCACGACATTAGCGAATTTCAAACAACGACTTTATTTATTTTTGCTTTATTAATGTTCATCGGCTGTAGCCCTAGTTCCGTAGGTGGAGGGATTCGAACGACCACAGTTGCCGTAATTGCCTTGTATTTAATTTCTTTTTTGAAAAGAGAATCACGTGTCAATGTCTTTGGTCGTCAAATTGATGAAGAGGACGTCCAAAAAGCAATTGCAGTCTTTATGCTTTCGTTAATGATGTGTTTTGGCTCGGTTATCTTTTTGACTGCGATTGAAGATTTTTCTTTAATTGCGATTATTGTCGAAGTTGCTTCGGCTTTTGGAACAACCGGAATGTCTTTAGGGATTACGGCAGAGCTTTCTTTTACCGGAAAAATTGTGATCTGTTCACTGATGTTTATCGGCCGAATTGGCATGCTTTACACCCTTTTACTGTTTGTACCAAAACAAACGCGAGATTTAGGCTATGAATACCCGAAAGAAAAAATTATTACTGGCTAAAAAACGCCGCCCTATCAAAAGGGTGGCGTTTTTTTAATCCAACAATTCTCAAGGTCTATTCTTTTTACTCACAGATTGATCAAAGTCTGCAAAAGTAAGTTACGTGTAAATTTATGGTTTCTACATTAGAAGCCTCCAATATTGATAAAAGTGCACAGTTTTCCGTGTTCTACCGTTAAAAGTCTTGCACTTGTTATATAAAATATCGAGGTCAAACACTGCTGTTTCAATATTTTTTATTTAATCGGTAGATATTAACTATTTTTTACTTATTTCGCAAAATGAATTTGACAAGAAATCTTTTTGTTCCTATCCTTAATTAAGGATGTCAGTTGCTCCTATTCTCCCGTTACAATTACCATACGCCAGCAAAATACCAAAAAAGAAACGAGGATCATCATGATTAAATTAATTATTACAGACTTAGACGGTACTTTTTTAAATAGCCAAGGAAGCTTTGACAAAGCCTACTACCAAAAAGTCCGTCAGCTTATGCAGGAAAAAGAAGTGGTTTTTGCCGTTTGTACAGGAAAACAATGTGAACGCGTCGAAGAATTATTTGGCGAAGAGCTTAGTCAAGAAATTTGGATTTTAGGGGATAGTGCGACTCGCATTAAACATCGGGGCCAATACGTTTACGAGTCCCTCTTAAAAAATGCACTCGGTTTAACCATTATTGAAAAATTAGAACAAATTGCGCCTGATCATGTAGTTATCGCTTGTACGCCAACAGCCGCTTTTATTAAGACGACCACCCCGACAGACCAAGCAAAAATGGTGCGTGGTTCCTATGCAGTGGTAAAAACCGTGGATAACTACCAAGACATTACGGAAGATTTTGTTAAAATCACGGTTTTTGATTCACAAAAAAGATGTTTTGAAAGTGTTCTTGAGTTAGATGCGTTCAAAGAGCAAGCTTATATTGTTGCTTCTGAGGCAGCTTGGATTGACATTTCAAATGCAGGCGTCCATAAAGGAACCACCGTAGCAGAATTACAAAAGATGCTCCAAGTGACAAAAGAAGAAACGATGGCTTTTGGCGATGGTTTAAACGATCGTGAGCTATTAGAAACCGCTGCTTATAGCTTTGCGATGCGAAATGCCTTCGAAGAAATCAAAGACATCGCCGTATTTATCACAAAATCAAACGATGAAAATGGCGTTTTAGACACCATTGAAAAAATCCTCGCCCTCTAAACAAATGATAAAAGTGCACGGTTTTCCGTGTTCTCCCCTTAAAAGTCTTGCACATTATATAAAATATCAAGGTCAAACACCGTTGTCTCAATCTTTTTTTATTGAATCAGTAGACATTAAATAGACGAACTTTCGTCTATTTTTTTGTTATTGGTCACTCCTTTAATTTTTATTAAAGTGTTTTTTCAATTTTTCTTCGAATATGGTATGATTAATTGAATTTTATGATTCTTTTTAATTTAGGACGAATGGGGAATTTTGATGAAAATAAGGCATTTATTTGCAGCTTCAGCCGGTAAGTTTTCGCGCTGGATTTTACAAACTTTCTTTAAAGGTGGTTCGAGTTATCCAGGGAAATTAGCCTTGAAGCTTGATCCAAAAATTTTAGATTATTTAGCAAAAGACTACCAGGTGATTGTCGTGACCGGAACCAATGGGAAAACACTCACAACGGCATTAATTGTTAAAATTTTAGAACAAGAATTTGGCCCGGTTTTAACCAATCCAACCGGTTCAAATATGATTCAAGGAATTGTTTCAACCTTTTTAGACGCACCAAAAAATAAAGGTCAAAAGAAATTTGCGGTGTTAGAAATTGATGAAGCCAGTTTAACGAAAGTGACGGATTTCATTCAACCCGAACTCTTTGTCTTCACTAATATTTTCCGTGACCAAATGGATCGCTATGGGGAAATTTACTCGACGTATCAAATGATTCTTGACGGGGTGAAAAAAGCACCGCAAGCAACGATTTTAGCAAATGGCGATTCGCCTATTTTTAACTCGGTCGCAACGATAAACCCTCGAGTTTATTATGGTTTTAATCATCAAGCCGACGTTGAACAGATGGCCCACTATAACACCGACGGCATTTTATGTCCAAATTGCCAACATATTTTACATTATAAAATGATTACTTATGCAAATTTAGGCAAATATTATTGCCCAAATTGTGATTTCAAACGTCCCGAATTAACTTATCAATTAACAGCACTCGGAGAAATGACCAACACTTCCTCGGCGTTTACGATTGACGGCAATGACTATCAAATTGAAGTCGGCGGCATGTACAATATTTATAATGCTTTAGCTGCTACGGCGGTTGGGGAATATTATCACGTGGCTCCTGAAAAAATGAAAGCTGCTTTAGCTTATGATGAAAAAGTTTTTGGCCGCCAAGAAGTGATTCAAATCGGGGATAAAAAATGTACCTTGGTCTTAGTTAAAAATCCGGTCGGTTTAAATCAAGTGATTGAGATGATTGATTTAGCGCCTTATGATTTTTCACTGGTTTGCTTGTTAAACGCCAACTATGCGGATGGCGTCGATGTCAGTTGGATTTGGGATGGCGAATACGAAAACTTAACGAAACATACGATTCCACAAGTGATTACAGGTGGAGAGCGCCGGAAAGATATGACGTTCCGCTTAAAAGTAGCAGGAATTGCAGAAGATAAAATTCAAGAACTCGCGACTTTCGATCAAGTCATTGCTCAAATTCCACAACTTGAAACGGAACACGTTTATATTTTAGCGACTTACACGGCCGTCTTACAACTGCGTAAAAAACTAACCGAACAAGGTATCTTAAAAGGAGGGCAAAAGTAATGACGAAAAAACAATTACGAGTGGCCCACCTTTATGGGAATTTACTCAATACTTATGGCGACAATGGCAACTTACTCGTTTTAAATTACTTGGCTAAAAAAATTAACGTTGATTTCAGCATTGAGATGGTCAGTCTATATGATACTTTTGAACCAGATCACTATGATTTTGTCTTTTTTGGTGGTGGACAAGATTATGAACAAAAAATTGTTTCAAAAGATCTTCAAACAAAAAAAGCTGCTTTGATTGAATACATCGAAAACGATGGTGTTTTACTCGCTATTTGTGGTGGTTACCAGTTATTAGGCCACTATTATATTACAGCAAATGGAGAAAAAATCGAAGGTATCGGGGCCCTCGATCACTATACGCTCAATCAAGACAATCAACGCTTTACTGGTGATATTAAAATCTATAATGAAACGTTTGATGAAACGTATCTCGGTTTTGAAAACCATAACGGCCGAACGTTCCTTGGGGCTAGCGAAAGACCACTTGGAAAAGTTTTGGAAGGCCACGGGAATAATGGTGAAGATCAAAGTGAAGGTGTTATTTACCGTAATGTTTTTGGTTCTTATTTTCACGGGCCCATTTTAGCTCGTAATGAACACCTTGCCCAACGTTTATTATCGCTTGCTTTAACTAAAAAATATGGTGAATAATGTTCAAAGATCCCTGAAGAGAGGCACTTCAGGGCTTTTTTTAATAAATTATGGGAAATTTCCCGGGACTTGGCGCTTTATTCCAGTCTTCTTAATTCTTCCCAGTTCTACGGGAACTTGTTGTAACCGTTATCAGCTTAGCGTACAGTTATCTTATCAATTGATAAATCTTATTGAAGGAGTTGTTTGGTTTTATGATGGAAAAAGTACAAAGGTTCGGTGGAGCCATGTTTACCCCGGTATTACTCTTTTCGTTTTCTGGTTTAATGGTTTCTCTTGCAATTATTTTTAAAAATCCAATGTTAGTCGGCAGTATCGCGACAGAGGGCACGACTTGGTATAGTGTTTGGTCGATTTTAGAAGACGGGGCTTGGACTGTTTTCAATCAAATGGAATTATTGTTTGTGATTGGTTTACCGATTGGTTTAGCTAAAAAAGCCAATGCCCGAGCAGTTATGGAAGCTTTTGTGGTGTATTTAACGTTCCAATACTTCGTCAGTGGCATGTTAAAATATTTTGGTCCATTCTTTGGGGTTGATTTCTTCCAAGAAGTCGGTGGTGAAAGTGGTATGAAATTAATTGCCGGCATTCAAACGCTCGATACGGGAATTGTCGGAGCGATTGTGATTTCTGCGATTGTTGTTTTCATTCATAACCGCTTTTTTGATACGAAATTGCCGGATTTCTTAGGAATTTTCCAAGGTTCTTCTTTAGTCGTTATTATCGGCTTTTTCACGATGGTTCCAATGGCCTTTCTCGTTTGTTTAATTTGGCCGAAAATTCAATTTGGGATTAGCTCCATGCAAGGATTTTTAGCTACTTCAGGCGTTTTAGGCGTCTGGATTTATACGTTCTTAGAGCGGATTTTAATTCCAACTGGATTGCATCACTTTATTTATTCACCATTTGTTTTTGGTCCAGCAGTGGTTCCGGAAGGGATTACGAAGGCTTGGATGGCTAACTTAAATAGTTTCTCTGCGTCGACAACACCTGTGAAACAACTTTTCCCAGAAGGTGGCTTTGCTTTACACGGCAACTCAAAAATGTTTGGTTCTCTCGGAATCGCAGCGGCTCTTTACTTTACGGCACGCCCTGAAAATAAAAAACGCGTTCTTTCGATTTTAATCCCGATTACATTAACGGCCTTTTTAGCTGGGATTACGGAACCGCTTGAATTTACGTTCTTATTTATCTCTCCGCCACTCTTTTTAATTCACGCATTACTTGCGGCCTCAATGTCAGCAACCATGTTTGCTTTTGGGGTTGTTGGTGATATGGGCGGTGGTTTCCTTGATTTATTAGCTAAGAACTGGATTCCTTTATTTGCCAATCATAAAGGGATGATATTCACTCAATTAGCGATTGGTTTAAGCTTCACCGTCATTTATTTCTTTGTTTTCCGTTATTTAATTGTCAAAATGAATTTAGCAACGCCTGGTCGAGAAATTGATGACGCCGAAATTAAATTATTTAGCAAAAAAGATTATAAAGAAAAAAAAGCTGGCACGCTAGGTGAAAAAACACCTGCTATGGCAAGCAATCGTTATTTAGAACAAGCAGCCGTCTTTTTAGAAAGTTTCGGTGGCACCGATAATATCGACAAAGTCAATAATTGCGCAACACGTCTACGAATTACGGTAAAAGACGAATCACTCGTGTTACCGGATGATTCATTTCGTTCAGGCGGTGCACATGGTGTCGTGCGAAACGGCAATGCCTTTCAAGTCATCGTCGGTTTAGATGTCCCACAAGTGCGCGAACAATTTGAAAAGCTACTTGAGATACAAGATTAGATACAAGATTAAGTAAAAAGAAAGGTGACTAGTATGAATAAGAAGAAATTTTCAATCGTAATTGCTGGTGGCGGCAGTACGTTTACACCTGGTATTGTCTTAATGTTGCTTGATCACTTAGAGCGTTTCCCCATCCGTCAAATTAAATTTTATGATAATAACGAAGAACGCCAAAAACAAATTGCTGATGCTTGTGCAATTTTATTAAAAGAAAAAGCGTCCGATATTCAATTTATGGCAACAACGGATCCAAAAACAGCCTTTACTGACGTTGATTTTGTTATGGCGCACATTCGCGTAGGTCTTTATGCGATGCGTGAACTGGATGAAAAAATCCCACTAAAATATGGGGTGATTGGCCAAGAAACTTGCGGACCTGGTGGAATCGCTTATGGTATGCGTTCCATTGGTGGTGTCTTAGAAATTTTAGATTATATGGAAAAATATTCACCCGATGCTTGGATGTTAAATTATTCCAATCCAGCCGCCATTGTCGCGGAAGCCACACGGAAATTACGCCCGCATTCAAAAATTATTAATATTTGTGATATGCCAGTCGGAATTGAAGAGCGCATGGCCAGAGCAATCGGCTTAACTTCTAGAAAAGAGATGGTTGTTCGTTACTACGGCTTAAACCACTTTGGTTGGTGGACGGATATTCGTGACCTTGAAGGCAATGATTTAATGCCCCAAATTAAAGCCCACGTGGCACAGCATGGCTACTCTTTACCAGAAGAAATAGCAGAATCGCAACACATGGACGCCAGTTGGATGCATACTTTTGCCAAAGCCAAAGAAATTTACAATATTGACCCAACCACTTTACCGAATACTTATTTAAAATATTATTTCTACCCACAAGATGAAGTGGCTACAGCCAATCCCGATTATACGCGAGCAAATGAAGTCATGGCTGGACGCGAGCGCCATGTCTTTGGTGAGTGCCATGCGATTACTAAGCGTGGGTCTTCGCTTGGCACTACCCTTGAAATTGATGAGCATGCAAGTTATATCGTTGATTTAGCTCGGGCAATTGCTTATAACACGCATGAGCGCATGCTACTTATTGTGCAAAATAAAGGCGCTATTGTAAACTTTGACGATACTGCGATGGTTGAAGTTCCTTGTATTGTTGGAGCAAATGGACCCGAACCATTGACACAAGGCGAAATTCCTCGTTTCCAAAAAGGTTTAATGGAACAACAAGTGGCCGTTGAAAAATTAGTCGTTGAAGCTTGGGTGGAAGGCTCTTACCAAAAACTGTGGCAAGCTTTAACCCTTTCAAAAATTGTACCTAACGCGCGAGTAGCCAAACAAATTTTAGATGAACTCATCGCGGTTAATCTTGATTTTTGGCCTGAATTAAACTAGACAAGCGAAAGTTTTCACACGACGCCCCTTCTTTTCTAGTATAATACTAGAAAAAGGAGGGGCTGACGTGAAATTTGAACAATTGATCCATCAGCATATTAAAGATTTGAGTGAACTGGATTTATCGATTTTGTATTATATTTTAGAAAATACACGACAAGTAGAAAATCTTAGTATTATTGATTTGGCGGAACAAGTCCATTCTTCTAAATCATCCATTTTAAGATTAACTAAAAAGTTAGGTTTTTCAGGATATTCAGAATTTAAATATTTCTTGAAAAATGAAAACAAGGAACCCCTGGAACAAACAAGTGAAAAAGAACTTTTTGCCATGCAAATTGAAGACATCACGCAAACGATTCATTATTTGGATTCGATTGATCTCACACCAATTAACAAGCTTTTCCATGACAGTAAAACGATTTATTGTTATTCAACCGGTTTTTCACAAAAAAAGCCACTCGAAGAATTTTCAAAGCTGATGTTAACACTTGAAAAAAGAGTGATTTTAATCCCAAATAAAACAGAATTAGACGTTGCCATGCCGATGATTACGGCGGAAGATTGTGTCGTCATTTCTTCTGTGAGTGGTGAAACCGATGATGTAAAAATGAATCTAACTTCTTTTCAAGCGCGAAAAATCCCTGTTTTAACCATTACCGCGTCTGGTAATAATTATTTTGCCCGTAATAGTACCCATCATTTAAATTATTATTGCTCGAGTTTTAATATTGGGAAGAAAAAGAAAGAAGTGATTTCTTTAATTTCAATTCATGTATTAATTGATTATTTATATCGTTCTTATGGTATTTATCAACAACAAGTGGAGGAATCAACATGAGCTTTTTGAAAGCAAAACCTTTTATGAAACACCTCTTAATGGGGTATTGGTTAGTTATTTCGGCTTTTTTCTTTTTATTTTTGCTTTTTACTAGTGTCTTGAAAGGACAAACGTTTACTATTTTACTCACAAGTAATCCGACCTATACGGTAAGCTTACTCGTGACTTGCTTACTTTTAATGATGACCTCACTTTTTTATTACGTTCGACAAATTTCAAACAGCAAACAAGGTCTCCTAGGAAAATTCTTACTTTTTGCTATCGTCCAACAATTGCTATTATTCAACTTTCCTGGAGTGCTTTTAGCTTATCTTTCCTATCATTTTTTAGATTCTCATGATTGCGAAAACCCTACTACTAAACAAACATGGATTGTTTGGGCAAGTGCCTTCGCCCTACTGCTTTTCAGCTTACTCGTCACCTTTTTAAATTTACGATTGAAAGGATTGAATTAATTATGTTCTCATTTTTTAAAAAGAAACAAACATTAGCCTTCCATGCCCCCACCAACGGAACCGTGATTGCACTTGCGCAAGTACCTGATCCCGTTTTTTCTGAAGGGATGATGGGACCAGGCCTAGCAATTGAACTGGCCAGCGACGAAATTTACGCTCCGATTGAAGGGCGGGTAACGTCGGTTTTTCCAACTAAACATGCGATTAGTCTGGAAACAAAAGACAAAAAAGCGATTTTACTGCACATGGGCTTAGATACGGTTGAGTTAAATGGTGCGGGTTTTGAAATTTTTGTAAAAGAAAACGACTTAGTGACGCCGAACACACGGCTAGCTAAAATCGACCGCGCCTTTTTAAAAGAACAAGGCAAAGACGATTTACTCGTTATTTTATTTCCAGAAGAAAAAACCATCCCTGATTATCCGCTTGGCCAAACGGAACAACAAGCACCGTTATTTGATTTATAAACACAAACAAAAATGCTTAGAAAAATCTTTTTCAAGATTTTTCTAAGCATTTTTTATTTAGCAACAACTCAACGGCCACGCCAAAATGATCACTGACTAAAGGCTCACGTTGGCCTTCAAAAACGACCTCATACTTTTTGGCAACCCACGCATCCGTGAAAAAGACATAATCAATTCGTAACGCTTCTGCCACTTCTTCCCAACCAGCAATGGGCCCTTCAATCGTCGCGGCTCCAATTTTAACTTCTGCGGCTAAGTAGGCGTCTTGAAGTTTTAATTCGCTCGCTAAAATTAAATCATGTCCTTTTGTACCAGCAATTTGGTTAAAATCGCCTGCTAGAATAATCGGGTACGGACTTTGTTTCAAATAAGCTTCAGCTTGTTGCCATTCGATTTGAAAAGCACCATTTTCCCACCAAGAATGATGGGCACTAGCAAACGTGTAGAGTTGTCCTTGGTGTTCCGTTACCGCGCTTAATAAAATACGACGGCGCGCATCCGCAAAATCATCACAAGCTGAAACGCGTGTACAAGTACTTAATAAAGGCGTCTTAGAAAACAAAGCCAAACCTTCTTCAAAGACTTCATAACCGATATGGCTAAACGCCCACGTCCAGTAATAATCACAATCAGCAATTTGTAATCTTTCGGCTAAAACTTTAGCGAAATTATCCACTAAAATCGGAAAGCGGTCATTGTCTTCATTTAGACAATACCAATCATCTAAAACGGCGCGCTCTCCTCCTACGCGTTGATTGACTTCTTGTAAGGCAATCAAATCATAATCTTCAGTTACAATTTTTTCAACAAGGCGGTCCATTTTTTCAGCTTGCTGTTCTTCTAACCAGCTATGCGTATTTAATGTTAATATTTTCATCTATCTTCCTACTTCCTTTATCTTCAAATAAATTATAGCATATTTCCTTGTCGTTCCCGCATTTACCGGGCGTTTCCCAAATTTAGGAATTTTTCCCTCTTAGGACGAAAGAATCTTACTTGACTACGCAACCGATTGCGTTTATGATGTAACTATAAATAGAGAACATTTGGAGGCGTTAAAATGAAATCGATTCAGCGTTTATTTGAAATAGATCCTTGGAAAATTAAAACTCACCAACTTGATAAAGAAAATCGTCGCTTACAAGAATCCTTAACCAGTATTGGGAATGGCTATATGGGGATGCGTGGGAATTTTGAAGAAAGTTATAGTGGTGATCACCATCTCGGCACTTATTTGGCTGGAGTTTGGTTTCCTGATAAAACCCGAGTGGGCTGGTGGAAAAATGGTTACCCAGAATATTTCGGAAAAGTGATCAATGCCGTGAACTTTACAGCCATGTCCATTTTCGTGAATGAGCAAGAAATTGATTTAGCCAAAATGGACGTACAAGATTTTTACTTAGAACTCGATATGGAAAAAGGGCTCTTAACCCGTAAATTTACGGTAACAATTGGTGAAACAAGTGTCGCGTTTACCTTTGAGCGTTTTTTAAGTGTCGTAAAAAAAGAACTCGCAATGATTCAAATGAAGGCGAAAGTTTTAGCGGGACAAGCTAAAATTGAAGTCATTTCAAAATTAGATAACAACATTCAAAACGAAGATAGCAATTACGATGAAATGTTTTGGCAAGCCATTGCCACTCATGAAGCGGACGGGAGAAGTTTTTTAACAACGCAAACGGTTGCAAATGATTTTGGGATTGAACAATTTACGATTACGGCTAGTATGGCTCATAATCTGCCGAGTGATAAAACAACGAGCGAACCACTCTGCATGAGCCAACACTTTACCTTCGATTTAAAAACCAATGAACAAGTAACGTTAGAAAAACAAGTGCTTATTGTGACGAGTCGCGATACAAAAGCCGCGCAACAAGTACCATTCGCACAACAATTATTCAATGATTTTGGAGCAGATTATGCGCAATTAAAAGCCGAACACGTCCGCGCTTGGCAAAAACGTTGGGAACTCGCTGATGTCCTCATTGAAGGCGATGACGCGGCCCAACAAGGGATTCGCTTTAATTTATTCCAACTTTTTGCAACGTATTACGGTGAAGATGAGCGTCTAAATATCGGGCCAAAAGGCTTTACCGGTGAAAAATACGGTGGGGCTACGTATTGGGATACCGAAGCTTACGCCGTGCCACTTTACCTAGCGTTAGCCAAACCAGAAGTCACCAAAAACTTATTAAAATACCGCCACAACCAATTGCCACAAGCACAACATAACGCCCGTCAACAAGGCTTAAAAGGCGCCCTTTATCCGATGGTGACTTTTACTGGCGTTGAGTGTCATAACGAGTGGGAAATTACTTTTGAAGAGATTCACCGCAATGGTGCGATTGCTTATGCGATTTATAACTATACAAACTATACTGGCGATGACCGTTACTTAAAACAAGAAGGTTTAGAAGTTTTAGTCGAAATTGCGCGCTTCTGGGCAGATCGTGTACACTTTTCAAAACGCACCAACAAATATATGATTCACGGCGTTACCGGTCCAAACGAATACGAAAATAACGTGAATAATAACTGGTACACGAATACAGTGGCCACTTGGGTTTTACGTTATACATTAGAAAATTATTTAAACTACGAAAATGAAACAAGCGTAACCATCTCTGCGGAGGAACAAGCGCACTGGCAAGAAATTATTGAAAAAATGTATTTCCCAGTTGATCAAGAATTAGGCGTTTTCGTCCAACACGACACTTTCTTAGATAAAGAGTTAATGTCGGTGGCAGAATTAGACCCGATTCACTTGCCACTTAATCAAAAATGGTCATGGGATCATATTTTACGTTCTTGTTTTATTAAACAAGCCGACGTTTTACAAGGAATTTATTTCTTTGGTGATCAGTTTACGTTAGAAGAAAAACGAGCAAACTTTGAATTTTATGAACCAATGACCGTTCATGAATCGTCCCTTTCTCCAAGTATCCATGCGATTTTAGCTGCCGAACTTGGTTTAGAAGAAAAAGCGTTAGAAATGTATGAGCGCACCGCACGCCTTGATTTAGATAACTACAACAACGATACGGAAGATGGCTTGCACATTACTTCGATGACCGGTAGTTGGCTAGCGATTGTCCAAGGTTTTGCGCAAATGAAAACTTTTGGGAACGAACTAAGTTTTGCACCATTTTTACCAAAAGCTTGGCGCTCTTATGCTTTTCACATTAACTATCGTGGCCGGTTAATTTTTGTGACGGTTAATGCTGAAACAGTGAATTTCCGCTTATTAGAAGGAGAACCTTTACGTTTTAACGTTTACGAAGAACAAATTACATTGAATGAAACTTGCTCACTCCCTCTTGCTTAATCAATGATAGGGAAAAGAAAACGGCTGAAGGAATCTTTCTTTTTCAGTCGTTTTCTTTGATTGCTTTGGTTTTTTAGTAGTATTCAAATCACGAGTATGATACGATAATTTTTTGTAAGGGAGTGAAAAAAATGAGTATTACCGTAAAAGACGTCGCTAAAAAAGCGGGCGTGGCTACTTCTACTGTTTCGCGTGTCATTAATGATCACCCGAGTATTTCTGAAGAAACCAAGAAAAAAGTCCGCAAAGTCATGGAAGAACTTGGCTATACGCCAAACTTAGCGGCTCGAAACTTAGGAAAACAAATTGCCAGCGCGATTGGTGTGATCTTACCACCACTAGATTCAAAAGAACGATTAGGTAATCCTTTTTACTTAGAAACGATTGAAACGATTAACGAAGAAGCTCGCCAGTCAAACATGTCAGTTGCGGTCGCTTCTGCACGAGATTTTGAAACATTACTTGAAAACGTCAAACGCATGCATCGCCAAAAACAAGTGGACGGCTTTATCCTCACTTACTCTGATAAATTTGATCCGATTATTTTATACTTAATTGAAGAAAAAATTCCTTTTACTTTAATTGGACAACCGTATACCCAAGAAGAAAAAGTGATGTATGTCGATAACGATAACCAACTACTTGGTAAACAAGCGACCGAATACTTAATTGAAAAAGGGCACACAAAAATTTTATTTGCGACCAATACCACGCATGAAAATTTATATTTTGAACGTTTTTTTGGTTACCAAAAAGCATTAATGATGGCGAACTTGCCTCATTTTCCAGCTGTTGCCTTTGAATCAGCCGAAGACTATACGAATTTCGCTGATATTCTAGAACAGACGCAAGCTTCGGCACTCGTCGTGATTGACGACTTATTTGCCGTACGTATCATTCAATTAGCTCAACTACTCGGCTATCAAGTGCCCGATGACTTATCTGTGATTAGTTTTAACAATTCGATTTTCACGACTTTAACGCATCCCTATTTAACGAGTATGGACATTGATGTCGCTTCACTTGGAAAAATTGCAACCCAACAATTAATGGCCCAACTCCAAGAAGGTTCTGCTAAAACGAGTCTACGTGTCGTCGTACCACACGAATTAATTCCACGCGAAACCGTTTTGAATAAGAAAGCAGGCGTAAAATGACGCTTTTAAAAAAGAGCCCTAAAAAATGGCGAACAATTGGAGCGCTTTTTCTTCTATTACTCTTTGGCTTTTTGTTGCTTCAAAAGCAAATGTATCCTGCTTCAAACCAAGCCCAAATCCTGAGCGAGCAAGCCGTTCACACAAAAGACTATACCTTTTATACGAGCAAAAAAGAACATTCGACTAGCATTATTTTATATCCGGGAGCGTTAGTTGACCCAGCGAGTTACAGTGTCCTAGCGCAACAAATCGCCACTGCTGGCTATGATGTTTATGTCGTTTCCTTTCCTTTTAATTTAGCGGTCTTAAAAGGCAATATCGCAGAGAAAATTTTACAAACACGCCCAGAAGAAACTTTTGTGCTAGCCGGCCATTCACTTGGCGGTGTTATGGCGAGTCGATTTGCCGCCAAAAATAAGCAACAAATCGCCGGCCTCCTCTTTTTAGCCAGTTATCCGGACCAAAAAGGGGATCTTAGCCAATTAGACTGGCCCGTTTTATCAATTACCGCCACCAATGATGGTGTGTTAAACCAAGCAAACTATGAACAAGCCAAAGCCTACTTACCAAGCCAAACGCGTTTTGCTTCAATTGAAGGTGGGAACCACGCTGGCTTTGGGCTTTATGGTCCTCAAAAAGGGGATTCCAATGCAACAATTACACCTTTAGACCAACAAACCCAAATCGCCCAAACGATTGTTCATTGGCTTGAAACGTCTTTTTAAGGTCAAATCCATCCATTGCCACGTACAATCCCTCGTTGTAAAAATGACCTAACTCGAATACGACTAAGGTTAAACCACCGCCATTTTCCTTTTATTTCACGGAAAATGGCGGTGGCTTTTATTTTATTGACCAGGTAATTGCATCGCATTTTCCTCCAAAATCAAAAAATCGATTTGCAAAAGAAACGTACTCTTTGCAAATCGATTTTTTTAAATGACAGCCTCTAATCGCTGCTTATTTCCCTGGTTCTGAAGCGATAATCGTTAACTCGCCTTGCACTTCCCAGTTTTCAATTTGAGCTGGTAAGATGAAGCTCGTACCCATTTTTAGTTCATACGTTTCACCGTTAACAACTAATTGACCAAATCCGTCAATTACCGTTGCTAACGTGTACGGCGCTTGTTTGCTAAAGCTTAGAGCACCTTTGACTTGCCACTCATAAACGTTGAAGAAGTCTGTTTTCACGTATGTTACAACGGCTGAATTTCCTTTTCTGACTTCTTGAATATTTAAGGCTGGTGCTTTAGCAGGAACCGTCGTTACATCCACCGACTGTTGAATGTGCAGTTCGCGTGGGTTGCCACTGTCGTCTTTTCGATCGTAATCGTACACACGGTAAGTCGTATCTGAACTTTGTTGTGTTTCTAAAATCATGATGCCTTTGCCAATGGCGTGGATGGTGCCACTTGGTACGTAGAAGAAATCGCCTTTTTTAACGGGTACGCGTGTTAATAAATCATCCCAGCGGCCTTCGTTAATCATCGCTGCTAATTCTTCTCTCGTTTGGGCATGGTGACCATAAATAATCTCTGCTCCTGGAGCGGCATCAATAATATACCAACATTCGGTTTTACCGAGTTCGCCTTCGTGTTTTAAACCATACGCATCGTCTGGATGTACTTGAACCGACAAGTCATCTTCTGCGTCTAAAATTTTAATTAATAACGGGAAAACCTCTTCTGTTGGGTTGCCGAATAATTCTTTGTGTTGTGCCCAAAGTTGATCTA
The DNA here is from genome assembly GCF_016909125.1 of Enterococcus lemanii. GTDB lineage: Bacteria > Bacillota > Bacilli > Lactobacillales > Enterococcaceae > Enterococcus_I > Enterococcus_I lemanii. Next base: position 4,413 of record NZ_JAFBFD010000024.1, on the reverse strand, counting down.
ATGTTTGGCCTTTATAGGGACCGTTTTCAATTACACTAACACCGTGAGGATGCGCACTGATTGCCCAATCTTCCCCAATTTTATCGTTTGGAATCTCAAAGCCAAAGACCGTGCGTAAACGGTTTCCTCCCCAAATTTTCTCTTGGAAAACAGGTTGCATAAATAGTGGTTGCATGAAAATCTCCTTCTTTATTCGTTATTTCTTGCCTATTATAACATGCTTGCGGTACTTTTTTCAGCTAAATATGTCGCAATTAATAAATCGCGGTGTTTGATATATTTTTCTCGTTCGTCTTTTGGATGGACCCGATTGGATAAAAAAATAAAGGCTTGTTGCTGCTTCACGTCGATGAGCATAAACGTCCCAGTGTATCCTGTGTGAAACAAAATTGGCTGCTCTTTTGTTCCTCGCAAATCCCACCCTAGCGAACGAAAGCCCGTTTGATTTGGGGTATGGTCTTGGTATAAAGCCGAAATGGTAGTGGCTTTCAAATAACCTGCCCCGCCGGCTAAGTACATGCGCACAAAACGCGTCAAATCCGCTAGTGTCGTAAACAAGCCAGCATTGCCTGCATGAGATTCCAAAACACGCGCTTTAGGATCATGGGTGATTCCTTTTAAAATTTGACCACTGGCTAACTGTTCAGTTGGTACTACTAGCGGTTGTCTAAACGGTGGGAAAAAGCTTTGCGTCATCCCTAGTGGTTGAAGAACTTCTTCTTGAAAAATGACTGTTAAAGGTTTTTGATAAAGCTCTTCAAGTAAAAATCCTAGTAAAATTGTTCCAGCATCCGTGTAGCAAACTTTTTTGCCTAAGTTTTCTCCTGCTTGTAACGTCAAATAAGCAGCTTTTAATGCCACTTGATCTAATTGATCACGTTTTTCAATCCAAGTTTGAATGTCGCTTGTGTGAGTAAGCAAGTGACGAATGGTAATCCGTTCATCTAAAAAAGTAGGTAAGTACGTGTGCAGTGTTTGATCCAACTCAATTTTATTTGTTTCAAGTAAACGTAAAAGGACACTTGTTGTACAGACCACTTTTGTTAAAGAAGCAACATCAAACAAGTGATCAAAGGTTAATGCTTCTTTTTCGGGCAAAGTAGCGGCCCAGCCTAAGACTTGTTGGGTTTCTTTTTCTCGATCAATTAGTTGATAAGCGACACCCGAAAAAAGACCTTCTGCTCGTTTTTCTTCAATCATTTGTTGCGTTTTTGGATACATTTTAACTGCTCCTTATTCGTAGTTGATTTTTTGTGGGCATAAATTCCACAAAAAAAGGAGAAAAGCTTTCCCCTTTTAAAAGTTATTTTACTTTTTCACGCATAAACCACCATTCAATGCCGATTGGATCGTAGACGGTTAAAATCGTTTTCTTTTGATCAATGAAATATTCTTGTTCAATGCTAATTAAATGTTGTTCTAAAGCAAATAAATCGGTTTCTGATAAAATAAATTTGACAAAATCAATTCCTAAAATCTCATGACTTGGTGTCAAAATTTTATCACTATTCGATGTATTTAACTCAATATCTAACGTATCTGGTAGACTAACACTCGTTGCTTTCTTTTGAAAACCTAGTGTTTGATTGAAAAAGTCTTGCATCTGACTAATGTCAGGTGTATTAAATGATAAAGTCGACACACGCGTACTTGGCGCTAAAAAACGGGCTTCTTCCGTTGCGAGCGCGCTCAAATCCGCTTCTAGTTTCACTTTTTCTTCCGAATTTAAACAAGATAAAATTAAAATATTTTCTTCTGGATCAACAATGTTTAGTGTTACTTGTGTCGGTGTTATATTCACTTGCAAGTTCGCGTATGCCGCTTTTTTCAAACGTTGATACACGCTCGCAATATCTGTTAAAGAATCTAACCAGATGGCATAATTAGCTAAGCGTTTCGTTTCACCAAAATGATCCGTTGCTCTTGGGCTTTCTTCTAACCAAATTTGTTCTTTTTCATTTTCTTTTGTTCCCATAATGGCTAACGCATTTTCTTCTTGTTTTAAAGCAAAGCCAATCAAATCGCGGTAAAATGCAATCATCTTATCGCGATCCTTCACTCGAATTGTCACCGTTGCTAATGTAGCGCTGTTACCTAAAGTAAAACCTGACATCTTAAACTTCCTCTCTCGAACTACTTCTTCCAAATCATTTTACTGATAAATGAAAAATTAAGCAACTAAAAACCTATTAGATTGTGATGCGATTAACGAAGAATCGAAAAAAGAAACTCTTGGATGCTTTCTTTCTCACCGAAATATGATACAGTAATAGAAAAACATTCGGAGGTTTTTTAGATGGACAATTGTATTTTTTGTAAAATCATAGAACAAGAAATTCCTAGCTATAAAATTTATGAAGACGAAGCCGTTTATGCTTTTTTAGACATTTCGCAAGTGACGCCTGGGCATACGCTAATCGTCCCTAAAAAACACGTTACAGACATCTTTTCTTACGATGAAGAACTCGCTAGCCAAGTCTTTGCTCGCGTACCTAAAATTGCCCGCGCACTCGAAGCAGCCTTTCCTGACATGCAAGGCTTAAACATCGTTAATAACAATAAAGAACTCGCTTACCAAAGCGTCTTTCATTCACACGTGCATCTCATTCCACGCTTTGATCAAGAAGATGACTTCTCGATTCATTTTAGCAACAACTTTGAACGATACACTACTGAGGAATTAACTGAAATTGCCGCTAAAATTGCAAAGCAGGTGAAATAAATGTCTGCTCGATTTATGAAAGGCCTACTTTTTGGTAGCGTGATTGGTGCAGCTGGTGGTTTATTATTTGCACCTAAAAAAGGCCAAGAAACGCAAGCCGAGTTAAAACAAGTTTTCGATGAAGGCTTAGCAAACGTACAGATGGTGCAACAAGATGTTCAAACCGTTCAAGCAAATTTGCTTCAAACACAACAACTCGCGCAAGAAATCTTACCGACTTTTCAAAAAGAACTCGCACAAGAGATTGAAGACTTTAAATTCCAAGCCAATCCTCGTATGGCTCGCATTCGTGAACAAGTGCAAACATTAAAACAACATCTTGACGCGGCTGATTTTAAAAAAAATAAAATATAAAAGAAAAAAACGCCTCAAAATGCCACAAGTGAGGCGTTTTTTTCTTTTAAAAGCGAACATTGCATGATTTCCCCCTTAAAATTAGACTTTTTTACGAATTTTTCGCAAAAAAATTTTACACGCCTTTCTTTTCTAAAAAAGAGTGTGGTATAGTATATGTTGTCATTAGAAATGAAATTAAATTACAGGAGTGTAACCCAATGAATAAGAAAAAAATCATTTTAGCTTTAGCAACTTCTATGAGTGTTTTAGCTTTAGCAGCTTGCTCAAATGATCAAAAAAACACCGATATCGCAACAATGAAAGGTGCTACCATTACGGCCCTTGATTTTTACGATAATGCAAGAACGCAACAAAGTAGTCAACAAATTGTTTTTGATATGATTTTATCAAAAGTTTTCAACAAAGCCTATGGTGATAAGATTACTGATAAAGACGTTGAAGCAGAATTGAAAAATTTATTCGGTGATGATTTAGACACCGTTTTACAACAAAATAACTTAACGAAAAAAGAAGCCAATGCGATTATTCGTGACCGTCTTGCTTACCAAGCTGGTTTAAAAGCCCATGTTGAATTAACCGATGCCGATTTAAAAGCCGCTTGGGAAGCTTTCCATCCTGAAGTCGAAGCACAAGTCATCATGGTTGCTTCACAAGAAGATGCGGATAGTTTATTAGAAAAAGCGAAAGCCGACGATGCGAATTTTGGTGAACTTGCCAAAGAAAATTCTTTACATGCTTCAAAAGACGAAGATGGTACCGTTAAATTTGATTCTTTATCGACTGAAATCCCAGCAGCCGTTCAACAAGCAGCATTTGCTTTAAAAGACGGTGAAGTTTCAGATGTCATCACGGTACAATCTGGCTATAGTAACGCTTTTTATATTGTTAAAATGGTGAAAAACCAAGATAAAGGCAATGACATGAGTAAATACCAAGAGCAAGTGGAAGAAATTGCAACAAATACGATTTTATCTGATCAAAACTTTGTTAACAAAGTGATTGGTTTAGAATTAAAAGCAGCGAACGTGAAAATTAAAGATGATGCTTTTGCTAGTCTATTAACCACTTATATTGAAGCGGCTGATCAAGGGGCATCAAGTGAAACAGAGGAAACAAAAGACTCTTCTGAAGCAAAAAACACAACTGAAACAACAGAAGATACTGCCGCAACACAAGAAACAACAACGGATGATTCTAGCTCAAAATAAGAGCCGACAGAACCTTTCCACTTTATTTTTAGGCTCTTTGTCAAATAGTGTTGTTTAGCAATATCCGTATAATTAAGAAGGACTCAGGTTCTTCTTTTTTTGTTATTTAATTTTGGCTTTTTAAAG
>NZ_JAFBFD010000023.1 GCF_016909125.1 Enterococcus lemanii | reverse complement strand
CGATAGGGCTCTGCGATTCGTTCAAAAGTTATTTTAGCAAATTCAGATATTTCCTCATCAATCACTTGTCTACGGTATTTAGTTACTAGTACAAGGTGATAATAGAGAAGAAATACTGAATGATTATTAGTGTCTAACTCCATTGTGTTATCAACTCATTTCTTATATAGACTGATTGTAACACAGAACAAAAAGGCAATCAATCTTATATGTCTATGTCGGTATGAGGGTTATCCACGATAACCCTCATACCGAACAGCATTCATCACCCACCTATGGAGGATGGGCGACTTCTGCCTAGTTAAGTTAAATTGTCCATGTTAGTCTAGTTCACCTCCTCGTATAATATATTTAGAAAAAATTACGCTCCTTGAAAATTCAAATAAATCACAATGTAATGGTTTCCTGTTGTTATTATAACCCGCCAAGAGAAGCAGATGTATTTGTTCGTATCATGTTAAAAAAAATCATGTGCAATAATAAACAAAGATCAAAAGTCTCACTTTTTTTGAACAACAACGGAATACCCCCGAAACCTAAGTATGGAAAATAATCGGGTTACTTCACAAACTTCTAAGCATTGCCTATCTCATCAAGCTAAATGATTTGATAAATACTTATTATTCAAGGCCGATTCAATTGTATTGAAAACATTTAAATCCAAGTCTTTTTTGAAAGTCCAAGCTCGCTTAGTAACGCTTTATCTCTTTTAAATACTTTTAAAAATAATTTCTTATCAATTTCGTCTAATTCAATTTTATAAAATAAATTCGCAAGATAAATTTGAGTTATTTTAAGGTTCTTTTCCGCAATACTCGACTTATCTTGTTTAGACTTCCGGAAGTATTCGTTTAAGTCCTGTTCAGTAAATTTGGGCTGTAATCCTAAAATTGGATTTACCAATAATCCGGTGGAAGAATTCATTAGATTTACAAAAGTCCCTAATTGCGTTTGCTGGTATTCACTCATCTCGTTGTAATCAGTACCATAATGATGAATCTCAGCAATTATTTGAGACAACAAATCGGTTTCCTCTTGAATTTTTTGAATACGCTCATTCAGCTCAACTAGAGCAAGTTTGAAAGAATTTATTTCACGATGACTAATTAACATGAGAATACTTTCAAGTCGTTTTTGACTTCCTTTTTCTTTTAAAAAAATTAAACCCATTCCTATTACTGTTATGCTAGTAAGTACCCAACCAACTGGTCCCGCCAATGCCAACAATGTATTTCCAGCAGCCATTCCGCCACCACCAGCTAGTAAGGTCCCTCCACCAAGCCAAGCAAGTGCCGCATTGGTTGCTGCAGCACCTGATAAAGTAGAAATAGCCGTTCCCGTTGAAGCCACCCCAAAAGTCGTTGCTACCCCCATTGCAACCGTTGGCCCAAATGTAGCAACGGTTGAGCCTACTCCAATCCCTACAACTCCTGAGCTTACCGCTTTAAACTTCGTCATTTTAAAATCAGATTCAATTTTTTTAACCTGCGTGCTCCAATTTGAGCGAATTTTTTTTAGATTTTCCAATTCTAATGTTTTCTCACTAGGCATTCCGCGAATTTCATCAAATACTGCTTGCAACGCATTTAATTGTTTAACTAAAGGAAAAGTCGTTTCTCCTAGTTCTTCTATTTTTCCATTATTTTTTTTTACGATTGACTCTATTTCCATTTGAGCGATTTGTAATTTTGTATACTTTCTCATTTACTCTTACCTCCAAAATATACATCAATATCTTGCTTCGTTCTTAAAATTTTCTCAGGTGTAACCTTTCTTTTTTCGGCTAACTCAATTGATGCTTCAAAAGCTTTTTGGTACACTTGGCTATTTGAAAAATCTTTTATAAAGATCATTAAATCGGAGTCATCGTATATATCAGCCAAGTTTTGCAGTCCTTCAAGATAATATTCAACAAGTATTTTTTCTTGCTTAATAGTTGATAAAGGTTGTTTATGTTTGAATAATTGAATCCGTCTGTTTGTTTCACCATAAAGTGAAATTGTGAACCGCCCAATCCCGATAATATTTACTCGCATGAAAAAAACAACAGGATTAAATGCCGTTACGCCAACACCCATTCCTTGAATCGTAGCATCGCTTAGATCAATTAGACAAAAAGTACCATGTGCGATGGTTAGCATTCGTTTAACTGTTGGATTTGAAAAAGGCTCACAACTATTCCATAAATTCTTCATTATCCATTCTTCCTTGGCATATCCATTAAAATACTGAAGCATCCTTCTAATCGAATAAAATAGTCGAACAACTAATTCATTAATTAGAACCGGGATACTTTGGGCAACTTGAAAGCGAATATCAAAGCCTTGCGTAAAAATTTTCATAGCTATTTCATTCATTGATTGGTTAAAGTCTGACACTGGAATTTTAAGTGTTCTTTTTATCGCAATGATATCATTCGTCCAAGTCCATAATGGTGATGGTATCCCCATCCCCCGTCCTTTGCTCCCAGAAGAACCCGCTACATCTGATACTAAATGACCAAACCAATTGGTAAAAGCGCAAAATAATTTACTTAAGAGATTTTCCCCTTTCAGTTCAAAACCGCTATCTGCTTTTTGCAATGAAATAAGTTCACCGACAGTAACAAAATGCGACTGATTTGTAAATTGATCCAAGATCGAGAAAAACAACCCTAATAAACTTGGATGATGTGCCAACGACTTAAAGTGGTGATTGGTAGGTGTTAAACCAAAAATGCTTTGACCCGCATCGCCTGCTCCGTGTTGATCATAAGGAATGGCAAACTTATTTTCTAAGTACCGAATCGCAGATGCTAAGGAATCCCCATTCTTAGCCGGCCAACCACAAAGCTTAGCAAAATCCTTCACACGATTGTCCACCCAATTATCGGTAAGAGCTGTTAGTGGAGAATTTACAGGGTCTCCTCCAACTAAAAAGATATCCATTATTCCACATAAAGCACCTGAACTAACTGCTAGGGAATAATCTAATTTATCACACTCTGGCTTAAGTGATTTTATCGTATCGATCGTTTCATTTAAGTTCGCTAATTCTAATTGAGCTTGATTCAATTCCTTTTCGATTGTTGTATAAAATTCAAACTTGTCCCCGGCATCTTTAATTTCAAACAAGACTTTTTGAGCCATTAGATTATACTCCCATCATAAAAAATTATTCGTTGAAGCTATTTTTCTAAAAATGATTAGTGAATAAGAATCTTATTCCCTTCCTCATCATTTAACCGTTTATTCCTATTGGCCATGAGAAAAACATGCTCACTTGAATCGTTAACAAATCTTGAAATTTTCCTTCCCACCAGAATTTTCCAAACATAAAATCAGCTAAATTTCTCAAAGAAATCTTAGTAAAATTAGTAAATCTGCACGACAAAACTCATCTCTCAGTTGACGAGATATAATGGCTATTATTGTAACGCAACACAAGAAAGCGGATACGAAATATTCATTATAAATATACAAGTTTTAATTTTGTGCTTATAATTTGCTCCTTCATTATTTGTTTTTTCCTTATTCTTTTCGCGAACTGAGAATAATTAACAATGACGATCGTCTGATGAATCATAGCAAAAAGCCATAGTCGCGATCCCCCATTTGCTTTTTGTTATGATTCAAGCACCTGCAATCTCTAAGTTCTTCTAAACTTTTCTATACTCAGTCTGCTTGCTCTCTTTTAATCGCTCATTATATTTTCAATTTTAAAAAAACAAAGAACACCTTAACAGTCTAAAAAATCAGTCCTCATATTTTATTCGATAATAATCAAGAGACTTCTTAATATGATCCTGTGCAGTCTTCGTAGTATCTAACAAATAATCTTTCTCTACTTCCCAATTGGATAAGCCACGATAATAAAACATTTTCAAATCATCTGATATAATAAATGGAGTAAGATTATTTTTTAGCAATTCTTTAAACATAATTAATCGGCCGACACGCCCATTCCCATCTTGAAATGGATGGATTGCTTCAAATTCATAATGGAATGCAACAATTTCTTCAAATGTATGTTGCTTTTTGACATTATAATTTTGTATTAGGTTCTTCATTACCTTATCCACATCTTCTGGTGAAGTTGTTTCTTTTCCACCAACTTCATTAGGTAATTGCTTATACGCCCCGACATTAAACCAATCTTTTCTAGAATCACTTGTACCATTTTTCAAAATTTGATGGATTTCTTTTATCATCGATTCACTGAGTTGTTTTGTCGCCTTTTCAATCACATAATTAATTGCGGAAAAGTGATTAGCGGTTTCTACGATATCATCCACATTCACTCCAGTAGCCTCAAAACCAATTGTATTTGTTTCAAAGATATAGCGCGTTTGTTCATGAGTTAACGTGCTTCCTTCGATATGATTTGAATTATAAGTTAAATCCACTTGCACTTTATGGTAAATACCGCCTTTTATTTTTGAGTTTTTTTCTTCTCTCAAAATCTCTAATAAGTTGCGATTTTTGATTTCTTTTTTATTTAATCTGCTTGGTTTATCCGCGGATAAAGGAATTTGCCAAATTTTCCCTTTTCGAATAGCTCCTTCAATTCTACCGTGATTCGCATAATTTCGAACAGAGCGTTCAGAAATCCCCCATTTCTCAGCGGTTTCTTTTACTGATAAGTAGTCCATGGTACACCTCCACTTACTCTATTATAACAATTTATCGGCAAAAATTAAAATTTAGACAGGCAGATGTAACCTTTTATTGCCAAATAAAAAATATTGGTTTGGATGAACAATTCGCTCATCGAAACCAATATTAGATGCATCGATTTTAAAATACTCACTCTACTCCCAACGCTTTAAATACTGCATCTTCAGGCGTTTGATAAAAAATCAAATTAAAGGTACCCATTAATTCAGGAGGAACACTGCCTAAATCAGCTGCGCTTGTCATTGGTACTAATACCTTTTTTGCTCCTGCATCTTTAGCTACTTGTAAAGAGTTTGCTAAGTTTTCCACTTTAATCATGGAACCACCAATTGTAATATCTCCTAATATAACTAAGCTTGGTAAGACAGGTTTACTTAAAATCGATGAACATAAAGCAATCATTGTTGGTAAATTTAAGACTGAAGTCATGCCAATTCCATTTAAATCTTGTACATGAACGACAAAATCCTTTGTTGCTAAACTAATACTCTGGCTAATGCTTTTTGCATTTGCCCGTAGATATTTGTAAGCTGAATCCATCGCTTCTTTTGCTTCTCGATCAGAACCAATCCCTGTACGTTCAAAACGACCATTGCCGGAGCTAATTTGTGTTTCTAATTTATAAGTACCCAATTGACCGCTTTTCCCATAAGAAACTGAATAAAGATGACCTGGTTTCCCTATGCCTTCAGGAATGAGCGTTCCACCACCTTGTTCTGGTACAGGCACATATTCTTCTCTACCTTCTTCTAAATCAATATAAGAGAAATTAACATCATAAAATTCCATACCACCTATTTTCTTTAGTTGTTCTTTTACACGGCGGCGCATTTCTAGTGCAAATCGTAATACTTTTTCAACATCTTCTTTCTCGTAATTACCATCAGGATAGATTAATTTCATCATGCCAGAGACTGTTCTTCTAACAGCAATCGTGTCTCTTTGATTTAGCTGGACACCTAATTTAAAAAATGGGTCAAAACTATCTGAAAAACTTATTTTTCGCATTTCTCTCATCACTTCAGAAAGATAATCGGTAATAAAGCCATAATCATCTGTAAAAAAATCTGGACGGTATTTAGGTATTTCCCAACCTGGTAGGTAACAATGCATACGATCTAAAAATGCTGAATCGGTTCCCATGACTTCTGGAAACGGCTCAAATAAATTGGAAGTTTTTAAAATGACATCGACACTTTGATTTATATTTCCGACAAATACCATTGAAGCAGAAGCATTTTTTTCTTCTTTTCCTCTAGCAAAAGACCCCGATGCCATATAATCTTTCATAATTTGAACGCCATCATTGTCTTTAAATCGAATGCCTGCAACTTCATCAAATGCTACACAGTCCCACATGCCAACTAAACCCATTGTCCGAGTCGCCATATTATAAAATAAATTAGCAACCGTCGTTTGACCACCAGAAACTAAAATCGAATTAGGTGAAATTTCCTTATAAACATGTGACTTTCCAGTTCCGCGTGGTCCTAATTCACATAGGTTATAATTATTTTCTATCAAGGGAATTAATCTTGCTAAATGGAGCCATTTAACCCTTTCAGAAAAATGGGTCGGTTCCATCCCTACAGAGCGTAAAACTAAATCAATCCATTCTTCTGTTGTAAATGAGCCTCTCGCATTTTTGAAATCATCAATATCTAATCCTGGCATTTGAATAGGATCTACTTTTCTTGCCACAAACGGACTATTCATACGGTTGTTTTCGTCATACCAATACTCCATTGCAACAATACACCAAATACCACCACCAAGAAGTCGATCATATTTTTTTACATGCTCATCACTAATTTGAACATCTCTAAGCCCTAAATTAGAAAAAGAAGCTTCGTAACAATCTTTAGAGGCATTTAATGTAACCGATATCTTATCAATAACCGTATAGCCACCTAATTCTCGAATTCGTGCTTTGATTTTTTCTGCTTCGTCGGGTCGTACGTAGTTGCGAGCTAAGATATTTTTTACGTTTTCTACCCCTTGGTTCACTAAAGTCTCATCTAGAGAAGAAGCATACATACCTAATAAATATTCCAGTACATAAACCGGAACATTGGCGCCTTCTTTTATTTTCTTCGTTAAGTCTTTACGGACAAACTTACCAGCAAAATTTGAAGAAAGTTTATCTAAAATGACTTGATCCATTCATTCTTCCTCCTAAAAACCAAAGTCAAAATCACCTGCAAAAGGATTATCGACAACAAATTCTACTCGATCGATTTCTACATTTGTTTGTGCGTCTTTCATGATTAAATAAACTTTTTCTTGAGAATCGTATTTGCGATTAATAAAATCAAATGTAAAATTCGTAAACCGATCACTGGCTGCTGTTGAATCTGAATCGGCATAATAAGCTTGTTCATTTGAGATTCGATTACCCGTCTCGTCTTCGAAATACAATTGATATTGCGCTTTTGTTATTGACTCACTCACTGCATCTGTTTGATAGAATTCTAACGAAAGAGAAAGACCGATAACTTTTCTTTTCGTCGTCATTAATTGTACTTTTGTTTGTTCTTTCGCGCTTGAACCTCTAGCAATTGAAATTTCTAAAACAGGCACTAACAACTCTTGAGGAGAAGAACCACCATGAACATAGTTTTGTCCGCCACCTTTTTTCTTGAAAATAGTAGCTGTTTCTGGGTAGTGAACATAACGAGCATCGGCATTTTTAAGCACATCACCTAATTTCATACTTGTAATTCCGACTTCTTTATACTGATGATTACTAATAATAAAGCGGCGTTCCACTCGATCAGATTCATCAAATGATGGATTTTCAATTTTCTCATGCTCCTCAACTTTCGAACGTCGGTAAAGAAAACCATGATCACTCGTAATAATAAAGCGATAAATATTGGCTCCGTTTGAAATGCGCGGTAATAATAAAGTTAATTCATCAATTGTCTTTTGAACAGCATCAAATACTTGATGTTCCTGACCATGATCTCCTGTTCGATCAATTTGATCGTGGTATAAATAAATAACTTCCAATCCATTAAATAATTCCCGAAGTTCTTTTGCATTTCCTTTTGAAATCACTTCATCATAAGTAACAGCTAGTGAATTAGGATTTTTATTTTTTAGTATCTTATCTCGATTTATAGTTCCAGTTGTACTAATATCATTAATTTTTATTTCAAAATCATTTACATAATCCAATTTTTCATTTCTTGATTTCAGCAAGGCAGCTTTGCCAAATTCTGTAACAGAAGGCAATACGGTAAAGTTTGTTTCCATTTTTGTTGAGTACTTCTTGTCTTTTTGAAGAACCATCTGTAATTCTTTAGCCGCCTCATATCGTAAAGCATCAGATATAATCACGACTGTTTTCATTTTCTTCCTTGCATGGCTGTCATAAAAATCTAATAAGGACGGTCTTTCATCTAAATAAAGTAAATTATTCCAAGCATACGAAATTTCATCTAAGAAAACTTTGTACTCTTTCTCGACTAATCCTTGCAATTCTAAGAAGTTATCTTGATTACTAATTTGATCAAGATGCCAAATAAACTTACGATAATATTGATCAATTACAAAAGATTCTTCTTCGTAATGCAATAAGACATTTGACAATTGACGAATATTTAATTGACCTAGTAAATTTAATAACTTTTGAGCATTTAAAACAACTTGATAATGGTGATGATACTTACCACCAAAATGACTTCTTTCTTTATAAAGAACTACCTCTTGCATCGTTAAACCACCAACAACCGCTGTCGAATCTCCACTAAGCAATTGATTAATATAGTATTGTATAATCCTTTGATGAATGAATTCAAAGGTATCTGATCTGACTAGCTCTTCAATCGTAATTTTACTTAAAATACGTTCCCCGTTTATTAACTGGTATACTTCCTGACTTAAATTATCATATGCTTCTCGGTACCTAGAATCATTCATAAATAAATCCATGAATGACACAATTGCGTTTGTTTGCTCAATGACTTCATATTCTTTTAAATTCATTGGGAGATTTTGATAACCTAATTGACCAAAGAAGGCATTACTATAAAAACAAAGCACTAACTTTTGAATTGTCGGTTGTTCTGATTGAAAACCATAATATTTAAAAATAGCACCCCAAAAAGTTTCTAATAAGCCATATTTCTCAAGTTGTGAATACAAACGATTTTCTCTTAAAGAATATTCAACAAATAAAGCTTGTACCACACTATATAATTGCGGTGCATTTGCTTTTGTTACAACAGCCATTAACTTTGTTTCAAATTCTTCTTTCGTTTGGATTACACCAGACGTCACTTTTTGAAAATCTGCAATTCGAGTTTTAGCAGAAAAGAAGGCGCTGTACTGAACCATTACCTCGTGTAGCTCGGTTGGTATTTCAAGTTGATTCATAACCAACGAGATACGATCTGCATTAAATAAAGTTGAATATTTTAATAAACTAAGGAGATGGTTATTATTATCTTCATCACTCAACCTTTGAAACGGTGCGTAAATTAAATAATTATTCTCTTTGTCTTCTAATTCAAAAAAGCGTTTTGTTAAAAATTGTGTGTGTGCATCGATTTTTTTTATTCGCGCATTTTTTAATTGAATGACACCATTATCAATATCTTCTTCAAATTCTTTTTTTGGGTCAAACCAAAAAATAAGCTTCCGCTCCCCATAAGAAATAAATAATTCGTTTAATCGATCTTGAATTTGGTTTAAATTTAAATCAGACATAAATAAATCCCCTTCATTTTACGGTTCTTTTACTCCTTTGGATAAAATCACATATTTTGTTTTATCATCTGGATCTCGTTGTAGTTTATCGTAATTTACAATGACGCCATCATCCAGGTCTAATGTGATTTTTTTTAGAGCAAGATGACCGATCTTTTCGTCAAATTCTCTTAATTCACGGATTTGTTTATGAATTTTTTGAATTTCTTTTTCAAATTTAGCGCTATCTTTAGGATTTGACGTTACTGTTTTTTCAACTTCTCTTTGTTCAATTCGTCCATTATAAGCTTGATTAAGTTTTGATATGTATTCTGTTCGAAGAATTCCTAGCAAATCTGAATTATAACGATGCAGGTACATTAACCCCTTAAACCCATTTTCTTTTCCGGAATCAAATTGCCAATAAATTGGTCTTTTTTTATAAATTTGCAAATGATTACTGTAAAAATCTTTAACAAAATATCGTCGAATAATCTCACGGCTCGTTCCTGTGCCTTTCAGAGTATCCGCAATATACTGTAAATTTTCTTCTAAAGTATCTTTGCCATAAACAACCGAAACAAACTCAACAAATTTCTCCACAATGTCAATCGAAGAGTCGCTGAAAATTTGATTTTCACTTATCAATAAAAAATTATTTTCAACTGGTTTGAAAGTTGTATATTTTGATGCATCAAATTCTCCTCCCGCAAAAACTAAACCTTCAATATCTAATGAATAACGCCCAAACATACAACCTACTGCATAACTGATTAAAGACTTGATATCCCTTTCTCGATCAGCTAATGACACTGACACTTCAGCATCAGCCACTTGATAATCAAGTTCGTCTTGTAAGCCATATAAATCAATAAATATCTTATTTAACTCTTCTTCATTTGCTTTTAGCTGATCAAAGCGGGCTTGAGCTTCTTTTTCCCAAGCTTTAAATTTATCTTCAATTAAAGTTGCCACCTTATTCCCTCCAATTAAATATTCTTCTTTTAATTATACCATGCAATCGGAGGCATTCTATTAAAATTTAAATTTGCTTTTTGATAAACTCGATGAGCAACAACTAAAATCTGGAAGGAATGAGATTATGCAAAAAGAAGAAACGCTAGCAACCTATTTTTATCAGTGGATGGAGACTTTCAAGAAACCGGCCCTTGCTCCTGTCACTTATATAAAGTATCAAAATACTTATCGCCAAATTCAACAATATTTTAATAATGAAAATATTCACTCCATTTCTCGCTTATCTTACCAACAAGTATTAAACGAATTTGCAAAGACGCATGCCAAACGAACAACTGCAGGGTTTCATAAACAAATTCGAGCAGCTATTTTAGATGCCGTTGAAGAAGGCCTAATTACGACTGATTTCACCAGAAAAGCAATTATTACTGGTCGGAAAAATAAGAAAAAACAGAAATTTCTCTCTTATACAGAGTGGCAAAAATTAATTACTTACACCTCTAACAATTGTACCAATTCTTTAAATTTAATTATTTATCTGTCTGCTGTTACTGGCATGCGCTACGCTGAAGTATTAGGGCTCACCATTGCAGATATTGATTTTAAAAATAAAATTGTCACTATCAATAAAACTTGGGATTATAAATACCATACTGGTTTTAAAAGAACCAAAAATAAAAGTTCTGTTCGAACAATTGATCTAGATTACCAAACATTAGAACTCCTTAGAAAATTAATTGCTAAACGTCAATTTAAAGAAGAACATCAACAAATTTGTGTTGATTATAAATATTCCTTACCTGTTAGTGCTACGATTAATCGATATTTAGAAAATCTCTGCGAAAAGTTAGATATTCCTATTATCTCATTCCACGGATTAAGGCACACTCATGCTTCTATTTTGTTATTTAAAGGCGTCAACCTAATCAGTGTAAGCAAACGACTTGGGCACAAAGACGTAACAACTACTCAAAGTGTATATTTTCACGTCATCAAAGAGATGGAAGAACGAGAAACTGACTTAATTTTAAGTATTTTAGATGAAGCAATAAAATAACGCTCTACAAGAGTTAAAACTTTTAGACAACGCAATGGGGTCTGGACATGTTTTAGTCTATGCATTTGATGTTTTTATCAAATTATACGTAGCAGAAGGTTACAGCGAACGCGAAGCTGCTGAGCTTATAATGACTCATAACTTATTTGGATTAGAAATCGACAAACGTGCATTTCAATTGGCTTATTTTGCTCTGATGATGAAAGGGCGACAATATAGTCGTAGAATCCTAAATAAAAATATCAAATTAAATTTACACCAATTTAGTAATATTGATAATATTTCTGAAGAATTTTATGCTCGGATTGAAGAGCTGTCCTTAATGGACAAAGATCAATTTACTAACACATTGGATCGCTTTAAAGTATTAGTCGATAAGTTTAAAGCCGCAACTGAAATAGGCTCTGTAATTAATGTTACTGATATAAATTTCACTGATGTCGAAGAATTCCGAAATCTAGTTAATGTTTTCCCTGAGTTTTCAAATATGGATGAACTTTACGCTATCCCAGTTATTCACGAACAATTAAACGAGATGCTAGACATCGTTGAAATTATGATTGCAAAATATGCAGCCGTGGTAACCAATCCACCTTATCTCAATAAAATGAGTGGCATTTTAGGCTCTTATGTAACTGCGAATTATAAAGATGTAAAAACAGATTTATTCTCTGTTTTTATAAAAATGAATAGTAACTTACTTGAAGAAAATGGTTATGCAGGTTTCATGACACCGTTTGTATGGATGTTTATTAAATCTTATGAGCAACTTAGAGATTATTTAATCACGAATAAGAGCATCTCTAGCTTGATTCAAATGGAATATTCTGCTTTTGAAGAAGCAACTGTTCCTGTCTGCTGTTTTACCATAAAGAATACCCTGCTTGAACCCATTGGAAATTACTTTAAATTATCTGATTTTAAGGGTGGTATGAAAGTACAAGAAGAAAAAGTATTGGAAGGCATTCAAAACCCAGAAGTTAGTTATTTTTATCAAACCAATCAAGAAAACTTCAAGAAAATTCCTGGGGAACCTATTTCTTTTTGGGTAAGTGAAAATGTATTAAATTCATTTGATGAAGTATTACTTAGAAATATTTCAATTTCCGACGGTCAAACAAAGACGGGGAATAACAATAAGTATTTACGTCTATGGTACGAAATCTCATTTCAAAAATTTGGAAAGAAGAATATGTGGGTACCGCATGCAAAAGGTGGTACATATAGAAGATGGTACGGTAATTTAGACACAGTTATAAACTGGTCAAATGAAGCTAGACTTCACTATCAAAACGATAATGTAGCTAGAATTGCACCAGAACACATTTGGTTTCGCAAAGGCATCTCATGGACATTAATTTCAAGTTCTAATAAACTTTCAATGCGAGTCCTTCCTGACACAGCAACATTTAATTTAGCAGCACCATCAATTTTTATTCAACCAGATTTTCTTAACTCACATATTTTAGGATTATTGAATTCTCCTGTTGCTGAAAATTATAGAAATATATTTAATCCAACGCTAAATACCAATATTGGAGATATACTAAATATTCCAATAATATCGGGTAAAGAGGATATCACATCTAATATTGTGGAGCATAACATTAAAATTTCCAAAAATGATTGGGATATATTTGAAAATTCTTGGGATTTTAAAAAGCATTCATTAATCTAATTTCGTAATATAATGTAGTTTAAATAAGAGACTAACCTAAAATTAGTTTAGTCTCTTATTATCTGTATTGAAAACCAAGATTAAAACGCCATTAACAGGGCGTATTTAATATTACCGAAGTATAATAGAGAGCTTCATAATTACCTTCAGAAGCATCAGTACCTTTAACTTTCTATTTCACGATAATGAAGTGGGATGTTAGAACTAGTAGTATCTGGCCTATTATCGCTTCTTTGAGTAATAACCTATATTTTGAGAATATGACCAGAGTTTTCCTATTATAAAAGAAAATAAAGTTAAGTTAAAGGATGATTTTTAAACTCCCAGTAGTTCTCAAAAGATTGAGAATATAAATTCACATCTTTAATACATGACTGAACAATGGGTATAACTTTTTCAGACAATTTATCGGTATCTAAATCTGGAATTAATATTATATCACCAACTTTATAATCTAAAGTTGGCGAAAAAAATTTAAGATAGGCCGATGCAACTGTAGAGTTTAATAACCCAAGTATAATATATATATCAGAGTTATCTTTTTTGAACCCCATAGCTCCTTTTGAATCAAACATATAACCACCTGGAGAGTAACGGGCAGAAAAATTCCCAGATGTTAATGAGCTCCACGTTAAACCTGCTTTTAATGCGTACTCTCCATTATAGTTATGAGATCTGATTCTTCCGGTTTTAGGGTCTTTGTTATTTTTTATATCAAATCCATTATTTTCCCAGTTAACAACAAAATCTTGCCTTGTATCCCATTTCCTATATTTCCCACCTTTATTATACGGAAACCATTTGTAACCACTTAAATAATTTGATTGAGAAAAACCAATTTTATTAAATTCAATTTCTTGCCAAAACCTTAAGAACCTATCATTATCTGCAGTTGCCATCCCTTCTCTAGTAACTATTATGTCACCTAAAAGAGAATTTTCAAAAGAATTAATAAAATTTTCACTTACCCAATACGAAATCGGCATGCCTGGAATCTTAGTAAAGTTGTCTTGCAAAGTAGAAAATAGGTAATCTGATTTTCCAGATTGTATTGCTTTATAGGCTTTTTTCTCTTTTTCTTCATGATTTGGAAAGTCTACTAGTCTTAAATAACTACCGGTGTAATTCAAGTGTTTTATTGGTGACATAACAAAGGCCGTTGTTTGTACTACTTCACCACCAATTTCTTCAAAAGCACGAGTGCCTAGGTGAATCATATTAATAATTGTTTGTTGATTGATCTTTAAACGTAATTTTTCAAAACTGGATAAAAACATCCAAGCATGTTGAGTGATCATTGCATAATAACCTAATGGATCAAGTAGAGTTTTTAACCGTTCCATGAAAATAGCGAATAAATCACTTTTACTAGCAGGATATTCTTTTTTTACAAATGCTGCTAACTCTTTATTCATTCCAGCAGCCCCCATATAGGGCGGATTCGTGATGGCAATCGTATATTCCATTTGTAATAACTCAGCCACTTGAATAATTTGTTTTAATTCTTCATCAAAAAAAGATACAGTTTCTTTAGAGATACCTGATTTTAAATTTTTAAAATCAATTCCTTCAAAAGAAATTAAAGATCCTAAATCAGGACTCATTTTAAATGCATTTAAAATCAATGTTAAATCAACTTGGCCTTTTTCTTGATTAGGAAAATTGAAGTGCACTAACTGCAACTCACTTTCTGATATCCCAAAGTTGTCAGGAATTTGATAGACATTTGGTTGGAGATTTTTCATTAAGAAGTGACGATTATATTGTCGGCCCTTCATCATCAGAGCAAAGTAAGCCAATTGAAATGCTCGCTTATCAATATCTAACCCAAATAAATTTCTTTCAAGAATAATTTCAACTGCTGTACGCGTGGATTCTCCTTCTGCCTCATATAATTGTAAAAATACTTCAAAAGCATAGACTAGAATGTGCCCACTTCCCATTGAAGGGTCGATAAGTTTTAACTCTTGTAGAGCGAAATCACTTTTATTCTTTCGCTCGTCTAAAATCTGTAATTGAACCTCTTCTGGTTGTTCTGCTGATGGCAAATAATATTTCCAACCAAATTCATCGGCAATTTCTTTTTCCGTTCGCGTTTCAAAGCGATTAGCTAATTTTTGATCAATATAGTAACGTCCTAAAGAGTTTTCCACCATATAGCGAACAATCCAATCTGGCGTAAATAATTGGGTTGCCGCCGGAATTTCATCAGCACGAATTTTCCGATTTCCTCGTGCAAAAACTTTATCCTTTGGTTCCGTATTATAGTACTGATACATCCAGCCGATAATCTCAATTTGCCCGCCTAAACTGACATCAAAATCTTCTTCTGGAATCGTTAAAAGACTTGCAATAACACCATTATCATCAATATATGAAATACTAAACAATAGTTCGGTATAATCATCAATTTTTTCAAATAAATTTGGTAATTGTTGATTTAAATTATTACATACTCGAATAAATACTAGTTGATAGAGTTCATCTACGGCTTGTGCAGAACCGTCACTGATTAAGTCAACTATGATTTTCTTGGTTGGTTCATCAAATTCTTGATACAAATTCGTTTCTAGTAAATTGGTGATTATATCCGGTTCTTTTTTTCCGATGGATTCGCTGGAAAGAACTCGCTGCCGATCGGGCAAATAATTATTTACTTCCATAAATCGTATAGCAATCAAACGGTTAAACCAAGTATACGCAACTTCTTCCACTAGAGTGTTATAAGCAATTTTAGAGTCAGAATTCGCTTCTCTTTTTTGTAGTTCTTCAACTAATTTAGCACGTTTGACGATGTCTTTACCTGAAAATCGCTCACGATTCCCCTTAATTTCTATTAAACTTGAATCGATTTGTATGATTTCGTCAATGCCTGACTCAGTAACACCTAATTTAGCAAGTTTGGCACCTACTCTTGCAATTAGGATATTTCGCGCATTGATTGCAAAATTTCGAATTGCTTTTTTATCCATTTCAATCTCCATTTCTTAAATATCTATTTTTTAGATTTGAATATCGATTTCATTGTCGGTTCCTAATTGTTCAAGCAAAGTATTTCTTAATTGACGAATGAATTGGTCAACATCTGTTGAATTTTTCAAACGGGTTGGCGAAGTAATTAGTGAACGAATTTGAATACTTTTTACTTTTTTCGGTGGTTCTTCTTCTTTATCGACCAAGGGATCTACTACTGGCGGTTTTTCTCGCAGTTCATTTTCTTTTCTATTAAATTCAGCTATGAAATTTACCTTGAAAGTGTCTGCTTGTACAGGTGCAAGTGCGACTTCATCTAGTTTTTCATACGTCATTAACGCTTCTAACAAGTAATCAAATTTTTGATTGATTCTTTCTTGAAAACTTTTTTCAACTTCACCTTCAAATGTACGGCTCTGCATATTTTCTAGAACATCTCTTTTAAGTTCCTCTACTTTCTTCGCTGCAATTAATGATTTACTCTCAATAAATTCAGCGTAAGCTGCTTCAAATTGACTGTTTAAGCTACTTAAATTAGGTATCTCTCGATAAGGGATTTTCTTTTGCATGATACGTTTCATTTCAGAAATGATACTGTCAATTACATCTGTTGAATCTTGAATAGTACTTGTTTCAACTTTATTAATATAATCTGTTGCCTTTTCCCAAATTAATTTTTGGCTACTTTTATGAAAATTGCGAATATCAACTAAGTCTTCCGCCCAATCCAATAAACTATCCTCTTCGGCCACTAGTATATTGAAGAAGTCATTTGTGTCTGTTGTATTTTCTATTTTTTGTAGTAATCGTACATTAGTAGTAATTAAATCTGATTCTGGGTAATAATAGCCATTATGATTTTTATAACCATTAAATTCTTCGATCATCTTATTAATTTTATCTTTAAAACTTGTCTTCGTTAGATCATCATTGGTTTCATCGACAAGACTTCGAACCTCAAATAACTCTATACCAAGTTCTTTAGCTAATCTTTTTTTCTCTTCTCCAACGACTTTTTTTATCTCAATTCGAATTTTTTCTGGCGTGCGACGATTAAAAATAGCGTCAGAAACTTCTTTTAAATTATCTGTTAGAGACAATGAAATACCGTTTTTAATTATTTTAATGGCACCTTCTTTGAATAAGCGCGCAATAATCCACTCTAGATCTTCATTGACAAAGCCATATGGTTCTTTCCCCACAAAATTATCTCTAAGCGATCTCATCGTAACTGTTAAGCTAATTTTAGATTGAAGTTTAATATATCTCTCGACTTCTTCTAACGCATTTTGATTTTCTTTTGGAACGATTAACTCATTTACATTAGAAGTCAAATAACGGTTAATATCTTGTTCCGTTATGGCTGAATCAATCAAGTCATTTTTATGGTAGACTAACGCCGCCATTTGTTGTAAAGCATCATTTAATCGGGTTTTAAAATCACTCCCTTTAACTTCCAACTGCACATTATTAAAAAAGAAAGTTGTATTTTTCAAAAAATCACTAAGCTGATTTCTCATAACCTCGTTTAGTTCTTGGTTTTCTGAACTTTTTTCTGCTTTTACCGTTTGGAAGTTCTTAATCGTGTTATTCGCAAATGTTGTTGTGACATATTTTTCTACTCGTAAATATTTTCTTAAGTCATTCATGAATCGATCATCGAGTGGTAAATGAACAAGTAACATATTTTTTGTACTCGCTAAAACTAATCTATCTGAGTTTTCCCATAACTCCGTATCTAGTGGTGTGATGATTTTCACTTCTAATTGTGCATTGACATTTTTAGAATGCATTAGGTCATCAACGTAACGGTTATAAAGAAAATTGTAACGATTTTCAAAAACTTTTCCTCTAGCATGACGATTTAAATAAGAAAAACTATTTCTTCCAACTTTATCATCAAAAATATCCGTCGCCAATTTCTTTTTAATATCCGAATCTGTTAATTCAATCTTATTGATTACTCGAGTAACTTCTTGCTCTTCATCGGTTTGGAAAATATAATTTTGTAAATTTTGGCGAATTAAATTTTCGTTAATCAATATTTTTAATGCTGCATCGACTTTTTTTCTCAATGCTAATTTATCTTCATCAACATGACGAAGCATTAAATTCGTAATATTATTTAGGGTCGGCTTAATGTTTTGGTCCACATATTTAATCATAAATAATACTTTTAAGACATCGACATTAAAGAAATCGTCGGCATCTGAAACAATCCTTGAGTTATCAGCAGCCTTTTTAATGACTGCATCATTTTTTGTTTCGTTTAACCATTTTTCAAGTGAGGGATAAAACTGATCTAAAGAAATTAATGAGCCATTTTCTTTATCCGCATTTCGTTCAGCTGTTTCTTTGAAAAAAGCAAGTAAGGATCGTTCCCCTCTAGAAAGGTTGGTTCCTTGTATACTGTGTTCAGAAATTTGAGTTAAAATATTCGCTAATAAATTAAATTGATATGGAATAAACGGATAAACATCTGCATAATTTTCAGCATCTGTGTATAATTTTAATTCAGGACTATCTTCAAATTGTAGTTTCATTGAAATATCATTCTCGTGATTTGGATAATCTGCTTCTAGGTACTGTTGTGCATTGATATTTTTCTTAAGAATTCTTTTTTGAATCACTTCATCAGCATTAGCAGAAGATAAAGACAAGGTCGTTTCAAACCGCCCTTTGATTTTAGAGAAATCCATCGCAGAACTTCCAGAAATATCAGTTACTGCATCAATTAGTTCTTGACTTGTAACAATCACCCAAGCTTTCCCACGCGACTTATTCCCTAATTCTTCAACAATCGTTTGGAGTTGTAATGTCAACGAACGGTTGCCCCCAATATATTGACCAATTTCGTCGACTAAAAAAACAATGTGTTCATTGTTGCCTTTTGATTGTAAATATTCTTCAACTAAATCAGCAAATTCTTCAATACTAATTTTATAATCTGACTCATTCTTAATAAACCAGTTACGCGCAGCTGATTCTGAAAAACATTCTGCTTTTACTAACGAGTCAACAACAATATCTTCTAAAAAGTCAATCTCATGGCGTGTTTCTTCCCAAGTTTCTCCATAATTTTGTTCAAAAATTGCTTTAAAATGGGAGAATTTCCCTTGTTTGTCTAAGTTTCTCTCTAAATCAGCCAGTTGTGGAATCGTTGAATAACCCAAGCTGTGATTAAAGACTTTTAAAAATACATTTACTAGGCTACTTTTTTCTTCAATCCCTGTTTGATGCTTCGACTCGACATTAAATAAGATTACGTTTGTTGGGGTGTCTACAGCCAATTTCATATCTGCAATCGTTATATCATCTTTTATTTTTCGAGTGATTTCATCTCCTTCAGTAAAAAAATCAAAAGCATTTTTCCCATTGATTTCTTTATTTTCAAGGATATAAGATAGTATTTTTAGAAAATGTGATTTACCTGATCCAAAAAAACCTTGAATCCATACGCCCATTTTACTTGTATCACCAATAATTCCTTTTTTATAGGCATCAAAAAAAGTTTTAAAGTGAGCTTGCAATTCTTTCGTGACTACGTATTCATCTAATTCTTGATAGACTTGCTCGTCATTAGCTTGCGAAGCAGTTATAACGCCTTCAATGTTGCGATGGATATCTTTTAAAAACATGTCTTTAATCTTCATTCTAATCCTCCTCAATCAATCCGAAAAGCTCGGTAGTAGTTGTTATCTTTTTTGGTCTCTAATATTGTTAACCGTAGACGGTCGTATTCACCTGGATACATCATAATTACTGGTGACTTAGTAAACACCAAATGCATTTTATTTAATACCGAATGCGCTCTAACCAATGGATATATTTCTCCCATTCCAGTCAGTATCACTACGGTATTATCAACGACTCTTTCAGTAATATATTTTGTGAAATACATCTCGGTATCATCAAAGTCTTCCATTTTTAACAACCGATTAATTCGAGAAGCGACAAAGAAAATATCGTGTTTTTCTTCCATTTTTGCAACTGCCTTCGTATACCCTTTATCTTCAATGTAATTCATCATCAATTCATAAAGGTTAAAAACTTGAATGGTATAACCATCTAGTTGAGGACTATTGTTCTTTGATAAATTACGAACGTACTCTCTAACTAATAGTTCATCTTTAGGGTTATAATCGAAAATATAGTAGCCAACCTCATTACCTAGTCCCTTGTTGGCTAAAAAGTCGTCTGAATTAATGGTTTCTTTTAAATGTCTGAGTCGTTGTTGAATTGGTTTATTCATTATTTTAATATCCTCCAGCAATTGCTTTTAAAATATCTAATCGATCATTTTCTTTTAACCACTGAACTACGCGATCATCAATTATTTTAGGAGTAATTAAGTCGTCTCCTTTTTCCTCTCTTATTAGACCTGCTTCTAACAGATACTTTTTATAAGCACTCGCTAACCGATGATACGTATAGGGTTTCCATGACATAACGACTTCATTTAATCGTTGTTTTTCAGAAAAAAATGAACGATAATCTGTAAGTGTTAACTTATAAATATTTTTGTGTAACTTTTCTTGGTATACTTCTAATAAAAATTCAAGAAATAGATCGTTTAATCTTAATACAGCAATTAACACAACTATTTTTTGATTATCAATGTTTAATTTCGGAAAGAGTTGATACATCTCTGAATCAAGTGCGTTAGCCCTTCTTCTCGCCCCATTAAAAGTCTCGTTCGCACGACTAGCACTAACTGCGGCAAAAATATTCGCCTCTTCACTTAATTTTTTTATTTCTGCTTCTGTTTTTCCTTCATTCAAAAATTCGATATATTGTTTGGTTTCATGGAACCAAAAACCTTGTGACACTAGTCCTGCACTATATATTTTTTTCGACATTTTTTACCTCGCTTTGTATCAAGTCATCCACAATCCTATTAAATTTCAATAGATAAATAACTGTTCGTTTCTATTCATATAGTTTATTTAAAATGATTGATTTTAATAGATAGTATCAATATAAATATACCATAACTTATGATTGATAAGATATAGAAGAAACGCTTTTCAGTAGGGATTTAGTAAATCAAAAAAACAGACACACCCCTACCTAAGCAGTTGTATCTGTTTTTTCTAAATTATTCTTTGATTATTCTTTGATTATTCTTCCGTACACGCTAAACTCATTTTCAAACGATTCAAGCCGTCAAGTAGTTTTTCTTTTGGCAGCCCACATTTAAACGTAAGAAGTATTCACCATTCCCCCCGTAAATCCGACCATCCATAATCGTGACTTTGCCAATGTGATTCAAGCGTTCTTGTAATTGATCCATTGGAAGGTTTAACAAACGGGTATCTAGCCACATCAAGTAGGTGGATTCGGAACGATTGATTTTAATTGCTGGGAGATGTTCTTTCACAAAATTTTCGACTATTTTGATATTTTGATCAATATAAAGATTGAATTCTTCAACCCAATTCTCATAATTTCTAATTTCAAAAGGTTTCTACAGCAGCCGTATAAAGATTTCTTCGTCATTTATGTAGTCTTTTTTCTGCTACCCACTCTTGCGACCACTTCTCGATTTCACGCATCAACGGTTCAAGCGCTTTGCCTTTTTCGGTTAAAGAATATTCGATTCTCACAGGTGTTTCTGGGTAAACATGACGTTGGACGATATTTTGTTGTTCTAAATCTTTAAGTTTCGTTGACAGTACTTTACTACTCAAACCAACAGCCGATTCAATCGTACAAAAACGTTGGGTACCTGAAAGTAGTTGATAAATGATTAAGCCATTCCATCTTTGACCGAGCAAACTCATTGCTGTTTCAAATTTAGGACAAATATTTTTATCCAAATTTTTCTCCACCTTTCAAAAAAGAGTGCTTGCATTTTATTTTCATTGATTGTTTAATCATTTTATTAATCATCCAAGTTTAATTATTTGACCAAAATCAAATCCAAGCGTAAACTTAGTTACATAAAGTAAGCGACTGTTTATAAGTTTATTATAACTGATTTTTAAATTATTTTATAGTTGTACGTTTAAAGTTTCGAATTCGAAATATCTGTTCACAATTTTTTTAAACCAAGGAGGATTTTTATGATGTCATTTCACCAAGCACCTACGACTTTTGTTGGCCAAGTCGATTTAAAAGTTAGCGACCTTGAACGCTCTTTACAGTTTTATCAAAAAATAATTGGTTTTTCCATTTTAAATCAAACCGATTCGTCCGCGACTTTAACAGCCGATGGGCAACACCCACTGCTAACGATTACACAACCAGAACAAGCCACTTACGGACAACAACCAGCGATTGGGCTGTATCACTTTGCTCTACTTTTACCTATGCGTTCTGATTTAGCGAATCTTGTCCGGCATTTTGCCCAAATTGGGCTGCCTTTTGCTTCAGGAGATCATCTTGTTAGTGAAGCAATTTACTTAAATGACCCGGATGGAAATGGCATTGAGGTTTACATCGATCGCGATCCGCAAACTTGGCGTTGGCAGAACAATGAAGTCGAAATGGCGACACTTGCGGTTAACTTTGAAGATTTATTACAAACTACTTCTCTTGATTCGTGGCAAGTACTCCCCAAAGAAACAGTCATGGGGCACGTGCACTTGCAAGTTGCTGATATCGCTAGTAGCAGAAATTTTTATGTGAATGGCTTAGGTTTCCAAGTGGTTAGTCATTTCGGTCAACAAGCGTTATTTTTATCCGATAATGACTATCATCACCATATTGCTTTTAATACTTGGGCTGGGGCTAATGCGACAAAGCCACTCGCAAATCAAGTGGGTCTCATTGGCTTTACATTAATTTATGCGAATGAAGTGAAACGACAAACGGCCATCGATGGACTTGAGAAGATTGGTGCGGTGGTCTTCAAAGAAAACAATGATTGGGTGACAATTGATCCTTCGGGGAATCGTATCAACTTAAAAGTCACACCCTAACTAAAAAATTTCAATTAGAACAACATTGCGCGAAATAAAAATAGTGATTGCCGGTTTTACAATTAGATTGCGTAAAAAAGCCATTTGGACTTATAAAAATAAGTTCAAATGGCTTCTTTTCCTTTTTAACGATTAATCAAGTAACTCTGCTAAAATTTCGCGTACTTTGGCATTGTCGTTGGCATACCCTAAAGTCACACGTAACCATTGTGGCCTTAAGCCAGCACGAACAATGTAACCTCTTTTCATTAGTTCATGGGCAAGTTGGGTGCTGTCTTGTTTGGTATCAAAGTAAATAAAATTGGCTTGGGACTTATAATAAAATAGACCTCGCGCCTCTAAAAAGTGCTCCCACTTCTCCCTTTCTTCATGGTTAATCGCAACCGTTCTTAAGACAAACTCTTGATCGGCTAAGGCTTCAATCCCGGCTTTTTGGGCAATCGTGCTTGTATTAAACGGTGGTCGCACAATTTCAAAGGCCGACATGAGCCCAAGAGGAACAATCGCATAACCAATTCGTAGAGCGGCCAATCCATAAACTTTTGAAAAAGTACGCATCACTAGTAGATTCGGATAATCATCTACGACTGGTAAACTGGTCGATTCAATTTCTTTAGTGACAAAGTCTTGATAAGCTTCATCGCTAATCACTAAGACTTCTTGCGGGACTTGTGCGACAAAATCGCGAATTTGATTTTGTGGTAAATAGGTACCCGTTGGATTATTTGGATTACACAACCAGATAATTTTAGTTTTTGGGGTAATCGCTTGAAGCATTGCATTTAAATCCATTTCACCTGTTTGATCGTTGACGGGGATTTTGACAACTTTGGCGCCTTCTACTACGGCATGTAACTCATATTGAGAAAAAGTTGGATCGGCCACAATGATTTCATCGCCAGCATTTAAAACGGCACGTGAAATAATCTGAATGACGTCATCTAATCCTGCGCCTACTAAAATTTGCTCAGTTGGTATTTGGTGAAACGCCGCAATGGCAGCTTTTAAATCTTTGGCGCCACCATCTGGGTAATATTCCAAATCAGTGACAGCTGCTTGAAGAGCTTCTTTAACTTTTGGTGAGGTCCCAAATGGGTTTTCATTTGACGCGAGTTTGACCACTTTTTCTAACCCATATTCTTTTTGAACATCTTTCATCGGACGTCCTGGTACATAAGGTGTTAAGGTGCTTAATGTTTTTTTTACTTGCATCAAAAAAGTCCCCTTTCGTTTTACTTAATCACATTTCTCTTTTTAGTATTCCGTAATCGTCTGGCGATCTTGTGTTTTACTAACTTTCCCTTGGCGTTGATTTAGTTCATGGGCTAAGTCTTCTAATGAAACCCCTTGTTCGACCCACAAGACGCTCAGGTGATAGAGTAAGTCGGCACTTTCGGCAATTAATTCTGCTTGATCGTTGTTTTTAGCTGCAATCACGACTTCAGTTGCTTCTTCGCCAACTTTTTTTAAGATTTTATCGAGACCCTTGGTAAAAAGATAGTTCGTGTACGAACCGGCTTTCGGTGTTTCTTTGCGACTCGCAATTTCTGCATATAATGTTTTTAAACTTTCCATCTTACTTCGCGCTCCTTACTTCTTGAAAAAAACAAGTTCGACTGCCCGTATGACAAGCTGCGCCGATTTGTTCGACGGCAATTAGTAACGTATCTTGGTCACAATCTAAGTAAATGCTTTTGACTTTTTGAAAATGCCCACTCGTTGCGCCTTTGTGCCACAAATTTTGTCTAGACCGAGAGTAAAACCAAGTTTCGCCACTATCGAGTGTTTTTTGGTAACTTTCTTCGTTCATATAAGCCAGCATTAAAACTTCTTTATTTTCGTAATCAGTGATAATGGCTGGAATGAGTCCTTTTGAAAAGTCCGGTTTTAGCATCGAACACTCACCCCTTGCGCGTTTAGAGCTGCTTTTACTTCTGGGATTGTTAGTTCCCCATAATGAAAAATTGAAGCGGCTAAAGCAGCACTGGCATGCGTTTTTGTAAAGACATCGACCATGTGCTGAACGTTACCACAGCCACCAGAAGCAATCACAGGTACCGTGACGGCTTGAGCAACTGCTTCAGTTAAAGCAAGGTCATAGCCAGCTTTTGTGCCATCGCCATCCATACTTGTTAAAAGGATTTCACCAGCCCCAAGTGAAACGACTTCTTGCGCCCACTCAACCACGTCTTTCCCCGTGTCTTGGCGACCACCGTGGCTATAGACGTGCCATGTTTTTGTTTCGGGATGGTATTTGGCGTCAATGGCAACGACAATACATTGATTGCCGAATTTTTCAGCACCCTCTTTAATCAGCTGAGGTTCTTTTAAAGCCGCTGAATTTAAAGAGATTTTATCTGCACCCGCACGCAGTAATGCTTGCATGTCTGCTACTGAGCGAATCCCACCACCAACCGTTAAAGGAATAAATACTTCTGCTGCCGTTTGACGAACCACTTCCACCATCGTATTGCGTTCTTCAACGGTTGCGGTAATATCTAGGAAAACAAGCTCATCCGCACCGGCTTCTGAATAAGCTTTGGCAATTTCAACGGGGCTACCAATATCTTGTAAATTCACAAAGTTCACCCCTTTGACGACACGGCCATTCGTTACGTCAAGACAAGGAATAATTCGTTTGGTTAACATGTCGCTTCCACCTCCACGACATCTGTCATCGTAATATTGCCATTGTATAGCGCTTTACCTGAAATGACACCCGCGACACCCAACGCTTTCACTGCTTCTAAATCTTGGCGTGAACTAATCCCACCAGAAGCAATTATTGCGACTTGAGGAACAGCTTGTTGAATGGCTGCTAGTTGTTCTAAGTTTGGTCCTTGTAAAGTACCGTCTTTCGCAATATCGGTGAAGATAATCGTTTCAACTCCAATTGCAGCCATTTTTTGTGCGACTTCTAAATAATTTTGATCAGAAACTTCTAACCAACCACGGGTAGCGACTTGACCCTTTTTAGCATCAATACCAACAATTATTCGCTTACCATATTTTTTGACCGCTTCAGCCACAAAGCTTGGATCTTCAATCGCTTTTGATCCGATAATTACACGCGCAACGCCATTGGTTAAATAGCGATCGACTTGCTCCATCGACCGTATACCTCCACCAACTTGAACAGGAATCTTTAGTTGGTTGGCAATCTCTTTAATGATGTCAAAATTAGTCAAATCACCATTTAAAGCACCGTCTAAATCCACTAAGTGTAAAGCACTTGCTCCTTCTTTAGCAAACGCCTGTGCTTGCGCAAATGGGTCTGGATTAACAACCGTTTCCAGCGCAAAATCGCCCTGGTATAGTCGAACACAACGACCTTCTTTTAAATCAATTGCTGGATAAATAATCATGATTGAATCCCCTTTACAAATGCTTTTAAAATCTCTTGACCAATTGTACTGCTTTTTTCAGGATGAAACTGCGTGCCATAGATATGACCTTTACGCACAATCCCTGGTACCTCTACGCCATAATGACTCGTTGCTAAAATGTATTCTTTTGGGCAATCGACGTAATACGAATGCACGTAATAAACAAACGCATCGGCTAAGTTCGCCACAAAAGGATCGTCTTGTTGAATGTTCAGACGATTCCAGCCCATATGTGGAACCGCAAGATTTGGTAGTGTCGGTAATGGTTTCACTTCACCCGGAATGAAAGCAAGTCCTTTTGTTAGGCCGTGTTCATCGCTTTGTTCAAATAAAAGTTGCATCCCTAAGCATACCCCTAAAAGAGGCGTCCCATTTTTGACAGCTGTTTTGATTGGTTCGATTAAACCTTTTTCTTCCAAAGTTTTCATCGCCTTTGGAAAAGCACCAACTCCGGGTAAAATTAAGCCATCCGCTGCTAAAATATCCGTTGCTTCACCGGAAATTTTTGGTGTCACTCCTATTTTTTCAAAAGCTTTGCTAATGCTCCGTAAATTCCCAGCATCATAATCAACGAGTACTAGCATTAAAGAACCCCCTTCGTTGAATTGACTCCTTGAATATTCGGATTGACTTCAATCGCCTGGCGCAAAGCTCGGCCAAATGCTTTAAATAAGGCTTCAATTTGGTGATGGGTATTTTTCCCGTATAAGACTTTTAAATGTAAGTTCATTTGTGCATTAAAGGCCAGTGCTTGGAAAAACTCTTCGACTAATTCCGTATCAAAATCGCCTAATTTAGGATTATTAAAGACCGCGTCAAAAACCAAATACGAACGACCGCTTAAATCTAACGCCGCAAAACCTAAACTTTCATCCATTGGCACATATTCATGCCCATAACGATTAATCCCAACTTTATCGCCAAGTGCGGCTTTTAAACATTGACCAATCACAATGCCAACATCTTCAACGGTGTGGTGACTATCGACTTCTAAATCCCCATCGGCCACGCATTTAAAACTAATTCGGCTATGGCGGGCAAAAAGGGTTAACATGTGATCAAAAAAGCCCACTCCTGTTTGAATTTCACAAATCGGATTTTTTTCATCTAAAGCTAAGGACAGTTCAATTTGTGTTTCCCCAGTTTTTCTCGTTAAACTTGCTTCTCTCATTTTCAAATCGTCTCCTTACTTGATAAGTTTGGTTAATCGAGCGCCTCAAAACGAACTTGTATGGCGCGCGCATGGGCATCTAAGCCTTCTTCAATCGCCAAGTCCATCACTGCATCTTTTTCTTTGGCAAGTGCTTCTTTTGTATAAGATAAAAAGGCCGTGCGTTTAATAAAGTCTTCAACGCCTAATGGTGAGAAAAAGCGCGCCGTGCCACTTGTTGGTAATACATGGTTTGGCCCCGCTAAATAATCACCTAAAGGTTCTGATGCGTAAGCTCCTAAAAAGACGGATCCGGCATGTTTCACTTGATTTAAGTGACTCATTGGGTCAACTAATTGAATTTCTAAATGCTCGGGTGCAATTTCGTTCATTAAAGCAAATTGCGTGGTTTCGTCTTCTACGACAATTAGCGCACCGTGATTAGCTAAAGCTTGGCGGGCAATCGCTGCTCTTGGCAAGGTTTTTAATTGTTGTTCAAGCGCTGCATCAACTTCAATGGCCACCTTTTCGCTCGTAGAAATTAAAATGGCCCGCGCCAACACGTCATGCTCAGCTTGTGCAAGTAAATCTGCCGCAATATAAGCAGGATTGGCTTGTTCATCGGCTAAAACAACGACTTCTGACGGGCCAGCAATCATATCAATGGCCACTTGCCCAAATAGAATCTTTTTGGCCGTTGCTACATAGATATTCCCTGGGCCAACAATTTTATCAACTTTAGGGATACTTTTTGTGCCATACGCCAGTGCGGCAATCGCTTGGGCCCCACCAATTTGATAAACCTCATCGACACCGGCAATTTTAGCAGCGGCGAGTAAACTATCCGGTAGCCCGGCAGGATCGGCTGGCGTAACCATTACAATTCGCTTTACGCCGGCAATTTTAGCTGGAATGGCATTCATTAACACGGAAGAAGGATAACGAGCAGTACCACCAGGGACATAAATACCAACTGTTTCAATTGGTAGTACGAGCTGCCCACGAATGACCCCCGTTTTTTCAGCATCAATAAAACCTGTTTGCTTTTGCTTCAAATGAAAAGATTCAATATTTTCTTTTGCAGCTTCTAAAGCACGCAATAAATTAGGAGCAGTGTTTTGGTAGGCTGTTTCGATTTCTGCTTCACTTAATTTAAAATTCGTTAATTTAATTTTGTCAAAAGTTTCTGTATAGCGACGAACCGCTTCGTCACCGTTTATTTGCACTTCTTTTAAAATAGCTTTCACTTGCGCTTCCACTTGGTCTTCTTCAACCGCTGCTTGTTGTTTTTCTAACGTATCGAGTAAAAAATTTAAATCGCCTTTAATAATCTCCATTTAATCACCCTTTTCCTTATTAATGTACGCATCCAATTGATCAACTAATTGACAAACGGCTTGTTTTTTTCGTTTTAAAGAAACTTGATTAACGATTAAACGGGTGGAAATGGCGTCCATCTCTTCAAAAATCACGAGGCCATTTTCCCGTAATGTATCACCTGTTTCAACAATATCAACAATTGCATCCGCTAATCCTAAAAGTGGTGCAATTTCAACAGAACCTTCAATTTTAATAATTTCAATATCTTCCCCTTTGGCTTGGAAATAACGAGCAGCGGTCCGAGGGTATTTTGTTGCAATAATTTTACGACGATAATCGGTTGGGTCATAACTTGGTTGAGACGCCACGCAAAAACGACATTGACCGATTTTTAAATCAAGCATTTCATAATGTTCGCCACCATCTTCATAGATGACGTCGCTGCCGACAATTCCAATATCCGCGACTCCTTGTTGCACATACGTTAAAACGTCAACGGCTTTCACTAAAATAAATTGGTACTTATCATCTGGGCTAGTAAAAACAAGTTTACGATTTTTGTTGCGCAAAAAATCACAATTAATCCCGATTTTTTCAAGTAAAGCAACCGTACTTTTTTCAATGCGGCCTTTGGTTAAAGCAATTGTTAATTTACTCATTGGTCACGTCCTCCACTTGATAAAATTTTACACCACTTGCCTGAACATGCACCACTTGCGGAATCTGCCACTGCTTGGCGTACTGCAACGAATCTTCTAAATTCTGATGTAAGCTTAAACGACTCGCTGCTTCACTAGCAATTAAGGCTTCTGCTGCTTGTAAACAATCTTCTTCAAAGTGAATCAAAGTTTTCGTTTCAACGGGATTTTCCCATCCTGTTTGACGATTAATAATGCTGTAAATTTTATCAAGGTAAAAAACTAACCCGACTGCTGGAACAGGTGCCACTGAAAATTCCGTTAGCAATTGATCATAGCGTCCGCCACTAAAGAAACTCCCTGCTGACTGATCGGTATACCCTTTAAAGGTCATTCCGCTATAATATTTCAATTCACGAACCAAACCTAAATCGACAGTAATTGCTTGTTCTGGGTAGACTTGGTGAATTTGAGCGATTAAAGCTTCCATCTCTGAAATTGCATCCAAGATGGCTGGTTGATTGGTTAATTGACGCGCTTGGGCTAAAATTTCCCAATCACCAAATAAACGTGAGAGTTGCGAAACAAAAGGATAAAGTTTGTGCGTTTCGTATTTTTTTAAAAAAGCAAGTAAATTGGGGGTGTTTTTACTTTGTAGGATTTGTGCAAAAACTTGCTGTTCTTCATTTGATAACCCTAGTTCTACAACAATGCTTTCTACAATCGCTGCATGGCCCAATTCTATTTGAAAATCAGCAATCCCACATTTTTGCGAAATACTGACCGCATTAATTAAACACTCGGTTTCGGCTTTTAGTGACTCATAGCCAATTAATTCCATTCCTGCTTGTAACTGTTCACTGTAGTCGCCAGAATGGCCTTTAATCACACGGAAAATCTTCCCACTATAAAAGAGTTGCACAGGAGGAATAATCCCTGTTGTACTAACGACGCGACCAACCGGTAAAGTCATATCCGGACGCAAGACGACAATTCGGCCTTGTTCGTCAAAAAAGCGATAACGCGACGTCGCTTTTTGGTCCATTCCTTCAAAAACTTCTTCAAACTCAATCAGTGGGGTCTCGATTCGCTGATAGCCACGATGTTCAAAATGATGGTTCACGATGCTCTCCAAATGATAGCTTTGCATCGCCTCTTTAAATAGTTTGTCTTTTGTGCCATTTGGCAAGCTTCGATTCCACTTCATATTCGCACCCCTCATTAAATTAGAATTAAATATCGTTAAATTAAAGATGATAAAATCCTCAGAATATTATGACTATCCTAGCAAGGATTTGCAAAAATGTAAACTATTTTATTGGAAAAGACTCGTTTTTTCATGAAAATCATTCGGTTTTGAATAACTACCGTTTAATTCTTACCATTTCTTAATGATTTGCGCTTTTCAAACGTCAGCTAATTTTTTGTTTTAAAAAAAAGGTAAAGAAAGTATCAACCTTTCATTACCTTTTACTCTTTTTATTTAATTGATTCAGCAGCGTTTTTTCCAGCAAGTCGCCCTGAAGTATAAGCAAATCCTAAAGTCCCACCTTCAAAATCAACATAGGCGCTTCCGTACATTCCACCGGCATCTGCACCAGCAACATATAAATTGTCTACAACTTCGCCTTCTGGTGTCACGGCTTGAATTTGGTCATTGATTCGTACACCTCCAAGTGTTCCAAGATTTCGAGCAACATATTTTACTGCATAAAATGGTCCTTTTGAAACAGAAATCATCCGTTCAGGATCTGAAAAGAATAAGTCATCTTTCCCTTGAGCTTTTGCTGTATTATATTGCGTAACTGAAGCAGATAGATTCGCACCATCCATCCCCATTTGTTCAGCTAACTCACTTACACTATTCGCTTTAAAAACAACTCCTGTTTTTGTTAATTGATCTAATAATGGTGTAAAATCAGTTGGCGTATTTTGACGTTTAATAAAGTCATCTGTATCGTTTGGCTCATTAAATTCATAGAAAAATTGACGATTTCCTTCAAAACGTCCATAAGTATCTTCAATTGCAACCGTTCCGGATTCTTTAATCGTATCTAGCATTCCTTGGTCAAAAATCACATACTCTGTTTGTTTTGGTTGAGAAGCAATCTCAGCTCCATGGACAGAATACAAACTCGCATCTGTTTCATCACTAAAACGTTGGCCAAAAATATTGACACGTAAATTAGGATAAGCAGAAAATGCATTTAACGCAAACCAGTCCCCACCTACTAACTCAGCCATTTGACCAATCTCTTCATTTTTAAAAGTTTCCCAAAAGTACTGTGTCGTACCCGTGCCGTACTTACCTGCTCCAGCGCTCCAAGCCATTTGTAAGCCATCCCCTGTATTGTGCGCAATTTCCCCTTGGGTATTCGGTGTTCCTAAATAATTATCTAACATTTCTTGATTTCCACCATAACCACCACAAGCTAAAATTACAGATTTGGCAGTCACTTCTAAAGTACTTCCATCTTCTTTTTTCGCTTTCACGCCAATAACTTTGCCTTCTTTATTGGTTCGTAATTCGGTTGCGGGAGTGCTAAAGTAGACTTTGCCACCTGCTTGCTCTAAGTTGTTTACTAAATTCGTAATTGCAACGGTTCCACCTTCTTGATACCCGTGCAAAGTTGTCGGAGCATCGCGGTGTTCATAGCCGCCACCAGCACCCGCTTGGACTAAACTCATTTTAGCCCCATTTTCATTTAGCCAATCGACCGTTTGCCCAGCATTGTCAATAATTTCACGTACTAAAATGGAGTTCATATGACCTTGAGAAGCTTCTTTGTAGCGGTCATATAGCCACTCTTTATCTACGGTTGCGTTTTCTTCTACTTGTTGCTTAGAATCCGCCGCAAACATCCCACCTGCTAATGTTCCTGCACCCATTGGTTTCGCTGTTTTTTCTAGTAAAACGACTTCAACACCATTTTGTTTAGCCGTTAAAGCAGCTGCCGAACCTGCAGCTCCAGCTCCGATTACCACAACATCCGTTTCTATTTGTTCAATTTCTTTGTTTTCTTCTTTTGTTTCTTTTGCAACTAGCTTAGCTGGATCCACACCCGCTTTGATCAATGCATCATTTGCCCCATCTTTAATCGCATCAGAAATAACCGTAGCCCCAGCCACTGCATCGACATTCGTTGTTTGTGATTTTACAATATTAGCTGGAATTTTTTCTAAGGCTGCTTCAGCAATGTCTTGTGTTTCATGGTGTTCCAAAACTTGGACTTTTTCGATTTTATCTTTACTCAAGGTTACTTCGACTTTAACGTCTCCGTTTTTTCCTTTTCCAATCCCTTCGTAAGTTCCCGCTTGATACGCCGCTTGGGTACTTTGACAACCTGCCATACTCATTAAGATTAATGGAACAATTAATCCTCGCCACATTTTTTGTTTTTTCATTTTATTTTCCTCCAATTTACGCAATTCGAGCTTGCACATTGTGTAAATTGTAACAAATGAATTTTTAGTAAATAAGAGTAAAGGAACAGATTGTTATTCCTCTTTCCACAGTTTATTTCGCATTTGTCCTGGTGATATTTGATAAAACTCTTTAAACTTTCGGTAAAAGAAAGAAGAAGAGGAATAACCCAAATAATTAATAATTTCTTCAATTGAAATTTGTGGATTCGCTAACAATGATGCTGCCACGTTTAACTTTTTTATTTGAATAAGTTCCATAAAACTTTTACCTGTTGTTTTTTTTAAAGTATTCGATAAATAATTTGGATTATAGCCAAAAAATAAGGCCATCTTATGTAAATCGGCTTTTTGGAAATGAATATCGATGTAATCAAGAAAATCTTCTTTTTGATATTTTGTCTTTTTGGTATATTGTTCTGGTGAAACAAGATAATGACCCTTTAATAGCTCTACCAAACATATTTTTAGATTTAACTCTACAATTAACTTTGAATATTTTGAATTGGTGATTTGCTCTGTAATCAGCCGTTCGATTAAGTAAGAGGGGTCATCTTTTTTATTGACGCCAAACAAGACGTAACCAAAATTGATAACTTGTTTATAAGGGTTGTCTTTTTCTTTGATTTCATTTAAGACTGGTTCTGAGAAAAAATCTTGCAATTTTTTTAAACTTCCAAATTCAACCTTAACCAACATTGTACCAGAATCAATTTGTGCAATTTTATAGATTTTTTCAACTGCTAAATAAAGAATATTGCCTGGTAATAACGTAACTTTTTTATCTTCTACAATGACATCGCACTGCCCACTAAAAACATAAAAGAGCTGCTTTGTTTTTGAAACTTCAAAAACACCTTTTCTTCCAACAGGATGAAGCGCTATTTTTGATATACCTTCATTCGCACTTTCATTTTGATACAACGACAATATTTCCCAATATTCTCTGTCTGTTTCTTCCAGTTGTTCTTGTCTTTTTTGTTTTCCCACAAACAAACTACCTAAATCATAAAAATCCATCATTTTCACCTTTTTTCATCTAAAACTTATCTCTTATTATACCTCAGGCACTTTTAAAATAAAAAACTTTTTGGCGGATACCGTATACAATACATCCGGTATCTTTGCCAAAAAGTTTTTTATTTAGATATTCCTTTTGATTCCCCCGTTTGGTAATCAATCGTATAGCCTGGTTGAACATTATATAAAAAGACATTAAAAGACACCTCATTGTCTTCAATGCTCTGTGCTTCGATTTGTACGCCTCGAGCCACAAGCTCTGTATTTTTAAAGTAAGGCGTCACCCGATAGCGAATATGATTCGTTGTCGATTTGAGATACTTGGCTACAACTTGTTCGTATTCTTTCATCGTCACTTGATTCATATATTGCGTACCTGTCATCAAATTTTTTAAATTGGCGTTTTCTCCTGTAAACTGATGGGCAATTAAGTGTGAACGATTATAGAGCATGTCGCCATTTTGCATTTTCTTTTGTTTCCATCCCGTAGGACGGACACTTGAAATATCACCACGTTTTTCGGTGGGCATAAAATCACGTTGTAACATCGCATCAGCTTGCCCTACTCGATTCAGTGCATCTAAATTTGAAAAATGTTGCCAATAACCTTTTTGTATGCTCAGTTCTGCTTCTGTAAAATTCGGTTTATTTTGATTGATTTCAACAACATAATGATTGCCATCAAATTCAGGTAAGGCTTCTAATGATGGGTACGTTTTTTTCGGTTCGTTGAAGATATCAACAATGGTTTCTAAATTATTTGGATCAAATTTGCTTAAATCAATCTGACCAGCTGTTGCCGTAAAAACTAGTAAAGCAATTAGTCCAAACAGCAAACCTTTTACTTTTGTTTGTTTTCCTTGGTTCTTTTTTACCATTTTTTCTCCATTCATAATCTCGTTTCATAAAAAGAAGCGAAAACTTAAAATTCAAGTTTCCGCCTATTTGTTGCGTTTTATTCGAAGTGATCACCGTAAACATCATCAACTGTTTGATTTGGATCAATTACGATGTATAAGCTCTTTGTTTTTTCGCTGACACGTGTTGATTGGTATTCGTTGTCTAAACCTTCTGTTGATTTGTCTTTGTATGGGAAGTAAACCAAATCAGGGGTACCTGCTTGGTATAAGATTTCCATACGCTCGATGTCTTCGTATTTCAATGCACGAGAGAACATTCCTAATTCTAATCCACCAAGGTTGATATCGTGTGTTGCTACGTGGTCACCTTCTGCATAGATTTCAATTTTGAAACCAGCACATGGGTGAATTTCCACAAATTCGCTTCCTTTGATTCGACCAAAACTAGTGGTAATTTGTTTAATCCATAAGTCTCCGATGTAACGACGATCAACCGTCCATGTTTCTCCATTACGGAATAACAATTTTAAAGCTTTCATTTCTCTTGCCATGTCAAAACGCTCCTTCAGTTTTGTTTGTATGTTACTACTTATTCAGTTTAACATAACAAACTATTAGCGTAAATAAAACCGCTTGAAGTTAAACATTTCACAGATTAATGACTTCAGAATGGTTTGTTTTTAAATAGGTTAGTAAAGCCGCTTGCTCATTGACTACTTCTTGGTTAATGACGGCTTGTTCACACAAACTTAACGCCTCTTTTAACCAAACGCCCCCTCTTTTTTCAAATGTCGTCATTAGGTCATGACCATTTATCGCAAGCTCGGTTAAATGCTTGATTGCAAGTTGCTCATAAGCAGCTAAACTTCTTTGACTTTGTTCCGTTTTACCATAATAAGGCAACAAACTTTCAATAAGAGCGATATTTTCAGCTTGCAATTCATATAACAAAGTTGCCGTGTAAGCTGATTTTTTGCGCCACTGAAGCCCATACACCACTTGTTGCACCTGACGAATCATTTGGTTGGAGCATTTCCACTGTTTTAAAAAAGAACGGATTTCATTTTCTGACAAAGCAAGTTGATCAACGAGTAACGCCCATGCTTGTACTTCATTTTGCAGTGGACGATCTGGTAAAGCAGCAAAGGCCTCTAAAGCCTGGCGTTGTTCTTTTAGCCCTGGACAATAGTCGTAACACTTTGTTTCAATTAACATGGCAATGCCAAGTTTTCGATTCACCCCTAAAAGCAATTTGACAAATTCGATATTTATGCGTTCAACAGAAATCTTGCTTAGTAATGCATGGTTTTCAAGAATGGATGCTTTCGTTTTTTCTTCTAAAGTAAAGCCTAATTGACTAACAAAACGCAACCCACGCATCATTCGAAGGGCATCTTCATGAAATCGCTCGTACGGATCACCAACTGCTCGTAAAATTTGTCGTTCTAAATCTTCTAGGCCGCCAAACAAGTCAATCACGGCCCCATCTTCTTTTAGTGCAAAGGCATTAATCGTAAAGTCACGCCGCTTGAGATCTTCTTCTAATGAACGAACAAATTCTACATGATCGGGGCGTCGAAAATCTTGATACGTAGATTCGGTTCGGAAGGTAGTAATCTCATATTGCTCTTCCTCTTCTAGAACCAAGACGGTGCCGTGTTCAATCCCAACATCCACTGTGCGAGGAAATAATGCTTTAATTTCAGCTGGAAAAGCACTTGTTGCAATGTCAACATCGTGGATGGGATGATTCAATAAAACATCTCGCACGCTTCCTCCAACAAAGTAAGCTTCAAAGCCTGCCTGTTCAATTTTTTTTAAGATTGGTAAGGCTTTTTCATATTCAATTGGTAATTTTTTTAGTTTCACTTTTCCTCACCTTTCTTTGTTTCTTCTGTCATTCCGTCTTTTCGTTCAAAACGAAAATGGTCTCGTTGTCGAAACTTCGCCATATTGGTTTCAAAAGCTTGCGTTAAATCAATTTCTAACGCATTGGCCATAATGATTGTCGTAATTAAGACATCGGTTAATTCTTCTGCTACTTCCTTTGCCGGTTCACTGATTTTTTTGGTTTTTTCACCATAATTGTGATTGACTTCTCGCGCCAATTCTCCTACTTCTTCGGTTAGACGAGCAAGTAGCGTTAAAGGGGAAAAATACCCTGCTTTAAATTGTTGAATATAATCATCGACTTCGCTTTGCATCGTAGCTAAAGTTTTATTTTCTTTTTCCATTGATTGCACCTCAGCTCTATCTTAGCAAAAGAAAAGTAAAATTCCTAGAAAAAGAAAATTGTCCTGGGGCTTTTTTCATGATACATTTAACTGTAGTTTGTTAGTGAAAAGGAGTCTTGCCAATGAAACATCTATTTTCTATTAAAACACTACGAGATTTTGTTGTGATGATTATCGGTACCGCGATTTTTGCGTTTGCGATTGTTTATTTAAATATTCCAAATGACTTAGCAGAAGGGGGCATTACAGGAATTACCTTAATTTTACGGGCGCTATTTGGAATTAACCCTGCTTTGAGTACGCTTATTTTAAATATCCCCTTAATTTTTATTGGCCGAAAATATTTAGGTGTTCGAACTTTTTATTATACGATTGTAGGGACGGTGGCTCTTTCTTTTTGGTTAGCTGTTTGGCAAAAAATTCCTATCGTCATTGATTTAGAGCATGATATTTTAATTGCTGCCTTGCTCGGTGGGGTCATTACTGGTGTAGGTAGTGGGATGGTCTATCGGGTAGGTGGCACAACTGGTGGTAGTGATATTTTAGCGCGTATTGTTGAAAAATATTTCGGCATTTCCGTTGGTCGTTCTTTGTTAATCTTTGATAGTCTTGTTTTAGTTGCTTCTTTATCTTATATCGACTTAAACAAAATGATGTATACTCTTATTTTTGCTTACGTCTTTTCGCGAGTGATTGATTCGGTGTTAGATGGTGGTTATTCAGCCAAAGGACTTTTAATTATGTCTGAAAAAAATGAAGAAATCGCGCCAAAACTAATGGAAGAACTTGACCGTGGGATTACTTTTCTAAATGGTGAAGGGGGTTTTTCAAAGATTGATAAACGGATTATTTACATGGTTTTGACACCAAGAGAAATTTCTCAAGCCAAAGAAGTCATTCACGAATTTGATAAAAATGCCTTCATTTCAGTCATTAATGTTCATGAAGTGCTCGGTGAAGGCTTTAGTTATAAACGAAAGAAAAAGAAATTATTCGGTTAAAAAATGAATAGACAAAAAAGAAAGCGGTAGAAACAAGCTCTGCCGCTTTCTTTTTATGCTTACTGTAAGACTTCTTTTTGCTCTAATAAAGCTTTCACTTGATTCGTCAAGGC
Organism: Enterococcus lemanii; assembly: GCF_016909125.1. Taxonomy (GTDB): domain Bacteria; phylum Bacillota; class Bacilli; order Lactobacillales; family Enterococcaceae; genus Enterococcus_I; species Enterococcus_I lemanii. The sequence continues at coordinate 8,975 of NZ_JAFBFD010000023.1, read as the reverse complement.
TAAAAAAGTTGCTTGATCGCCTTCTTCAAGGGCTTCATCAATTTGACGATACAGTCCTTGAATTTGCAGATCAATTTCTTCTTGCTTCAAGTAGTGATTGACTTTATTAACCATCTCTAGATCCAAAGAATCATTCCATTTATGGTAAGGATTGTCTTCTAAAACAGCTAAATAAAAATCATTGTTCCACGATTCAGGGAAAATACATTCCAAATAAAGTGGTTTTTGCCAATTAAAACGAATTTCATGAAAAATTTGATCGCTATCAACAAAAACTTGTCCATCTAGATGTAAAGCGATGGATTGATCAGAGACAGTTGAGCTTTTCACACAAATTCCTCGAGGGGTTGCTTTTGCTGCTTCAACAAAAACAACACGACTTAAAATCGTTTCATGGGTGACTAAATAATTTAAAATCCAAGAAACTTCCCTTTGAACAAAATACTCATGGGTAATTAACCAAGTTAAAAATCTTTTTTTGTCTACTACATCAATGGCCATCTTTCACGCCTACCTTTCTTGTAAGTCTTCTAAGATTGACAGTACTTCTAAATCTCCTGGCTCCAAATTCAAATAATTGACTAAATATTCACTCGCTTCTCTTAAACGGCCTTCTTCGCGCAAGAATAATCCATACTCTTTTAAGAAATCGGCTTCGTCTTGCAATGAAAAACTCGCTTCAGCATAAAATTTTGCGGCTTGTTCAAATTCTTCTAGTTGGTAGTAAGCTTGCGCTAAGTTCCATAAAGCATAAGGTTGATCGGTATTTTCCATCGCCTCAACTGCTTCAATCGCTTCTTCGTATAACTCTTCAGATAAATATAAGTTACTTAAAATTAATAACGTTTCGTCTTCTTTTTCACCGGTTTGCAAAGCATCAATCAGATATTGTTCGGCCTTTTTACTATCATGAAGTCGATAACTATTTTCTGAAGCAAAATGATAAAAATCAACTTGATAAGGGTTTTCCTTGAGCCCTTCTTCGATTACGGCTTGTGCTTCTTCTAAACGCTCTTCTGCTTGTAATGCTTCCGCTAAATATAAATAAACAGCTTGATATTGCGGATCTAATTGCCGAATTTTATCGAGTGCTTCAATCGCTTTTTCATTTTCTTTTAGTTGTAACTGGACAAAAGCCAATTGGAATAAATTATCGGGCGTTTCTTTTTTTTCAACCGCTGCTTCTAAATAAGGAATAGACGCTTCAAAATCACCTTGCATACTAAGCAAATTGCCGATTCTTTCGACAAGTGCCACGCCAGCCACTTCTTCCATTTTTAAAGCGAGTAATTTTTGGTATTGTTCATGTGCTTTAGACCATTGTTGATTTGAAAAATATAATTCAGCTAAAGCAAAAGTAATTAATGGCTCTTCTGGTAAGATTTTTTCGGCTTCTTTCAGTTTCGCTTCACTAACTTCTGGAATACCTAAAACTTGGTAAATATCAGCCGTAATGAGCAAAGCGCTCGGATAATTTTCACTGTTTGGTTGGATTTTTTCTAGGTACGCAAAAGCTGCTTCAATATCATCGTTTTCAATGGCAATTTCAGCTAATGGTAGTAAAAAATCCGCTTCATTTTCAGGTAATCGTTTAATTAGCGTTTCATAAATGCTTTTTGTTTCCTCTAAAAACCCCATCGAAAATAAGACTTCGCCTAACTCCATTAAAATTTCTGATTGGTCTTTTCGTAGTGCCTCATTTAATTCAATTTGTGCTTGCGCTAAATCTTCTTGCTCAAGTGCAAGTAACATTTTTTCACTGTGCGTCATTTGGTTTTCTCCTTAGATGAAATTGAGAGAGGTGCTTATAAGTTTCAAAGCCTTTGATTAAATCCGCTGCTTTGACGGCCTTTTTATCACCAAGCACCCCAATTTGCGTAATGATTGGTAAATATCTTTTATCTTCTAATAAATTTAACACATTTTCTAGGTATTCCGCCATGAAAATTTGTTCAGGAATTTCTAAAGGAAAACCTAGATAGGCTAACCAATGATAAAAATTTTCAAAATGAAATGGAAAATCTTGAACAACCGCGTTCCAAGAAAAATGAAGCAAAAAACCCAGTAATCGCTTCATGTTTTCAGACAAAAGGTGACCATTTTGTGTAAGATAAAAGGCTTCTTCAAAAATTTTCCCGTAAGCTTGAATTTCAAGCGCTCGCTCTTCATAGGCTTGTGTCAACTCTTCAATAAATGCCGCTAATGAGTTCGTTTGACGCTGTTTTGGATTAGGGAATTCTTGATAAAGTCGTTGTAGTAAAGAATAATCATACAATAATGCTGTTTGAATAAAAACCCATAAGTCGACAAGTTTCCCTTCATTTTGAAAAGTCATCATCGTCTGGTCAACAAAAATTTCTTTTGGCAAGTTTATTTGTTTTAAAACGGGTAGACTTGTTTTTTGTTGAATTGTCATCTGGGGAATCAAAGCTTGTGCGTAGCTTTGAAATGAGACAGGAATTACCCAAAACGTACTAGACAAAATACTCACTTGTTGTAAAAAACCGGTTAATTCAACAACCCCAGCATTGCCAAGAGCGATAAATAAGTATTCTTTTGACTTTGGAAAGGGCTCCAAAAAATGAAGCAGGCTCATCCACTCTTCTAATGTATTGGCATATAATTGATTGCGACAAATATACCAGTCAATTTGATTTTTTTTAAACAGGGTTGGCATTTTTTCAAAAAAATGTTCATAGTAACGCTGATTCGTCAAAATAACAAGGTGTTTTTCCGCAATTTGACTCGTATCAATACTCGCACTCAAAGATGCGCCGTACGTTATCTTTGTCTTTTGTTGGGCATTTTGATAGTGAATTTGCATCTGCCATCACCTCTTTTATTCGTTACTTGTATTATAACACAGCCTTTTGTATTCTCAACGAAACAAGTTTTTTATCGTCCTTTGGATAGGAGTTCTTTGCTAATTAGCCGACACAATAAAAACCGCTTAGGATATTTTACTTTCCTAAACGGTTTTTATTCTTAAACTAACAAGGTAAACAAAGTTGGATTCTCGTTAATTTTAACATAATTGGGATCAAAGTCAGCAATTCGGTCAAATAAAGGGGGAACATCTTTTGATTCTTTTGATAAAACCCCTAACATCACTGGGCCTTTGCCACGATTAATTTTTTTCGTGTATTCAAATCGAGTAATATCATCATTGGGCCCTAGTACATCGTTCACAAATTCTTTTAACGCACCTGGTCTTTGCGGAAAATGTACTAAGAAATAATTCATGACTCCTTGATAAATGAGCGCCCGTTCTTCGATTTCAGCCATTCTTGAGCTATCGTTATTCCCACCACTAATGATGCAGACAACTGTTTTTCCTTTAATTTCTTCCTTCATTGTTTCTAAGGCAGAAACGCTAAGTGCACCCGCTGGTTCGGCCACAATGGCTTGTTTCGCGTAAAGTTCTAAAATGGTTTGGCAAACGTGGCCTTCATCAATGGTAATGAGTTGATCGACGTGTTTATGACTTTGTTGATAAGTCAATTCGCCAACTTTTTTCACTGCTGCACCATCAACAAATTTGTCAATTTCGGCTAAATCAACCGGCTTTTCCTCTTCAAAAGCTGCTTGCATGGAAGCGGCGCCTTTTGGTTCAACACCAATGACTTTCGTTGCGGGGCTGACTTCTTTGACAAAAGTACTCACGCCACTAATTAAACCGCCACCGCCGATTGCAACCATCACATAGTCTGGTTGCAAATTCAGCTTTGCAAAGTCTTCCATCACTTCAACTGCGACTGTCCCTTGACCGGCGATGACTGATGGATCATCAAACGGATCAATAAAAGGCATCCCTTCTAAAAAGGCATATTCTTTTGCTGCTTGGGCCGATAAATCAAACGTGTCACCTACTAATCGAATAGTCACCCATTTACCGCCAAAAAATTCAACTTGACTAACTTTTTGGCTCGGTGTCGTAATTGGCATAAAAATCGTTGCTGGGATTTGTCTTTCGCTACAAGCATAGGCGACTCCTTGTGCATGATTTCCGGCACTCGCACAAACGACTCCTTGTTTTAATTCTTCTGGACTCTTTGATTGAATGGCATAATACGCCCCTCGTAATTTAAACGAGCGCACTTTTTGTAAATCTTCTCGTTTTAAATAAATTTGTGATTGATATTTCTCTGATAAGTAACGGTCATATTGTAAAGGGGTGTGCAAAACCGCTCCTTTTAGCGCTTCGTGAGCCGTTTTAATTTGTTTGCTTGTCACGTAGTCCAAATGATTCCCCTCACTTTTTATTTATTAATCTTGACCTTGAACAAATGGCATCATTTTACGCAATTCTGCTCCAACAGTCTCGATTGGATGACCCGCTCTTTCCGCACGCATTGCTTTAAAGTTTTTAAAGTCTTGTGCATTGTCTTCAATAAAGCCATTGGCAAAGTTGCCATTTTGAATGTCTGTTAATACTTCTTTCATTCGGTCTTTTACATCCGAAGTAATGACACGTGGGCCTGAAACATAATCGCCATATTCTGCCGTGTTTGAAATCGAATCGCGCATTTTCTTAAAGCCACCTTCATAGATTAAGTCAATAATTAATTTTAATTCATGACAAACTTCAAAATAAGCTAACTCTGGTTGGTAACCTGCTTCGGTTAAAGTCTCAAAACCAGCTTCAATTAAACTTGTTAAGCCTCCGCAAAGAACCGCTTGTTCACCAAATAAATCCGTTTCTGTTTCCTCTTTAAAGGTTGTTTCTAAAACACCAACACGGGTTGCCCCAATTCCTTTTGCATAAGCCAATGCTTTTTCTTTCGCTTGACCACTTGCATCTTGGTAAACCGCGTATAAAGCTGGCACCGCAAAACCTTCCGTAAATGTACGACGAACTAAGTGTCCTGGTCCTTTTGGCGCTACTAGGAAAACATCTACATCAGATGGAGGAGCAATCACGTTAAAGTGAACGTTAAATCCATGGGCAAAGACGAGTGAATTGCCTGCTTCTAAGTTTGGTGCAATTTCATTTTCATAAAGTGCGCCTTGAATTTCATCTGGTGCTAAAATCATAACAACGTCTGCTTTTTTAGTTGCTTCACTTACTGGGTAAACGTCAAAGCCATCTTCACGAGCCGCTTGAGCAGATTTCCCTTCACGTAGACCAATAATGACTTGATGGCCATTGTCGCGTAAGTTTTGTGCGTGAGCATGCCCTTGGGAGCCATACCCAATAATTGCAATCGTTTTTCCTTTCAATTCATCCGTTGTTACGCTCTCATCATAATATACTTTAACCATTTATTCTTCCTCCAATTTATCTGTTTTTTTATATGTTAACCACGAACAAGTCCCGTAATACCGGTGCGGGCAAGCTGTTTTAAACCGTATGGGCGTAAAACTTCAATACACGCGTCGACTTTTTCGTGAGTTCCAACCACTTGAATCATAATTGTTTTTTGTGCCACATCGACAATATCTGCTCGAAATGGCGCGATTACTGCTTGAATTTCTGAACGAATCGTTGTTGGTGCGTTGACTTTAATTAAAGCCAATTCTCTTTCTAAATGGGGGTCGTCTGTGATATCTGAAACTTTCATCACTTCAATTTGTTTGTTTAGCTGTTTCAATACTTGCTCAGCTTCCGCATTGTCTTGCACGTTAACGACAATTGTCATACGTGAAAGGTCAAATTGTTCCGTCACGCCAACTGATATGCTCTCAATATTCACTTGACGACGATTTAGGACACTCGTAATTCGACTTAATACACCCGATTTATTTGCGACTAAAGCAACTAATACCCGTCTCATTTCCCATCCACCCCAATCATATGATGATTTGGTGCTCCTGATGGCACCATTGGTAATACATGTTCGGTTGTTGAAATGACTACTTCAATGAGCTGTGGGCCTTTATAAGCAAAAGCATCCACTAAATCTTGTGAAATTGTTGCGGGGTTATCTAGACGAGTCGCTTTCACACCATAAGCTTCTGATAATTTAATAAAATCTGGTTGGTATTCAAAGACCGATGCACTACGACGATTGTTGTGGAAACGCTCTTGCCACTGGCGAACCATCCCTAGTGAAGAATTATTTAATAAAATGAATTTTACATTCAAACCATATTCATTTAGTAACATCATTTCTTGGTTGGTCATTTGGAAACCACCATCGCCTACAAAAACAACGACATCTCTATCTGGGTGAGCAAATTGGGCGCCGATTCCTGCTGGGACACCATATCCCATCGTGCCAAGTCCGCCACTTGTAATAAGTTGTTTACCAAATGTAAAAGGATAAAATTGAGCTGCCCACATTTGATGCTGCCCAACATCTGTAATTACATACGCTTCACCGTTCGTTATCTTGCCTATTTCTTCAATCACTTGTTGCGGTTTGATTTCGGTCGGGTGATTTTTTTCATATACATAAGGAAATTCCTCTTTGCGTTTTTGACAAAGGTTTTGCCAAGCTGCAAAATCCGTTTCAACAGTTGGATAATCTAGGAATTTTTCTAAAGCTTTTTTAGCATCTGCCACAATTGGAATATCAGTTGAAATTACCTTGCCAATTTCAGCTGGATCAATATCAACATGAGCAATCGTTGCAAGTGGCGCAAATTCAGCCGGTGCCGTAGCTAAACGGTCATCAAAGCGGCTACCTATATTTAACAAGAAATCACATTCATACAGTGCCATATTGGCCGCATAAGTACCATGCATTCCTCCCATTCCGATAAAGTCTGGCGATGACGTTGGTAAAGCACCTAAACCCAACAATGTTGAAACAGTCGGAATATGATATTTTTCAGCGAAAGCACGTAATTCTTCTTCTCCACCAGCAGCGGTAATTCCTGCACCAATTAATAAAACAGGGCGACGTGCTTTGTGTAAAGCTTGCATGACCTTTTCAATTTGACTTTCTGCCGGATAGATATTCGGTTGATAACTACTCAACCCTTTAAATTCACAAACTGCTTGTTTATAGGCATGTTCCATTGTCATATCTTTTGGCAAATCAATCAAAACGGGGCCTTTTCGTCCAGTTGTCGCAATATGAAAGGCTTCAATAATGGTCTGTTCCAGTTCCTTCACATCGCGTACCTGATAGTTATGCTTTGTAATCGGAAGGGTAATACCTAAAACATCTGCTTCTTGAAAGGCGTCTTTTCCAACGACTCGGCTAGATACTTGCCCCGTAATTACGACCAATGGCGTTGAATCTGCCATCGCATCCGCAATCCCTGTAACCACATTTGTTGCCCCAGGACCACTTGTTACAAGGACAACACCTGGTCTTCCAGTCGCTTTTGCATAGCCTTGAGCCGCGTGGACTGCTCCTTGTTCATGACGTGTTAAAATGTTTGGAATCTCCTCATCATACAACGAGTCATAAATCGGTAAAACGGCCCCACCAGGATAACCAAAAATCATTTCAACATCTTGATCTTTTAAACACTTAATTAACAGGTCAGCCCCAGAATAGGACGTTTCTTTTTGCTGTTTTTCTTCTTTTGTGTTTTCCATTACCTTCCCTCCTACTCTTTCCAATCCCCTCAATATCTTTTATCTTTTCAATTCATGAAAATAAAAATTAAAAAGCATCCTTCTACTTGTTGGTAGAATAGGATGCTTTCATAAAGAATCCTATTCTCGTAAACACGAACAGGACTCAAACAACGGCATAAATCTTCTCCGTGTTATAAGCCCTTTACCTAATAATGACTAATAAAAATAGGTTGTTCGTATACATGAAAATCGTCTCCTTTTTGCAGATGGATATTTTTTAATTTTTTTATAATATATACTTAATCAAATTAAAAGTCAATGAATATTGTCAGAAAATTTGAAATTAATTTAGAATCCAGTGAAATTCACTGGAAAAACGCCTTATTTATTACTTTTTTCGACTTTTCTTCTTTTTTTTCAATTTTTTTTGAGATAATCAATTTTTTTATTTTTTGTCATTATTCTTTTTTTACGCGTATAATGAGAATGAGGTGATTAATATGAAAATAATAGGTCATTCAGATGCCATTAAAAAAATCAAACAAGCACACCGGATTACTTTTTTAACTGGTGCCGGGATTTCTACCCCTTCTGGTATCCCAGATTATCGCTCGCTTAAGGGCGTCTATCACGGAATTGAAACACCAGAATATTTACTCAGCATTGATTGTTTAGATCATGAACCAAAAAAGTTTTACGACTGGATTTGAGTCAATATCTTAGACACGATTTGTGAGAATTTTTTTCGAGATTTCCTGCAGAAGAGTTTCCTATTGTTTCCATCTGTCGTCAAGCCAAAACCGCTTGACAACAGATGAAAACAATGGCGTCTTAAACCTGCGAAATTCTCGCCAAAAAAATGGTAGGTGAAGAGATCAAGAGATTTCAAGCGCCTGCTGTTCCATTTCAATTGGGGTTAAATATTTAATACTGCTGTGAATTCGTTTGCGATTATAAAATCCTTCAATATAACAGAAAATTGCTTGATGTGCTTCTTCATAGGTTTGATACTCATGATGATGGATTTCTTCTTTTTTGATACTGGCATGAAAAGATTCGATCCCTGCGTTATCATAAGGGCATCCTTTTCGACTAAAAGAATGTGCAATATTCTTCTCTTGTAGTGTTTTTTCAAAGGCTACACTTGTGTATTGTGAACCTTGATCAGAGTGTAAAATTAAGTCGCTTGTAATTTCCTGATTGCGTAATGCGTTCTCTACTGTTTCTAAAACTAAGTCTGTCGTCATCTGTTTACCAAAGCGCCATCCAATATTTTTTTTGAATGTAAATCTTGAATTGAAGATAAATAATGTCTACTGAATAAATTAAAAACGTTGAAACGACGCCATTTACCTCCGATATTTGGTATAATTAATGCAATACTTTTAACGATAGAACACGAAAATCCGTGCACTTTTATCAATTTTGGAGGCCTCTGATGTATAAACCACAAATTTACACACAACTTACTTTTGAAGATTTCAATCAACCGGTTGGCTTA